>NZ_CP107841.1:4943256-5589070 GCF_036346855.1 Streptomyces europaeiscabiei
GACTCCCGCTCAACTATGTTCGTGTGTCGACGGGGTGTAGGGGGGATGCGTTCAAGAAGTTCGGTCGGGTCCGGGATCGGGGTTGTGGATCTCGGGTTCGGGTCCGGGTTCCGTGTGGTCCGCGACGGGCGGGCCGGTTCGGGGACCGGGTTGCCGACGAAGGAAATCGGTGACCACCGAGGACCTTGGACGCTCGTTCCGCCGCTCCGGCTTCCGATGACGGGGAGAGTCTCCGGGGGGAGACGTCATTACCGGGGGAATACGTATGCATATTCAGGAGTCCCATTGGTCGTCCGCGTCCACCATCGCACCCAGTGGTGCGATCGGCGCGGCGGGCGGCAACGGACGCGGTGACGGAGTGCGGTCCACTCCGCTCCGCGTGGACGCACAGCGCAACCTCGAGCACGTGCTGCGCGCGGCGCGCGAGGTCTTCGGCGAGCTGGGGTACGGCGCGCCGATGGAGGACGTGGCCCGCCGCGCGCGGGTCGGTGTCGGCACGGTGTACCGGCGCTTCCCGAGCAAGGACGTCCTGGTCCGGCGGATAGCCGAGGAGGAGACGTCTCGGCTCACCGAACAGGCCAGGGTGGCGCTCGGACAGGAGGAGGACCCGTGGCAGGCACTGTCGCGGTTCCTGCGAACGTCCGTGGCCTCGGGTGCCGGGCGGCTGCTGCCGCCGCAGGTGCTGCGGGTCGGGGTCGCGGATGACGCGGCCGAGGCCGACGGCATCGGCGCGTTCGTCGTGGACGAGGCGCGGGTGCCGCAGCAGCGGGTTCAGCCGACGGCCGAGCTCCGGCTGGTCTCGGCGGATTCGGGTGCCGGTGGCGTCGGCGGTTCCGGTGGGCCGGTGGACGATGCCGGGGCTTCGGCGCTGCTCGAGGTGGTGGGGCAGTTGGTGGAGCGGGCTCGGGCGGCCGGTGCGCTGCGGGCTGATGTGACCGTGGCGGACGTGTTGTTGGTGATCGCCACGGGTGCGCCCGCGTTGCCGGATGCGGCGCAGCAGGCTGCCGCTTCGGCTCGGTTGCTCGACATCTTGCTGGAGGGGTTGCGGTCTCGGCCGGCCTGATGAGGGTCGGGTGAGGGTTCGTTCCTTCAGGGGCGGCGCGGGTGGTTGTTCGCCCCCGCCGCCCCTACCCGTTCCCGTCCCCGTTCCCGTCCCCGGGGGCGCTGCCCCTTCGGCCCTGAGGGGTTCGTTGTCGGGTGCGGATCCGGTAGGGGTTGCTCTCGCAGTTCCCCGCGCCCCTCTGCGGGGCGCGGGTTACTCATATGGGTGAACGGCGGTACCGAGGTCTGGGAGTCCCCTCGGACGAGTGGTATGTCCGTAGTGCCAGGGACTGAACAAAAGCCAATATGGCACTCTGCCCTGGTGTTCGGGACTGGGTCGGCTGGCGGCGGGGGCTTCCGCGATGGGTGTTGACGGGCTGGGCGAGCCGAGGCCGGGGGCGGAGACGGAGCCTCAGGTGCCCAGCCAAGGGGGGCGTGGGATACCGGCGCAGTGGGATCGGTTCGACTCCGGGGTGCTGCCGCCGCGGGCACCCTCCGACGCCGATCTGATCGAGCGGATGCGGTCGGGGGGTGACTCGGCGTACGAGGAGCTGTACCGGCGGCACGCGGAGGCCGTCCGCCGGTATGCGCGGACCTGCTGCCGGGACGCCCACACCGCCGACGACCTCACCGCCGAGGTCTTCGCCCGGATGCTGCAGGCGGTGCGGGGCGGCTCCGGGCCGGAGCACGCCGTACGGGCCTACCTGCTCACGTCCGTGCGGCGGGTCGCCGCCACGTGGACGAGTTCCGCAAGGCGGGAGCAGCTCGTCGACGACTTCGCCGTGTTCGCGGCGCAGGCCTCGCGCGGGGCCGCGGTGTCGGACACGGACACGCTCGACCTCGGCGCGGAGGTGCGGGCGATGCACGAGGCCGAGCAGTCGATGGCGATGCGGGCGTTCCGTTCGCTGCCGGAGCGGTGGCAGGCCGTGCTGTGGCACACGGAGGTCGAGGACGAGTCACCGAGCGAGGTCGCCCCGCTCTTCGGGCTGGACGCCAACGGCACCCGGGTGCTGGCCAGTCGGGCACGGGAGGGGCTGAAGCAGGCGTATCTGCAGGCCCATGTGTCCGCCACGCTCGCCGGGAACGCGGGGGAGTGCGGGCGGTACGCCGACCGGCTCGGCGCGTACGCCCGTGGCAGTCTGCGGACGCGGGCCGAGCGGGGGCTGCGCGCTCATCTGGAGGAGTGCGCGGCGTGCCGGCTGGCCGCCGGGCAGATCAAGGACGTCGCGAGCGGGATCCCGGCTGTCGTACCGGTCGCGGTCATCGGTTGGTTCGGTGCGGCCGGGTACGCCAAGGTGGCCGCGCTGGTCGCCGGTGGCGCGGGGGCCGGGGCCGCGGGTGCGGCGGCCACCGTGAGCGGTGGATCCGGTGGTGCGGGCGCGGGCGGCGGGGCCGCCGCGGAGTGGCTCGGCGCGCCGGCGAAGGCCGGGATCGCGGTGAGTGTGGCCGGGATGGTCGCCGCGGCGGTGGCGCTCGCGCTGGCGGGCGACGACGTGGAGCCCAAGGAACCGCCGGCCAAGCCGTCCGCCTCGCGGCCCGTCGAGGCCGCGCCGGAGCCGGATCCCTCGACGCCGCCGGAGGAGGCGCCGGCGCCGGGCGCGCCCGCGGTGGTGGTGCCGGTGTCCAGGCCGTTGCCGACACCGACACCATCGCCCTCGCCGTCGCGGGCTGTCACACCGGCTCCGGCCGCGAAGCCGACGCCCACGCCCACGCCGCCCACGCCTGCCGCGCCGCCGAAGCCGTCGCCCACGCCGACCCCGACGCCCCCTCCCCCACCCCCGTCGGCTCCCCCGGCCGTCCATCAGTGGAACGAGCTGCGGTACGGCGTCCTCGGCGGCGGCACCGAGCCGGAGATGCGGCTCGCGGAGAGCAGTTGGGTCTGGCAGCGGTACGGGGTGTCGATCGCCGGGAAGCGGTACGCGAACGGGGTGACCGTGCACGGTCGCTCTTCCGTGACCATCGATCTCAACCGCCGGTGCGGCTCGTACGACGCGCTCGTCGGCGTCGACGACCTGACGCACGGCCTCGGCAAGGTCTTCTTCTCCGTCTACGGCGACGGGGTACGGCTGTGGAGGTCCGGGCCGGTGCGGGGTGGGGATCCGGCGGTCCCGGTGCGGGTGGATCTCAGCGGGCGGAAGACGGTACGGCTGGTCGTCGAGCCGCACAGCCACTACGAGCTGCCGGTGCTGGCGGACTGGGCGGAGTCGAGGTTCAGCTGCGGATGACGGTTCGGCGACCGGCCCGGGTTGAGGGGCGGGTCCGGGTTCAGGAGCGGGTCCCCGTTTCAGGGGTAGGCCTGGGTTCAGGGGTAGGCCCGGGTCCGGCCCGGGGTTCAGAGGTAGGCCCGGGGGCCCGGGTTCGGGGATAGGCCCGGGTCCGGCCCGGGTTCAGGGGTAGGCCCGGGGTTCAGAGGTAGGCCCGGGTCCGGCCCGGGGTTCAGAGGTAGGCCCGGGTTCAGGAGCGGGTGTCTGTTCTCATCGGTCGGCGCACGGATGGCGGGCGTGGGTGCTCTCGCCGTCCGCAACGCCATGTCCTGGCGGGGCGGAGCCCTTGTTCGATGCGCAACGCCATGTCCTGGCGGGGCGGAGCCCTTGTTCGATGCGCGACGCCCTCGGCCCCGAAGGCCTGGGGCTACGCCCGTCTGGCCGTCGCTCCCGTGCCCAGTGCGCCTCTTGGCGGTGTGATGCCGGCCGGTACCGCGCGTTGTCTTGCCGGGGTGCCTGTCCAGCAGGTGCCGCGGCGGGAGAGGAGGCGGCGTAGCCAGAGTTCGAGGGCGACCAGGTCGGCGAGGCCGTCGAGGGGGAGGGGTTCGCCCTCGGCGGCCGCGCGGAGGGCCTTGCGGACCACTCGGGCTTCGACGAGGCCCGCCTGCGCGAGCAGTGGCGTGTCGAAGAGGGTGATCAGGGTGTCGGCGGCCACGCGGAGGCCGGTGCGGGCGGCGGCGGTGGAGGTGGCGTGGGAGGGGGCACCCCAGCCGGACGGGAGGTCGGTGACGCCGGCGCCCTCCAGGACCGTACGGAGGATGGCGGCGCGGGCGCCCGGCTGGACACGCAGGGCCTCGGGGAGGGTGCGGCAGGCGCGGACGACCTGGTTGTCGAGGAAGGGGGTGTGGAGGCGTTGGGAGCGGATCTCCACCGCCTGTTCCAGGATCCTCAGGTCCGCCGCGTGGCGGGCCAGGGCCGCGCGGGCGCGGAAGTCGCCGGGGCGCTGGCCGGGGCCGACGGTGGGGCGGCCCGTCGTCGCTCCCAGGCGAATCGATACTTCTGCCAGGGCCTCGCCCGTGAGCCAGCGGGCTGCGGGGCCCGGTCTGGCCCAGGTGAGGGCGGCCAGCGAGGCGCCCACCGCGCCTCCGGGCTCCTCGAAGCGCCGTTGCATGAGGCGGTCGGCGAGGACTTCGACGCCGGAGCGGTACGGGGTGCGGGCCAGCTTCCGGGCGGCGCCGTACACGCGCGCGGGGACCATCACCGAGCCGTCGGCCCTGGCGAGGGCGGCGACCGGGCGGACCAGGTGGCGGCGTTTGCGGTCCATGAGGAGGTCGGCGAGCCGGGCGGGATGGGCATCCAGGACCTGACGGGCGCCGTAGCCGGTGAAGTGGTCCGCGCTGCCGGAGGCGAGGCGGGCGCGGTGGCGGGCGGCCGTCACCAGGGAGGGGCCCGGCTCGTCGGTCAGGGGGACTTCGAGGTCGGCGTACGGGAGTACTTCCTCGCCTCCTGTCACGACCACGTGGTGGAGGCGGGGGTTGGCGGCCAGGGTGCCCGCGCGTTCCAGCTCGGTCTCGCGGCCGGAGGTGGCCAGGTCGTTGAAGGTGACGGCGAGGAGGCGTTCACCGGCGCCCGTGCCGTGGCCCAGGACCGTGCCGGGCGCACCGGGCAGGCCGGCGGCGAGCAGGGCGAGGGTGCCGGAGGCGGGGCCGCCGGAGACGTCGGCGCCGATGCCGGGGACGGGCATGCCCCGGGCGGCCCGGCGCTCGGCCGGGCCCATGCCGGGGACCGGGCCGGGGTCGACGTCGGGCACGTGCCGGGGCGCGGACAGCCGGGTCCGTACGGCCTCGACGAGCGCGTCACGCACGGCGTCCACCGCGCTGGCCGGGTCGGCGGAGGGGGCGGCGACGGCGAGGGAGGCGACCGGCTCGTAGCCGGCGATCTCGCGGGCCCCGGCGCGCAGGATCAGTGCGTGCCCCGGGGGAATGCGGCGCACGCCGTCGTACGGGGTGGAGTCCTGGAGGGCGTCCGGTACGTCGGGGGCGGCCAGCAGGGCTGCCAGGTACCCGAAGTCGAGGTCGGCCTCGATGAGGTCGGCGAGAGGGAGGGCGGCGGTCGCGTACGCGGTGCCGCCCGCCCAGGGGGTGTGGAAGACCGGGCGCGCGCCCGCCAGGTCGCCGCAGACCGTCAGCCGGCGGCCGACCTGGACGACGGCGGTGTAGCTGCCGGGCCAGGCGGTGAGGTGGCGCAGGGCACCGCCCCGGGCGGCGAACAGACCCACGCGCAGCTGCTCGTCGGAGGCGCCGCAGATGCCGAGGACGGCGATCCTCGTCCGGGCGTCGGCCGTCACGACGCGCACCTCGTCGGGGCGCCAGTCGCCGACGGCCCACAGCGGGTCGGGGTCGCCCCACAGAAGATGGGAGCCGACCGGGTGCACGCTCTCACCGTCGGGTCCGGTCGCGCCGCCGGAGCCGAAGACGGGTGCGCCAGCGGCGGTACTGCTCCATCCCACCAACCACCGCATCGACGCCTCCACAGGCTGTGGACAACCAGTGCACCGAACGAACGGCACCCATGCTGCCACGAAGAAGGCCTGCCGGAGAGCGCGTAGCGCGGCTTGCACACCGGTAAGTGCGCCCCCAGGGAGCCTTGAGCGCTCCCCCGTCACACCCTCAAGTCGCCCCGGAAGAAGGGTGGTCGACAAAGGTGGACCCCGGGTCTACGACGTGAATGCGCCCCCGGTACGCTCCCCCAAAAGACCTAACGCGCCCTCAACAGACGTGGTCGGAGCGGTATTCACCCTCAACAACCACCGTCGATTTTCGGCCAAATCGGCCCTGCGGGGCGAAGTGGGCACACCCGCCGTACCGCCCCGATGACGACACAGCGTCAACACACAGTCCGGGAGGCGGAGTTCGCCCCCCGGACCGGTCCGCCGCCCGCGGGGATGTAGGCGACGGTGTCCCCCAGCCCACCGGATCCAGTACAGCGGGCCGACCCACGCACGACCATGGAACCGCTCCCCCGGTGGCCGGAGAAGAGCGCACGGCCGGGCGCACGGCCACACAGCGGGAGCACGTGACAACACTCCGTACTTCGTCCGTACTTTCGTACGGACCACAATCCCGCCATCCGGATTTGGGCCCCTTAACGCTTGGGATGCGGCGAACTACGCTGGGTTTACGAATGCCGCGTGCCTATGCCGCCGCGGCAGCCGTCTGTTCGAGGGGTGGCGCAATGTCCAGGGAGCAACGCGGGCCGAACGAAAAACTCGGCGCCGTTCTCGCCCTCGCGGGAATCAGCAACGCAGGACTCGCGCGTCGCGTCAACGACCTTGGCGCTCAACGCGGGTTGACACTTCGCTACGACAAGACCTCGGTGGCGCGGTGGGTCTCCAAGGGCATGGTCCCCCAGGGCGCCGCGCCGCATCTCATCGCTGCCGCGATCGGGCAGAAGCTCGGCCGCCCGGTGCCGCTCCACGAGATCGGCCTGGCGGACGCGGATCCCGCCCCCGAAGTGGGCCTCGCCTTCCCCCGTGACGTCGGACAGGCGGTGCGCGCGGCGACGGAACTGTACCGCCTCGACCTCGCCGGCCGCCGCGCGGGTACCGGCGGCATCTGGCAGTCCCTCGCCGGATCGTTCGCGGTGAGCGCGTACGCGACGCCCGCCTCGCGGTGGCTGATAACCCCGGCCGACAGTTCGGTGGAGCGCGAGGCGAGCTCGGCGGAGGGCTCGGGGTCGCCGCTGAGAGTCGGCCACAGCGATGTCCAGAAGCTGCGGGAGGCCGCCGAGGACGCCAGGCGCTGGGACTCCAAGTACGGAGGCGGCGACTGGCGTTCGTCGATGGTGCCGGAGTGCCTGCGGGTGGAGGCCGCGCCGCTGCTGCTCGGGGCGTACTCCGACGAGGTGGGCCGCGCGCTGTTCGGAGCGTCCGCGGAACTCACCCGCCTCGCCGGCTGGATGGCCTTTGACACGGGTCAACAGGAGGCGGCCCAGCGGTACTACATCCAGGCGTTGAGGCTCGCGCGGGCCGCGGCCGACGTGCCGCTGGGCGGGTACGTGCTCGCCACGATGTCCCTGCAGGCGACCTACCGCGGCTTCGGCGACGAAGGCGTCGATCTCGCGCAGGCCGCCCTCGAACGCAACCGGGGGCTGGCCACCGCGCGCACGATGAGCTTCTTCCGGCTCGTCGAGGCGAGGGCGCACGCGCGAGCGGGCGACGCGGTGGCCGCCGGGGCGGCCCTCAAGGCCGCCGAGGGCTGGCTGGAGCGTGCCCGCGACGGAGACAACGATCCGACCTGGCTCGGCTTCTACGGCTACGACCGGTTCGCTGCGGACGCCGCGGAGTGCTACCGCGACCTCAAGGCGCCGCGTCAGGTGCGCCGCTTCACCGAGCAGGCCCTGTCGCGGCCGACGGAGGAGTTCGTACGCTCGCACGGGCTGCGGCTCGTCGTGTCCGCGGTCGCCGAGCTGGAGTCGGGCAACCTCGATGCGGCGTGCGAGCAGGGCGTACGGGCGGTGGAGGTCGCGGGGCGCATCTCCTCGGCCCGCACCACCGAGTACGTGAAGGATCTGCTGCACCGGCTGGAGCCGTACGGGGATGAGCCGCGGGTGATCGAGCTGCGGGAGAGGGCTCGTCCTCTTTTGATGACACCTGCCTAAGGTCATGGGTGCCTGCTCGTCCGCCGGGTTCATGTGATCTTGCGGCTGCGGGGGCGTCGTGGTTTCACGCCCAGGGCCGCGCCCCCTCGAGGGGGCGCGGCCCTGGGCGCTCGGCATCAGAGAACGTGAGCAGCGCCATGTAGGCGGCTTCCGGGTTTGAGGGCATTGTCAGTGGTGCAGTGCACTATCGGAGTCGGGAGGTGGGGCGCGTGCGGAGGCAGGGCGCGTACGACTGCGATGTGCTCGTGGTCGGCGGCGGAATCGTCGGGCTGTCGACGGCGTATGCGATCACGCGGGCCGCGCCGGGCACGCGGGTCACCGTGCTGGAGAAGGAGCCGGGGCCGGCCCGGCATCAGACCGGGCGGAACAGCGGCGTCATCCACAGTGGGATCTACTACCGGCCGGGGTCGCTGAAGGCGCGGTACGCGGTCAGGGGCGCCGCCGAGATGGTCAAGTTCTGCGCCGAGTACGGCATCGAGCACGCCGTCACCGGGAAGCTGATCGTCGCCACCGAGAAGTCGGAGCTGCCCCGGCTGCACGCCCTCGTGCAGCGCGGGCGGGAGAACGGGATTCCGGTGCGGGAGCTGGGCGCCGCCCAGATCGCCGAGTACGAGCCGGAGGTGCGCGGGCTCGCGGCCATACACGTCGGCACCACCGGGATCTGTGACTTCGTGGGGGTGGCCCGGCAGTTCGCGCGGGCGTCCGGCGCCGAGATCCGGTACGGCGCCGAGGTCGAGCGGATCGAGCGGCGGGCCTCGCTGGGGGTCGCCGTACGGATCCGGGGCGGTGACGTCGTACGGGGGCGGGTGCTGGTGAACTGCGCCGGGCTGCACTGCGACGAGGTGGCCCGGATGACCGGGGACGAGCCCGGGATGCGGATCGTGCCGTTCCGGGGGGAGTACTACGAGCTGGCGCGGCCCGAGCTGGTCCGTGGACTCGTGTATCCGGTGCCCGATCCGGCGTTCCCGTTCCTCGGGGTGCATCTGACCCGGGGGATCGACGGGGGCGTCCACGTCGGGCCCAACGCCGTGCCCGCGCTGGCCCGCGAGGGGTACGAGTGGGGGACCGTGCGGGTGCGGGAGCTGGCGGCGACACTGGCGTGGCCCGGGTCCTGGCGGATAGCCCGGCGGCACTGGCGGTACGGGGCGGGGGAGCTTCGGCGGTCCGTGTCGAAGAAGGCGTTCACCGGGGCGGTGCGGCGGTTGTTGCCGGCGGTCTCGGAAGGGGATCTTGTGCCTGCGGCTGCGGGGGTGCGGGCGCAGGCCGTGCTTCGGGACGGGACGCTGGTGGATGACTTCCTGATTCGGGAAGGGGCGCGGGCGGTGCATGTGCTGAACGCGCCTTCGCCTGCGGCGACCGCTTCGCTGCCGATCGGGCGGGAGGTGGGCCGGCGGGCGCTGGCCGCGCTGGCCGGGGCGTGACGGGCGCTCGGCCGAGCGGTGCGCGGCGGGCGGCGCCGGGCGGGCGCTGGGCGGCGACCGGCGCCGGGCGGGGGCGGGTTTCGCTCGCCGGCGCCCCCACGCGCGGCTGTGGGCAGGCTGGGCCGGCGTCTCGGGGAGTCGTAAAATCGGGGCACTGTGTCTGACTCCCCTGATGCCCCTGAGCCCCGCACCACCGGTGCCTCCCTTCGGCACACCCGAGACAAGGGTGAGCCGCGATTTCCCGACGGGCCCAGGCCGGATCCCGCCGGGTCGCACTTCGAGCGGCGGATCAGGAGCTTCCAGCCCCGGCGGAGTCGGGTGACGGCCGGGCAGGCGGACGCGCTGCAGCGGCTGTGGCCCAAGTGGGGGCTCGACATCGACGGGCGGGCGCTGGATCTCGTCGAGCTGTTCGGCGACGAGAAGCCCGTCGTGCTGGAGATCGGGTTCGGGATGGGCGAGGCGACCGCTCGGATGGCCGCCGCCGATCCGGACACCAATGTGCTCGCCGTGGACGTGCACACGCCGGGCCAGGGGAACCTGCTGAATCTCGCGGACCGGGACGGTCTGTCGAATGTGCGGGTCGCGAACGGCGACGCGATCATCCTGCTGCGGGAGATGCTCACCCCGGGCTCGCTGAACGGGCTGCGGGTCTACTTCCCCGACCCCTGGCCGAAGAAGCGGCACCACAAGCGCCGGCTGATCCAGCCGGAGTTCCTCACGCTCGTCGCGTCACGGCTCAGGCCGGGGGCGATCGTGCACTGCGCGACGGACTGGGAGCCGTACGCCGAGCAGATGCTGGACGTACTGACCGCGCATCCCGACTTCGAGAACACCCGGGCCGACGGCGGGTTCGCGCCACGTCCCGGCTTCCGGCCGCAGACCCGTTTCGAGGGACAGGGACTGGACAAGGGTCATGTGGTGAACGATCTGCTCTTCCGCCGCGTACAGCAGCGTGAGCAGCAGCAGGAACGAGAGCAGATGCAGGAGTCCGAACAACCCCCCACAGGCGTCTGAGGGCCGTCGTTCACAGTCCGGCGGGCACAGTCCTGCGGGCACAGTCCGAAGTACGACGGTTCGCAGGACGCCGGTTCGCAGGACGCGGTCCCGCGGACCGGTCCAATGGGCGCGCGGTCCGATGGGCGCGGTCCGGCGGGCCCGGTCCCCGCGGGCCGCACCACGCGCCGTCGCGGGCGGCGCCATCCCTCGTTAGGGTCAATGCAATGGCCACCAGTCCCCCCTACCCGACGCACCCCGGCGGCCCTGCCGGTGGGTATGCGTTCAGGCCCACGCGCTGGTGGCAGCGGAAGAGCGTCAGATACGGGGCCCTGATAGGGCTGCTCGGGGTCTCCGGGTTCGTCATCCTCGCGCTCGTCCGTGAACAGACCGGCACGGAGGGGTTCCTCGTCGGGCTGGGGCTCGCCGTGCTGCCCGTGCCGTTGCTCATGGCCGCGTTCCGGTGGCTCGACCGGGTGGAGCCCGGGCCCTGGCACAACCTGGTGTTCGCCTTCGCCTGGGGGGCGTGTGCCGCGGCACTCATAGCCATCGTGGCGAACAGTTTTGCGACCCGGTGGATAGCCACGGCGACCGCGGACCCCTCGCATGCCGACGCGCTGGGTGCCACCGTCATAGCGCCCGTGGTGGAGGAGACCGCCAAGGCCGCGGCCATCCTTCTTGTCTTCCTGTTCAGGAGGCGGCACTTCACCGGGATCGTGGACGGCGTGGTGATCGCGGGGTTCACCGCGACCGGGTTCGCGTTCACCGAGAACATCCTGTATCTGGGCACCGCTTTCGGGACGGATCAGCTCAGTGGGGGCAGTGGGCTGGCGTCGGTCACCGCGGCCACGTTCTTCGTGCGGGTGATCATGTCGCCGTTCGCGCATCCGTTGTTCACCGTGCTGACGGGGATCGGGTTCGGGATCGCGGCGTTCTCCGCCGAGTGGCAGCGGGGGAGGCGGGTGCTCGTGCCGGTGGGTGGGCTGCTGCTCGCCATGGGGATGCACGCGGTCTGGAACGGGTCGGCGACGTTCGGGGAGTACGGGTTCTTCGCGGTGTACGCGGCCTTCATGGTGCCGGTGTTCGGGTTGCTGACGTGGCTGGTGATCTGGGCTCGGCAGCGGGAGTTGCGGACCGTGCGGGAGGCGTTGCCCGCGTATGCGGCCGCGGGGTGGCTGACCCCGGCCGAGCCGTACGTGCTGGGGTCGATGCGGGCTCGGCGCGTGGCGCGGGAGTACGCGGCGCACCACTTCGGAAAGGCGGGGGCCCGGTCGGTCGCGGAGTACGAGGCGTACGCGACGCAGTTGGCGTTCCTGCGTCATCGAGGGCTGCGGGGGCGGGCCGGGGATGGCTTCGCGCTGCGGGAGCGGGAGCTGTTGTTCGAGCTGTGGCGACGGCGGGGGTTGGCTCGGCCCGCGATGGGATACGCGGGGCGGGAAGCTGGGCCGAAGCACGGGTACGGGTACGGCGGCTACGGGCACGGCGGCTACGGGTACGGGTACGGGTCGGCCTACCCTCAGCCGGTGGCTTACGGGATGGCTCCGTATCCCTCGTACAACCCGTATCAGTACTAGCGGTGCACGAGCCGCCTGTTGGGCGGTTCGCGAGCTGCCGGTCGGTGGGGCGGGGCCGCGCCGGGGTGTCGCCCGTCGCCTGGGGCCCTGCTGCTCGGGGTTGGTTCGGTGTGACTTCTCGGGCCGCCGTTGCGACGGGCCTGACGCACCCGCACAACCACTTCCAGGTGGAGGCGGCGGACCGGGCGTGGTGGCGTCGGTCGGCGGGTGCGTGCCGCGTTCCTCGCTGTGACCGCTCGGTCGTCGGTGTGGCTGCCCGGCGTCCTGCCCGGTGGTCCCTCTGTGCGCAGCCGTGCCGCGGGGCCGACCACCCGGCCCCGCTCAGCCCTCCGCTCAGTCCCCGCTCCGTACGTCCCCCGCCCGGCCGCGGCCAGTCACGCCGCCGGGGCGGCGGCCCGGGTGGGCGTCGCGCGGCACTGTGGGTGTGGCCCACCCCCGCCGGCCCCGGGCGGCGGTACGCGGACGCTATGCCGAGGCCTCGGTCAGGCGGTTCACCTCCTCGGGGGTGAGGGTGAGGTCGGCGACGGCGAGGAGGGCGGGGAGCTGGTCGACGGTTCGCGCGGAGGCGATCGGCGCGGCGACGGTCGGCTGGGCGGCGAGCCAGGCGAGGGCGATGGTGGCATGGGCGGCACCGCGGGACTCGGCGATCTCGTCGAGGACCGTGAGGACCCGCGTGCCGGCCGGGGTTTCGAGGTACGCGCCGGCACCGGCTGCACGAGGGCTGTCGACCGTCGTGCCGGGGCGGTACTTGCCCGTCAGGAAGCCCTTGGCGAGGGCGAAGTACGGGACGGCGGAAAGGCCGGCGTCGGTGGCGAGGGCCTGGAGGGGGCCCTCGTAGGTGTCCCGGGAGACCAGGTTGTAGTGGGGCTGGAGCGCCACGTAGCGGGCCAGGCCCTCGGCGGCCGAGAAGTCCAGGGAGGCCCGCAGGCGTTCGGGCGTGATGTTGGACGCGGCTATCGCGCGGACCTTGCCGGCCTTCACCAGGTCGTCGAGGGCGGTGATGATCTCCTCGACGGGGACTTCGGGCTTGTCGAAGTGGGTGTAGTAGAGGTCGATGTGGTCCGTGCCGAGGCGGGCGAGGGAGGCGTCGGCCGCCGCCTTGATGTTGGCCGCCGTCAGACCCTGGTACTCGGGATGCTGGCTCACCTTGGTCGCGATGACCACGTCGGCGCGGTTGCCCCGGGACTTGACCCAGTTGCCGATGATCGTCTCGGACTCACCGCCCTTGTTGCCCTCCACCCAGGCCGAATAGGAGTCGGCGGTGTCGACGAAGTTGCCGCCGGCGGCCGCGTAGGCGTCGAGGACGGCGAAGGACTGTGCCTCGTCTGCGGTCCACCCGAAGACGTTGCCGCCGAGGGAGAGCGGGAAGACCTCGATGTCGGACGTGCCCAGCTTGCGAAGAGAAGTCATGTCCAACGTCAACCGGCGAGGCGGACGCCCGCATTCCGCCCCAGCGTGAACGGTAGGTGAAGCCGTGGAGCGGGGGAAAGCCTCGGCCGACGCCGGGTGCCTGCTTCGTCGACGCCGACCTGCGGTCTCCCTCCTCTCCCTCCTCTCCCTCCTCTCTCGCCTCTCTCGCCGGCACGCCGTCCGGCCCCACCCGCTCCGCTCCGTACCTGCTCTGCCCTGTCTCCCGCTCTGCTCCGTACCCGCTCCGCCCTGCCTCGCTCCGCCCTGCCTCGCCCGGACATGACGAACGCCGCGTAGTCCTCACGGACCTACGCGGCGTCGCTGGTTCCGACCGGCTCTACGGGGTCAGGCCCTTGCTGCGCAGCCATGCCGCCGGGTCGATGCCGCTGGCCGAACCGCCAGGGTGGACCTCCATGTGGAGGTGGGCGCCGGTGACGTTGCCGGTGGCGCCCACGCGGCCGATGACGTCGCCGGTGGCGACCTTCTGGCCGACGCTGACGCCGATGGAGGACTGGTGGGCGTACCAGATCTCGGTGCCGTCATCGAGGGTGAGGACGGTCTTGTAGCCGTAGGAACCCTCGTAGCCGGCCTGCGTGATGGTGCCGCCGTGGACCGCCTTGATGAGGGTGCCCGTGGGGGCGGCGAAGTCGAGGCCGGTGTGGTAACCGGAGGACCAGTAGGGGCCGGCCTGGCCGAAGGTGGAGGTGAGGGTGTACGAGGAGGTCGGAAGCGTGAACTGCTTGGCGAGGGACGCGAGGCGCTCGGCTTCCTTCTTCTCCGCGGCCTCTTCCTCCGCCTTCTTCTTGGCGGCGGCTTCCTTTGCCTCGGCTTCCTTCTTCTCCTTGGCGGCCAGCTCGGCGGCCTTGTCCGCGGCGGCGGTCTGGGCGGCCTCGGCGGCGGCCTTGTCGGAGGCGTCCTGCTGGGACTCGGCCTGCGCCATGATGCGGGCGCGCAGCGCCTCACCGGCGTCGGCGGTGCCCTGCTCGGCGTCGGCGGCGGTCAGGCCGGCACTGCTGAGCGGGGTGGTGGAGGCCTGGGGCTCCGGCTCGTCGGCCTCGTCCTCGAAGACCGAGCCGACGTTCGGCATGTCGGGCATCGATATGGACACCGGGGCCTTGCCGGACTGCGCGCTGGCCATGCCGGCGCCGCCGACGGCGGCTATGACACCGACGCCGAGAACCGTGGAGCTGCGGGCCAGTCCGCCACGGGCGAGTCCACCGCGCGGCTTGGCGACGCGGTGCCGGCCGCGAACGGGGCGAATGGTCTCCTCGCTGGGATTCCACTCCTGCCAGGGGCCCTCGTTGTCGCTGTTGTAGCTGCCGTAACCGAACGTCTGGCTCTCGCCTTCGCGTTGGTTCGGGACGAACGGGGCTTCGGTCGCGGACCGGTTCGACGCCACGTGGGCGCGCTCCTTCCTTCCTCCTCGCCTACCGGGTTAGCTGACGGGTTCGGAGCAGGAAGGTCTCCTACGCGCGTAAACCGGACGTGCGGACTGCCACGACGGTTTCCGTGCGATTCACCCCAGGGTGGTGGTTCCCCGGTTCCCTTGCGGGATTCGGCGCATGAGCACGGAGCCGACTCTTGTGACGGCTGGGACGACCGCGCTGCGTTATCGAACGTTAATAGACGCGAGTACTCCATTCCAAGCTGTTCTGAATGATCGTTCCGGCCTGCGCGCTGGACTTTACGGGGCATGGGGGGTTTAAAACGGGCGAGTTGACCTTGCCTCACGAGTAACAAAAGTTCTGACGTTACATCAGCTTCTATACGGAGGACGGTCGAACAGACACGTTCCGTGATACCGCGGTCCCCTGATCGCGAGAGACGTGAGAGACATGAGAGACGTGAGCGATGTGGGAGACATGAGAGACGTGTGGGCGGCGGGTTGTCAGGATCGGCGGACCGCCAGGAGGGCCATGTCGTCCGTCGTGCTGTCACCCGTGTGTCGGCGCACTTCCTCCGCGAGGGTCGTCAACAGGGCGCTCGGGGCGGAGAAGACCCGGCCGGACAGGCGCGCGGCCGGGTCGTAGAAGACACCGCGCGCGTCCCGCGCCTCGGAGAGGCCGTCCGTGTAGAAGAGCAGCATGGCGCCGGGCGGGAACCCGGTCTCCTGCGCGCGGTCGGGCCAGGTCCCCAGGTCCTCCATGCCCAGCGGGAGCGCGGACTGCGGGGCGTCCAGAGTGCACAGGGTCCCGTCGGCGTACAGCAGCAGGGGTGACGGATGGCCTCGGTTGACGATCCGGGCGCGGCCGGCACCGTGCGGGAACTCCGCCAGTACGGCCGTCACGAACCCCTCGCGCTCCACCGCCGCGTCCCGTCGCGCGGCCTCCCGCCGCGTCGCCTCCCGGGCCAGCGCCCGTTCCAGCCGCTGGGCGACCGCTTCGAGCGTCGACTCCTGCTCGGCCGCCTCCCGGAACGCGCCGATCAGCACCGCCACCGCCGACACGGCCCCCAGCCCCTTGCCGCGCACATCGCCCACGATCAGCCGTACGCCGTGGGGTGAGTCCTGCACCGCGTACAGATCGCCGCCGATCGACGCCCCCGCCTGCGCCGCCTCGTACCGCGCGGCGAACTCCAGCCCGCCGATCCGCTCCTGCGGCACGGGCAGTACGGCCCGCTGGGCCGCCTCGGCGATCTCGCGGGCGGTGGCGAGCCGGGCGTCGCTGCGGCGAACGAGACGGTTGATCAGTACGGCCAGTACGGCGACGGTGACCACCGTGGCGATCTCGGTGATCGCGTCCACGTGGCCCGTGTCGCCGTAGTAGACGCGGACGGCGGTGATGCCGGCGACCGAGGCGGCGCCGGTGATCACCGTGCCGTGCAGCGAGAAGAGCGGGGCCGCGACGAGGGGAGCGGCCGTGAAGAAGGGGACCGCCGTGAACTCGCGCGGAGTGAAGTGGTCGTAGAAGAGGCCGACGACGATCAGCAGGCCGGGAATGAGGCGAACGAGCGTACGGGTGTGCGAGAACCGCCACCCACCCGGCTCCCTGACACCCTCCACTCCCTCTCTCTGCCCCACGGCTACAGGGTTTCCGGGTGTGGCGTGCGGGGCTAGTCGGCGGGGCCGACTGGGCTAGTGGGAGGAGTGGGGGCCGGAGGGGGAGGGTGGGGGCCGGAGGGGGAGGGGGAGGGCCGAAGGCGGAGGGTGCGGGCCGAAGGCGGAGGGTGCGGGCCAGAACGGGCGGATTGTGGGTGTGGAGGGGGAGGCGCTGCTCCGGTCTGGGGGCGGATGAGCGGCCGTCGGCGGTTGGTTGCCGGAGGCCAGTGGGGCCGGCAGCTGCTGGCGGAGACCAGGGCGGCTGGGGGCGGCGGCTACCGAGACCGGGGCGGCTACGGCGACCGAGACCGGGGCGGCTGCGGGCGGCGGCTACCGGGGTCGTCTCCTCGCCCTCCTGCCCTCGGCCCTGTTCCCGCCCCCGAGGGCTCAGCCCGCCGTCAACCCGGTCAGTCCCGTCAGCTCCGGCAGGGGGAGCGTGTGGTGGGTCTGGAGGACCTTCGCTCGGAGGTAGCGGACGTTGTGGGCGGTGGTGAAGACGCCCGTGGGCACGCGGTGGCGGACGCCGACGCCCAGGTCACGGAGCTGCTGCGCCTTGTCGGGGTTGTTCGAGAGCAGGTCCAGCTCGTCGATGCCGAGGGCACCCAGCATCTGGGCCGCCGCCGTGTAGTCGCGGGCGTCCTCCGGCAGGCCGAGCGCCGCGTTCGCCTCGTACGTGTCGAGGCCCTGGTCCTGAAGGGCGTACGCGTCGAGCTTGTTGTAGAGGCCGATGCCCCGGCCCTCCTGACGGAGGTAGAGGAGGACACCGCCGCGCTCGGCGATCCGCTCCACCGCCTCACGCAGCTGCGGACCGCAGTCGCAGCGGGCCGAGCCGAAGACGTCGCCGGTCAGGCACTCGGAGTGCAGCCGGACCAGCGGGGCCGCGCCCGGGGCGGGGTCGCCGAGGACGAGTGCCAGGTGCTCCTGGCCGTCGACGAGGCCGTGGAAGGTGACCAGTTCGGCGTCGACGCCGTAGCCGTCGTGGAAACGCAGCGGTACCCGGACGCGGGCACGCGGGGTGGCAGCGGGAAAGTCGGGCATGCGGATCTCCGGTCCTGGTACGGGCGTCGCCATGCTTCAGATTTGAAGCACAGTGCTCGGCAGGACTCTAACCCCTGCTTCAAATTTCAAGCAACCCCGTTTGGAGATGCCTCACATTCCCGCAACACAGGGAACTCGCGGCGGCCCTACTGACCGGACTGGCTCGACGGGCACGCGCGGCGGCGCCACGGCAGGTCGTCGGAGCCGACTGCCGCCCGCGGGTCCCCACCCTGGATCGCCGTCGCGATGGCCGCGCAGATCTCCTCGAACTGGCCGATCTGCTCAGGGCTGAGGTGGTCGAAGACGGCCTTGCGGACCGTTTCGACATGGCCCGGCGCCGCACGCTCCAGCAGGGCCATGCCCTCATCGGTGAGCACGGCGACACTGCCCCGTTTGTCCCACTGGCAGTCCTCGCGCCGCACCACGCCGTCCTTCTCCAGCCGGGTCACGACGTACGTCAGCCGACTGCGCGTGATCTTCAGGTGCTCGGCGAGATCGGTCATCCGCATCCGGCGGTCCGGCGCCTCGGAGAGGGCGGCCAGCACGGAGTAGTAGAGGTGCGGCAGGCCGGCCTCCTGCTGGAGCTGCCGGTCGAGCGCGTCCTCAAGGAGCGAGCTCGCGGCCACGTAGGCGCGCCAGGCACGCTGCTCCTCGGGGGTGAGCCAGCGGGTCGTCATACGTACAGTGTAGTTATTGTTTAAAACTTGAACCAAGCCCACCGCCGACGGCCTCCATCTCAGCCGCCGACGGTCTTCCCCACCACCACCATCGCCACCGCCACCACCGCCACCACCGCCACCCTCGACACCGTCCCAGCCCCAGCTCCGGTCCCAGCCCCAGCCCGGGTCCCGGTTCCGGTCCCCCCAGCCCCAGTCACAGTCCAGTCACCGTCACGCCAGGGAGCGCGTCCATGCCCCAGCCCTACGTCCTGTTGTCCGCCGCCGTCTCCCTCGACGGCTTCCTGGACGACACCGGACCCGAGCGGCTGCTGCTCTCGGGTCCGGCCGACTTCGACCGGGTCGACGAGGTGCGCGCGGCGAGCGACGCCATCCTGATCGGGGCCGGCACCCTGCGCACCGACAACCCCCGGCTACTGGTCAACTCCCCCGAGCGCCGCGCGGCCCGCGTCGCCGCCGGGCTCCCGGAGTACCCGCTGAAGGTCACGGTCAGCGCGTCCGGCGATCTCGACCCGACGGCCCAGTTCTGGCACACGGGCGGCGAGAAGGTCGTGTACACGACGGACAAGGGCGCGGAGCGGCTGCGCGGGCTGGGCCTGCCGGCCGGGCCGAACGGTGTGGACGTCGTCTCCGTCGGCCCCGACCTGGAGTGGCCCACCCTCCTCGACCACCTCGCAGACGCACGCGGCGTCCGGCGCCTCATGGTGGAGGGCGGCGGCCGCGTGCACACCCAGCTGCTCCAGCAGGGGCTCGCGGACGAGGTGCAGCTGGCCGTCGCGCCGGTGTTCGTGGGCGAGACGGACGCGCCGCGGCTGTTCGGGACGGGCACGTATCCCGGGGGACCGAAGAGCCGGCTGCGGCTGCTGGAGACCCGGCCGGTGGGCGACATCGTCCTCATCCGTTACGCCCCCAGCGTGCCCGGAGTCGGACCGGCCGTCTCCCCCGCCGACCGGCACTGGCTCGCGCTGGCCTGTGAACTGGCCGCCGAGTGCCCGCCCTCGAAGACCGCGTTCAGTGTGGGAGCGGTCGTGGTCGCCGAGGACGGTACGGAACTGGCCCGCGGCCACTCCCGCGAGGGCGGCGACCCCGTGGCCCACGCCGAGGAGGCCGCCCTCGCCAAGCTCGGCCCCACCGACCCGCGCCTCGCCTCCGCCACGGTCTACAGCAGCCTGGAACCGTGCGCCCGCCGCGCCTCCCGACCCGCGCCCTGCGCCCGGCTCGTCCTCGACGCGGGCGTCCGCCGCGTCGTCACGGCCTGGCGCGAGCCGGACACGTTCGTCGAGGACGCCGCCGTCGGCAACGCGGTGCTGTCGGCGGAGGGGGCCGAGGTCGTCGTACTGCCCGAGTACGAGGGTCGGGCGAAGGCGCCCAACAAGCATCTGGTCGGCTGACCGGCGCCTGCCGACCGGTCTGACAAACGCTTGGACGGCCGGGTGAATCCGCGGCGGTCGGCGGCGATCGGCGGTCGCCGTTAACGCGGTGATCGGCGGTCGCCGTTAACCCGTGTGCTTGGGGTCCCGCAGATGGCGTACACTGGTTTCAACGACGCGGGGTGGAGCAGCTCGGTAGCTCGCTGGGCTCATAACCCAGAGGTCGCAGGTTCAAATCCTGTCCCCGCTACTGAAGGCCTGGGGCCGGAATCCGATGAGGATTCCGGCCCGAGGTGTTTGTGCGCCGTCATTGCCTTTGTTCACCCTCATTGCCTAGGGCAGGGTGTGACGGGCCGCCGCCACCGCGTCCGTGTAGAGCTCGCGCGTGAGGTCCTCCGGGGCGATGCCCAGGTCGTCGAGTACCGCGCGGATGTCGTCGAGGGTCGCGGTCAGCTCCGCTTCCTCCTGGACCAGACTCTCGATCTCCAGGAACGTGCCGTCCAGCTCGGGGACCCGTACGAGCGTGGCGAGCATCCGTCGGCCGTACGCCTCGAAGGCGTGGCTGCGGCAGCGCTTCTCGAACACGATCGCCGGCACATAGCCGAGGTGCTCCAGGATGGCGTGCGCGATCTGCGAGTCCCCGACCCGCGTCTCGTACTCGGGCTTCGACCCGGACGCCTCGTCCACCGCGGCCGCCTTGAAGGTGAGCAGGGTCCGCCGCTCGCCCGTGGCGTGGTCGGCGAGAAACCGCAGCCGCAGTTCCTCGCCCCGGGCGCGCAGGCTGCCGTCCGGCAGGTCGTAGTACGTGTCCTGGTACGTCTCGGACCTGCCCTCGGCCCACTCGTCGAGCACCCGCGCGACCGCCTCCGGCACACGGACCCGGGCCTTCAACTCCGCCTCGATCACGACCCGTTCCTCTCCTCGCCCACCGCTCTCCCCCACTCCCCTCCCTCCTCCTACTGTCCCCTCCGGCCGCCCGTCGGGGGAGAGCCCGTCGTGTGCACATCGACGGAAGGACGGAAGGACGGAAGGACGGAAGGACGGAAGGACGGAAGGACGGAAGGACGGAAAGGAGGAGAGACGGAAGACGGAGAGACCAAGAGGGCCACGTCACACCGTCCACCGGGCCCGGCGCTCCGCCTCGCCGGCGCGCCCGTCCATCGGCATGCCGTCCAGGACCCCGTCACCACACATACGGCGGCTCCCCGGGCGACCATGGTCGGTCCCCTGCGGGGGTGGTGCCGGTTCGACGTCGAGGTGGCTCGACGATCACCCGATCACCCCCTCAGCCCCGGCTCTGCCGCGAGCCGTGCCGTGCGGACAAGAAGAGGGCGGCGGTGGGCGTGACTCGCATGGGTCGTGTCGGCATGCCTGCCTCGGAACGGCGTGCCAGGCTCGGTACCGCGCCGCGTGCGTCAGTCGGCGAGGTGTTCCGGGTTCGGTTCGCCGACGGCCGACGGCCGTCGGGGAGCGCGGGACGAGGCCCGCATCGCGAGGAGGCAGTGCGCATGCCGGTCGGCACTACCGGGTCCGGGGCCACGTCGCCTCCGGACCCGATGACGCTTCTTCGAAGCCGCGCGTACTTGGTGCTTCTGGCCATGGCCGCACTGATCGGCGTGCCGGTGTCCGCGGCGGCGTTCGGCTTCCTCGCGCTGGTCGGGGAGGTCCAGCCGTTGATCTACACGGATCTGCCCAAGTCGCTGGGGTTCGACGGGACTCCGTGGTGGTGGCCGCTGCCGCTGCTCGCCGTAGGGGGGCTGCTCACGGCACTGACGGTTCAGTACCTGCCGGGGCGCGGCGGCCATGAACCGACAGCGGGGTTCAAGGCCTCCGCCGCGCCCACACCCATCGAGCTGCCCGGCATCTTCGCTGCCGCCCTGGCGACGCTCTGTTTCGCCGCCGTCCTCGGCCCCGAGGCGCCTCTCCTGGCGCTAGGCGGTGGGCTCGCCGCCGGCGCCGTGCGGATGGTCAGGCGCGACCCGCCGGAGCAGATGAGCGCGGTGCTGGGCGCGGCGGGCAGTTTCGCGGCCGTCAGCTCGCTGCTGGGATCGCCCCTGCTGGGAGCGTTCCTCCTGATGGAAGCTTCAGGGCTGGGTGGGGCGATGATGGCGCTGGTGCTGGTGCCCGGCCTGCTGGCCGCGGGCATCGGTGCGCTCATCTTCGTCGGGCTGGGATCGTGGACCGGGCTGGGCACCTACTCGCTGGCCCTGCACGACGTCCCCGCGGCCGTACGCCCGACAGCGGCGGAATTCGGGTGGGCGCTGGTCATCGGTCTGTCGGCCGCACTCGTGGGTGCGGGAATCCGGTGGCTCTCCGTCCGGCTCGCGACGCACGTCGAGAGGCGGCGGGTGCCGGCCACGGTGGTCATGGGCCTGGTGGTGGCGGGGCTGGCGATCGGCTACGCGGAGGGCACCGGCAAACCGGCGACCGACGTCCTGTACTCGGGGCAGACGGCGATGGATCCGTTCCTCACGCACAGCGCCGCGTACTCGGTGGGCGCGTTGTCGCTGCTGGTGCTGTGCAAGGGCCTCGCCTATTGCGCGTCGCTCAGCGCTTTCAGGGGAGGCCCGATCTTTCCCGCGATGTTCGTGGGAGCGGCGGGCGGCATCCTGTTCTCCCACCTGCCGGGGCTGTCCCTGGTCGCGGGGTTCGCGATGGGCATCGGAGCGATGAGCGCCGCGATGCTGCGATTCCCGCTGGTCTCCGTCCTGCTGGCCACACTCCTGATCGGTGCGCAGGGGGTCACCGTCATGCCACTGGTGATCGTCGCGGTCGTGGTCTCGTACGTGGCGACGGCCAGGCTCACGCCCCCTCCCGCGCCGAAACAGGGGCTGCGACCGAAGACGGGTCGGCAGGGGGAGGACCACGGGCAGGGACCCGGACAGGCATAGGGGTGGGGGTGGGGGTAGGGGTAGGGGTGGGGGTGGGGTGGGGGTAGGGACAGGAACCGGGACAGGAACCGGGGCCCGGTCGACAGCAGCCGTGAGCTGGAACGGGAGGGAGCCGGCCGAGACCGCCGGGGCAGAAGACCCGCCCTGCTTACGAGAGGGGCCCCAGGATCTCCTGGGACTCTACGAGCCCCTGGTCGCTGAGGGCTTCGCCGTCGTCGAAGACGCGGGCCGCCTGGCGGGCCCGGAATGCGAGACGGGCCTCGCCGGGCTTGGCGTAGCCGTGGCGGGCGCGGGCCTCCGCAGGGGTCAGTGCCTCCTCGTTGCGGGGAGGGATGCCGAGCTTCATCGGCGCGATCACCGCGACGGTGGAGGGCGAGAGCCGCGCCATCAGGCGCAGTTCGGCCCTGGGGCCGAGGTGGGCGAGCGCGAAGGCCGTCTTCATGACGGGCACGATGAGCGTGTCGAGGAGGCGTGACTGCCGGATCCCCGCCATCTCGCGCATCCAGCGCGGCATGGTGGCGAGCGTGGCGATCCGCCGTGTCGTCGCGACAGCCAGGGTCACCGGCTTAGCCCAGCGCGGCGTCGGCGGGAAGACGAGCTCGCTCCTGAGCAGGTGGTTCATGGCCTGCCGGACGATGGGGCCGGCGGACAACTGCGGGCGCATCCGAACGGTTCCGGTTCCGGGTCGAGGAGTGGATCTCCCTCGTCCTGACTGGCATGAGCGACCGGAGCGGCCCGGAACTCGACCCGCAGGTCCTCGCCCACGCACTCGTCGCCCACGCGGAACACTTCGGCCGCGTCGCCCTCAACCGATCCCGGCACATTCGAGCCGTCACACCTGATCGGGCAGGGACAGGTGATCCTCGGCGCCCTCTGGCCGCCGACCCGTTGACGGCCGGTCAGCGGCGACAGCTCGGACGGCGCCCTCGGCGAAAACGAAGCGGCGCCCGACCCGACCGAAGCCGAACCGAGCGCCGCACCGCAGGTCAGAGGGGATATCCCCTGCCCGCGAACCGTAGGCCCTGTGGGACTCGAACCCACAACCAATGGATTAAAAGTCTGCTGACTACCCATGGCGGCTCGTACCGTCTCGTATCGCGTCGGCCCGCCTCTCGACGCCTTGCCCAGGCCAGAGCGGGTTACGGCTCCGAAAAGCTCAAGCCTTCACCGTGCCTCGTACCGTCTCGTACCGCGCTCTTGCGTGGCCTTCGGGCCAGCACGGGGCCAGCAGGAAGGGCCCCCGACCCGCAGGTCAGAGGCCCTATCTCCGTACCTCGATTCTACGCCGAGGGACGGTCGTTGTCAGTGCTGGCCCGTACCGTGGACCCATCAGAAACCGCGTCTGCTGGCTGCGACGCGCTGGCCCCCTGCTCCGGTACAGCGACCGGAGCAGGGGGCTCTTCACGTGCCCGCCGGGCGCGAGGAACGGCAGCGGCAGCCTTCTCCGTCAGCTCGTCCTCGTACTCCTCGAACAACTCCATGTACGTGTCGCTGGTCAGAGTGATCGTCGAGTGGCGCAGCTTCACCTTCGCGTCGTGCAGGTCTCCCCCGCCTGCCTTCACCAGGGCCGCCGCCCCGTGGCGGAGATCCCGGAGGTTGATCGGTGGCAGGCCGGCCGCCTCCGAGATCCGACGGAATGCCTTGCTGACGGCGTCGGGGTGCAGCCAGCGTCCATCCTCGGCGGTGAACATCTTCCCTGTGTCGGTCCAGTCGGCGACGTCCTCGCCGGCCTCGCGCTGCACTGCGGCTCGCGCGTTCCACGCGTCGCGCTCGAGCAGCTGCTGCTCGCGGTGGGCGAGCAGCACCCGCACGGTCTCCGTGTCAACCTTCACGATGCCCACGGACCCGTCCGTCTTCGGTGCCGTCTCGATCGGCGTCCAGCCGTCCACCACGATCTCGGCGGACACTCGGATCTCCTTCCGGGCCGCGGAGAAGTCGTGCCATCCCTGCCCGACGCCCTCGCCCCGGCGCAGGCCGTGGTGGGCGACCAGGTGGAAGAACGCGTACAGCCGGTCGCCCTCGGCCTCATCGAGGAACCGGCCGAGCTGGGCGGGCGTCCACACCATGACCGGGCCCGGCTTTTCCCCCGTCTCTTCCCAGCGCGCCACCCGCTCCGCCGTCCACAGCAGCCCCTTCGGCCGGGCGGCCGACGTCAGCTCGACGTGCTTGGCGGCGTTGAAGGTGATGAGCTGCGCGCCGATGGCCTTGTTCAGCGCCATGCGGAGAGTGCGGCGGATCGCCTGCTTGGTGGCCGGGCCGGTGATGCGGCGGTAGGGCGGCATGTCGGCGAGCTTGGCCCGCTCGGCGTCCAGCCGTGCACGCTCCTTCATCGGCGGCCGGCCCGGCTTGGTCCAGCGGGTGCGGGCGACCTGCTCGTGACGGGCTTGGTTCTCGGCCCGGATCAGGTCGTTGCGGTCGTCGATCGCGTTGAACATGTCCTGCACGTGACCGACGCCGAGCCGGTCGAGGCGGAGGTGCCCGAGCGCGGGCTTCAGGTGCACGCGGATGTGGCTGTTGTAGCCGTGGTTCGTGGTGGTGCGCGTCGCCTTGTTGGCCATGACGTGGTCGAGCCAGTCGCCGACGGTCATCTTGCCGTCGAGGGGGACTCCGACGCCGAGCCGTCGCTGTACCTCAGCGGTCTCGGGGATGTCCGCACGCCTCTTGTTGATGTCGGCGAGCAGGTCGCCGACGCGCTGCTGCTCGGCAGCGTCGTCACCGGCGAGCGCGAGGATGGCCTGCAGGCGGGACAGGTCGCCCTGGGCCTTCGTCACGGTCTCGTATCCGGTTCGCCGGAAGGTCCGGCGCGTGCCCTCGGCGCTTGGCGGTAGCTCCTGGCGGAGACCGACGGCGCCGTGGTTCTTCTTCCTGAGCTGTGGGCACTCCGTACCCAGCAGCTTGCCGTCCGGCCCGCGGCACTCGCAGCGCTTGTAGATGCTCCCGGCCCGGCGCGCAGACGGCATGGTGTTACTCCTTTCGCGGCGGCTCAGGTCCATCATCGCCGGGCTGCCACAGGCCGACGTTGATGAGGTGGGCAACAGATTCGTTGAGCGCCTTGAGGAGACGTGGCGTCATCTCCCCCGGGCGTACGGCCATCGCTGTGCCGTTCTTCGTCAGGATGGGGACGACCAGCTCGTCGTCGGGGATGTCCTCACTGAAGAAGTACCAAGCCCGTGCGGGGCGCTTGTTCGATGCTGAGTCCATGCAAATCCCCCATCTCCCGCATGCGCGTTCGATTTGCAGCTTAGACCTGCACCTCTTTGGGGGAGAGGCGTTCAGCGATGATCGCACCATGGGCCCCGCATGGCTACACCCTGCTCAGATGACTCACTCAGAGTGATGTAATGGGGAATGAATGATCTACTCGGATTCACCCTCCTCGGGGGGAACCATCGTGTCGATCAGCCGCAGGAGTCGCTCGCGCTGGTCGGCGGGCAGCCGGTCCAGCTTGTGCACGTAGGCCTTGGCCTCGCTCGTTCCGCTGCGCAGCGGGTCGACTCCATGGAACTGAGCGCCGGCCGCATCCTGGAGACGTTCGACTGGATAGTTGGCGGCGCGAGCCAGCGCGCGCAACTCCTCGAAGACCGGCGGGGTCACCGGCTCGCCAGTCTCCAGGCGGTAGATCCATCCGCGCGTCACATGCTCCCCCGAGACCGGGTCAATAGCCTCGGCGGCGAACTTGTCGAGGGACTTGCCGAGCTCGGCACGCCGGGTGCGGATCAGGTCGGCGAGATCTGATCGCCGTTCAGCGCTACGACTCCGGTCGTCTTGGGTCGCCATGGGGCTCATCCTGCCACTCCTGGGAGGTAGGGAACGCGGGGGGTGTTCAGGTGATGCACGGTCAATTGAGCCGTACGGGCAGGTCACCAGCGGCGTTCATCTCACGTACTGAACGGATTGTTCAGCAGGACGGTCACCTTTGCCAGAGCGCGCGGAGTGATTGACCGAAGCCTTACCTGAGCGGGCGTATTCAACACACTAGACAAACCGTTCAACCTATGGAACGCTCACGCTCACACCGTTCAACGAGATGAATGAAGCCTTCAACGAGGTGAACGTGAGCAAACCCGAAAAGCCGTCAACCACCATGTACGCGGTCGCCAGCAGCGACCTACTACGGCTCCTGATGGAGCGCACCGGCACCGGTGAAGCAGTCACCAGCCGCGAACTGGCCGAGGCTGTGGGCGTCGCCCACGGAACGATCGGCGGCCTGATGTCCGGGGCGCAGCGCGTTGTCCCCGAGCCCAAGGCCAAGGCGATCGCCGCCGCCCTCGGCGTCGACCTGCTCGTCCTGTGGGTCCCCATGGAGCGCGCCGGCCGCACCTTCATTCCTAGCCAGACCCGGGCGGCGTCATGACGACCGCTGCCCCGCTCTCCCCCGAGCAGGTCCGCGACCTGCCCGCGATGCCCACCGCCCTCCAGGCGTTCGCCGCCCTGAACATCGGCGAGACGCTCGGCTACGAGCTGATCAGCAAGGGCGAGTTCCCCATCGAGGTCGTCAAGTTCGGCCGCGCGTTCCGGGTCCGCAAGACGGACCTGTGCGCCTTCATCGGCCTCTCCGAGACCGCTGCCCCCGAGGTCCAGTCGGCGGCAGCCACCAACGACGACGCCCCCGGGGTCCAGCCGGGGGCGCCTGTCGAGCAGCCCGCACCCACCAGCAAGTAGAGAACGGGGTTCGCTCATGACGCAGCCTCCCACGGCTCCCGAGCCGCCGACCACACCGGCCACACGCCGCGCGCTCGCCCACGTCGAGGCCGCCAAGCTGGTCGTCGACCAAGCCGTCGGCGAATGCCTCGACGCCATCGGTGACCTGATCAGAATCTCCGGCGAACCGGACGCCGTCTTCGCCTGGGTCCTCGACACCCTCGGCCGCGAGCACCTCGCCCAGTTCGCCGCCCGGCGCCGCATCACGGTGCACCAGTCCCGCGCCGTCGACGAGGAGCACCTGGACAAGACGGTGGTCATCTGGGCCGCAGACGGCGCGGCCATGGCCATCGTGCCGCCCGGCCAACGCCCGGCGACCACTCTCCTCCAGCTGCGCGAGGAGATCGCCGACCGCGACGCCAACGCCCGACGGGCCCTCGACTTCCAGGCGTCCGTGGCGGCTGGCCATGTCGAGGACGTCGAGGCCTGGCACGCGCGTACCTCGCAGGCACGCCCATGACCGCCGAGCGCGCCCGGGATGCCCCGGGCCGCTCGCCACGCCCCCAGCGGGTCGACGGCCTGCTGACCGTCGACCTCGAAGGCAAGCGCGCCAAGTACGAGTGCCACCGCCCCGCCTGCCCGCAGCGCCTTGAAGGGCCGATCACCGCCGCTCGCCACGGCGTGGACGAGCTGATCGCTTTCGTCGCCGGGGTCAAGGACGTGCACCTGGCCGCGTTCCACAAGGAGAACGACCGTTGACCGACACACAGCCCACCGACCTCCGGGCCGCGGCCCGCGAGCTGCACGACGCTGGCCTGTGCGTCCTGCCCATCAAGGCCGACGGCACCAAGAAGCCAGCTGTGTCTTGGCTCGAATACAAGGTGACCCGGACTACCCCGGAGCAGCACGACGGCTGGTTCGACGGAGGCCGTCCCCGCGGTATCGCCGTCGTCTACGGCGAGGTCTCCGGCGGCATCGAGCTGATCGAGTTCGAGGGCCTCGCCATCCGCGAGGGGCTGCTCGATGACGTCACCTCGATCATGAACGACTCCGGACTCGGCGAGCCATGGGCTGCGATCCTCGGCGGCTGGGTTACTGAGTCACCGTCCGGCGGCCGGCACTACCGCGTCCGCGTCAAGGGCGGCGGCGTCCCCGGTAACACCAAGCTGGCCCAGCGCCTCGCGCGGCCCGACGAGTACACCCCGCACCAGCGGCAGCGCGTCGCTGAGAAGCCCGACGCGAAGGTCATCCTCCCCCTGATCGAGACGCGCGGCGAGGGCGGGTACGGCCTGGTCGAGCCGTCCGGTGGCCCCGTCCACGCCTCCGGTCGGCCATACGTCCGGCTGGCGGGCGGACCCGACACCATCCCCGTCCTCGACGCTGAGACCGTGGACGCGATCCGGACCGTGTGTCGGATGGTGGACGCGCTCCCCCAACCTGAGGCTGCGAAGACCGCCCCGCGCCCCGCTCCGCCCCGCGCGGACGGGAGCCTGCGGCCCGGCGACGACTTCGAGGCCCGCGCCTCATGGGAGGACATCCTCCACGGCATCTTCCGGCCGATGAACACCCGAGGCAGTGAGACCTACTGGGGATGGGCCGACGGCGTCGGCGGTGTGAAGGCGACGACAGGGAAGGACGAGCACGACAGGCTGTTCGTCTTCGCCACCGGGTCGGAATTCCAGAGCGAGACCCCCTACAGCAAGTTCGGCGCCTACGCCCTCTTGGAGCACGGCGGCGACCACAAGGCCGCCGCGCGGGCCCTCGCGCACCAGGGCTACGGCAGCCGCCGCCTCGCCTCCGTCGGAGGCGCCAGCGCCCCCGCACCATCCCCGGCTGAGCCGGAGGCCGACGAGGCTCCGGCCGAGGACACCGCCGAGCAGCAGGACGACGGCGACCCGGAAGGCTTCGGCTACGACACCACGTTCGGGCTCCCGCGCTCGGTCCGCACGCCGTACGGCTACCGGGTCACGGGCATGGGCATCGAGGTGCTCAGCTCAAGCGGCGAGAACTGGACCCGCATCACCTTCGCCCCGCTGGTCGTCACCGCCACGTTCGAGGACCCCGAGGGCGACCAGTACGTGGAGCTGTCGTGGATCGACCGCAGCCTCGGGCGGCCCCGCCGCATCTCCCGGATCGTCAGCCGCGAGACCGCGAAGCGCGGGCGCAAGCTGATCGAGACCCTGGGAGCGGCCGGACTCCCGGCCGTCGAGGGCGACGCCCGCGCCGTCGAGAAGTGGCTGGCCGAGTTCGAGGCGGGCAACGTCGGCCGCATCCCCTCCGAGCAGCTGGCCCGTTGGCTCGGCTGGCAGGACGACGGGACGTTCGTCTGTTCCCCCGAGGACGACATCAAGGTGGACGTCGCCTTCGAGGAGCAGCGTGGACCGGCCCGCGCACACGCCAGGAAAGGGACGCTGGAGGGCTGGCGCGAGACCGTCGGCCATCTGGTCGGCTATCCCGTGCCGCGTGTCGCCGTCGCGGCGGCTCTGGCCGCTCCGCTGCTCAAGCCGCTCGGCCTGAACTCGTTCACCCTGGACATCTCCAGCCGGTCGACCAAGGGCAAGACGACGGCCCTTCAGGTTGCGCTCAGCGTGTGGGCCGACCCGTCCGAGCACGCGAGCGCGATGTCCAACTGGAGGACGACGCTTTACGCGATCGAGAAGCGGCTGAACCTGGTGCGCGGGATCGTCACCGTCTTCGACGAGACGATGGCCGTCACGGACGACAGCATCATCGACGAGGTGCTGTACCAGCTCCCGATGAACCACGGGAAGGCGAGAAGCGGGGGCGCCTTCGGCAACATGCTGCCGTGGGAGACCATCCTCCTGTCTTCCGGCGAGCGGCCGGCACTCTCCTTCACGACCAGCCAGGGCGCTGCGGCCCGCATCCTCGGGACGACGATCGCCCCCTTCGGGGACAACGGCGGCCCCGCAGCTGCGGCGGCGCGAGAGGGCGTTCTCGCCAACCACGGGCACGCGGGGCCGGAGTTCATCCGCTACATCCTCAGCGGCCTCGCCCAGCCGAACGGCCGCGAGAAGCTGAAGGAACACCACCGCACGCTCGTCGATGAGTTCCGTGGTGGCGGCGACATGACCAACCGGCGCGCGCCGATGGTCGCCGCCCTCGTCCTCGCCGAGACGCTGGCGTTCCGTACCGGGGTGCTGCCGTACGAGCCGCTCGGTCACGATGTCTGGCGCAGCCTGTTCACCGCCCACAACCCCACCGACAACCGGCCCGACATGGCGCTGGACGTCCTGCGGGAGTACGTCGCCGGACACGCTCACGAACTGTTCACCGCCACTCGCGCGGCCATGCACGAGAAGCCGCCGTACGCCGGGTGGCTCGGCGTCCTGTCCACCAAGGACGGCGTTACTGAGGTCGCGCTGTTGCCCGAGCGGGTCCGGAAGATCCTCGCCGAGGCGGACTACTCGCTCGACGCCGTTGTCGGCAGCTGGATCGATGCCGCGTACCTCAAGACGCTGAAGAGCCAGCGGCCCGCGCACCTGGTGCCGCGTCGGTTCGACGGCGCGCGGGCGAAGTGCCTCGCCTTCACCCCAGAGGGCATGCCCTTCGGCGACGAGGGCGAGGCGGCATGAGCGCCGTCACGGTGGTGGTACGCACGAAGTGCGTACCACCCTCCCGGCCTCATCGCCGCAGGTCAGCGGCTCCGCTAGTGCCGCTTTCGGGGTGGTACGCAGTCGCCGGGAAATGGCACCCCTCAGGCGTGTGTGTGCGTGCGGGTGCGCGTGTGCGGGTGCGCACACATGGACCCCTGTCTGTTTCTGCGTACCTGCGTACCACTGTCTCTCTAGAGAGAGATAACAGCAGGTCAGAACCGCTTTTGCCCCGGTACGCAGCCGGTACGCAGCCGGTACGCACTGCGTACCGCCTCTCTCCCCTCTCCACCGAATCGAGGTGACGCATGTCCTTCACACCCCGCCCCTACCAGCTCGACGCCATCGAGGCGCTCCGCAAGGGATGGGCCGACGGCCAGAACCGTGTGGCCGTCGTCCTGCCGACCGGCGCCGGCAAGACCGTCGTCTTCTCTCACCTGGCCCACCAGATGCTCGACCAGCTCGACGGCCGCCGCGTCCTCGTCATCGCCCACCGGGAGGAGCTGATCGAGCAGGCCGCTTCCAAGCTCTTGGCCGTCGACCCGATGCTGCGCGTCGGCATCGTCAAGGCCCAGCGCGACGATCACCACGACGCCGACGTGATCGTGGCCAGCGTCCAGACCCTGGCCGTCGCCCGCCGCCGCGAGGCCATCCGCGACATCGGCCTGATCATCGTCGACGAGTGCCACCATGCCGCCGCCCGCACCTACATGGAGGTGCTGCGCCACTTCGGCGCCTGGGACGGCGTGCCCACGGCGGGCTTCACCGCGACCATGACCCGCACCGACGGCGGCCTGGCCGAGGTGTGGCAGGACGTGGTGTTCCGCCTCGACATCCTCGACATGATCAGCGACGGCTACCTGTGCGACGTCCGCGGCAAGAGCATCACCGTCGACACCCTCGACCTCAACAAGGTGCGCACCCGCGGCGGCGACCTCGTCGAGGGCCAGCTCGGCAAGGCGTTGGAGGACTCCGGCGCGCTGGACGCGATCGCCAAGGCGTACGTCGACCACGCGGGCGACCGGGCCGGCGTCGTCTTCACACCGACCGTGGCCACCGCCCAGCAGGCCGCCGCCGCACTGGAAGCGGTCGGCATCAAGGCGGCCCCGGTGTGGGGTGACATGGGCCGCGACGAGCGCCGCGCGACCCTCGCCCGGTACGCGGCGGGTGAAGTGCAGGTGCTCACCAACTGCATGGTGCTCACCGAAGGGTTCGACGCCCCGCACACCAGCTGCATCGTGGTCGCCCGCCCCACGAAGTCGCCTGGCCTGTACGTGCAGATGGTCGGCCGAGGACTTCGCCCTGCGCCCGGCAAGCGGGACGCGCTGCTGCTCGACGTCATGGGCGCCGCATCCCGCCACAAGCTCGCCTCGATGGTCGACCTCACCGAGCGGGAGATCGGCGAGCACGAGAGCGGCAAGAGCCTGCGGCAGGTCGCCGAGGAGCACGCCGCGGCCAAGACCCGGCGGGCCATCGCGGCGCGCATCGAGACCGAAGAGATCAACCTGTTCGGCTCCTCGACGATCCGATGGCTGAGGACCCCCCGGGGCACCTGGTTCGTCCGCCTCACCAGCGCCATGTTCCTGTTCCTGGTCCGCGACCCGGAGACCCGGCTGTACCGGGTGCGTCGGTGGACCGAGGCGTACGGCGTCCGCCCGCCGAAAGACGACGTCGCGCGGCCTCTCCCCGAGGCGCTCGCCTACCTGGAGAAGCAGGCCATCGCGGCGCCCGGGGTCCTCGACGGCCGCCAGGCCGGATGGCGAGCGGGCCGCCCCTACCCGAAGCAGATGGGGCTCTGCCGCCGCCTCGGCATCGAGGTGCCGCGCGGCAGCACGGCCGGCGAGGTCGCCGACCTGATCGACCAGGACCGCGTCGACCGCGCCCTCGGCCAGATGGAACTCCCCGCCGCTGCATGACGGCCGGGCCTGTTGCTACCAGGCCCGGCCCTCCACCCATCAGATCACGGAGGACCCAATGACCCTCACCTTCACAGACATCTTCTGCGGCGCCGGAGGCTCGTCCACCGGGCTGGTCGCCGCTGGCCTCGAACTGAAGCTGGCCGCCAACCACTGGGCCCGCGCCATCGAGACGCACGCCGCGAACCACACCACCGCCGACCACCTGTGCGCCGACGTCAACAACTACGACATGCGGCGCCTGCCCAGCACCGACGTGCTGTGGGCGTCCCCGATCTGCACCGAGCTGAGCCCGGCTGGCGGGCGCCGCCGCAAGGCCCGCAAGAGCGACGCGGGCCACGGACAGCTCGGCTTCGAGGAGTCCGGTCACGTCCCGCAAGCCGCGTTCGACCGCACCCGGGCGACCTTCTGGGACGTCATCCGCGCGACCGAGGTCCACCGGTACCGCGCGGTCCTGGTCGAGAACGTGATGGAGGCCGCCGACTGGGAGCTGTTCGACGTCTGGCTCTCCGGGATGCGCACCCTCGGCTACAACGTCCAGTTCGTCTCTCTGTCCTCGGCGCACGCTGGGGAGGACGGCAACGCCCCCGCGCCGCAGTGGCGGGACCGCATCTACATCGTCTGCACGCGCCAGGGCATCCCGCTGCCGGACGTCCAGCCGCGACCGAAGGCTTGGTGCCCGGTGTGCGAGGAGACCGTCACCGCATTCCAGTCGTGGAAGAAGGAGGGCCGTCGCCTCGGAAAGTACGGCCAGCAGTACGTGTACCGGTGCCCCAACGGCCCGCGCTGCCGCCACGCCGTCGTCGAGCCGTATGTCCGCCCGGCCGCCTCGATCATCGACTGGTCGAACCTGGGCGTCCGAATCGGCGACCGCCCCGCACACGGGCTGCGGCCCCTGGCAAAGACCACAGTGGAGCGGATCAACACCGGCCTGAACCTGCTCGGCGACCGGCGGATGATCCTCACGGTCACCCACAGCGGGCACGACGGCCGAGCCTTCCCTGCCGACCAGGCGCCGCTCGCCGCCCGCACCGTGAAGATCGGCGATGCCCTGCTCGTCCCGGGCGGCGGCACGTGGAACACCACGGCCACCTCGACGACCGAACCGATGCGGACCCGGCTGGCGAACCCGAAGGGCTTCGAGGCGCTGGTGACGCCGCCGCAGGCCGACGACTCGTTCATCGTCACCCTGCGGAACCACTCGACCGCCCGCCCGGTGTCCGAGCCGGTCGACACGGTGACCGGGCAGGGGCGGCACCACTGGCTCGTCATCCCGTACCGCAACGCCGCCGCCAAATCCGTGGGCGAGCCCCTGCACACGCTCGGCACGGTCGACTCGGCCGCGCTGCTCGGGCCGGCGCCCGCGCTGGAGGACTGCCACTACCGGATGGTTCAGCCGCGCGAGCAGCTGTACGCGCAGCGGTTCCCGGAGGACTACATCGTCCACGGCAACAAGGGCGAGCAGACCATGCAGGCCGGGAACGCGGTGTCGGTCAACGTTGCTCAGTGGCTCGGCCGCCGTGTCGCAGCGGTCCTCTGACCCGACAGCACGGCCGCCCCGCAGTCGAGTTGCGGGGCGGCCTCCCGCCCATCACACCACGGAGGAACCCATGAACGACCAGCCCCGCCTCGAAGCCGCCGCACGCCGAGCCCTCGACTCCCTGAACGACCTGATCGCCAACACCACAGACCCCGGCGTCGAGGCCCTCGGTGCCCGGCACGAGTTGCAGACAGCGCTCATCGCTGCGCCCCTCGACCGGGCTGCGGCAGACACCCAGCAGGCGGACCTTCAGGCGGAGATGGCCAAGCTGATGCGGTGGCACCGTGAAGACGGCGACGCACTCACCGAGATGCGCAGCACCGTCGAGCGGCTCCGCGCCGAACTCGCCGAGGAGAAGGCCAGCCACGACCCGCGCCTGCGCTGCCTGCTCATCAAGGCCGCGCCCGACAAAGACCTTTACGTGGGCTGGTCCAACGTCGTCGAGGCGCCCGCCGGAGTGTGGTCCCGCGAGGCCGCCATCGCGTACGGCTTCCCGCCTTCCCGTCTCGACCGAGCTGACGAAACCGGCACGTCCTCGCTGGACGGTGACGGGGCCTGGGACGACTGGGGGTACATCGCCGAGCAGCGCGGCACGCTCCGCCGCGACCGTCTCGGGGACTTCGCCGTCGAGTACCTGCACGGCGACCGGCAGGCGGCCTACGCGCTGCTGGAGCCGTTCGAGGGCGAGACCGAGGTACGGCGATGACCGCCGTCCAGCCCGAGATCCCTGACATCGACTGGACCGACGTCTGCGGCGAGGCCCAGCCACACGATCCCGTCGACGTCGAGCCCGACGGCCACCTCCTCGTTCGCCTCGTTCGCTTCCGCACCATCACCGACGTCCCGCTAACCGGGAGGTACCTGTGACCCGCTTCGCCCGCATCCTCTGCTCCATCTACGGCGCCGCCGCCCTGTTCCTCGCCTTCGCCACCGTCCAGCAGGCCCTCTACGGCGAGGTCTGGGCCGTCGCCGCCCTCGCCGCCTGCTCCCTCGTCCCGCTCATCGCGCTCATCCGCGAGACCGAGCACGCCGACACGGTCACCGCCGTTCGTACGGACACCGAGCGCGCGGCTCGGCTCCGCGACCGCATGGAACAGCGCAGCCTCCGCGCGGCGGCTGACGCCATGGGACACGCCTGCTGTGAACGCTGGTGGACCAGCTTCGGCACCGACCACGACGAGACGTGCGAGAAGCAGCGGAGGACGGCATGACCAAGCACCGGCACACCGCGAGCACCATCACCGACGACGCCCTCGACGAGCTGTACGAGAACGCGAGCGAGGGCTGGCGGCGCGGCGACCGCTGGAAGCGGAGGGCTCTGGAGGCCGAGGCCTCCGCTGAAGGCCTCGCATCGGTTCGCCCGCAGACGCTGACCGCGATCGCCTCCCACCTCGACGCCCGCGCCGTCGCAATCCTGCGGCCGGGGAGCGAGGCCTACGCCGAGTGGCAGACGGCCATCGCGTGGCTGCGCCGCACCGCCGCCGGGGCGCGGCAGGACCCCGAGGAGACCAGCGCATCGTGAACTGCGAACTGTGCGGCAACGCGGCCAGCGGCTACCTGTGCAACCGGCACAGGGAGCAGCTGGCCGCGCGGCTGGAAGAACTACCCGTCCTCTACACAGAGGTCGCCGAGTGTCTCGTGCCCCGGCGCGGCGGCTGGGGCGAGATCGTCGCCACCAGAGGCGCCGCCGGCCCGCGCTCCCCCATCGACGAGGACGTCCTCGACACGGTCAACTGGGGCCGCGCGGGCGAGGTCATGCAGCTGTGGCGCGTGGACGTGCAGCGGGAGCGGTGGCCGCAGCACTCGCCGCCGCCCCCGGCCGGCCTGGGCGTGAACTGCCGGTGGCTCGGCATGGAACTGGACTGGATCGTGTCCAGCTACCCGGAGGCCGGCGAACTGGCCCGCGAGGTGGGGACGCTGGAGACACAGGCCCGCTCGGTCGTCGGAGACCCGGCGCCGCGCCGACAGCGGCTCGGCCTGTGCGTGGCCGTCACGGACGTCGAGGGCACTGTGTGCGGGGCGGTCCTGTCCCGTCTCCCGGGCGACCCGGTGGTGTGCCGCTGGTGCGGGAAGGCGTACCGGTCGGAGACGGATCTGCTGCTGCTCCGGCACTACCAGCCCGCCGAGTCGGCCTGACCTCCCGCCGCTGCCGCTCTAGCAGCTGGGTTTGGCCGCCACTCGCATTCAACCTATTGAACAAATCGTTCAGGCTATGCAATGCTGGGTGCACGACGAAAGGCCGGGCAGCAGCTCGGGGGTTCCAGCCCCCGGCGCGCGCACCGCCCGGCCCTTCGACCGAGCATCCTGACCTAACCAGGAGTCGGCATGACCGATCTTTCCCCGCGTCCCGAGGCGCGCGCAAGTTCCCCGTCCACCCCCACGCCCAACCCGGGCGACGCCCGCGACCTCCGCAACCTGCTGGAGGCCGTCCTCGAAGCCGTCACCCTCCCGCACGGCACCGCCGAGTACGCCCGCCGGCTGGAGTCGCGGGCCGACTGGGTGCGCGCCACCGTCAAGGGCGCCCTGGAGGAGGACCCGGCGGCCATCGGCTGGAACGCGGACTACCTCCGCGGCAGGCTCGCCGCCGAGGAGACCGAGGCCGCCGAGAGGGCCGCCCGCGCCTCCGTCGACCGTGCGTTCCCCACCGTCGCCGCCTTCCTCGCCGACGAGCACGCCGAGCGGGGTGAGGGCCAGTGAACGCCCTGACCGACGCCGAGCGCGCCGAACTGTCCCGCAAGGTCGCCGAGGCCAACAAGCGCTCCGAGAGCAGGCCCCGATGAACTGGGACCCGTCCCGCGCGCTCGCCATCGCGGCCGGCGTCGTCATCATCGCGCTCACGGCCGCCGCGTTCTGGCTGTCCTACGCCCACCTCGCCGAGGTCGCCCTCGCCAACGGCATGGAGGACAAGTGGATCCGGGCGTGGGCGTGGCCCGCGACTCTCGACCTGTTCATCGTCGCCGGGGAGCTGCTCATGCTGCGGGCCGCACTCGCTGGCGAGGTCGACCTGTGGGCCATCGGCCTCACGGTCGTCGGCTCCGGCTCGTCGATCGCCCTGAACGTTGCCGGTGTCGGCACCGCGGCCGGGACGCTCGACTATGTGGTCGCCGCGGTGCCGCCCACGGCCGCGCTGCTCGCGTTCGGCGCGCTCATGCGGCAGATCCACCAGGCCCTCGCCGGGAGGGCCGAGGCGCCCGGCCCGGTTCCCGAGGTGACCGCCGAGGTGACCGTGGAGCGCGTCGAGGATGACCAGCCGCGCGCCCTCCCGGAGCTGCCCAAGGTCGTGCCCGCCGGGGCCCGGCTGCTGCCGATCGTGGCACGGCCGGAGCCGGAGGTGGTCACCGACCCGTACGAGGAGTGGTCACCCAACCTCGACGACGAGGACCATGCGGACGACCACAACCGGGTCGACAAGGTGACCACCTCGGTGGGCGCCGACACCCCCCGCCAGGTGGTCACCGAGGTCGTCACCCTCACCCCGGCTGAACTGCGGCGCAGGGCCACCAGGCTCAACCGGGAGGTGGTCACCTCGACGAACCGGCCGGTGACCATCGAGCGGCTCCGCGAGGAGTTCGGCCTCAGCCGCCGCGACGCGACCGAGCTGCGGCGCGAAGTGGTCGGCACCGTGGCACTCGTCCCTGGGGAGTCCCCCTCATGAGCGACGCCCTGGAGAAGGCCGAGCACGCGGTCCGTGCCGCCGAGACCGACACCGCCGCCGTACAGCTGGCCATGGCCGCGATGGAGTTGGCGAAGCTGGCCACCCAGCAGCAGGCCCAGGCGCCGGCGCAGCAGTGCCAGCACGACCACGGCAAGGCCCGTCGCAGCACGGGTGAGTGGATCGGCATCGCCTGCGCGGTGTGCGTCGGCAGCGTCGGCCTGGCGTTCGCGTCGCTCGCGCTGGCCATCCTCGGCGGCGTCGCCGCGATCGTCGTCCTCGTCCTGCGGGACATGTGGCAGAGCAGCCAGAAGGGGAACTGACCATGGAGACCACAACCGTAGAGGTCATCTCCTTCGGCTACCTGCACGACGCCCCGCCCGCCGCACACCTGACCATCGACCTGCAGCACCACTTCCGGGACCCACACGTCTCCCCGGAACTGCAGTACATGACCGCAGACGACGAGCCGGTCCGGGTCGCCGTCCGGGCCACTCCCGGCATCCGGCAGCTGGTGGACGCCGTCGCTCTCGCGGTCGCCGCGTTCGTTGCTGGCCCGTCCGCCGGAATCGTCACCGTCGCCTCGGGATGCGCGGGCGGCCGGCACCGTGCCCCGACGTTCGCACGGGACCTCGCTGCCCGGCTGGCCGAGGACGGTCACACCGTCACCGTCCACCACCGCGACCTCGGCAAGCCCGTCGTGCAGCGCTGACCTGCCCTTCCGTCCTCCGGTCATCGCTTCGGCATCTCCCGAAGCGATGCCGGGGGTGCGGTGGGGCCGGACAGCCCGGCCCGCAACCGAGAGGAACCCCATGTCCAGCTGGAAGACGTTCGTCGACGCCACCGACAAGGACGGCCGCACCGGCACCGTCGAGGCCCCCGTCTGCGCGGACACCGAGAACGCCGCCGCCGTCGCCGCGATCGAGGGCGCCAAGGCCTCCGGCTACACGCCGGTCGACGGCCGCGTCTACATGGAGCCCACCGACACCTGCCAGCACTGACCAGAAGGGAGCCCACCCATGGCTGACGGCCCCAAGTTCAGCGACTTCACTACCGGCGAGAAGCTCCGCATCGCCGCTCTGACCGCCCGCGCCGCGAAGCGCGGCCTGGCCGGTGACGGCGTCGACATCAGCGACCTGACCAGGCGTATCGAGCGGATCGAGAAGCAGGCGCTCAGCCGCAAGAAGAAGTAGCCACGCCCCGGGGACGGCGTCCAACCGCCAAGCCGTCGTCGTCCCCGGGCCCCTTGCCCTCCGCAGAGAGAAGGAATGACCAGCATGACCGACACCATCCCCGAGCGGGTCAACGGGCACGCCGACCCGCAGGTCTCGCTCCTCAAGTTCGCCCCCGAGCCCCAGCCCGCCCCGGCGCCCGAGACGGCCGTCGAGGACAAGCCACGCGCCCGCCGCCGCGTCCGTATCGACTCCCTGCGCCGCGTCGTCGTCGAGGCCCGCGAGCACGGCACGTACCGGGCCGTCGTACGACACGGCTCCTACCTGTACGGCGGCACCCGCATCCTCACCCGCCGCGCCTGGGACTCCCGCACCACCGCCCGCCACGAGCGCATGATGCGGGCTGCCGAAGCCGCAGGTCAGGAAGACGTCGCCCGCGACTGGGAGCAGCGCGCCTACATCTTCCGGCAGTCCCGCCACCGCCGCCGCATGGAACTCCTGCAGCTGGCCATCAACGCCCCCAAGGCCATCGCGATGGGCGCCGCCGCCGGAACCGGCGCCCTGCTGATGCTCGGCGTACTGATCGCCCTGGGCACCAAAGACACCAGCGACATCTACACCCCCATCGCGGCCGTGGTCGAGTTCGTCGCCTGGGTCGCGTTCATCGCCGGAGTCGTCTGGGATCCGCTGCTCGTCTGCCTGCCGTGGCTCGCCCTCGCCGGAGTGTGGGCCGTCGGCCGGCACCGGCAGACCGCCCCGGCCTGGGCGCTGCCCGGCGACCCCGAGCAGCGCGACGTCGTCCCCGACGAGGGCGCCATCATCCGCGCGCTCGGCAACCTCGGCATCGCCCCGCTCAACAAGGCCATCAAAGAGGGCTGGCAGCCGCGCTGGGTACAGCCGACCACCCGGTCCGGGAACGGCTGGCACACCCAGCTGCAGCTTCCCCTCGGCGTCACCGTCGAGATGATCGCCGCGAAGAAGAACGTCCTGGCCCACAACCTGCTCAGGAAGCCCGTGGAGACGTGGCCGACCGAGCCGCCGAAGCAGCCCGGTGTCCTCGACCTGTGGGTGGCCGACCAGGGCTCACTGTCCGGTGCCGTGCCGCCGTGGCCGCTGCTCACCGAGGGCGTCACCGATTACTTCAAGGGCGTGCCCGTCGCCGTCTCCCAGCGCGGTGAGCCCATCATCGGCAAGCTCATGGCCGCGAACTACATGGTCGGCGGCATCATGGGCTCGGGTAAATCGTCGCTGGTCATCGCTCTGCTCCTCGGTGCGATCCTCGACCCGCTCGTCATCGTCGAGGCGTACGTCATGGCCTACAACACCGACTACGACCCGCTGAAGCCCCGCCTGCGGACCCTGGTCAAGGGCGACGACGACGAGGACATCGAGGCCGCGCTCAAAGCCCTGCGGAGCCTCCGCGACGAGGTGACGATGCGGGGCAAGCTGCTGGAGGAGCTGGGCGACGGCGCCACGAAGGTGACGCGCGAACTGGCCCTGAAGGACGCGCGGATGCGGCCCAAGGTCGTCGTCTTCGACGAGTGCCACGAGCTGTTCATGCACAAGGAGTACGGCAAAGAGGCCGCTGAGCTGGCCATCAAGGTGATGAAGAAGGCGAGGAAGACCGCCATCACCCTCGTCTGGGTCACCGTCTCCCCGACCGCCGACAGCCTCCCGCGTGACGTCACCCGCAACACCTCGCACCGAGTCGCGTTCGCCGTCGGCGACCACGTCGCGAACGACGGGCTGCTCGGCTCCGGCCGGCACAAGGCCGGCATCACCGCCACCACGCTCATCCCCGGCGAGGACGTCGGCACGGCCGTGACCGTGGGGTTCAGCGGCAAGCCCTTCGAGGTGGTGCGCGCCCACTACGTCGCCCGCGACCCCGACAAGGGCATCGACGAGGTCACCCCGGTCGTCGAGCGCGCGATGGGCCTGCACGAGGGCACCGCGGCCCCGGAGACGCCCGCCTACGCCCCGGCCGACCACCTCGCCGACATCCTCACCGTCCTCGGCCACGAGACGAAGCTGCGCACTCAGGACGTCCTCCACCGGCTCGTCGACCTCAACGCGGGCGAGTACGACGGCTGGTCCTTCCGCGACCTGAAGCGCGTCCTGGACGACGCCGGGCACGGCGAGTACAAGACCGGCGGCGTCATGCACGTCAGCCGACAGCGCATCGCCGACGCCATCGCCGACCGCGAGGACGACGCCGAGGACGACCTCGACGAGTAGGGAGGCGCCCGGATCCCGGGGAGTTCTCCCCACCGGCCTCCCTGCCCTGCCTCCCTGTACATGACCTGCGGAAATGGCCAGTCAGGGAGGCAAGGGAGGCGCCATCCACGGGGCCCCAAGGCCCGGGAAACAGGGCTGCATCGTCCCCTTCGCCGCCTCCCTCCCCGGGCATCATGGAGGCATGGAGTCGCAGATCATCCGGCCCGGTCACCTCACCGCCCACCAGACCGCGCAGCAGCTCGGCATCTCCCTCGGCGGCGTCCGCCAGCTCGTCCGCCGAGGCCGACTGACCCGCTCCGGCGGCACCGTCGGACAGCCCTGGTACGCCGTCGAGGACGTCACCGCCCTCGTCCTCAAACGGCGCGCCAAACAGCCTCTGATCAAGTCCGCTTGACCGCAGGTCAACCGGCTGTCACGCTTTCCGCGTACAGCTGTGCCCCCACACGGGCACCACACCACTCACGACGAGCCCCCAGGTGACCTGAACCCTGGGGGCTTCGTCGTGCCCGGCGACGGCGCGGAAGGGTGCGGGCGTGGGGCCGCCCGACCGCGCCGTCGCCCACCCAACGGAGGCGCCATGCCCGGTCACTCCTCGGCGCCCCGGAGCGCCGCCGAAGCCGCCCACCTGATCGCCCGGCAGGGCCGACACGTCCACCTCGTCTCCGACGGACACAGCACCTGCCTGAAGGGCACGTGCGCAGCCCCGCCGCTCGACCTCCCCGACACCGTCCGCGAGCGAGCCCACCTGACCCGCCTCACCCTCGCCGTCGAAGCCCGGCAGCGCGGTGTCACAGGACGGATATAACGCGCACGGACACCCCGGGACGACGGGATGATGCCCCCTTCAGTCACACCGTCCCAGGGGGGACCATGCACGCCAGCAGAACCATCGCCGCCGTCACCGCCGCACTCGCGCTCACCCTCGTCGGCTGCACCGCCAGCAGCGGCGACGAGCCCGCAAAGGACAGCGGCGGCGGCAAGTCCCCGGCCCCCGAGGCCCGTCGACTCGACACGGCGCCGGACATCGCCGCCGCACTCAACGACGCCGGCCTCAACGCGTCCACGCCCAAGGAGAGGACCGACGAGGGCTACGTCAGCAAAGTCGGCGGCACGTCCTACGGCCTCACGATCACCGACAAGGCCGGACAGGACGCGCTCGGCGAGAGCGGCATCAACCTCTTCCCGAACGCCGAGGCGCTGGCCGCATGGGTCCCGCTCTCCAAGAGCTTCGGCGGGGTAGCCGTCACCGGCGACACCTGGGCCGTCAGCCTGCCCACCAAGAGCAAGGAAGCCAGGGCCGACAGCCTGCTCCTCGCCCCGCAGATCGCCGAAGCCCTGGACGGCACCGTGCAGCGCTGACACCCCTGGTGGAGGAGAGCGCGGCGCCCGGGTGACCTGACCTCCCGGGCGCCGCCGCATGAACGGAGACTGCCGTGGCTGACCGCGCCGAACTCACCTCGTACCAGTACCGGCAGATCCGCGGTCGCATCCTCGCCGAGTCCGACGTGTGCATCGTCTGCGGCCACGGCGCAGCCGACGCCGTCGACCACATCCACCCCGTAAGCAAGGGCGGCGCCAAGCTCGACCCCGACAACCTCGCCCCCATCCACGGCAACGCCGGCTGCCCCGTCTGCCTCCGCAAGTGCAACAACGAGAAGGGCGACAAGCCCCTCGCCGACGTCGTCCAACTCGTCACGTCGGTCGACTGGTTCGCCGGACCGTAGAGGAGGACGCCATGCACAAGGCCACGCTGACGCCCCGTCGCACGACAGCACACCCGCCACCGCCGCCTCCACCCGAGCCCTGGGCCCTCGACCACCACCTGACCGTCCTCAACCAGATCGAGTCACAACCCGGGCCACCCGACGACGAAGGCGTTCGGTGGGTGGAGCGCCGCCTCACGGGCAAGGCCATCGCGGTCTGCCCCTGCGGCCTCAACACCGGGCTCGTCGACCGCAGCGACCTGCCGAACCTGCAAGAGCTGGCAGCACGACACCCTCGAAGCACTGGAAACCCGCAGGTCAGCGAGGTGTCGAGCGCGGACCGCACGCCCGGTCTTTAGAAACGGACATTTCGCAACCCCGCGTCCCCCTGTTTTTTTTCTCCCCCCGGGCCAAATACGCACGGTTGATCTTGGAAGGGGGACGGCCATGGGCTCCGTCGAGGACGCCGTTCGGAGCGACGTCGAGCAGCTCGGCGACCTGGTCGGCGTCGAGCCGTCCCTGTCCGAGCTGGCGTACACGCTGGCCGGCCGTATCGACGCTGCGGCCACAGCCGAGTGCGAGGCCTGTGGGGAGCCGGTTGCCCAGGACGACAAGCTGCTGCCCCAGTTGACCCGCGAGCTGCGGCAGACGCTCGCCCAGCTGTTGGAGGGGCGGGCCGCTGACGATGACGACGACCTCGGAGACTTGGCGTCCCCCGACTGAGTTTGCCGAGGATCTGCACGAGCGGTACGGGCTGACCTGCCCGCCCCGCTGGGGGACACCTCGTCATCCGGACCGGCTCTCGCTCGGGCCGAAGCTGTGGAAGGTCATGGCCAGGCTCGGCGCCCCGCCGATGCCGTGGCAGAAGTACGTGTCCGACGTCGCTCTGGAGATCGACCCGGCCACCGGGCTGTTCGCGCACCGCGAGGTGGGCATCAGCGTCTCGCGCCAGCAGGGCAAGACGGAGCTGTGCCTCGGCGCCCAGGTCCATCGCTCGCTGGCGTGGCAGCGGCAGAACATCGTCTACGCCGCGCAGACCCGCGGCATGGCGCGGCAGCGCTGGGAAGACGAGTTCTGGGAGAAGATCTCCGGCTCGGATCTCGCGCGGCGCGCGCGGATCCGGAAGAGCAACGGCAACGAGGCGATCCTGTGGCCCGCGACTCGCTCGCGCATGGGCATCACCGCGAACACGGAGAAGGCCGGCCACGGTCCGCCCCTGGACATGGGGTTCATCGACGAGGCGTTCGCTCACGAGGACGACCGGCTGGAGCAGGCGTTCAGCCCGGCCATGCTGACCCGGGCCATGGCCCAGCTGTGGTGGGCGTCGGCCGGCGGCACGACCAAGAGCGTGTGGCTGAACAAGAAGCGGGAGATGGGGCGTGCGTTGATCGAGGCCCTGTTCGCCGCGCTCGCCGAGGACGCCTTGGCGCAGAGGCCGCGCGCGGCGTACTTCGAGTGGTACGCCCCGGAGGACATGGACCGTGCGGACCCGGCGACCTGGCGGGCGACGCTGCCCGCGCTGGGGCACACGGTGACCGAGGCCATCATCGCGGCCGAACTGGAGAAGATGGACCCGGCCGAGTTCGACCGGGCGTACCTGAACCGCACGCGGAAGCCGACGCCGCCCACCGACCCGAACGTCCCCAAGCTGACGTGGCCCGGCCTGGTCGACAAGACCAGCAAGCCGGTGGCGTCCAGCGTGGCGCTCGCCGTCGACGTGGCGCAGGACCGCAAGCACGCCGCCATCAGCGCGGCCTCGTTGCGGCCGGACGGCCGGGTGCACCTGGAGGTCGTGGCGCACCGGCCCGGGACTGACTGGGTGGTGCCCGCCCTGGTGAAGCTCCACAGCCTGTGGCAGCCGGTCGCCGTGGCCATCGCCTCGGCGGGGGCACCGGCGGGCTCGCTCATCGACGACCTGATCGCGGCAGGCATCGACGTGCCGAAGGACAAGGAGGCCCCCCTTCGCGGGGACCTCGCCGTGATGCGGTCCGGCGACATCACCGAGGCGTGCGGGCAGATGGCCGACGCCATGAACCAGGGCACGGTGCAGCACCTCGACCAGGTGCCGCTCACGGCCGCCGTGAACGGAGCCCGAACCCGCCGCGTCGGCGACGCCTGGACGCTGGACCGCACCAGCTCGCTGGTGGACATCAGCCCGCTCTGCGCGGCGACGTTCGCCCGGTGGGCGCTGCTCATCCGAGGGCCGCACGTGCTTGAGGACTACGACCCACTCGACTCGATCTACTGAAGGAGGGGGCGTAGTGCGCGAGCGGATGACGACCGTGCTCGACACCGCAGGCCTGCTGCTCGTCGCGGCCGGCGCGGGCGCCGGGGTGTACCAGTGGCTGGGGTGGGCGGCGCTCGGCGTCAGCGGCGTCGTGGTGCTCGGTGGTTCCTGGCTGGCCTCCGGCCCCGGCGGGAAGGGCGGTAAGACGTGAGCCTGTTCCGTCGACGCGACCACGCGGGTCAGACCGCCGACCAGATCATCCCGCCCCGGCCCGGCACCGGCGGCGGCATGGCGGCCGTCACGAACGAGACGGCGCTCAGGCACTCGGCGGTGTGGGCGTGCCTGCGCCTGCGGGCGAACCTGATCAGCACCATGCCGGTGGACCTGTACCGCAAGGTCGACGGGATCCAGGTCGAGGTGCCTAAGCCGCCTGTCCTCGTCACCCCCGGGGGCGCCGAGGTGGAGATGCCCGAGTGGCTGTACTCCAGCCAGTTCGACCTCGACCGGGCGGGGAACACAGTCGGGCTGATCACCGCGAAGGACGGGCTCGGCTTCCCGGCACGCATCGAGCTGGCGCCGATCGGCGACGTCACGGTGCGGATGCGCAAGGGCAAGAAGACCTACAAGATCGGCGGCAAGATCTACCAGCCGGACGAGGTCTGGCACGAGAAGCAGTACACCGTGGCCGGCCTGTCGGTCGGCCTGTCCCCGGTGGCGTACGCGGCGTGGTCGATCAGCGAGTACCTGTCGATCCAGCGGTTCGCCCTCGACTGGTTCTCCGGCGGCGCGATCCCCAGTGCGCACCTGAAGAACACGGCGAAGCTGCTGACCCAAGAGCAGGCAGACGGAGCGAAGCAGAAGTTCAAGGCGGCCGTCGCCAACCGGGATCTCTTCGTCACCGGCATGGACTGGGACTACGAGATGATCCAGGCCGAGCAGGCGGGCGCCGACTGGATCGCGGCCAAGTCCGCCAGCATCGGGGACATCGCCCGCTACTTCGATTGCCCGTCCGACCTGATCGACGCGGCCGTGTCCGGCAGCTCGGTCACGTACGCCAACATGACCCAGCGCAACCTTCAGTTCCTGGTCATGTCGCTGGGCCCCGCGGTCAAGCGGCGCGAGGACGCACTGAGCCGACTCACCTCCCGGCCACGGTTCGTGAAGCTCAACAGCAACGCGCTGCTGCGGATGGACCCGCAGACCCAGGCCGCCGTCCTGAAGACGCAGATCGACGCTCGCGTGCTGGCCCCGTCCGAGGCCCGCACGTACTACGACCGGCCGCCGTTCACCGAGGGCCAGCTGGCGGAGTTCGACCGGCTGTTCGGCAAGGGCACCACGCCGACACCCACCACCGCGACCCCGCAAGGAGGCACCACCCCATGACCGACATGGCGACCCTGCGGCAGCAGGCTGCCCAGGCCCGCGCCGGCTCGGCGGGCTCGACGGCGATGGCCGTTCCCCGCGACCGACCCGAGTCCCCAGAGATCCGCTTCACCTCGCAGCTGCGCGCGAAGAAGGTCCAGCGCGACGACATGGAGTGGTACCAGGTCGAGGGCTACGCCTCGGCGTTCGAGCAGGGCTACGAGATGTGGGACATGTTCGGGCCCTACACCGAGATCGTCTCCAAGGGCGCCGCCGACAAGACCCTGGCCGCTGACCCGGAGGTCGTGTTCCGCTTCAACCACGCGGGCACCCCGATGGCCAGCACCAGGAACAGCCGACTCGAACTGTGGGCGGACGACCAGGGCCTCGGCCAGCGCGCGTGGCTGAACCCCAAGCGGTCGGACGTGCAGCTGCTCGTCCAAGCCATCGAGGACGCCGACGTGCGCGAGCAGTCGTTCATGTTCCGCATCACCTCGGGACAGTGGTCCCCCGACTACACCGAGTACCGCATCGCCGAGTTCGACCTCGAGCGCGGCGACGTCGGCCCCGTCACCTACGGCGCCAACCCGCACACGTCCGTCGCCGCCCGGTCCGGGGAATTCCTGGACCTGATCCCCAACCTGCCCGCGCTGGTCGCCCGCGAGGCCTACGCCCGCCTGGGCCAGCGCTCCGATCTGACCGCCGCTCCCGTGCCCGCGCCGCAGATGTCGCCGCCCACGCGTGCGACGGCACCGGCCGCCACCGGGCGGTCGATCTCCATGCTCCGCACTCAGCTGCTCGTCGAGCAGGGCGAGGACTGAGCACACCTGACACAGCGCGCTCTCCGGCAGACGCCCGGAGGCGACCGCCTGTGCCGCCCGGCAGATGACCCGGGTGGGCCGTGGCCCCCGCTGTTGCTGCACCCACCACGACCCCATCTGTACGGAGGGAACACACCCATGCCCGGAACCATCGACGACCTGATCGCAGCGATCGAGGTCGAGAAGGAGGCCGCGGAGAAGCGGCTGAAGAAGTGCGGCGCCGAGGTTCAGCTGATCCTCGACAAGGCGCAGCAGGACGGCCGCGCCGCGCTGACCGGCGAGGAGGACCAGCGGGTCACCGAGCTGTTCGCCGCGCGCGACCAGGCCCGGACCGACATCGTCGGCATCGAGACGAAGCTGGCCAACGCCAACAAGATCAAGACGGAGGAGATGGAGCGGGAGACGAAGCAGCGGGAGACCCGGGCGACCGAGACCCGCAAGCCGTCCTACGACCAGGTCGCCCGCGTCGGCCAGGAGGAGCGGACCTACCGCCCCGACACGGACGCCCGCGGCAAGGGCTTCCTGATGGACGTCTCCCGACAGTTCCTGTTCCAGGACGTGGAGGCCTCGCACCGCCTCGCCCAGCACATGCGTGAGGAGCGCGTCGAGCGGGCCGAGTACATGCAGCGTGCGGTCGGCACGGGCGCGTTCGCGGGCCTGACCGTCCCGCAGTACCTGACGGATCTCTACGCCCCGGCAACGGCGGCGCTGCGGCCGTTCGCGGACGTCTGCAACCGGCACCCGCTGCCCGAGTCCGGCATGTCGGTGAACATCTCCCGGATCACGACCGCGACCAGCGCGGCCCTGCAGGCGTCGGAGAACGCGGCGGTGTCCGAGACGAACATGGACGACACCCTGCTGACGGTGAACGTGCAGACGGCGGCCGGCCAGCAGACAGTGTCCCGGCAGGCGATCGACCGCGGCACGGGCATCGAGGACGTCACGATGCAGGACCTGTTCAACCGGGTCGCCACCGTGCTCGACTCGACGCTGCTCAACCAGGCCACCAACGGCCTGACGAACGTGGCGAACGCCAACGCCTACACCGACGGCACGCCGACCGGCGCCGAGCTGTACCCGAAGATCCTCGGGGCGGCTGCGGGTGTCGAAGGGGCGCTGCTGGCGATGGGCCGTCCGAGCCACGCGGTGATGCACTCGCGCCGCTGGTACTGGCTGTCGAGCCAGATGTCGTCCACCTGGCCGATGATCAACTGGGCGGGAATCCCCGTTCAGGCAGGCGGTGTGGCGAACGCGAACAGCTCCTACGCCTCCGGCCCCCGCGGTGTCCTGCCGTGCGGCCTGGAGGTCGTCGTCGACAACAACATCGCGACGAACCTGGGCGCGGGCACGAACGAGGACGAGATCTACGTGGTGCCGTCCTCGGAGTGCCACCTGTGGGAGGACCCGAACGCGCCGCTGTTCATCCGTGCCGAGCAGCCGGCCGCCGCGTCGCTGGGCGTGCTGCTGGTGGCGTACTCGTACTTCGCGTACACCTTCGCCCGCTACACCAACGGCACGCAGAAGGTCGGCGGCACCGGCCTGGTCACGCCCGCGTTCTGACCGTCCCCACCGCGCGGCCCGAGTCGTTCGGGCCGCGCGGTCCACCACGGCACAGGGACGGGAGGTCCACCAGCATGCCGACCATCACCGCGCTCGGCGGCGAGCGGTACCCGAACAGTGCGCGCCTGTCGGCCGCGCAGACCGGCGACGGCGCCTCGACGAACATCGTCGACCGGGGCGCTGCGACCGAACGCCCGGCGCTGCTCACCATCGTCACCACGGTCGGCGCCACGCCGACCTGTACCTACGCGATCGAGGGCAGCGCCGACGGGACGACGTGGTTCGCCGTCTCCTACGCCGAGACCGCCACGCCGGAGACTCCGGCCGTCGACACCTTCGACATCACCTCGGCGACCACCACCCGCATGATCCTGCGGGCCAACCAGCCATGGCGGTTTCTGCGGCTGACGTACTCGGCGAACACGAACGTCACGAACACCGCTGACGTGCACGTCTTCTGAGGAGGACACATATGGCCAAGGACGAGACCATGATCGCCGCGCTGCTGCGCGAGCGGGAGGGTTACAAGCGGCGCTCGCTGGACGACCGCGTGCGCCAGGTCGACGAGCAGCTGGAGCACTACGGCTATTCGGGCGCCCCGGACGAGAACGACGGACCGCAGGGCCGCACCGGGGAGACGAAGCGGACCGCCGATGCGGGCAAGCCTGCGGCGAAGAGGACCGCGGCCAAGAAGACGGCCGCGAGCAAGCCGTCCGACGAGCCCACGACCGAGCAGGCCGACCAGCCGCTGGCGGAGTGACCGCCCGTGGCCAACGAGTACGGCGACCTGGCTACCTTGCGGCGACGCGCGGGGCTGGCCGCCGACGACGAGAGTCAGGACGCCGACCTGACGTCCGCGCTGGGGGCCGCGTCCGGCTCGATCAATCTGACGTGCGGGCGGCGCTTCTGGCTGGACCCCGCTCCGGTCGCGCGCATCTACCGCGCGAGCGGGCGCGTGGTGTGCGAGCCGGACGGCGAGCTGCTGCTGGTCGACGACATCGGCGACGTGGACGATCTCGTCGTCGAGACCGGCCCCCTCGGAGGCCCGTGGACCGCGGTCACCGGCTACGAGACGAGCCCGGACAACGCGCTCGCCGACGGCAAGCCGATCACTGGCCTGCTCCTGCCGAACAGCACCTGGTCGCGCGGCAGCACCACGCGCGTGCGGGTGACCACTCGCTTCGGCTGGCCGGCTACCCCGCCCGATATCACCGAGGCCGCGTACATCCAGGCCACCCGCCTGTTCAAGCGGAAGAACTCCCCGGAGGGGATCCTCGGCTCGGCGGAGTGGGGTGTCGTCCGGCTGTCCCGCCGGGACCCCGATGTGTGGGCCCTGCTTGAGCCGTACGTCCTGCCAGGCTTCGGATAAGGGGACACCGTGCAGATCTCTGCGATCCGCGACGCCATCGCCGACGCCGCCCGCGCTGTGACCCTGCCCGCAGGAACCGGGAAGCTGACGTGCACCGGCTACGTACCGGACGCGGTCGCGGCCCCCTGCTTCTTCGTGGCTGAGGTCGAGGTCAACTACGACAAGGCCATGGGACGCAAGCTCGACGAGCTGCTGTTCACCTGCCGCGCGCTGATCGGCCGGGCGGACGACCGCACTTCCCAGCGCATCCTCGACGGCCTGCTGTCCGGCAGCGGCGGGGCCTCGCTGAAGCAGGCGATCGAGGTCGCGCGCGGGGCGCCCGGAGAGATGGCCCTGGGCGGGCTGGCTGACGACCTGCACCTGCAGCGCGTGCAGGGCTACCGCTGGTACGAGCACGAGGGCACCACCTATGTCGGCGCCGAACTGATCATCAAGGTCATCGGACCGGGAGACATCTGATGAGGATCCGCATCACCCAGCAGCAGCCCGCCGGCGCCATGCTCCACGGGGTGCCGTGGCCGGGCGAGGGCGAGGAGATCGACCTGCCCACCACCCAGGCCGCGCACCTGGTGGCGTCCGGCGTCGCCGAGGAAGTTACCGAGACGGAGCCGAAGCCGAAGCGGCGCGGCCGGTCGCGAGACGAGCAGGAGGGGTGACGTGCCGAAGACGATCCTCACCAGCGTCAGGTGCTTCGCGGTCGGCGTCGACCTGACGGGCAACACCAACAAGGTCGAACTCTCGGCGGAGGTCGAGTCGAAGGACTCCACGAACTACGCCTCGAACGGCTGGGGCGAGGTCATGGGCGGCCTGGCCTCGGCGGAGCTGTCGGCCGAAGGACAGTGGGAAGCAGGCGACCCGGCCAAGGTCGACGACGCGTCGTGGTCCCAGCTCGGCGGCATCGGCCCCTGGTCGGTCAGCGCGAACAACTCGGCAGCCGTCGGCGACCTCGCCTACCTGGTGAGCGCGCTGCGCTCCGACTACAAGCTGCTCGACGCGGTCGGCGAGGTCGCCCCGTGGACCGGCACCGCCAAGTCGGCGTGGCCGGTGGCGCGCGGGCAGTTCGCCCACCCGCCCGGCACCGCCCGCACCGCCACGGGTACGGGCACCGGCCTGGAGCTGGGCGCGGTCGCGGCCGGCAGGCGGCTGTACGCCACACTGCACGTGCTGTCCGTGGCGGGCACCACGCCGTCCATCACCGCCCGGGTGGAGTCCGACGACAACTCCGGGTTCTCGTCGGCCACCACGCGGCTGACGTTCGACGCGGCCACCGCCGTGGGCGGGCAGATCCTGCGCACCGACGGCACCGCCATCACCGACACCTGGTGGCGCATGGCCTGGACCATCTCCGGCACCACGCCGTCGTTCCTGTTCGCCGGCGCGCTCGGCATCCAGTAACCCCTGCTCAACCTCTGGCCCGTATGCGGGCCCTTCGTCATGCCCTGAAAGGAGGGCCCGCCGTGCCCAAGATGGTTCTGACAGCGGAGTACCTGTCCATCAACGCCAACGTCCTGAACGAGTACACCCGCAAGGCCGAACTCACGGTCGAGGTCGAGGAGAAGGACGTCACGAACTACGCCTCGCTCGGCTGGAAGGAAGTCCTCGGCGGCATCAAGTCGGCGGAGCTGGGGTGCGAGTTTCTGCAGGACTTCGCTGCCACCGAACTCGATTCGATCATGTGGCCGCTGCTGGGCACGGTCGTCCCGTTCGAAGTACGGGCAGACCAGGCCGCGGTCGGTACGTCCAACCCGAAGTACACCGGCAACATCCTGATCACCGGCTGGTCGCCGCTGACAGGGTCGGTCGGCGACGAGGCCACCGTCTCGCAGGGCTTCCCCACGAGCGGCGCCGTGACGAGGGCAACGTCCTGATGGCCGAGGGCCGCCGCGCATCGTCTGCCTCCCTCAACCTCCGGCTCACGCCGCAGAACCTGCGGAACATCTCCCGCGCTCTGCGCGCCGAGGAAGACGGGAAGGAGCTGCGCAAGGAGCTGACCCGCAACATGCGGGAGGCGCTGAAGCCGGGTGCCGTCCAGGCCAAGAGCAACATCATGTCGATGGCGTCCGCGACTCCTCACGGCGGCCCGGCGCTGAAGTCCTCGATCGCCCGGAAGATCCGGCCCGAGGTCCGCATCAGCGGCAAGTTCCCCGGCGCCAAGATCAAGGCGTTCAAGACGCCGAACATCCGCGGCTTCGCCAATGCCGCCAAGCGCACCAACCGCGCGAGCGGCTGGCGGCACCCGGTCTACGGCAACCGCGAGGTGTGGGCCCAGCAGACCGGCAAGGTCAAGTGGTTCGACCACGCCTTCGAGGGCCAGCGCAACACCTATGAGCACGCCGTGAAATCCGCGCTGGCGGACATGGTCAACCGGATCGCTTCGCGGTCCACCGGCACCTCCTGAAAGGCGGTCACCTTGAAGGTCACGTACACCCCCGAAGACGGCGAGCCGCAGGTCTTCGACTACAACCCGAACAAGCTGATGTCGGTCGAGCGCGAGGCGCTGGAGCGGGTCACCGGCAGGCCCTTCAGCGACTTCGCCATGGGTGTGTTGAAGGGCCATGGGCTGTGCCGTCGCGCGCTGCTGCACGTCCTGCTGAAGCGGCAGCACCCGACGCTTCGCCTCGACGACGTCGACTTCGCGTGGGACGAGCTGACGGTCGAGATGACCCAGGGCGAGCTCGACCTCGCGGTGGCCCGGCTCCGGGAGAAGGGCGGCGACGAGCAGATGATCGACGCCATGCTCAAGCAGCGAGAGACGGCGCCGGAGGACGAGGGAAAAGCCCGGCTGCCCTTCGCCGTCTGAGGAACCTCGGCCTCGCCGCCCACGTGCTGAGCATGACCCCCCGTGACTGGGACGCCTGCACGGTCGAGGAGGAGGACCACCTCTTGGCCTGGCTGGACGAGTACAGCGCGCAGATGGAGAAGAACGCCCGCAAGACCGGACGGTAGAGAGGGGGCTTGATGTCGGACACCAGTCTCGTCTTCGCCCTGTCCGCCCGGAACGATGTCGGCGAGGGCATGCGCGACGCGCGGGAGACCGTGCAGGACGAATCGGCGGCGATGGCTGCCGACGCCGGGGACGGCGGCGCTGCTGCGGGCGCCGGCTTCGGCGAGACGCTGAAGGCAGGGGTGGCCACCGCGATGGTGGCCGTGGGCGCCATCGTCGCGGCCGGGTTCGCCGAGGCGCTCGATCAGTCCCGTCTGTCCAGCAAGCTGGCCGCACAACTGGACCTGACGAAGGAGGAGTCGGCCCGCGTCGGCGGCGTGGCCGGCGACCTGTTCGCCGACGCCTACGGCGACAGCTTCGAGACGGTGAACACCGCGGTCGGCTCGGTGATGTCGTCGATCGAGGGCATGGCGAATGCCTCCGAGGGAGAGCTGAAGACGGCGACCGCCGAGGCCCTGAACTTCGCCGAGGCCTTCGACATCGACGTCACCCGCGCGGCGCAGAGCGCGGGCGTGGCGATTCAGGCAGGGCTGGCCGAGGATGCCACCGAAGCGTTCGACCTGATGACGGCCGCCGCGTCCAAGGTCCCCGCCCACCTGCGTGAGGGAGTCCTCGACGCTGCCGACGAGTACGGCCAGTTCTTCAAGACGCTCGGATTCAGCGGCGAGGAAGCGTTCGCGGTCCTCGTCGACGGGGCGAAGAAGGGCGAGTTCGGCATCGACAAAGCCGGTGACGCGATCAAGGAATTCACGATCCTGTCCACCGACATGTCGACCGCCAGCCAGGCCGCTTACGAGACGATCGGCCTGGACGCGGGCGAGATGGCCAACGCGATCCTCGCCGGCGGTGACTCCGCCAAGGAGGCCACCCAGAAGATCATCGACGGGCTGCTCGGCATCCCGGATCCGGCCGACCAGGCCAACACTGCGATCGCCCTGTTCGGCACGCCGCTGGAAGACCTCAACGTCAAAGACATCCCCGACTTCCTGGAGTCCCTCAAGGGCGCCTCTGGTTCGATGGACGACTTCGGCGGTGCGGCGAAGCGGGCGGGCGACACGCTGCGCGACAACGCCGGCACGAAGATCGAGGCGTTCAAGCGCGGCCTGCAGCAGGATCTCGTGGACTTCCTCGGCGGCACAGTGATCCCGGGCCTCATCAACTTCAGGGCCCGCTTCAAGGACGTGTTCGGCAGCATCTGGGAGGAGGCGGGCGCGGACGGCTCCGAGGGAGTCGACCGGATCGTCAACTTCTTCCAGACCCTAGGCCAGCGGATCGTTCAGAAGGTCATCGAGTTCGCGCCGAAGGCCGCCGACGCGCTGCTCGGATTCGGCCAGACCATGGCCGACTACGCCATGGCCAACCCCGAGAAGGTCTTCAAGATCGCCGTGATCGCGGGGGCGCTGACCCTGGCGCTCGTCGCGCTGCCCATGCTCGTCGCCGGAGCGATCGGCGCCACCGCATTCCTGATCATGGCCGGGTTCGTGTCGAAGCTCGTCACCGGCCTGGGCGAGAACATCCCCCAGTGGTGGGACAGTTTCACCAGCTGGATCAGCACCAAAGCAGGCGAAGCAGGCCAGACCTTCACCGTGCTCGGTGCCGCGATCGGCCTGTGGTTCTCAGGCCTGTGGAGCCGGTACGTGTCCGGTCCGGTCGGCCGCCAGTGGGACGCGTGGACCGGCAGCGTGCAGGCCCTGCCCGGCCGGGCGGTCACCGCCCTGTCCTCTCTCGGCACCAGGCTGGCGGGCGTGGCCAGCAGCGCGGGCCAGCGTTTCAAGGACGCGGCCGTGAACAAGGCCGTCAACTTCCTCGCCTGGATAGGCGGGCTCCCCGGCCGGACCGTCTCAGCCGTCGGCAACCTCGGCAGCCTGCTCTACGGCAAAGGCCGCGACGTGGTGACCGGGCTGTGGTCCGGCATCTCCTCGCTCGGCGGCTGGCTGTGGTCGCAGGTGCGGAACTTCGTCTCCTCCAACATCGTCGACGCCGCGTCCTCATTCCTGGACATCGGCTCGCCCTCAAAGCTGATGGCCGACGAGATCGGGCACTGGCTGCCGCCCGGTATCGCCGAGGGTGCCGAGGACAACCGCGGCGTCCTGGACGACACGATGCGCGGGCTCGTCGACCCCACCCTCGCCATGCCCGGGGCAGGGCGCTTCACCGGCGGGGCGCTGGGCGCGTCGTCCGCTACAGCCGCCGCACAGGTGACCGTGCGCGTCGTCATCGACGGCCCGCAGGCCATGACCCGACTGCTCCGCGAGATCGTCGCCGACGTCGGCGGCGGCAGCGTGCAGCGGGCGTTCGGTACCCCGTAAGGAGGCCCGCACCGTGGTGTTCCCGAGCACGCCCCTGATCGTCACCATCAGCCTGTTCCTGGGCGGCGCGTGGGTGGACATCACCGCCGACGTCCTCAACCGGGACAAGATCGCGGTCATCTGGGGGCGACAGGACTGGGCCTCGACCGCTGACCCGACCCGCTGCCCGCTCACCCTGAACAACGGCCACAGCGTCGCGAGCCCCGGCATCCTCGGCCGGTACTCGCGCCGCAACCCGCGCTCTGATCTGTTCGGGCTGCTGGGGCTGAGCACGCTGGTGGCCGTCGACCTCACCACCCCGGGCGGCACGGTCGTCGGCCGGTTCGAGGGCTACATCACCAGCTGGCCCACCCGCTGGGACGTCTCCGGCAACGACGTCTACACCACCGTCACGGCCTCCGGGATGCAGCGCCGTCTGATGCAGGGAACCAAAGCCCTCAAGGACGCGCTGCGCCGTCACGTCGGCACCGCCCTGCCCCTGCGGTACTGGCCGCTGACCGACGGCGAGCGGGCGATTGAGGGCTCCGAGGTCGCGGTCGGCGGCCAGCCCATCCGCGCCATCGGCACGGCCGGTTCCTTCTACCAGGGACAGCCCGACTGGGGGAAAGGGTCCCTCGCGCCGTGGCTGGACCCGACGGTGCAGCTGCCCGCCAGCACCGAGGGCACCCTCACCGTCAAGGTGCCGCCGATGACGCTGACGTCGTGGTCTGCCGACCACTACCGGGCCGGAGCCGGTGGCATCGACGACGACTTCGCCGTCTTCGACACCGGGCAGGGCACGGACGCCGATCCGATCCTGGCGTGGATCGTGGTCACCGACCGGGTCGCCAACAACGTCGAACTGCTGGTGCTGTCGGCGGGCGAGACCACGTCGTCCGTCTCCTCCCTCACGACCGTCGCCACCCCCGGCATCTACGACGACTCACTGCACATGATCCGGCTGACGACCACCGCAGACGGCGCCTCGACGGACTGGGAACTTTTCATCGACGGTGACTCCGTGGCCAGCGGCACGCACGCCGTACCGCACCGGCCCGTCAGCAGATTCCGCTACCGGTGGGGGGCGTTCGCCTCGATGGCCGAGCCCATGGCGCTGGGGCACATCACCTACTGGGGAGCCTCGCCCCCGTCCGCCGCCGACACGTGGCAGGCCGCGCAGGGCTACAACCGGGAGTTGGCCGGACGGCGGATCGAGCGGCTGTGCGCCGAGCAGGGCGTGCCGCTGCTGGTGAACGGCAACCTCGACCAGACCCCGCGCATGGGCCCGCAGAAGAGCGGGGCGTTCCTCGACCTGCTGCAGTCGGCGGCCGACGTCGACGGCGGCATCGTCTACGACTCGCGGGACACCGCCGGCCTGGCCTACCGGACCCAACGATCCAAGTACAACCAGGGGGTGTGAGATGGCGTTCAGCGTGTCCTCGGTCTGGACCGGCGCGACCACCGACACCAGCGCGGTCGTCAAGGCCCGGCTCACGGCGGCCACCGCGAGCACGCTCCTGGTCGCCGACAACGAGGCCATGACCGGGGCGGTGACGCTCGGCCCGGTCTCCCCCGGCGCCGACAACGTCATCGTGTGGACCGTCACCGGCCTCGACCCGGGCACCCCCTACTGGGTCGTCGTCGACGACGGCGCCCTCAACACGTCCTACAAGGCCACGTTCCGCACCCATGCCGCACCGGCCGGCGAACGGTTCAGCTACACCTTCGGCGCGGCCGGTGACGCGGGCCTGACCGGCGACGGCTACACGGGCGGTATCACCAACGCCGTCTCCAACAGCGCGGTCTTCGACACCATGCGCGCGCAGGCCGCGGCCGAGGAGTGGCTGTGGTTCAGCCATCTCGGCGACCTGCACTACAAGAACATCGCCACCAACGACGTCGCCGCGTACCGCCTGGCCTACTTCGACAACATGAACTACGGCCTGGTCGTGAACCCCGGGGCCCGGCAGTCGGAGTTCTTCCGCTCCCTCGCCAGCACCTACGTGTGGGACGACCACGATTTCGGCGCGAACAACTCCAACCGCACCAGCGCGTCCAACCCGGCAGCCAACCAGGTCTACCGCGAGTGGGTGCCGCACTACACGCTGCCGGGCGGGAGTACCGGGATCCACCAGAGCTGGCAGGTCGGCCGCGTCCTCTACATCGCCTCCGACGTGCGCTCGTTCCGCGACCCCAACACCGACCCGCAGACCCCCGCCAAGACGCTGCTGGGCTCGGCTCAGAAGGCGTGGATGGAAAGCCTGCTGTCCACTGCCCGGGACGATGGGGCGGAGGCCCTGGTGTGGCAGTCGCCGTCCCGCTGGGTGGGCACCGACGACACCTGGTCGGACTTCCTGCACGAGCGCCTTGAGATGGTGCAGATGTTCGGCGACACGGGCTGGCTGGACCGCATGGTCATGGTGACCGCCGACATGCACGCCCTGTCGATCTGCTCCGGCCCCCACAACCCCTACGGCCGGTTCCCCATGTTCATGTTCGCGGGCATGGACGCGGGCGCCTGGTCGACGTCGACCACCGACTACGACATCGGTTCCGTCTCCGGCCGCCAGCAGTACGGCACGATGCGCGTCCAGGACAGCGGCCACACCATCGCGCTGACCGGGACCGGCTACCGCGACGGCACCGAGATGATGCGGCACACCGCCTACGTCCAGGCCACCGGCCGGGTGTTCGCCCTGGATTATGCGGCTGGCCACGTCTCGGCCCCGTTCGAGCCGACCGACGACGACCAGAAGCTGCGCAACGAGATCACCGCCCGCAGGACGGACGGCGGCGAGTACACCTACAGCAAGCTGGAGGGCCCGCAGAACGTCAACGATCCGGCCTCGGACGTCGACGGTGTAGGCGTGTACGACGAGGGCATCGAGGTGAACGTCGCCACCGACGAGCAGCTGCCCGACCAGGCCTCGTGGCGCGTCTTCCTCTCCACCGTCGACGAGGACCGCTACCCCATGGTGCGTGTCGACCTCGCCGCGAACCCGGACTTGGCCGACGAGCTGACCGGCCTCAACCCGGGCGACCGGGTCACTATCGCCAACCCGCCCGACTGGCTGGCGCCGGGCCCGATCGAGCTGATCGTCGAGGGCGGCACCGAACCGATCGGCCACCCGAACGACTGGGACATGCAGCTCAACGCCTCGCCCGGCTCGCCGTGGATAGTGGCCTACGTCGTGGCGAGCGCGGCGGATGCGGGCACGAACATGCCCAACCGGTGCGACACCAGCAGTAGCTACCTGGTCAACGCCGTCGACGCCGACGACACTGCGTTCCTCGTCCACACCCCATCCGACGGGATCTTCGACCGCGCCCCGTGGATCATCTCCGCCGGCCTGGCCGACGCCCCCAACCTCAAGGCCACGCACTTCCCGTTCGACCTGAAGCTCGGCGGGGAAACCGTCCGCGCCACCGCCCTGGCCCCGTTCGCCTACGACAGCTTCACCCGCACTGTCGGCGCGGGATCCTGGGGCACATCCGACGGCGGGCAGGCGTGGACGCTCGTCGGCGGCACGACCTCGGAGCGCAGCGTGGACGGGACGCGGGGGCTGGTCTCCCTGCCGTCCACGCCAGCGACCATCCGCCTGCAGACCCTGCCCGACAGCATCGCCGACTGTGAGATCCGGGCCCGGTTGTCCGTCAGCGCTGTCGCCACCGGCGACAGCATCGTCCCCGGGGTGCTCATGCGGTACACGGGCGCCAGCGACTTCTACCGGGCCCGCATCCACTTCGGCCTCAGCGGCGTCCTGTCTGTGTCCGTCACCCGCGGCAGCACCCAGATCGGCAGCACGGTGACACTGCCCCATCCGTACACCGCGGGCGCGGAGTTCGAGATTCGGGTGCGCCTGGTCGGGCACCGGATCCTGGCGCGCGTGTGGCGCACCGGCACGGGCGAACCGCAGCAGTGGCACTGCGACCAGACAGTCACGAGCAGCCCGATCGACACGGGCCAGGTCGGATGCACCGCGTCCGCATTCTCCGGCAACACCAACGTCAGCCCCGTGTGCCGCTTCGACCAGTACGAGGTCATCACCCCGCAGCGGGCCACGGTCACCCGCGGCATCAACACCATCGAGAAGTCGCATGCGGCCGACGCCCCGATCTCGCTCGCCCAGCCCGCACCCGTCCCCCTGTAGGAGGCCCTGAGTGTCCATTCCCCAGTGGTTCGCGGGCCAGATCCTGATCGCGGACGACATGAACGCCCGGAACGAGCGGCTGGTCCAGCAGGAGAACGACCAGACCGTCACGTCCTCGACCACGGTCATCAACTCGGAGATCACGTTCACGCCGGAGCCGAACGCGACCTATCAGTACTGGCTGTGGTTGTCCTACTCGGCGACGATCAACTGCGGGTTCCGGTGGAGCTGGCTCGCCGCCGGCGCGACGTTCTGCTCGTTCACGCAGTCCATCTCCAGCCCCGGCGCGAGCGGCACCGCGAACACCCCGCAGTCCGTGAACTTCCGGCGCCCGGCGAACACCACCGGCCGTCTCGCCGGCGGCTCCGACGCCGCCTCACCGCCGACGAACTTCCATTCGGCCTACGACCAGGGGACGTTCGTCACCGACGGCACCATCAGCGCCATCACCGTGCAGTTCGCTCAGGCCGTCTCGCACGCCAACCAGACGATCCTGCGTGGCGGCAACAACACCCGCATGGTCTACCGCCGCATCGGCTGACCCCTGCCTGGAAGGACCACGCCCATGCCGCTGCCCGCGGGCGTCGAGACGGTGACCGTGTCGTCCGGCGAGCCCCTGACCCTGCCAAACGGCACCCCGATACAGGGCCGTCTCATCTTCACCAGCCCGAACCTGGTCACGATCGGCGAGGACGACCTGGTCCTCGGCGGCGACGCCGAGGCGACGCTGACCGACGGCGAGTTCAGCGTCGAGCTGGTCGCGACCGACGCGACCGGCATGAGCCCTTCGGGGTGGACGTACCAGGTACGGGCGCTACTCACGAACGCGCCCGGCTGGACCCGCTACCTGTCCCTGCCGAAGGCGACACCGGCCGTGGCCCTGGCTGACGTCCTCGTACCCGACCCGGTCGAGGGCGAGTTCACCACGCTGGCCGCACCGCGGGGAGGGGCCACCCTCGCCACGGACGGCGTCCCTGCGGCGTCGCTCGGCATCGACGGCGACTGGGCTCTCGACACTGGCACGCGCCGCCTGTACGGGCCCAAGGCGTCCGGGGCGTGGACGGTGTTCTCGGTGATCCCGGCGCCGACCGCGTCCGGGTGGACCCGCAACGGGTTCGCCGCCCTCGGCGGTACCGACCTGTATCTGACCCGGGAGTCGGATGGGTTCGGCGCCGGCTCGTCCTGGTTCGGGACGGCGCAGGCTACGGACGGCCTGGACGTCACCTTCGAGGTGGAGATGTCCGGCGGGACCGGCGCGGACGGTGTCTGCTTCGCACTCGCCGATCCAGCCACCGCGTCGTCGTTCGTCGGCGCGGGCGGTGGGGACCTCGGCCTCGTCGGCTGCACGTCCGTCGCCCTGGCCCTGGACACCGGAGCGGGTTCCCGGGCCCGCGTCGTGACGACCGACGCCGACAGCATGGACACCGTGGCCACCTACGGCGGAGCACTGACGCTGCGGCCGGCCCCGGTGGCGGTGCGGGTGCGGTACGCGGACGGCGCTCTGTCCGCGTGGGTTGATGGCGTGAACATCTTCGACGCGGTCGCGGTCGCCGCCCCGGTCAACGCGCGGGTCGGGTGGACCGGGGCGAACGGCGGACTCACCGACGACCACATCGTCCGCGACGCCCAGTTCGTCGCCCGCGGCGGCATCCAACTCTGAACACCCGTCCGGCACACTGCCCTGCGGCCGTCGGCCCGGGGCCTTTCTCATGTCTGGAGGCCCCATGGCCACACCACTGTCCGCGTCCAAGTTCCTCGCCGCCCTGAAGGCGGAGGGCGTGAAGGTCGTCGAGGTCGGCGACTGGGAGGACCACAACCGCAACCACATGGGCGCGTGGGGCCCGGTGAACGGGGTGATGGTCCACCACACCGTCACCAAGGGCACCGCCAACACGGTCGCCATCTGCCGCGCCGGCTACTCCGGGCTGCCCGGCCCGCTGTGCCACGGCGTTGTCGCCAAGAACGGCGTCATCCACCTCGTCGGCTACGGCCGCACCAACCACGCCGGCTCCGGTGACGACGATGTCCTCACTGCGGTCATCGGCGAGAAGACGCTGCCCGCGCCGAACGAGGCGAACACCGACGGCAACGCCCGCTTCTACGGCTTCGAGTGCGAGAACCTCGGCGACGGCAACGACCCGTGGCCCGCCGTCCAGGTCGAGGCCATGGTGCGCGCGGCTGCCGCGATCTGCCGGGCGCACGGCTGGGGCAAGGAAGGCGACACGTCCGTGATCGGCCACAAGGAGTGGCAGCCCGGCAAGGTAGACCCGCGCGGCCCCGGGGTGTCCATGCCCGACATCCGCAAGCGCGTCGCCGAGCGGCTGAAGCACCCCGCGTCGTGGTCGCCGGGCACCACCCCGCCGGCCCCGAAGCCGCCCACGACCGAGGAGCGGCTGACCGCTCTGGAGAAGCGCGTCACCGCGCTGGAAACGAAGTGAGGAACACCATGGCATCCCCCTCCGCCCCGATCGAGAAGAAGGTCAAGGTCGCGACCGCGCTCGCCTACCTGGTGGGCGTCGCCGGGCTCGCGATCGTTGGCGCCGTCACCGACGACCCGTCCCTCATCAGCTCCATGCCCGACGCGCTGGAGCCGTTCGTCCTCGCGATGCTGCCCGCGGCCGCCGCCGCGATCGGCGGGTGGGCCGCACCGCACACGCCGCGATCGGACGTCTGATGCTCGCCCCGGCCGCCCGGCAGGCCGCCCAGAGGCTGGGCCGCCGGGGCGCCATCCTCCTCAGCTACAGCGTCGTGTGGGGCCTGTACGGATACGCGCAGATCGCCTCACCAGCCCCCGAACAACGCGGCCTCGAACCGCTACTGGCCCTGATGCCGCTCGACGTGTGGGGCTCGCTGTGGATCGCCACCGGCATCGTCGCCGCCGTATCGGCGTGGCTCCCGCAGGGCTGGGACTGGCCAGGCTTCCCGGCCCTTCAGCTGATCGTGCTGCCATGGATCGGCAGCAACCTGGCCACCTGGATCTTGGGGGAGTTTCCTAGGGGGTGGATCGCCGCTCTCGTCTGGGGAGCCATCTGCGTGCCCGTCTGGGTGACGGCTGGCTGGCGTGAGGCCCCGCGCGTGAAGAGAGTGAGCAACGCATGACGGTGGAGATGTGGGTGCAGGGCGGGCTGACGGCCGTGACGGGGATCGGGGCTGCACTGGCCGGGCGGGCGGCTCGGCGTACACGCCGCCAGGAGCGGAGGGACGACTTCACCGCAGTCAAGGACGCGCTGAACGAGCGCATCGACGAGCTGAAGCAGACCCAGTCCCAGCAGCAGGAGCAGCTCACCGGGCAGGGGGCCGCGATCGCCTGGCTCGTGGGCGACCGCCGCAGCCTCGTCGGCTACATACGGAAGGCGGGGATGGAGCCCCCGGCTCCTCGGCCGATTCCGGTGAGGGCTCAGCCCTACCTCGACCACCTCGACGTGTAAGCCCGATGACTACGCCCCCTTCCGCCTTCGGGCGGGAGGGGGCGTTTCGTCATGTCCTCACCCGGTCGGAGGCTCGTCCACCACGAACGTCCCGAGCCCCACTTCGCCCCGCAGCCAGCCCTCCGCACGCAGGTGCGCGAGTGCCTTCTGGCTCGTCGACGAGGCCACGCCCAGCTTGGTCGCCAGCTCGAGCGTGGACGGCACCCGGGAGCCGGGCGGGTACTCGCCGCTGACGATGCGGTCGATGACGTACTGCGCCACCTGCCTCCAGACGGGCCGCGTCCGGTCAAGATCCTCACCCATGCGGCGAACGTAGGTTCCCGCACCATGCCGCGCGACCGCGCCATCCCTCGGCAAGTCGCGGTATGGCGCGGTAAGGTCACAGCATGTAGCACCCCCGCGCCGTGCGACCGGCCGGGGGCGTGGACGACTGGACTGGAGTCGACATGGCGAACAGTACGCGCCCGCCCACCCCCACCAACAGGCCCGCCGTGGGCTACTGCTCGTGGCACGAGGGCCACAGCCGCACCGCCCTTCTCGTACAGGTCACCCCGGACCAAGGGTCAGGCACCGGCACCCCCGACCTGTACGCGTGCGCCCCCTGCCGCAGCGCCTACGACCTCACCCCCGTAGGCCAGCAGTGAGCACCCGCACCCTGCCCACCCTCTGGCAGCTGACCCCCGGGCAGCGCGAAGCCACCCACTGCGTGTGGTGCGGCGCCCCGCTCGGCGAGAACGCGATTCGCGCGGGCCTGGCTGTCGGCTACTGGGGCGCCCACAACCGCAGCGTCGCCGTCTACCAGCACCCCACCAGCGAGCAAGGAGACCCGCAGTGCCCAAGCCCGGCATCATCCCCGCCCGCGACATCCCGCCCGGCCCTCGCGGACTCGGCGGCTACTGCTGGGTGAAGGACCCCCGCACAAAGCTCCACTGCTGCCAGCCGGTGGGCCACGAGGGTCAGGGTGTAGAGCATTTGCACCCGTACGTCACGCCGCCGGTCCGCTGGCGGTAGCTCCGTAGCTCCTCGGCGCTGCGCCGCACCTTCCGGCGCCGAGGCGGCCGTCCCCTGCCGACAGGGGCGGTCAGGGCCCGCCGTCCACGTCCCCCGTCGCGGCGGCGGGCCCATCCACCAGCAGATCGGCGAGCGGCACACCGAGAGCGCGGGCGATCTTCAGCAGCGTCGACAGCCGCACGTCCTCGCCGGCCTCGACCCGCTGGAGCGTGACTCGGTCGACTCGGGCCGCGAGGTAGAGCTTCTCCTGGGTGAGGTTCTGGTGGAGGCGCTCGGCACGCACGCGGTCACCGACGGCCCGGCGGTGGGCCGCGATCCAGGCGTCATCGTCGGGCAGCTCTTGCATCCGACACACAGTCGACCGAAGATCATCGAGAGTCAGCCGAAGATATTCCGCATCACTTGATCTTGAGTGGGCATCAGCCCCATCACGAACTCCCCTGAGGAAGTGACACCAGTCACCCCAGGGCGCCATGCCGCCGAAGGCGTTGGGGCCGCAAGGCCCCGGACAGGACGCTGGAGGCGGGCCGGGCGGTCACCCTCGCGGGTGGCCGCCCGTGCTCGTTGTCGCCAGGATTTCGGGCCAGCAGCGGGCCAGCAGGACGACACGAGACGGTACGAGAACGACCGAGCCCCCAGCTCTAAGTACCTCTGAGCTGGGGGCTCTTGCGTAGGCCCTGTGGGACTCGAACCCACAACCAATGGATTAAAAGTCCACTGCTCTGCCAATTGAGCTAAGGGCCCCGGCGATGTTGCCTCCCCGAGCATAGCCGGACGTGGCCGGGACTCCGATCGGGTATCGGTGACCCGGCCGCGTCGGCGAGCCGCAAAAAGGTCCGCCGTAGAACAGAACGGGCGGAAGATCGCCGGAAGTGGGGCGAGTTGGCTGGTCCCCGAACCCCGTGAAGCATGGTGCCCGAACCGCCTCCGGCACGGCGCCCGAACTCCCTCCGGCACGGCGCCCGAACTCCGTCCGGCATGGCGCCCGAGCCCTCGTCCGGCCCGGCACCCGAACCCCGTCCCCCGGAGGAACACCCGCCCCCGACCGACCGATCCGTTACGGCGCCCCCGCCCCCTTCCGCGCCGCCTCCCGGGCCACGCTGCGCTCGTGCTCGGGGTTGAGGAACCAGTGGCGGGCGGAAGCGACCCACCAGATCGCGGCGAAACCCAGCACCGCCAGCACGGCGACGGGCGCATAGTTGAAGTTCTCCCAGGTGACCGGAGCCAGCTGCGGGAGCATGAACAGGACGGTGATCACGAAGACCCAGATCACCGCGATGATGCCGATCGCCCGCGACCAGCGGCCCAGATGCCAGGGCCCCTTTTCGAACGCGTCGCCCTTGCGCAGCCGCAGCAGGGTCGGGATGACGTACGCGATGTAGAGGCCGATCACCGCGATCGAGGTGACGGCGGCATACGCCGTGACATTGATCAAGTACGGGAGCCCCAGTACCAGCGCGCCGCCCGCCGCCAGCCAGACCGCCGCCACGGGGGTGCGGGTACGCGGGCTGACCGTGTGCCAGACGTGCGAGAACGGGAGCGCGCCGTCGCGTGAGAAGGCGTAGATCATGCGGCTGTTGGCGGTGACGGAGGCCATCCCGCAGAAGAGCTGCGCGCCGATGATGACGAGGAGGAGCAGCTTGCCGCCGGTCGCGCCGAGCGCGTCGAGCAGGATCTGCGCGGGCGGCACCCCGGTGGCCGACTCGCGGGCACCGTCGTAGGACTGGATGGCGAAGGTGAAGCCGAGGAGGAGGACGAAGCCCGCCACCCAGGACGTCCAGATGGACTGGACGATGCCCTTGGGGCCGGCCGTCGACGCGTCGTGCGTCTCCTCGGTCATGTGGGCGGAGGCGTCGTACCCGGTGAAGGTGTACTGCGCCATCAGCAGGCCCAGCAGCACCACGTACAGCCCGCTGCCCCAGCCCGTGTTGTTGACGAACTCGGTGAACACGAACGACGCCGACTGATGGCTGTCGGGGACGATGGCGAGCGCGCCGACGATGACGACGACACCCACGACGTGCCACCACACGCTGATGCTGTTCAGCAGGCCGACGATGCGTACGCCGAAGGTGTTCAGGAGGCCGTGCAGCAGCAGGATCGCGGCGAAGAGAAGGATCGTCCGGCCCGGTGTCACCTCGAAGCCGAACTCGAGGTTCAGGTACGCCGCCAGGAAGGACGCCGCGCCGAAGTCGATGCCGGCGGTCACGGCGACCTGGCCGAGCACGTTGAACCAGCCCGTGAACCACGCCCAGGCGGCCGCGCTGCGCTCCGGTGCCAGTCGGTGGGCCCAGAAGTACAGCCCGGCGGAGGTCGGATAGGCCGAGCAGATCTCGGCCATGGCCAGGCCCACGAAGAGCGTCATCAGGCCGACCGCGACCCAGCCCCAGGTGATCACCGCGGGCCCGCCGGTGTTCATGCCGAAGAGGTAGAGGGTCATACAGCCGGAGAGGACCGAGATGATCGTGAAGGAGACCGCGTAGTTGGAGAACGCGGACATACGGCGGGCGAGGACCTGCGTGTAGCCCAGCTGGGCGAGGCGTTCCTCGTCGGACACCGAGACCGACACAGAGTCCGGAGCCGAAGCCCCGGCTGCCCCACGGGCTATGTCGTCATCTGTCATGCCCCCAGCAATTCCCTTCCCAGGGACGTGACATGCGCCACACCATGGCCGAAAACCGGCGGGAACCGGGGCGGGAACCGGGCAGAGCAAAGGCGGAACACAGCAGAGCCGGGCAGAGCAGGGCAGAGCCGGGCAGAACAAGCCCGAAGGGCCCGTACGACCGGAGTCGTACGGGCCCTTCGACAAATCAGCAGGCGTCAGCCGCCAGCCTCAACCGTCGGCCTCAACCGTCGGCTCAGCGATCGACGTCAGCCGTTGCGCTTCCAGCGCGGCTTCTCGTCACGACGGCCGAAGGAGGAGCCGGTGCCCGAGCCTGAGCCGGTGCCGGTGCCGGTTCCGGTGCCTCGGTGGTCGTCACGACGGCCGTACGGACGCTCGTGGCCGCCGGAGCGGAAGCCCGGACGGTCGCCGCCCTGCCGGTCACGGTTGACCGGACGGTCGCTGCCCCGGTGGCCGCCACGCTCGTCGCGACGCTCGAAGGTACGGCCACCACGGTCGGCGTCCCGACGGAAGCCACTGCCACCACGGTCGTCACGACGCTCGAAGGTACGCCCACCGCGCTCACCGTCACGACGCTCGAACCCGCCACGGTCGTTGTCCCGGCGGAAGCCGCTGCCGCCACGGTCGTCACGACGCTCGAAGGTACGGCCACCACGGTCGCCGTCCCGACGGTCGTCACGGCGGTCGTTGTCCCGGCGGAAGCCGCTGCCGCCACGGTCGTCACGACGCTCGAAGGTACGGCCACCACGGTCGTTGTCCCGACGGAAGCCACTGCCACCACGGTCGTCACGACGCTCGAACGAACGGCCACCGCGGTCGCCGTCCCGACGGTCGTCCCGACGGTCGAACCCACCGCGCTCACCGTCGCGGCGGTCGTCCCGGCGGAACCCACCACGGTCGCCACGGTCGTTGTCACGACGCTCGTAACCGCCGTTGCCCCGCTCGTCACGGCGCTGACGCGGCTGGTCGTTCGAGGGACGCTCGTACGTCGGCTGCTCGACGATCGCGGCCGTGGCCTCGACCGGCGCGCCGTCCGCCTCGACGGCGACGGTGGCGGTGGTCTCCGCGGCGGCGACGGCCGCCTCCGGGTCCTCGCCCCGCTCCCGCGCGGCACGCGCGGTCAGCCGGGTGGCCTCGTCGCGCAGCTCGGAGGCGCGGCGCGTGGCACGCTCCAGCTCCTTGCTGAGCTGGGCGACCTCGCGCTCGGCCTGCTGCGCCGCGTTGTCGACCGACTCGGCCTGGACCTCGGTCATCGACCGGGCGCCGGTGATCTCGGCGACCTCGGTGTCGAAGGCCGTACCGCCCTGGATGATGTGGCGCGAGGCGTCGACGCCCGCGTCCTCCATCAGGCGGAAGATCTGGCGGCGCTGGTGCGGGAGGGAGAGGGACACGACCGTGCCGCTGCGACCCGCGCGGGCCGTACGGCCGGAGCGGTGCAGGTAGTCCTTGTGGTCACCGGCCGGGTCCACGTTCAGGACCAGGTCGATGCCGTCGACGTGGATACCGCGGGCGGCCACGTCGGTCGCGACCAGCGCGTTGACGTAACCCTTCTTGAAGTCCTCCAGCACACGGGTACGCGCGCCCTGCGTCATGCCGCCGTGGAGCGCGTCGGCCTTCACACCGGAGTCGCAGAGCTGCTCGGCGATGCGGTCGGCGCCCAGCTGGGTGCGGACGAAGATGATCGTGCGGCCCTTGCGGGAGGCGATCGCGGCGGTGACCGGCGCCTTGTCCTTGGGCTTCACGATGAGGATGTGGTGCGACATGGTCGTGACGTTGCCCTGGGCGCTGTCGACCTCGTGCGTGACCGGGTTGCTCAGGTAGCGCTTGACCAGCGTGGAGATCTCGTTCTCCATCGTGGCCGAGAACAGCATGCGCTGGCCGCCGCCCGGGATCTGGTCGAGCAGCTCGGTGACCTCGGGCAGGAAGCCCAGGTCGGACATCTGGTCGGCCTCGTCGAGCACGGCGACCTGGACGTTCTCGAGGGAGCAGGCGCCACGGTTGATGAGGTCGCGCAGTCGGCCCGGGGTGGCGACGAGGACGTCGACGCCGCGCTCCAGGGCGTAGATCTGGTTGCTCATGGACGTACCGCCGCAGACGACCTTCATCTTCAGGCCGAGGACGTCGCCGTACGGCTGGAGGGCGTCCGCGACCTGCATCGCGAGCTCACGCGTCGGCGTGAGGATGATGCCGCGGGGCTTCTTCTTCTCCGTGTGGCTGCCGGACAGCTGCGTCAGCAGCGGCAGACCGAAGGAGAGGGTCTTGCCGGAGCCGGTGCGGCCACGGCCGAGGATGTCCTTGCCGGCCAGGGCGTCCGGGATGGTCGCGGCCTGGATCGGGAAGGGGGTGGTCACGCCGTTCTGCGCGAGCTTGCGCACAACGCCCTCGGGGAGGCCCAGGGTCGCGAAGGTGACCTCGGGCGCCGCCTCGACGGAGACGTTCTCGATGCTCTCGATGTTCTCGACGTCTTCGCCGTTCTCGGGCACGACGACGTGATCAGTACTGGAAATGGACATGCGTATGCGAAACCTTCCGGAGTCTCGTCGGCACGCGCCCGTCAACTCCGTGATTCGCACACGACCGCCTCTATGCGGTCCGCCACGGCAAGGGAGAGTACGCGCCACACGGCGCGCTCTGTGGTGGCGCCGGGCAATGGGATCAAACGATCTACCACCATACGCACCCACCACCCACCAAGGCAAACTGGGCGGATAACCGCAGGTCAGGCGCTGACACCTCGGGCGGCAGGTGAGCGCCGACGACGAACGGGTGCGGAATCCCCACGTCGAGCACGGGGCAACCGAACAGACACCCCCACCCGAACACGCCCCGAACGCACGCCCGACCCGGCCCCTCGACCCCCAACTCCCCAACTCCCCAACTCCCCAACTCCCCAACTCCCCAGGCTCTACACCGCATCCCCGGCCTGAGGCGCCGGCTCGCGCTCCACCAACTGCGCCCCCTGCTCATGCGCGGACGACGACGGCTCGGCCGAGGGCTCCGGCGCCGGCGACTCCACCGGCTTCGACGGCTCGGGCTGGGGCTCCGCCACCGTCGGCGGGGGAGTCGGCTCCGCCTTCGTCGGCTCGGGCTGCTCCGGCCGCCCCCCGTCCCCCTCGTCCTTGCCCCCCTTGGGCGGCGTCGCCTTCCCGGACGGTTCGGCGGCCCCGGAGGCCGACGGGGCGGCGGAGGCGGACCTGGACGCCGAGGGGTCGGGTGAGGCGGAGCCGCGCCGCTTCCCCTGCCCGGACTGGTACCCCGTACCGCCCCCGCCCGTCACCGCGGAGCCTCCGTCCGGCTTCTCACCGCCCCGCTGCCCCGCGGACGGCGACGGGCCGGGCTTCCGCCCCTCGTCCCCCACGCTCATACAGCCGGCGGCTGCCGCTACGGCCATGACCGTGGCGGCCAGACGGACGGATACGTTCAAGGCGCGCACGGCGGCCACCTCCGAGGGGGCAAAAAGGGGAGTCCCCCTGCCCAACTCCCGCCGCCCACAAGAAGACACGCGCCGCCCGACGCCCCTACGCGTGCCGCACTTCACAGCCCTCGGCCGGAGCAGCACCCCCGAAGCGGCGCGGGGAACCGCGCGAACGGCCCCGCACACCCGCGCGTACCCGACGCCCGTACCCACCCCTTCCGTACCGGAGGGGGCCCAGACCGCTCCGGGACAACTCCCGGACGTTCACCATCCGAGCGGCACCCGAGCGGCCCCGCCCGTACCCACCCCTTCCGTACCGGTGGGGGACCAGACCGCTCCGGGACAACTCCCGGACGTTCACCATCCGAGCGGCACCCGAGCCGCCCCGCCCGTCCGCCGTGCCCCCGTGGCGGACAGGCGGGGCCTTCGTGCCCCTCCGCTTACGCGCCCCGTCGTTGACAATGGCCCTGTGCTGGAGATGACGCGCGACGCGTTCGAAGAACTGGTGAGTGAGGCCCTGGACCAGATCCCGCCTGAGCTGACGCGGGTCATGGACAACGTGGCGGTGTTCGTGGAGGACGAACCGCCCGCCGACGACCCGGAGCTACTGGGCCTCTACGAGGGGACCCCCCTCACGGAGCGCGGGGAGTGGTACGCCGGAGTCCTGCCGGACCGCATCTCGATCTACATGGGCCCCACCCTGCGCTACTGCGAGACGCCGGAGGACGTGGTCCACGAGGTGGCCGTCACTGTCGTGCACGAGGTGGCGCACCACTTCGGCATCGAGGACGCACGGCTCCACGAACTGGGCTGGGGCTGACCTCCCGGCGTTCCCGACACGCGCCCACCTTGCCCCTGACCAGGGGTGATGAACACCCCTGGGATGATCCGGTCCGGCAGCCCCCCGTGCACCCCGATCCCCACGACCCGCGCGTACGAGAGATACGAGCGGCGCGAAGCCACACAGGACACGCAACAGCCCGGCACACCACGCACGACGACCGGCGCAGCACGCACAACCACCCGACTCCAGTCCCCCGCCCCCCAGGACCCTCACGACCTCCCGCCGCATATCCGCCCCCATCCATGGGCATACGGGACCAATGGCCAGCGTCCCCGCCGCCCCAGCCACCGCCGCCGACACCCCGCGCACGACCCTGCGCCGCATCCTCCGGGCCATGCCGCGGGCCCCCCGCGCCCTGGCCCGGCACTATCGCTCGCGCCGCGCGCACCCGACCTTCGAGCTGGTCCACCACCCCCACCCCTGGGCGCGCGCGCTCGGCCTGGTCTCGGTCGTCCTGCTCGGCGCCTGGCTGGGCCTGCTGATCGTGGGGAACGTACGCACGCCCGTCGGCCCCATGAACACGACGATGACCCTGCGCCCGTCCCTCACCGGCGGCACGAAGATCAACGTCTCTCCGCTGGGCGCCCTGGAGCTGCAGAGCCACAACGCCCCCGTACGCCTGGACGTGAACGTCGACCAGCTCGACCCGGAGCGTGCCCAGGCCCTGGTCGACCACCCCGAGCGGATCTCCGGGCTGCAGGAGGAGATCGCCTCCGACGTGCAGCACGGCACCATCGACCTGGCCGTACGGTCCGGCGTCGCCGTCGTCGTCGGGGCCACCACGCTCGGCCTCGCCGTGTACCGCCGCCCCCGCCGCGCCCTGGCCGCCGGCGGCCTCGCCTTCGTGCTCCTGGCCGGCGCCGGCGGGACGGCCGCCGCGACCTGGAACCCGAACTCCGTCCTGGAGCCGAAGTTCTCGGGTCTGCTCTCCTCCGCACCCTCGATCGTCGGCAACGCGCGCAGCATCGTCACCGAGTTCGACGTCTACCAGCAGGAGTTGGCCCGCCTGGTGACGAACGTGACCAAGCTGTACGACGTCACGTCCACACTCCCCGCGTACCAGCCGGACCCGACCACCATCCGTGTCCTGCACGTCTCGGACATCCATCTGAACCCCGCGAGCTGGAAGATCATCGCCTCGCTGGTGGAGCAGTACGAGATCAATGTCATCGTCGACTCCGGCGACACCATGGACCACGGCTCCGCCGCCGAGAACGGCTTCCTCGACCCGATCGCCGACCTCGGGGCCCCGTACGTCTGGGTGCGCGGCAACCACGACTCGCGCACGACACAGCGCTATCTGGAGGGCATCGACAACGCGCACGTCCTCGACGAGGGGAGGGCGGTGACCGTGGGTGGGCTGCGCTTCGCGGGGATGGGGGACCCGCAGTTCACCCCGGACCGCTCGACCGGCAAGTCGGGTCTGCCCTCGGAGGAGGTGGCGGGGCGGCGGCTGGCGGACGCCCTGCGCGCCCAGAAGGCGGCGGGCACCCCCGTGGACATCGCGATCGCCCACAACCCGGACGCCGCCCGGGAGACGGACGGCGACGTCCCGCTCGTCCTCGCCGGGCATCTGCACCACCCGGAGATGGAGGTCCTCGACGAGGGCACCCGCCTGCGCATCGAGGGCTCGACCGGCGGCAGCGGTCTGCGCGCCGTGGAGGGCAAGCACCCCGACCCGATCGAGGCCTCGGTCCTGTACCTCGACCGCGACACCCGCCGCCTCCAGGCCTGGGACGAGATCAAGCTCGGCGGCCTGGGTCTGACGACGGCCGAGGTCAGCCGCCATCTGCCGAAGGAGAACCAGCCGGGTGCCCGACCGGGGGACGAGCAGTCCCCGGCGCCTTCCGGAAGGACGTCGACCAGCGAGTCCCCCAGCGGCCCGTAAACCGTTTTGGCGATACCTCCTGCCATCCCATATGCTTCAACACGTCCCCGACGCGCTGAGAAGCGCGCAGGCGGGCCGATAGCCCTCATCGTCTAGCGGCCTAGGACGCCGCCCTTTCAAGGCGGTAGCACGGGTTCGAATCCCGTTGGGGGCACGCAACACCCTGTGCGAGACTAGTCCCGCACAAGCTTGGTCCTGTGGAGCAGTTTGGAGTGCTCGCCACCCTGTCAAGGTGGAGGCCGCGGGTTCAAATCCCGTCAGGACCGCTGGTGTTCCACGCGAGCACCGTGGCTGGGTAGCTCAGTTGGTACGAGCGATCGCCTGAAAAGCGATAGGTCGCCGGTTCGATCCCGGCCCCAGCCACATCGAACGAAAACCCCCTCCGGACGACCGGAGGGGGTTTTCGTCGCTCATGGAAACCTGAGGGGGGTTCTTGAGAGGCATCACCAGGGGGCTTGTGACGGCCGGCGCCGTCCTGTTCTCCCTGCTCGCGATACCCGGCACGGCACACGCCGACGCTCCGGTCGTCAAGGAGGCGGGCAGCTCCGGCGACTGGGCAGCCATCGACGTACGTCTCAACCACGGCAGCGCGATCGGCGAGGACGTCACGGAGATCACCGCGACGCTCCGCCCCGTCGGCAGCGCCGAGTCGGACGCCCCCGTGGCCACGGTCACCGATTTCAAGCAGTCCTACTGGGTGAGCAGTTGGGAGGGCGTGTGGTCCTCGCCCCCCGTCCACCTGGACACCCTGGGCGACTACACGATCGACGTCGAGGCCACCACGAGCGCGGGCGAGACCACGGTCCGGAAGAACGCCGGCACACTGCGGTACCGCAAGCAGCCGGTCCTCCAGGACTTCGCCGTCACCCCCACCGCGCCGACCATCGACGACAGGACGGTCACGGTCAGCGGTGACCTGGTCGTGCGCGATCCGAGCACCCGCGCGACCGAGCCCCTGCCGGGCGAGTCCGTGGACCTCAGGATCGGCCGGCGGATCGAGACGACCGCCACCACGGACGAGAAGGGCCACTTCTCCGTCTCCCGCGAGCTGGCGGAGGGCGGCTGGGCCTGGGCCACGTACCAGGGTGACCTGGGCTACGCCGACACCTCCTGGGTCGACATCGCACCCAAGGCGGCACCGACCCGCCTCGTCCTCGACAAGGCGAGCTTCCACCCCACGGCGGGCGACAGGATCACGGTCTCCGGCACGCTCGAGTACCAGAGCGGCTCGGAGTGGAAGCCCCTGTCCGGCATCCCGCTGGAGATGGACCACAAGAACAGCAGCACCGCCGACCCGATCGAGGCGACCACGGACGCCGAAGGCCGCTTCGGCTTCGTGGCGAGCCCGTACCAGAAGACCGTGTACGAGGTGGCCTTCTCGCCGTACCCGTACAACGCCTGGATCCAACGCACCGCGACCGCCGACGTCTCGGTCGCGGTCACCGCGACGACGAAGTTCCGGGAGTTCACGGCCTCGCTGGACGAGTACGCCGAGCTCAGCCTCTCCGGCACGCTCGGGATCACCGGGGACGACCACAGCGAGCGGGTGAGCGTCGCCGTCCAGTACTCGCCCGACGGCAGGACCGGTTGGACCACCGAGAAGACCGTGAAGACCGGCTTCGACGAGCAGTTCCACGTCAAGGTGCCGGGCCACACGGACGGCTACTGGCGGCTGAAGTACGCAGGTTCCACGACGTACGACGTCAAGGGCACCATCAGCGGCTCGTCGCGCGAGAACCGGGTCCTCACCCGGATCAAGGACGCGAACGCCTCGCCCGAGCCGGTCCGCAAGGGCCGCACGGTCACCGTCAAGGGCGTGCTCCAGGAGCGCAAGGCCGACGCGTCCACGTGGAAGGCGTACGGCTCCGAGAAGGTCCAGATCCTCTTCCGGCCCAAGGGCAAGAAGACCTGGTACCTGATGACGACCGTCACCTCGAAGTCGAACGGTTCCTTCAGCAAGGGATTCACGGCCCGGCAGGACGGCACCTGGGTGCCCGTCTTCGCGAAGCCCGACAGCAAGCACTTCGTCGGCAGCGGCAAAGAGGACTACGTCGACGTGCGGTAACGCGCATCACAGGCATCGGGCGAGGGGCGGACGCAAAAGCGTTCGCCCCTCGTTTCGTCGAGGTGAGATCCTGGGTCCCGTATGTCTACGCCACCTGCCCCCGCCTTCGGCGCCCTCGCCCCCCGCCTGGCCGAGCTGTCCCTGCGCGACGCGCACCGGCTCGGACGCAGGCTCGAAGGCGCGCGCAAGATCCGTAAGCCCGAGGCCCGGGCCGCCGTCCTCGCCGAGATCGAGGCGGAGGTCGCCAAGGGCGAGTCCCGCATGGCCGAGCGCGCCGCGCGCGTACCGGCCGTCTCGTACCCCGAGCAGCTGCCCGTCAGCCAGCGGAAGGACGACATCGCGGCCGCCATCCGCGATCACCAGGTCGTCATCGTCGCGGGTGAGACCGGGTCCGGGAAGACGACCCAGATCCCCAAGATCTGTATCGAGCTGGGGCGCGGCGTCCGCGGCATGATCGGGCATACGCAGCCCCGTCGTATCGCCGCCCGTACGGTCGCCGAGCGCGTGGCGGAGGAGCTGCGGACCCCTCTCGGTGAGGCCGTGGGCTGGAAGGTCCGCTTCACCGACCAGGTGAACCCGGACGCGACCTTCGTCAAGCTGATGACGGACGGCATCCTGCTCGCCGAGATCCAGACGGACGGCGAGCTGCGCGCCTACGACACGATCATCATCGACGAGGCCCACGAGCGGTCCCTCAACATCGACTTCCTGCTGGGCTACCTGGCCCAGCTGCTGCCCAGACGCCCCGACCTCAAGGTCGTCATCACCTCCGCGACCATCGACCCCGAGCGCTTCTCCCGGCACTTCGGCGACGCCCCGATCGTCGAGGTCAGCGGCCGTACGTACCCGGTGGAGGTGCGCTATCGCCCCCTCCTTGAGGAGGAGGGCGACGACGCCGACCGCGACCAGATCACCGCGATCTGCGACGCGGTCGAGGAGCTTCAGGGGGAGGGCAAGGGCGACATCCTCGTCTTCCTCTCCGGGGAGCGGGAGATCCGCGACACCGCCGACGCGCTGATCAAGAAGCAGTACCGCTTCACGGAGGTACTGCCCCTGTACGCCCGGCTCTCGCACGCCGAGCAGCACCGGGTCTTCCAGCCGCACACGGGCCGCAGGATCGTTCTGGCCACGAACGTCGCCGAGACCTCCCTCACGGTCCCCGGCATCAAGTACGTCATCGACCCGGGCTTCGCCCGCATCAGCCGCTACAGCCACCGCACCAAGGTCCAGCGGCTCCCGATCGAGGCGATCTCCCAGGCCAGCGCCAACCAGCGCAAGGGCCGCTGCGGCCGTACGTCCGACGGCGTCTGCATCCGCCTCTACTCCGAGGACGACTTCGAGGCGCGCCCCGAGTTCACGGACGCCGAGATCCTCCGTACGAACCTCGCCTCCGTCATCCTCCAGATGACCGCGGCCGGCCTCGGTGACATCGAGAAGTTCCCCTTCATCGACCCGCCGGACCACCGCAACATCCGCGACGGCGTCCAGCTCCTCCAGGAGCTCGGCGCGCTCGACCCGGCGCAGAAGGACCTGCGCAAGCGACTGACCCCGATGGGCCGCAAGCTCTCCCAGCTGCCCGTCGACCCGCGGCTGGCCCGCATGGTCGTCGAGGCCGACAAGAACGGCTGTGCCCGCGAGGTCATGGTGATCGCCGCCGCGCTCTCCATCCAGGACCCGCGCGAGCGCCCCGCCGACAAGCAGGCCCAGGCGGACCAGCAGCACGCCCGCTTCAAGGACGAGACGAGCGACTTCCTCGCCTACCTCAACCTGTGGCGGTACGTCCGCGAGCAGCAGAAGGAACGCGGCTCGTCGTCCTTCCGCCGGATGTGCAAGCAGGAGTACCTGAACTTCCTGCGGATCCGCGAATGGCAGGACATCTACAGCCAGCTGCGCACGGTCGCCAAGCAGATGGACATCCATCCGAGCGAGGACGACGCACCCGAGCAGCACATCCATCTCTCCCTCCTCGCCGGCCTGCTCTCCCACATCGGCATGAAGGACGTGAAGGACGCCGGAGGGGAGACCGGGAGAAGCACGGGGAAGAACGAGTACCTGGGCGCCCGGAACGCCAAGTTCGCGATCTTCCCGGGCTCGGCCCTCTTCAAGAAGCCCCCGCGCTTCGTGATGTCGGCGGAACTGGTGGAGACGAGCCGCCTCTGGGCGCGCGTCAACGCGAGGATCGAGCCGGAGTGGGTCGAACCGCTCGCCGAGCACCTCCTCAAGCGGACGTACAGCGAGCCGCACTGGGAGAAGGACCAGGCGGCCGTGATGGCGTACGAGAAGGTCACGCTGTACGGCGTACCGATCGTCGCCCAGCGGAAGATCAACTACGGCCGGATCGACGCGGAGGCCAGCCGCGAGCTGTTCATCCGCAACGCGCTCGTCGAGGGCGACTGGCGGACGCACCACAAGTTCTTCGCCGACAACCGCAGGCTCCTCAGCGAGGTCGAGGAGCTGGAGCACCGGGCCCGACGCCGGGACATCGTGGTCGACGACGACACCCTCTTCGACTTCTACGACCAGCGGGTCCCCGAACATGTCGTCTCCGGCGCCCACTTCGACTCCTGGTGGAAGCACAAGCGCCATGAGCAGCCCGACTACCTGGACTTCGAGCGGGAGATGCTCATCCGGGAGTCGGCGGAGGCGGTCACGAAGGCCGACTACCCGGACTCCTGGCGCCAGGGGCAGCTCAAGTTCCGTGTCACGTACCAGTTCGAGCCGGGCACCGACGCGGACGGCGTGACGGTCCACGTCCCCCTCCATGTCCTCAACCAGGTCACGGACGAGGGCTTCGACTGGCAGATCCCGGGTCTGCGGGAGGAGGTCGTGACGGAGCTGATCCGTTCCCTCCCGAAGCCGATCCGCAGGAACTACGTGCCGGCGCCGAACTTCGCGCAGCGCTTCCTGGACCGGGCGGTCCCCCTGCAGGAGCCGCTGCCGGTGACGATGGCCCGCGAGCTGAAGCGCATGGTGGGCGTGCCGGTGACGCCCGAGGACTTCGACTGGTCCCGGGTCCCCGACCACCTGAAGATCACCTTCCGGATCGTCGACGAACGGCGCCGGAACCTCGCCGAGGACAAGAACCTGGAGGCGCTGCGGCTGCGGCTGAAGCCGAAGGCGCGCCAGGCCCTCTCCCAGGCTGCCGCGGCCACCGCCGAGCGCGAGGGCGGCGAGTCCCTGGAGCGCAAGGGCCTCACGGACTGGACGATCGGCTCGCTCACCCGCGTCTTCGAGACCCGCCGGGCCGGGCAGCCGGTGAAGGCGTATCCGGCACTCGTCGACGACGCGGCCGACGGACCGACGGCGAACACCGTCTCCGTACGCCTCTTCGACACCGAGGCCGAGCAGACCGAGGCGATGTGGAAGGGCACCCGCAGGCTCATCCTCCGCAACATCCCGGTCAACCCCGCGAAGTTCGCTTCCGAAAAGCTGACGAACGCGCAGAAGCTGGCGCTGTCCGCGAATCCGCACGGTTCGATCCAGGCGCTGTTCGACGACTGCGCGATGGCGGCGGCCGACCGGCTGATCGCCGAATTCGGCGGACCGGCGTGGGACGAGTCGTCGTACCGCAAGCTGTACGACAAGGTGCGCGCCGAGATCGTCGACACGACGGTCCGTACGGTCGGCCAGGTGCAGCAGGTGCTGGCCGCCTGGCAGGCCTGTGAGCGCCGCCTGAAGTCCACCCGCAGCCCGGCCCTCCTCGCCAACCTCGCCGACGTACGGGGGCAGCTGGACGCCCTCGTGAAGCCCGGGTTCGTCACGGAGGCGGGGCTGCGCCGGCTGCCGGACCTGATGCGCTATCTGGTGGCGGCCGACCGGCGGCTGCAGCAGATGCCGACCGGCGTCCAGCGGGACACGGCCCGCATGGAGAAGGTCCACGAGATGCGTGACGAGTACGCCTGGCTGCTGGAACAGCTGCCCCGGGGCCGGCCCGTCCCCTCGTCCGTCCTGGAGATCCGCTGGATGATCGAGGAACTGCGTGTCAGCTACTTCGCGCACGCCCTCGGTACGGCCTACCCCGTCTCCGACAAGCGGATCGTGAAGGCGATCGACGCCGCCGTTCCGTAACGGGCCGCTCACTCCGGGTGAGTTCGACCGTGGGGTCCCGCTCCTGTACAGTCTCTTCTCGCAGGCCAGCGCGGCAACAAGGCGCGGACTGCGAAACCTGGTCCTGTGGAGCAGTTTGGAGTGCTCGCCACCCTGTCAAGGTGGAGGCCGCGGGTTCAAATCCCGTCAGGACCGCACGATTGCAAGAGGCCCGCATCCGGTGAGGATGCGGGCCTCTTGTCGTGTGCGGCGGCTCTTCTCGCCCCCGCCACCCTCACCCATCCCGCCCCGGGGCTGCCGCCCCTTCGACCCCACCTACACCCAAGAGCTCGGGGATTGGGGCTGTTGGGCGCACGGGGCGGGTGTGGCTGGTCGCGTAGCCCCCCGCACCCCTGAGGGGCTGCCTGCGGCGGCCCCATCCGCGCGGTGAGGGTTGACGGCGTCACATTCCGCCGGTACCTCAGATTCAGGGCCCAGAGACCCCGGAGGTGGCGTATGGCGGCGTCCGCTCGGCACGAGACCCGCGCATTGCTCCGTGCTCACCTGTCGGCCGCCTCCTCGTACCGCCACCTCACCCGCCACTGCCCGATCTGCCACCGCCTGCTGCGGCTGGCGACGGAGCACGGGGCGGGCGGCGAGGAGGGCGCGGAGGGGAACGCGGAGGAGGAGACGCCCTCCAAGGCGTGAGACGCGTCCCGCAGGGAACACACTCGGCTAGGGCTCGCCCCGCTCAACTCCTGGCCTCAGTACCGCAGATGGTGCAGGGGCGACAAGGATCCCGACATGTGACGGGTGTCACGGTATGAGTTTCCGGAACGCCGTCTCTTACAGGCCTCATACAACTGGTCAATTTAATATGTGCAATTGCACCACCCCCTGAGGCCCTGCACAGGAGATCCGACAGCCCTCCCCAGAGTCCGACAAGCCCGCGCACAACCCTTCGCATCCGGACCCGAACCCCCGGTCCAGGGCACAAAAAAAGATCGCGCTGGACCCGGCGGAGTCCAGCGCGATCTACGACGCACCCTTGTTGCTTGCCTGACGATGCCCAGGGGGCCTGGGGCCTCCCGGAAAGTTCTGTGTGGCTCGGGCGTGGGATCTGTTGGGGCAGAACCCGCGTCGTTCGGAGCTGCTTGAGCGGTGTTTCCAGGCTCCCGGCCGATTGGGGGACCAGCCGAAATGCCCTGTCAAACGAGGGTTCAGGCCTCGCTGCGCTGCTGCGGAATGCCCGCGAGCAGTGCGCGGACCTCAGCCTCGCGGTAACGGCGGTGTCCGCCGAGCGTACGGATGGACGTGAGCTTGCCGGCCTTCGCCCACCGCGTGACCGTCTTGGGGTCGACACGGAACATGGTGGCGACCTCAGCCGGGGTCAGCAGCGGCTCGGCATCAGGGGTGCGAGCGGTCATGAGCGGCCTCCTCGGGAGAACCGAACCTTCTCGGTTCTTTCCTCTAAATTCTGCACCTTGACCCGCGTTGCCCGAAATGGCGGACGCGAGTCGAGTCGGTTATAGGACGAACGGCTTGTCCTCGGCACTACAACTACACCATCCGTCCAGCCACGTCGGCCAAACCGATGGAATTGCCCTCCCAGGTGTTCATCAGCGACGGATGCCGATGGACCATGCCATAGCGGACAGTCACGCCGCTGTGACGATCAGTCACAGCGGCGTGCAGGAGTCACGGGACCCCCCATTAGCGTGCAATGCTGAGATTCCACCCATACGTGGGCAGAAGGAGCCTCCCCCGGGCTCCTTGTCCTATTTTGACACGAGGAGGTGCGTAAGAGGCAAGGCCCGCGTAAGTGCAATCCGTCACGCTTGGCGGCTTCTTGACGCAAAAGCCCGGATCGGGACCTACGTCCCCCCACCGACGCCCCGCATGAAACTGCGTTGCGTCAAGCTTGGGTCAAGGGTGGACAGTTCACCATGGTTCGGCCTTCATGGAAAGCCTTTTCCCACTGGCCCCACAAGTCACAAGTACGGCCGAGAGGTTGAGTCGGTTCAACCGGTTCGGCCCGGTTCAGTTCGCCGAGCGCCGGTCCCGCACCGCCCGCCAGCGCTCGACCAGCCGCCCGTACGCCTCCCCGGCGGCGAGACCGTCCCCGTCGCGGAGTGCCTCGATGCCCTCGGCGGCGTCGGCGGCGGAGTGGTCGCCGTCCAGCTCGGCGGCGGGCAGGACGTGCACGAGGCCGCCGTAGTCCAGCTCGACGAGCGAGCGCGGGTGGAACTCCTCCAGCCAGCGGCCCACGTCGATCAGGCCGTCGATGAGCGGCCCCTCGTCGATGGTGTCGCGCAGGGTCCGCAGCCCGCGCGCCACGCGCCGCCGGGCCTGCACCATGGGAGTGCGATAGCGAAGCACCGGCGAGCTCTCGCCCGAACCCTTCTCGTAGGTGCGCTCGTCGTCCGAGACGAGGACGAACCAGTTCAGCGGCACCTGCCAGGTCGCCGTACGGATCCACGGGCGGGCGTCGGGGTTGCCGGCCATCCACCGCTCGTAGTCCTGGCTCGCCTGGTGCCGCACCAGGGGCGGCAGCACCGCGTCCAGGACCGGGACCGGCAGTTCCTCGGCCAGGTCGCCGAGCGCCTGCCAGCCGCGCAGCCGGGTCCGCCAGGGGCAGACGCAGACCACCCCGTCGACGTCCAGCACGAAGGCGTCGCCGCTCTCGTGCACCGGCACCGGGACGGGCGGGGTCGGCAGCAGGTCGGCCAGCGAGCGACGCAGCTCGTCCTGGTACGAGGGGCGGTCGGTGCGCCTGGCGTAGCGGGTCCAGTGGCCGCGCTCCGGCTCGGCGAAGGCCGCCAACGGCTCATACACGCGGAGGTAGGACGCGTACGGGACGATCACCGAGGACACCTTGGGCACGCCTGCTCCCTCCCCCGGCTGCCACCGGGGAAACCTGCCGAACCCGCACACGGGCGGGCCGGAAAACTGTGCGGATCGCACCACGTCCGTACTCCGGGAGTGGGGTGATCCTGAGGCTGCGCCGCTGTACGGCGGACGCAGGCTCTAATCTCATGCTCACAGTCCCCGCCACCCATACGGGGACCTGTCAGCAACCGCCGCTTCTTACCCAGGAGTCACCACCGTGACCGATGTATCTGACGGCGTCCTGCACACCCTGTTCCAGTCGGACCAGGGCGGTCACGAGCAAGTCGTGCTCTGCCAGGACCGGGCCAGCGGCCTCAAGGCCGTCATCGCCATCCATTCCACCGCGCTGGGCCCCGCTCTCGGCGGCACGCGCTTCTACCCGTACGCGACCGAGGCGGAGGCCGTCTCCGACGCGCTGAACCTCGCGCGCGGGATGTCGTACAAGAACGCCATGGCCGGTCTCGACCACGGCGGCGGCAAGGCCGTGATCATCGGCGACCCCGACCGGATCAAGAGCGAGGAGCTGCTGCTCGCCTACGGACGGTTCGTGGCCTCGCTGGGCGGCCGGTACGTCACCGCGTGCGACGTCGGCACCTACGTCGCCGACATGGACGTCGTGGCACGCGAGTGCCGCTGGACGACGGGCCGCTCCCCCGAGAACGGCGGCGCGGGCGACTCGTCCGTCCTGACCGCCTTCGGCGTCTACCAGGGCATGCGGGCCTCCGCCCAGCACGTGTGGGGCGATCCGTCGCTGCGGGGCCGCAGAGTCGGCATCGCGGGCGTCGGCAAGGTCGGCCACCACCTCGTGACGCATCTGCTCACGGAGGGCGCCGAGATCGTGATCACGGACGTGCGCGAGGACGCCGTACGGCGGATCCTCGACCGGCATCCGGAGGGGGTCACCGCGGTCCCGCACACGGACGCGCTCATCCGGACCGAGGGGCTCGACGTCTACGCGCCCTGCGCGCTCGGCGGGGCTCTCGACGACCGCTCCGTGCCCGTGCTCACCGCCAAGGTGGTGTGCGGCGCGGCCAACAACCAGCTCGCGCACCCCGGTGTCGAGAAGGACCTCGCCGACCGCGGGATCCTCTACGCACCGGACTACGTGGTGAACGCCGGCGGGGTCGTCCAGGTCGCCGACGAGCTCCACGGGTTCGACTTCGAGCGGTGCAGGGCGAAGGCCGCGAAGATCTTCGACACCACGCTGGCAATCTTCGCACGTGCGAAGACGGATGGCATTCCGCCGGCTGCCGCGGCCGACCGGATCGCCGAGCAGCGGATGCACGAGGCGGTCGCGGCACGCGGTCGCTGAGTCTCGGCGGACGCGCCGTACGACCCTCATGCGGTGTTCGTACGGCGTCGGCCGGTACCCGTCGGCGGCTTTAGAGAGAACTCTCACTTCCGTCGGCGGGTCGCTCGCCCAGAAACGGTTAAAATCACCGTTGACCAGCGGGGAAAGGGCTCCTCGCAGGTTCTGGGCACGGGCACGTCCTGCGGGCGACGTACCGTATGGGCGTGGGCTCAGGTACCGTGGAAGCCCTACGGACCGGTCTCTCCACGGAGAGTCCGTTCTAGATCATGAACGCGTGTCAAGACTCTGGGGCCACCGAGCCCCGTATCCGAGGGGGTCGAGCCATGGGGCGCGGCCGGGCAAAGGCCAAGCAGACGAAGGTCGCCCGCCAGCTGAAGTACAGCAGCGGCGGTACTGATCTTTCGCGTCTGGCCAATGAGCTGGGCGCTTCGACTTCGAGCCAGCCGCCGAATGGCGAGCCGTTCGAAGATGACGAAGACGACGACGACCCGTACTCCCAGTACGCGGATCTCTACAACGACGACGATGAGGACGAGGACGAGGAGTCCGGTCCTGCGTCGCATCGTCGCGGGGCTTGACTCCGTACCGCTGCGCTTGCCCGGTCCTGGTGGGTTTCCACCGCCGGACCGGGCTTCGTGCTGCCTCGCTCCGATTACCGGCACCCAGTGGGCAGAGGCCCTCTGTGTGGGGGTGCGTGCGGATGCGTTGTGGCTGGTCGCGCGGTTCCCCGTGCCCCTTGGGCGGCCATGCCGTCCAAGGGGCGTTTCGGTGTTCTAGTCGCGCGCGTAGTCGCCCACCAGTTCCGCGCCTGTCGTGTGGTCGGCACGATCCGTGATCTCTCCCGCCACCCAGGCATCGACGCCGCGGTCGGCCAGGGTCGTCAGGGCGACGTCCGCGGACTCCTGGGGGACGATGGCGATCATGCCCACGCCCATGTTCAGGGTCTTCTCCAGCTCCAGACGCTCGACCTGGCCCGTTCTGCCGACCAGGTCGAAGATCGGGGCCGGGGTCCAGGTGGAGCGGTCCACCGTGGCGTGGAGGGTGTCGGGGATCACACGGGCCAGGTTGGCCGCGAGACCGCCGCCGGTGACATGGCTGAAGGCGTGGACCTCGGTGGTGCGGGTGAGGGCCAGACAGTCCAGCGAGTAGATCTTGGTGGGCTCCAGGAGCTCCGCGCCGAGGGTGCGGCCGAGTTCGGCGATCTCGGCGTCCAGGGAGAGACCGGCCTGGTTCAGGAGGACGTGGCGGACCAGCGAGTACCCGTTCGAGTGAAGGCCGGAGGCCGCCATGGCGATCACCGCGTCACCCGTACGGATACGATCCGGGCCGAGCAGGTGCTCCGCCTCGACGACGCCCGTGCCGGCGCCGGCGACGTCGAAGTCGTCCGGGCCGAGGAGGCCGGGGTGCTCGGCGGTCTCGCCGCCGACGAGGGCGCAGCCGGCCAGGACACAGCCCTCGGCGATGCCCTTGACGATGGCGGCGACCCGCTCGGGGTGGACCTTGCCGACGCAGATGTAGTCGGTCATGAACAGCGGTTCGGCGCCGCAGACCACGATGTCGTCCATCACCATCGCGACCAGGTCGTGGCCGATGGTGTCGTAAACGCCGAGCTGCCGGGCGATGTCGACCTTCGTGCCGACGCCGTCCGTGGCGGAGGCGAGCAGCGGGCGCTCGAAGCGCTTGAGGGCGGAGGCGTCGAAGAGGCCGGCGAAGCCGCCGAGGCCGCCGAGGACCTCGGGGCGCTGCGTCTTCTTCACCCACTCCTTCATCAGCTCTACGGCGCGGTCGCCCGCCTCGATGTCGACGCCCGCGGCTGCGTAGCTGGCACCAGTTGTCTCAGACATGACGGTGAGAACTTTCGTGTCGTACTGCGGCAGGTAAGCAGGTGTTACCGGCTGTCTACGGGCAGTCTTACGGGCGACGGATCGCGTCGGCCGCGGCCGTGGCGGCGGGGCCCGCCGCCAGCTCGGTCTCCAGGAGCCGCTTGCCGAGCAGCTCGGGGTCCGGCAGGTCCATCGGGTACTCACCGTCGAAGCAGGCACGGCAGAGGTTCGGCTTGGCGATGGTGGTCGCCTCGATCATGCCTTCGAGGGAGATGTACGAGAGTGAGTCGGCGCCCAGCGAGGTGCCGATCTCGTCGATGGTCATGCCGTTGGCGATGAGCTCGGCGCGGGTGGCGAAGTCGATGCCGAAGAAGCAGGGCCACTTCACGGGCGGCGAGGAGATCCGGATGTGGACCTCCGCCGCGCCCGCCTCGCGGAGCATCCGGACCAGGGCGCGCTGGGTGTTGCCGCGGACGATCGAGTCGTCGACGACCACCAGGCGCTTGCCCTTGATGACTTCCTTCAGCGGATTCAGCTTCAGACGGATGCCGAGCTGGCGGATCGTCTGGGAGGGCTGGATGAACGTACGTCCGACGTACGCGTTCTTCACCAGACCCGCACCGAACGGGATGCCCGAGGCCTCGGCGTAGCCGATGGCGGCCGGGGTGCCGGACTCCGGGGTCGCTATGACCAGATCGGCCTCGACGGGGGCTTCCTTGGCGAGCTTGCGGCCCATCTCCACGCGGGAGAGGTACACGTTCCGGCCGGCGATGTCGGTGTCCGGGCGGGCCAGATAGACGTACTCGAAGACGCAGCCCTTGGGCTTCGCTTCCGCGAAGCGGGAGCTGCGCAGACCGTTCTCGTCGATGGCGATGAACTCGCCCGGCTCGATCTCGCGGACATAGGCGGCGCCGCAGATGTCGAGGGCGGCGGACTCGGAGGCGACAACCCAGCCGCGCTCCAGGCGGCCGAGGACCAGCGGGCGGATGCCCTGCGGGTCACGCGCCGCATAGAGGGTGTGCTCGTTCATGAAGACGAGGGAGAAGGCGCCGAGCACCTGCGGGAGGACCGTGTGGGCGGCCTCCTCGATGGTCAGCGGCTTGCCGTCCTCGTCGACCTGGGCCGCCAGGAGCGCGGTGAGCAGGTCGGTGTCGTTGGTGGCCGCCACACGCGGCGTACGGCCCTCCTGCTTGGGCAGGTCGGCGACCATCTCGGCGAGCTGGGCGGTATTGACCAGGTTGCCGTTGTGGCCGAGCGCGATGGAGCCGTGCGCGGTGGCACGGAAGGTGGGCTGGGCGTTCTCCCACACGGAGGCACCGGTGGTCGAGTAGCGGGCGTGACCGACCGCGATGTGACCCTGGAGCGAACCGAGCGAGGTCTCGTCGAAGACCTGGGAAACGAGGCCCATGTCCTTGAAGACGAGGATCTGGGAGCCGTTGCTGACCGCGATACCCGCGGATTCCTGGCCCCGATGCTGGAGGGCGTAGAGCCCGAAGTAAGTGAGCTTCGCGACCTCTTCGCCCGGGGCCCAGACACCGAAGACGCCACACGCGTCCTGGGGGCCTTTCTCACCGGGGAGAAGGTCGTGGTTGAGTCGTCCGTCACCACGTGGCACGCCACCGAGTGTAGGCGAGATCGCGCACCGGTCCGAATCCGCTGATCTCGCCCGCCCCGGTTCCCGACTGCGGCCCCTCACCCGTCACTTGTCGGCGACGGCACCGATACCCTCGTCGTTTTCGCTGGTCAGCGTGATACTGCGGTGATCGATCCGATACTCCACCGTGCCCTTGAAAAGGTCCAGGAGGCTCCGCTCGGCGGCCATGAGTGAGTCGGAGCACATCTTGCGGGTCGTCCGCGGATTGCCGAGAGTGATCCGGTCCTCGCTCACCGTCGCCTTCGCGGAGATGTCGTTGCAGCCGACGCTCCCGCTGAGCGTCCCGGCCTTCTTGTCGAGGGTGAACCAGGCCTTGCCCTGCGCGGCCTCGGGGAGCGAGGTGGCGACGTCGTGGTCCATGAGGGAATCGATTCGCCACTTGGTGCCGTACAGCTCGGCGGACTTCTCCTCCGTCAGCTTGACGGAGTCCCCGTCACCCGTGGTGAGGGTGAGCCCGCCGTCGGCGGTCTCGGCCGTGAACCTCCCGGTGTCGAGCGTGCGGGCGAAGCTCTCCTCGAATTTCATCGGGGCGTCGCCGCAGGCCATCTCGGTGGACCGGCCCGCCTCGAAGTCGATGCCGTCGTCGTCGAAGGCGGCGGTCGAGCCGAAGGTGTTGCAGCCGTAGTTGCCGTTGACCTCGCCGTCGTCGGCGATCTTCAGATAGGCGCTGTCGGGGGCCTGTTCGGTCTTCCCGCCCACGGTGAGGCTGTCGACCTTCCAGCGGACCCCGGTGACCGAGGCCTTCGTCGTGTTCGAGCCGACGTTGCCGCTGCCGGAGTCGCCGGCCGACTCGGAACCACAGGCCGCGAGCAGCGGAAGCGGAAGCACGGCCAGGGCGGTGAGGGTCAGTCGCAGTCGCTTGTCCATGGCGGTGGGACGGGTGAGGTGAGTGGGCGGTTCCACCGGGATTTCCGGGTCCGGATCAGCTCATCAGGGGCAGCAGGGCGCTCAGGTCGGCCCGCTCCCCGCTCGCGCCGACCTTCGCCTCGTCCAGGGCGGCGGCCCACTCCAGGCGGCCGGTGGCGAGACGGATCCAGGTCAGCGGGTCGGTCTCGACGACGTTCGGCGGGGTGCCCCGGGTGTGCCTGGGCCCCTCCACGCACTGCACGACGGCGTACGGCGGGATCCGCACCTCCGTCGAACCGCCGGGCGCCCGCGCAGCGAGGGTGTCGGCGAGCAGCCGGACGCAGGTGGCCAGGGCGTGCCGGTCGTACAGGATGTCGAGACCGGGGACGGCGTCGTTCAGGTCGTCGGTGTGGACGACGAGCTCGATGGTGCGGGTGAGGAGGTAGTCGTCGAGCGCCATGCCGCCGGCGCGGGTGTCGACGACCCGGTCGCGCGGAGCGGCCGCGAGCCCCTCGGTGATCCGCTGCTCCACCCCCGCGTAGAGGGCGACGACGTCGGGGTGGGCCTCGGCCAGGTCGTGGCTGCCCTCGGCGATGGCACCGGCGTACGCAGCGGTGGCGGAGGCGTAGTCCAGGGGGTTCAGCTCGGCCTTCGGGGGCTCGGGCAGGTCCAGGGCCCGGTTGACGCTCTCCACAGCCATGGTGAGGTGTGCGGCCAGGTCCCGTACGGTCCACTCCCCGAGCCGGGTCGGCAGCGCGAGCTGTTCCTGGGTGAGGACGCCCATCGCCTCCCGTACGTGCCCGAACTGGGCCAGGACGGCCTTGCGGGTCTTGGCGGGGTCGTAGGCGCGGGGGCGTTTCCTGGCGGGCGGCATGGGCTGAGCGTATGCGGCCGCGCCTGCGTGGACTCCCGGTCACTCGAAAGTGTGGTCGACGGCGAAGTGCGCCCCGCCCCGACGCCCGCTGGCGACACTGGCCTTCGCCCGGAAAGGGGGGCAACATGACGGTTATGGCCGAGCGCACGTCTCAGATGTCGGTGGAGGAGTTCGAAACGATCGCTTCCGCCGCTCCCGAGACCGTCACGTTGGAGTTCATCAACGGACGGATCGGAGTCAAAGCGGTGGCGGACGGAGACCACGACACGATCGTGACGTGGCTTGCACGGCGCTGTATGCAGTCCAGGCCCGACCTGGATCTGTATCAGGGCCGAGGGCTCAGGGTGGAGTCCTATCGAGGGGGCAGGGCGAAACCGGATGCCGTGGTCACTCCCGAGGCCCACTTCGCGGGGCACGGCGAGTGGGCCGACCCCGAGGGTGCCCTCATGGTCGTCGAGGTCACCTCGTACGACTCCGACACCGACCGGCGGGACCGCCACGAGAAGCCTGCGGCGTACGGGCAGTCCGGGATCCCTCTGTATTTGCTGATCGACCGGGACTCGTGCACCGTCACCGTGCACAGCGGCCCTGACCGGCACGTCGGCGGTTACCGCGACGTACACACCGCGAAGTTCGGCGAGAAGGTCCGCATCCCCGGCCCGATGAACATCGAACTGGACACGGAGATCCTCAAGACGTACGTCCGCTGACCCGAGACCGAGAAGCCCCGCCCGGACATGTCGATCCGGGCGGGGCTTCGTCGTGTACGGGGGACTACGCCAGCAGCGCCGGGATCGTGGCCTCGTGGGCCGTGCGCAGCTCCTCCAGGGGGAGGGTGAACTCGCCCTGGATCTCCACCGAGTCGCCGTCGACGACACCGATGCGCGTGGCCGGCAGGCCCCGCGCGCCGCACATGTCGTTGAAGCGGAGTTCCTCGGAGCGGGGGACGGCCACGACGGCGCGGCCGGCCGACTCCGAGAGGAGGAAGGTGAACGCGTCCAGGCCGTCCGGGACGATCAGGCGCGCGCCCTTGCCGCCGAGCAGGGCCGACTCCACGACCGCCTGGATCAGGCCGCCGTCGGAGAGGTCGTGCGCGGAGTCGATCATGCCGTCGCGGGACGCGGAGATCAGGATCTCGGCCAGCAGGCGCTCGCGCTCCAGGTCGACCTGCGGGGGCAGACCGCCGAGGTGGTCGTGGACGACCTGGGACCAGGCCGAGCCGCCGAACTCCTCACGGGTGTCGCCGAGCAGGTAGAGCAGCTGGCCCTCCTCCTGGAAGGCGACCGGCGTGCGGCGGGCGACGTCGTCGATCACGCCGAGGACAGCGACCACCGGGGTGGGGTGGATGGCCACCTCGCCCGTCTGGTTGTAGAGGGAGACGTTGCCGCCGGTCACCGGGGTGCCCAGCTGCAGGCAGCCGTCCGCGAGACCGCGCACGGCCTCCGCGAACTGCCACATGACCGCCGGGTCCTCGGGCGAGCCGAAGTTCAGGCAGTCGGAGACGGCGAGAGGCTTGGCACCGGTGGTGGCGACGTTGCGGTACGCCTCCGCCAGGGCCAGCTGGGCGCCGTGGTACGGGTCCAGCTTCGCGTAGCGGCCGTTGCCGTCCGTGGCGATGGCGACGCCCAGGCCGGTCGACTCGTCGACGCGGATCATGCCCGAGTCCTCGGGCTGGGCGAGGACCGTGTTGCCCTGCACGAAGTGGTCGTACTGGGAGGTGATCCAGGACTTGGAGGCCTGGTTCGGGGACGCCACCAGCGCCAGGACCTGCTGCTTCAGTTCTTCCGAAGTCGCGGGCCTGGGCAGCTTGTTCGCGTCGTCCGCCTGGAGGGCGTCCTGCCAGTCGGGGCGGGCGTACGGGCGCTCGTAGACCGGGCCGTCGTGCGCGACCGTGCGCGGGTCGACGTCGACGATCTTGCCGCCGTGCCAGAAGATCTCCAGGCGGTCGCCGTCGGTGACCTCGCCGATGACCGTGGCGATGACGTCCCACTTGTCGCAGATCGCGAGGAAGCGGTCGACCTTCTCCGGCTCGACGACCGCGCACATGCGTTCCTGCGACTCGCTCATGAGGATTTCCTCGGGAGAGAGCGTCGAGTCGCGGAGCGGGACGTCGTCCAGGGTCACGCGCATGCCGCCGGAGCCGTTCGACGCCAGCTCGGACGTGGCGCAGGACAGGCCTGCCGCGCCGAGGTCCTGGATGCCGACGACCAGCTTCTCCTTGAACGCCTCCAGGGTGCACTCGATGAGGAGCTTCTCCTGGAAGGGGTCGCCGACCTGGACGGCGGGACGCTTGGAGGGCTTGGCGTCGTCGAAGGTCTCGGAGGCGAGGATGGAGGCGCCGCCGATGCCGTCACCGCCGGTACGGGCCCCGTAGAGGATGACCTTGTTGCCGGCGCCGGAAGCCTTCGCGAGGTGGATGTCCTCGTGCCGCATGACACCGATGGCACCGGCGTTGACCAGCGGGTTGCCCTGGTAGCAGGCGTCGAAGACGACCTCGCCGCCGATGTTCGGAAGGCCCAGGCAGTTGCCGTAGCCGCCGATGCCCGCGACGACGCCCGGGAGGACGCGCTTGGTGTCGGGGTGGTCGGCCGCGCCGAAGCGGAGCGGGTCGACGACGGCGACCGGGCGGGCGCCCATGGCGATGATGTCGCGGACGATGCCGCCGACACCCGTGGCCGCGCCCTGGTAGGGCTCGACGTACGACGGGTGGTTGTGCGACTCGACCTTGAAGGTGACCGCGTAGCCCTGGCCGACGTCGACGACGCCGGCGTTCTCGCCGATGCCGACGAGCAGTGCGTCGGACTGCGGGGCCTTCTCGCCGAACTGGCGGAGGTGGACCTTGGAGGACTTGTACGAGCAGTGCTCGGACCACATGACGGAGTACATGGCGAGCTCGGCACCGGTGGGCCGACGGCCGAGGATCTCGACGACCCGCTCGTACTCGTCCTTCTTCAGGCCCAGTTCGGCCCAGGGCAGCTCGACGTCGGGGGTCTCGGCCGCGTGCTCGACCGTGTCCAGAGGCGTCCGGCTCATGCGTTGACCAGCTTCTTGAGGATCGAGGTGAAGAAGGGGAGGCCGTCGGTGCGGCCGGTGCCGATCAGCGGCTCCACGGCGTGCTCCGGGTGGGGCATGAGGCCCACGACGTTCCCGGCCTCGTTCGAGATGCCGGCGATGTCGCGGAGGGAGCCGTTCGGGTTGAAGTCGACGTAGCGGAAGACGACCCGGCCCTCCGCCTCCAGCATGTCGAGCGTGTGCTCGTCGGCGACGTACCGGCCGTCCATGTTCTTCAGCGGGATGTGGATCTCCTGGCCGGCCGTGTAGTCGGTCGTCCAGGCGGTCTCCGCGTTCTCCACCCGCAGCTTCTGGTCGCGGCAGATGAAGTGGCGGTGGTCGTTGCCGAGCATCGCGCCGGGGAGCAGATGGGCCTCGGTGAGGATCTGGAAGCCGTTGCAGATGCCGAGGACCGGCAGTCCGGCCTTCGCCTGCTCGATGACCGTCTCCATCACCGGCGAGAAACGCGCGATGGCCCCGGCCCGCAGATAGTCACCGTAGGAAAAACCGCCGCACAGCACCACGGCGTCGACCTGGTGGAGGTCCTTGTCCTTGTGCCAGAGAGCGACCGGTTCGGCACCGGCGAGCCTGATCGCACGCTGCGTGTCCCGGTCGTCGAGGCTGCCGGGAAAGGTGACGACGCCAATACGAGCGGTCACTTTCCCGCCTCCGCGACTTCCTCGACCTTGACGGTGAAGTCCTCGATCACGGTGTTGGCGAGGAACGATTCCGCCAGTTCATGGATGCGGGCGAGCGCGGCGTCGTCCACCGGTCCGTCAACTTCCAGTTCGAATCGCTTTCCCTGACGTACGTCGGAGACGCCCTCGAAACCGAGGCGCGGCAGCGCGCGCTGCACCGCCTGGCCCTGGGGGTCGAGGATCTCCGGCTTGAGCATGACGTCGACTACGACGCGTGCCACTGGCACTCCCGGTGTGTGGTGCTGAGCAGGTTCCTTCAGACTACCCGTACAAAATTTCTACGCGGGTAGATTCGTAGGAAACTACAGGGATTCCAGGTGACGGCGGTCACGATCCGGTATCGAGTGATCACCCTCGCGAAAACTTCCGGGAAAGATCCCGGATCCCTATTGCGCGAGGGACACGCGGGCGGATTAAGTCTGTCTTCACAATGTAATGTCGGGCACTGTACAAATGAATTGGCAATAGCCGATACTTTGCCCAAATAACAGCCGGACAGCCGACATCTTCCCGACGTCAGGGCACGTCGACGGAGAGATGTCGCACGAAGGGACCGATATTCGTGGCGCAGCGTGTCGTGGTCACTCTCTCCGACGACATCGACGGCTCGGAAGCGGCGGAGACGATCGCCTTCGGACTCGACGGCAAGTCGTACGAGATCGACCTGAACGAAGCCAATGCCAAGAAACTGCGTAAGGCGCTCGCGCCCTACGTCGACGCCGGCCGCAAGCGGTCGAGGTCGGGCCAGACGTACAAGCAGACCCAGGTCGCCCCGGACCCGGCGGCCGTCCGCGCCTGGGCCCAGGCCAACAAGCTGGACGTCCCCGCACGCGGCCGGATCCCCAAGAGGGTCTACGAGGCGTTCGCCGAGGCCCAGTAGGCGCGCTTCCGTCGGCCGGTCCTCAGGGTTCGTCAGCGGGCTTCCGGGGTGGCCGACTTGGACCCGATCTGGACCCCGGGGACAACCGACTTGCGTTGCCCCCGGGCGGATCGGCTAGAGTCTGGAGCACGCCGAGGGGCAAGGCCGAAAGGCCCGGCTCACCGGAGTCACGCGGGTGTAGTTCAGTAGTAGAACATCCCCCTTCCAGGGGGAAGGCGCAGTGTGCAATTCCTGTCACCCGCTCTGGATCACTTACCGACCACGGTTGTGGATCAGGTAAAGTAGTCCTCGCGCCGATCGGTGGGAGCCGGTCGGAGGCAATGCGGACGTAGCTCAGTTGGTAGAGCGCAACCTTGCCAAGGTTGAGGTCGCCAGTTCGAACCTGGTCGTCCGCTCGGGAAAGAAGACCCCGGTCCTATGGACCGGGGTCTTCTTCGTGTTCCGACTCCCGTGTTCCGACTCCCGTGTTCCGACGCCTGTGTTCACGACTCCCGGGTTCAAGGCCCCCGCGTCTGACATTTGTCATGCCGAGTGATGACACCGCGCACTGCTCTCCGGTCCCTGCCGCCGGGACGCTGAAGACATGAAAACGAGCGGGCACGACGGCGTGAGCACTCACGATCACGAGAACGTGATCGAGGTCACCGACCTGCGGCGCGTGTACGGGGGCGGTTTCGAGGCCGTGCGGGGGATCACCTTCTCCGTCGGCCGGGGGGAACTCTTCGCGCTCCTCGGCACCAACGGCGCGGGCAAGACATCGACGGTCGAACTGCTGGAGGGACTCGCGCCGCCGTCCGGCGGCCGGGTGCGGGTCCTCGGTCACGACCCCCACGGGGAGCGCGCGGCCGTACGCCCCCGCATCGGCGTGATGCTGCAGGAAGGCGGCTTCCCCTCCGAGCTGACCGTCGCGGAGACGGTACGGATGTGGGCCGGCTGCACCAGCGGGGCGCGGCCCGTCGGGGAGGCACTGGAGATCGTCGGCCTCGGACGGCGGGCCGACGTACGGGTCAAACAGTTGTCCGGGGGCGAGAAGCGGCGCCTCGACCTGGCGCTCGCGCTCCTCGGGCGGCCCGAGGTCCTCTTCCTGGACGAGCCGACGACCGGCCTCGACGCGGAGGGCCGCCAGGACACGTGGGAGTTGGTCCGAGAGTTGCGCGACGGGGGTACGACCGTGCTGCTCACCACGCACTACCTGGAGGAGGCGGAGGACCTGGCCGACCGGCTGGCCATCCTCCACGAGGGCACCGTCGCCGCGACCGGCACCCCGGCCGAGGTGACCGCCTCCCAGCCGTCCCGCATCTCCTTCGAACTGCCCGCCGGGTACTTCCTGGGCGACCTGCCGCCGCTGGGCGAACTGGGCGTCACCGGGCACGAGGAGCACGACCGCGTGGTGGTGCTGCGCACGAACGAACTCCAGCGGGCGGCCACCGGACTGCTGCTGTGGGCCGAGCGGGCGCGGGTCGAGCTCCGACGCCTGGAGGTGCGGTCGGCCTCGCTGGAGGAGGCGTTCCTGCGGATCGCCCGGGAGTCGGCGGAGGCAACGCGTGCCGGTACGGAATCACGTACGGACACGGGCTCACGTACGGGCAAGGAGTCACGTCGTACGGGCAAGGGATCGCGTACGGGCAAGGGATCGCGCAAGGACGGGGTGGCGGCATGAGCACGACCACGGGTACGGGTACGGGTACGGGTACGGGTGCCTCGACGGGCGCCGGGGCGGCGCCCGTCGTCACGGCCGGGACGACCCGCAGGAGTCGGATGACCGCGCTCGCCCGCGCCGAGCTGACGCTGCTGGGGCGCAGCCGGGCCACGCTGTTCACGGCGCTGTTCGTGCCGCTGCTGCTGCCGCTCAGTGTGCGGTCGGCGACGGGGGAGATGGACCTCGACGAGGCGGGACTGGACGTCGGGACGGTCATGCTCTGCGCCGCCGTCGGCTTCTCGCTGCTCTTCGCGGTCTACACCGCCCTGACCAACATCTTCGTCGTACGCCGCGAGGAACTCGTCCTGAAGCGGCTGCGGACCGGTGAACTGCGCGACCCGGAGATCCTGGTGGGGGCCGCGCTGCCCGCCGCCGGCATCGCGCTGGCGCAGTGCGTGCTCGTCGCGATCGGGTGCACGGTCCTGCTGGACATGAAGGCGCCGTCCGCGCCGCACCTGGCCGTCCTGGGGCTGCTGCTGGGTGTCGTGCTGTGCGTGGCGCTGGCGGCGGTCACCGCGAGCTTCAGCCGGACCGCCGAGAGCGCGCAGGTCACCAGCCTGCCGCTGATGTTCGTGTCGCTGCTCGGGTCCGGCATCACCGTGCCGCTCGAAGTGCTGCCGGACCGCCTGGCCTCCTTCCTCGAACTGCTGCCGCTCACCCCGGTCATCACCCTGGTGCGCGGCGGCTGGACCGGCGACCTGTCCGCGTACGACGCCCTGGGCGCCGTCGCCACCGCGCTGGCCTGGACCGTGATCGCGGTGTTTGCTGTACGGCGGTGGTTCCGCTGGGAACCGCGCCGATGAGGGGAGTTGAGCCATGCGGGGGCCGGGGACCTGGTGGCGGGTGAAGAGCACACCGGCGAAGGTGGAGACGTACACGCGGTGGTCGTTCCACATGTTCGCGGTGATCGAGCTCCTCGCGGCCGGACTGCCCGCCTTCGCCGAGGTGGGGCCGGGGCGGCCGGCCGGCTGGCTGCTGCTGCTCCTGGTGAGCGCGCACGCCGCGACCTGTGTGGTGACCGCGTCCCGGGCGCTCGACTGGACACGCGGCCGACGGGCCCAGCCCGTACGGCTGCTGTGGGTCCTCACCGGCGTGACCGCGGTGATCGCCGTCCTCACCTTCGTGATCGCCGACCACGGCGTGACGGGGGACGTCGCCGACAACGCCGGCATCTTCGGCATCGTGGTGGTCTTCGGCGTCGGTAACGTGACGCTCGGCATCCGCGGCCGGAAGCGGGTCCTGGGAATCGTCGGCGGCTTCACGGCGAGCTCCGCGCTGCTGATGCTCCTGCTGGGCGCCCCGGTGGCCGACGCGCTGATCACGTCGATGATCGTGGTGATCAGCGGCGGGGCCATGGCCTTCACGGCCGTCTTCTCCGTCTGGCTCCTCGACGCCGTCTACGAGCTCGCCGACGCCCGCGAGACCCGCGCCCGGCTCGCCGTCGCCGAGGAGCGCCTCCGCTTCGGGCGTGACCTGCACGACGTGATCGGCCGCAACCTCGCGGTCATCGCCCTCAAGAGCGAGCTGGCCGTCCAGCTGGCCCGCCGGGAACGGCCCGAGGCCGTCGAGCAGATGATCGAGGTCCAGCGGATCGCGCACGACTCGCAGCGCGAGGTGCGGGAGGTCGTACGGGGGTACCGGGAGGCCGACCTCGGGGTCGAACTGGCCGGTGCACAGGGCGTGTTGGCGGCAGCCGGCATCGACTGCTCGGTCGACGGCGCCGAGGCCGCCGGGCTGCCCGGGGAGGTGCAGTCCGCGCTCGCCTGGGTGGTGCGGGAAGGGACGACGAACGTGCTCCGGCACGGGAACGCCGTGCGGTGCACGGTGATGCTGAAGGTGACCGAGGGGCAGGTGGTACTGACCGTGGAGAACGACGGGATGCGGACGGCGGGTGCGCAGGAGGACTCCGGCCGTTCCGTCGGCGCCGGGTCCGGGCTCGCCGGGCTGCGGGAACGGCTGGCGGTCGTGGACGGGACGTTGGAGGCGGGGCCGGTGGGCGGGGAGGCGTTCCGGGTGGTGGCGCGGGTGCCGCTGGGCCCGGCCGGTCCGGGGGCCGCCTCGGACCCGGGGGCGGAGTCGGTCCCGGTGTCCGGCACGGTCGCACGGGGCTCGGCCGCCGCGGCCGTTCCCGGGGGCACGTCATGACCGGCGCAGCCGGCACACCGGCGAGGGCGGGGCGGCCCGTGCGGCTGCTGCTGGCCGACGACGAGCATCTGATCCGGGGGGCGCTGGCCGCGTTGCTGGCGTTGGAGGACGACCTGGTGGTGGTCGCGCAGGCGGCGAGCGGTCCGGAGGCGCTGGCGATGGCGATGGCGCACAAGCCGGATGTGGCCGTGCTGGACCTGCAGATGCCGGGGGCGGACGGTGTGAGGGTCGCCACATCGCTGCGGACCGAACTGCCGGACTGCCGCGTACTGATCGTGACCGGTCACGGCCGGCCGGGGCATCTCAAGCGGGCACTGGCGGCAGGTGTGCGCGGGTTCGTCCCCAAGACCGTCAGCGCACAACGGCTCGCGGAGATCATCCGGGCCGTCCACGCGGGGAACCGTTATGTGGATCCGGAGTTGGCGGCCGATGCGATCTCCTCCGGCGACTCCCCGCTCACCGCGCGGGAGGCCGAGGTGCTGGAGCTCGCCGCCGACGGGGCACCCGTCACGGAGATCGCCGAGCGGGCCTCGCTGTCCCAGGGGACTGTCCGGAACTATCTGTCGTCGGCCGTGTCCAAGCTCGGGGTGGAGAACCGGCACGCGGCGGTGCGTCTCGCACGGGAGCGAGGTTGGGTATAGTAGGCCTCGCGCCACGGCGCAGCGCGGACGTAGCTCAGTTGGTAGAGCGCAACCTTGCCAAGGTTGAGGTCGCCAGTTCGAACCTGGTCGTCCGCTCGGGAAAGAAGGCCCCGGTCCACTGGACCGGGGCCTTCTTCGTCTTCCCCAGTGCTGCGGCAGGCAGCGTTCGCCCGTGAAGGGGCGGCGTCCGGTGCGTGCTCTCGGCGTGCCGCCCGAAGGCCCTCGTACTGGGATGTACTCGGGTCTTCGGCCGGTGCGGCGAGAGGGCGTGCCGGGCGTCGCGACGGGGCGAACGTTGCCTGCCGCGGCACTAACGCCAGCTCGTGCCCGTCAGACGCTCGTACGCCTCCACGTACTTGGCGCGGGTCGCGGCGACGATCTCCTCGGGCAGCGGCGGCGGGGGCTGCTCGCTCGCGCGGTCCCAGCCGGAGGCGTCCGAGGTCAGCCAGTCGCGGACGAACTGCTTGTCGAAGGACTGCTGGGCACGGCCCGGCTCCCACAGGTCGGCCGGCCAGAAGCGGGACGAGTCCGGGGTGAGGACCTCGTCGGCGAGGACCAGGGTGTCGTCCTCGAAGCCGAACTCGAACTTGGTGTCGGCCAGGATGATGCCCCGGTCACGGGCGATGTCCCGGGCGCGGCCGTACACGGCGAGAGTCGTCTGCCGAAGCTGGGCGGCGGTCTCCGCGCCGACCTGGCGGGCGACCTCCTCGTACGACACGTTCTCGTCGTGCTCGCCGACGGCGGCCTTGGTGGCCGGGGTGAAGATCGGCGCGGGCAGCTCCGAGCCGTCGACCAAACCCTCCGGGAGGGCGAGGCCGCAGACCGTGCGGGTCTCCCGGTACTCGGCGAGGCCTGAGCCGGTGAGGTAGCCGCGGGCCACGGCCTCCACCGGGACCATCTTGAGCGACTTGCAGATCAGGGTGCGGCCCGCCCAGTCGGCGGGGGCACCCGGCGGGAGTTCGGTGCTCAGGACGTGGTTCGGGACCAGGTCGGCGAGCTGGTCGAACCACCAGAGGGACAGCTGCGTGAGGACGCGCCCCTTGTCGGGGATCTCCGTCGGCAGCACCCAGTCGAACGCGGACGTTCGGTCGCTGGCGACCATCACGAGGTCGCCCGCCTCGTTCTGGTACAGCTCGCGCACCTTGCCGGTGTGCAGATGCACCAGGCCCGGAACCTGGATCGGCTCGGGCTTTTCTACGAATCCGGACACGGTTCCTCCCCGTGGTGATGTCCAAGTGGCTCGATTCTCCCGTACCCGGGCAACCGATCTTGGCCAGGGGTTGTGCTCACTGGGCTCAGTCGCGTTTGCAGATGCGGTCCAGGAGGTTTGCGGTGGCCCGCTGGACCCGGGTGTCGACGTGGCCAGGCCGGTCCAGGGCCGGGGACCAGGCGAACGTTCCGGATGCGAAGACCCAGGCACCGGAGGGGGCCCGGTACAAGGACGTCTCCTGATGGCGGACGGCGTCGCCGCTGTCCCGGTACGGGGAGTGGGAGAGGAGGATGCGGCCCTGGTGCTCGGGGAGCGGGGTGCGCGGGAAGTAACGGTCGGCCTCACCGGCGACCATGCCTGCCAGCTCGTCGTTCTCGTGGGCGCCGGTCGCGTCCCAGAGCCAGTGGTCGGCGTTACGCACGACCAGGGGGTGCGGTTCGGGGACCCGGCCCTCGTACTGGATGCCCATCAACTGCTGCTCGGGGCGGTCGATCTCGCGCCACAGTGCGGGTTTGCCGGGGCCCCGGCGTTTTCGGCAGGTGAGGAGGCGGTCGGGGACACCGGACGGGGACGGGCCCAGCTCCACCTGCCAGTACATGGTGTTGGAGGAGAGGAAGACCAGCGAGGTGCCGGTGTCGCGGGCGAGTTCGGTGGTACGGCGCATCTGCGGCGACCAGTACTCGTCGTGGCCCGGGAAGACCAGCCCCCGGTAGCGGCTGGGGTCGACGCGGCCGGAGTGCAGGTCGCGGGCGTCGGCGTAGGCGAGGTCGTAGCCGTAGCGCTCGGCCCAGCGGATGAAGTCGTAGGCGTGACCGACGTGGAGAGGGAGGCCGGCGCCGGCGTACGGACGGTCGAAGGAGACGGTCGTCGCGGCGTCGGACTCGCCGAGCAGCCGGCCGTCCTCGTCCCAGGCGTGGTAGAGGCTGGCGCCGGTGCGGCCGTCCTCCGGATACAGGTTGTACGCCTGCCAGGTGATGTCCGGGAGCAGGAGCAGCAGGTCGGCCGGGCGGTCGTCGCGGATGGTGAACGGCACGTGGGAGCGGTATCCGTCGGCGGTGGTCAGGACCGCCACGTACGCGCCGACGTTCCAGTAGCTCGGGATCTGCAGCCGCCAGGAGAGCCACCAGTGGTGACAGGAGACCGTGCGGTCGGCCGTGAGGGGCGGGGGCTGGACGATGCCGGACAGGCGGGGGCTGGTGGTGATCTTCGCCGCGCCGTCGCCGCTGTAGTGGCCGATGCGGTAGATGTCGACGCCGAATTCCTGGGGCGGGTCCACGGTGATGTGGAAGTCGATGGACTGGCCGGGGGCGGCCGCTCCGGTCGCCGTGAAGCCCTTGATCTGGCGGTGCACGTCGTCGGCGGAGCGAGGGCCCGGCGGGGTGCGGGGGGCGGGGACGCGGGCGCCTTTGGCCGGTGCGCGGGGCTCGGGCGGGCCCGGCTCCACGTACCAGGGGACCACCTGGCCGGTGTCGTCGAAGTACGTCACATTGCCCCGTAGCCAGGGGACCGGGCCCTGGCCGAAAGGGTCCGTCACGGCGTGGGCGAGGGCGCCCGATTCCCAACGGCGGATCTGGTGGTGCTCCGAGCCCATGAGTTCTCCCCTCCCTCGTCCCCCGCGAGCTGTCGCAAGCCCTTGCTATGTACGCGATCGGTCCCAGCACATCACATTACGCACGCGCTCCGTCACCGTTCGTCGCGAATCGGCAAGAGTGGAACGGTGAGATCCGGATGGGGAGTTGGGAGAGCCGGGGCAAGCCGGGGGGCCGGGTGTGGGTGATCGGCGGTGGTCGTGGTGTGTTGTGGCTGGTCGGGACGGCACTGGAGGGCACTGGACTGGACGGGACACGGACGGTCGGGGCGGGGGGTGGTCGGGCCGGCCGGGCTGGTGGTCGGGCCGGCCGGGCTGGTGGTCGGGCCGGCCGGGCTGGTGGTCGGGCCGACCGGGCTGGTGGTCGGTCGCGGTCAGACCAGGCGGACCGGTTTCTCCGAGCGGACCCCGAGGCGGCTGAGCCAGTCGCGCAGGGGGGCGGGGTCGCCGTCCTCCACGAGGGTCAGGACGCGGGGGGCGAGGTCGGCCGCCCGTACACCGTCGACGAGGAGGGAGGGGCCGTCCAGCCAGTCCAGGCCCGGGGTCGCGCCCGCGGTGTCCATCGCCGCGCAGCAGACCATCGCGGCGACGTGCTCCGTCAGCAGCTCGCGGCCCGTACGGGGCGGCTGCATGGGGAACAGCGGCAGCAGCCCGTCGTCCCACAGCGCCCGGTCCGGCCCCTGCGCCTCGGCTCCACCGGCCGCGGTGGTCACGGCGGCCGGGGCCGCCTCCTCCTCCCGCGCCAGCTCGGCGGTCAGCGCGGCGGCGAGAGCGGCGGACCGGGCGTTGGCGAGCCCGGGTTCGTCGCCGTCGTCGCCGTCGTCATCGTCGCCGGCACCCTCGTCACGGCCGTCGCCGTCGCCGTCGCCGTCGCCGTCGTCACGAAGGGATATGTGGTGCCCGTCCGGCCTGGCCGGGTTGTGCTCGTGTTCCGGCTCCCGGCCTTGCGGGGCTTCGCGGAGCGGCTCGGGAGTGGCGGGGGCTTCGGGGAGCGGCTGGTCGGCGGCGGCTTCGCGGAGCGGCTCGTGCTCTTCGGCGGTCAGCAGGCGCGGCTCGCGATCGGCGGGGGCGCCCGGGGCCGGGGGCGGGGTGGTCAGGTGGTTCAGTACGCGGGAGAGGGTGGGGCCGCCGAGGGCCGGGCCGGTCGGGTCGGTGGTGGGGTCGCTCGTGGTGTGGCGGACGCCCAGGGTGTCGAGGACGCGGTGGAGGCGGGCCGCGTCGGTGCGCCATTTGCGGTCGACGACCTCGTCCGGGTACTCGTGCCAGTCGACCGGGGACCAGTCGGGGCCGGACTCGGCGGGGCCGCCGTGGAAGAGGCGGGCGGCGAGGAGGGACGTGGCCTCGTCGACCGTGCCGGGCTCTTCGAGGAGGTCGCAGGCGGGGCGCTCGCCCAGCCGGGAGGCGAAGCCCTCGGCGAGGCGGTCGCGGCGGGACAGTTCCGTGAGCGCGGCGACGACACCCGCGTCCAGGCGGGACGGCCAGCGGCCCATCCGCCACGCGGGCAGCGCGACCCGGGTGAGGAGACGGTCCCAGCCCGCGTAGGCCAGGCCGACCTGTTCCTGCGCGACGATCCGCAGCCCGTAGTCCACAGCCTGTGCACGCTCGGCCGCCGCCGCGGCGACCCCGCGCTCCATCTCGGCCGCGTGACCCCGGCAGCCGCGCAGGAGCAGCCGGGTGACCCAGCCGACACCGGCCAGCACCGTACGGACGACCGGGCCGCGCGTCGGGGCCGAGGTGACGGCCACGGCGGCGTCCAGCCCGCGCACGAAGCGGCGGGCGGCGGCTATGTCCGGGTGCGCCGAGGGTCCCGTACCCGCTACTACCGGTGCCAGCACCGCTCGTAGCTCACCGACCCGCATCCACCACAGGAAGGGCGAGCCGATGACGAGCACGGGGGCGACGGGCGCACGGTGGCGCCGGTGGGAGGAGAGTCCTGGCTCCGGACCGGACTGCAGACGGGACTGCGGTCCGGACAACGATCCGCGGGCACCCGCCATCTCGTCGGCCCGCTCGCCACCGGGGCCGCCCACCGCGTCGGCCCCGTCGGTCGAGGAGTGGGTGGGTCGGGGCGTGGCGGGCGGGTTGTGCGAGCGATGGGTGCGGTCCTCCAGCCAGCTGTCGCAGTCCGGAGTGAGCGCTATCGCGGAGGGGGGCGGGACGTCGAGGCGGTCTGCCAGGTCGCGGACCAGGCGGTAGAGATCGGGCGCGGACGCCTCGGTGACCGGCACCGTGGGGCTCACGGCGGGCCGGGAGCGGGCGACGACGAGCGCGATGCCCGCGGCGGCGAGCAGCACGACGACGGCGAGGCCGGACACGACCCGGCTCGCCAGGGACCAGCCCGGGCCGGTCAGACGGCCGGTCGACCCGCCGGCCAACAGGACGACGGCGACCGCCGCGGGCAGCACTGCCACGGCCAGCGCCCTGCTGCGGACACGCAGCACGGCGAGAGCCCGGGCGCGCGCGGCCTGCGCGCCCGCCTCCTCACCACCTGCCATACCGGTCACGGCCCGACGTCACCCCCTGCTGTCCCGTGCGGCGCACACCGCGACGCCTGCGACGACTGCTCGTCACAGTGGCCACCGCCGAATGCCCTGACGTTGCTCACTCCCCCACTGTGGCACCGACCACCGACATCGCAATGCCGGTGGGCCAAGTGCCGGAACACTTGCGCCGCACCCTAGTTGGGGCCCCGGCCGCCGTCAGCCGGATAGGCCATCGCTCACTCGATGGAATGGCTTTGGGGAGAGGTGAATGACGCTGGGCAAGGATCGGGCCCCGGATTCCGGCGGATTTTCCAGGGGTTCCTGGGGGTCTCCGTGGGATTCCGGGGCCTGGGGTTCGTACCCGTTGCTGGTGCTTCGCATGCGGATGTCGCGAAGGGGGCGGATGCGTATGGATGCGTGGAGATGCGTGCGGAAGGACGCGAGGGGCGTGGAAAGCCGGCCGTCAGTCGGTCACGCCTCGGCCGCCGCCTTCGCCGCGATGTCCGCACGGTGCTGGGAGCCGTCGAGACCGATGCGGGCGACGGCGGTGTAGGCGCGGTCACGGGCCTCGGTGAGGTCCTTGCCGGTCGCCGTGACGGAGAGGACGCGGCCGCCGGCGCTGACGACGACGTCACCGGCGCGCTTGGTGCCGGCGTGCAGGACGTACGCGTGCGGGGCGTCCACGGCGGCGACCTCGTCGAGGCCCGTGATGGGGTCACCGGTGCGCGGCGTGCCCGGGTAGTTGTGCGAGGCCACGACCACGGTGACGGCCGCGTCGCCGCTCCAGCGGAGGGGTTCGAGGTCGCCGAGCGTGCCGTTGGCGGCGGCGAGCAGGACACCGGCCAGCGGGGTCTTGAGGCGGGCGAGGACGACCTGGGTCTCCGGGTCACCGAACCGCGCGTTGAACTCGATCACCCGTACGCCTCGGCCGGTGATCGCCAGGCCCGCGTAGAGCAGGCCGGAGAACGGGGTGCCGCGGCGCCGCATCTCGTCGACCGTCGGCTGCAGCACGGTCTGCAGCACCTCGTCGACCAGCTTCGGGTCGGCCCACGGGAGCGGCGAGTACGCGCCCATGCCGCCGGTGTTGGGACCTTCGTCGCCGTCGAGCGCGCGCTTGAAGTCCTGCGCGGGCTGGAGCGGGAGGACGGTCACGCCGTCGGTGATGGCGAAGAGGGAGACCTCGGGGCCATCGAGGAACTCCTCGATGACGACCCGGCCGCAGGCGAGCGCGTGATCGCGGGCCTGGGCGAGGTCCGCCGTCACGACGACACCCTTGCCGGCCGCGAGCCCGTCGTCCTTCACGACGTACGGCGCGCCGAAGGCGTCCAGCGCCTCGTCGATCTCCTCGGCGGTGGTGCAGACGTACGACCGCGCGGTGGGCACGCCGGCCCCGGCCATGACCTCCTTGGCGAAGGCCTTGGAGCCCTCCAGTTGCGCGGCCTCACCGGACGGACCGAACACCGGGATGCCCGCCGCGCGCACGGCGTCGGCGACACCCGCGACCAGCGGGGCCTCCGGCCCCACGATCACCAGGTCGGCCTCCAGCCGCGTGGCCAGCGCGGTCACGGCGGCGCCGTCGAGCGCGTCGACCGGGTGCGACTCGGCCACCTCCGCGGTGCCCGCGTTGCCGGGCGCGCAGTGGAGTGCGGTGACATCGGAGTCGAGGGACAGCGAACGGCACAGCGCGTGCTCACGAGCACCGGTACCAATGACGAGGACCTTCACGGTGCCAGCCTAGCCGCAGGGGGCGGGTGGCTTTGTGGGGGCTTCCGAAGAGTGGGACGGCAGGGGTTTGTCGGATCGCACGAAGGTGACGCGGAGTACGGGGTGGGGGGTGCGGTGGGGAGGGGTGCAGGGAGGGGCGCGGGGGCGCTGGGGCTGGTGCGGGGTGGCGAACCGGACGTCGGCGCAGCGGTGGTCAACCCTCGGCTGTGCTCCCGCGGGTGGCGGAGCGGGCCGAGCCGGGGCGGAGTCAGCCGGGCCGGCCCGGCGCTCGACGGCGTGCCCGCCTACCGCACCGCGGCGTCAGCCGGGGCTCTGCCCCGTGCCCTCACGGTTGGCCGTCCGCGCTCGCGGTCCGCTCGCCCGCTACTCGTTCGCGATCTCCTCCACCACCGTCGCCCCCAGTTCTCGCACGATCAGGTCGTGGCCGGAGAGGGCCGATTCGTCGAGGTCGGGATCGTCGTCCTCGGGGGTGTCGTCCTCAGGGGAAACCGGCGGGGGTTCGGGGGCCGGGGGTGGCCCGGCGGCGACGGGCGGGGCGCTCGGGGTCGACTGGTGGGGCGCGGCCGGACGGGGGCCCGCCGAGGCCTGGGGCGCGGCGGGACGTGACGCCGGAGCCGGGGAGCCTCCGTAGCCACCGCCGGCGCCGCCACCTCCGTAGCCACCGCCCGTGCCGCCACCGTAGCCACCCGCGGCCGGTGCGGGAGAGCCGTAGCCGCCGGGGGCGCCCGGCGGGGTCCCGCCGCCCGAGGTGTCGATGACCGCCTCGATCTTCCAGTGGACGTTGAACTGCTCGGCCAGCGCGGCCCGCAGTACGTCCTCGCTGCCGCTGGTCGCGAAGTTGTCCCGGGCTCCCGCGTTGACGAAGCCGATCTGGAGGGTCGTGCCGTCGAACCCGGCCACATGCGCGTTCTGGCTGAGCAGGATCCAGGTGAAACGGCGGCGGTTCTTCACCGTCTCCAGGATGTTCGGCCAGAGCGTGCGGGGGTCGGGGCCGCCGGCAGCCGGGTTGTAGGCGGCGGGGGCCTGGGCCGCGGCCGGGGGGCCGGGCTGGGCGTACGCGGCGGGCGGGCCCGATGCGGGAGGCGTGGTCGGGCCGGGCGGGGCCGGGGTCCCGGGGGCAGGGCCACCACCACCGGCGGGCGCGGCCGTCGGCCAACCGCCGGGCCGGCGCCCACCGCCCGCGGTGGCCGGGGTGGGCCAGGAGCCGGGGGCGGAGCCGCCAGGGGCGGCCGGCGCGGAGGCGGGCGCGTCGGGGTGGGCAGGGCTCGCGCCGGGGCTGGCGTGCGCGGGGTCGGTGGGCGGCGCGGCCGGAGCAGCGGTCACGGCGGCCGGGGCGATCGGCGCGGCCTGGGGCGGGGCAGCCGGAGCCGCTCCACCCGGGGCCGGCTGTCCGCCGACGGTGCCCCCGGCACCGTACGCATCCGGACCCGGGCCGGGGCCCGGCGCACCTGTTCCTCCGCCCCCGGCGCCCCGGACGGCGGCCCGAGCGGCCGCGGGCCCGCCACCGGGCGGGACCTGGGCGGCTTGCGGAACTTGCGGGGCGTGTGGGGCCTGTGGGGCCTGTGGGGCCTGTGGGGCCATGCTCATGGGCGGGGCGGTCGCTCCCCCATGTGCTTCGGGGCCGGGCACGTATCCCATGGCGGGCCCGGCGCCGCCGCCCGAGAAGTTCACCCCGCGCTCCAGGCGGTCCAGGCGGGCCATGACGGACCGTTCGTCGCCGTAGGTGGCGGGGAGGAGCACGCGGGCACAGATCAGTTCGAGCTGGAGACGGGGCGAGTTGGCGCCGCGCATCTCGGTGAGGCCTTCGTTGACCAGGTCGGCGGCGCGGCTGAGCTCGGCGGCGCCGAAGACGCCGGCCTGGGCCTGCATGCGCTCCAGGACCTCGACGGGGGCGTCGATGAGGCCCTTCTCGATGGCGTCCGGCACGGCGGCCAGGATCACCAGGTCCCGCAGCCGCTCCAGCAGGTCGGCGACGAACCGCCGCGGGTCGTTGCCGGCCTCCATGACGTGGTCGACGACCTCGAAGGCCGCGGCCCCGTCCCCCGCGGCGAAGGCCTCGACGACCGAGTCGAGCAGCGACCCGTCCGTATAGCCGAGCAGCGACGTCGCCATGGCGTACGTCACACCCGCGTCCGTCGCACCCGCCAGCAGTTGGTCCATGACGGACATCGAGTCACGCACGGAGCCGGCCCCGGCGCGCACGACCAGCGGGAGGACACCCTCCGCGACCGGGATCTTCTCCTTGCCGCAGACCTCGCCGAGGTACTCCCGGAGCGTGCCGGGGGGCACCAGCCGGAACGGATAGTGGTGCGTACGCGACCGGATCGTGCCGATGACCTTCTCTGGCTCGGTGGTCGCGAAGATGAACTTGAGGTGCTCCGGCGGCTCCTCGACGACCTTCAGCAGCGCGTTGAAACCGGCCGACGTGACCATGTGGGCCTCGTCGATGATGTAGATCTTGTACCGGCTGCCCGCGGGCCCGAAGAAGGCCTTCTCTCGCAGCTCACGGGCGTCGTCCACACCACCGTGCGAGGCCGCGTCGATCTCGATGACGTCGATCGACCCCGGTCCGGTCCGTGCCAGGTCCTGGCAGGACTGGCACGTTCCGCACGGCGTCGGCGTGGGCCCCTGCTCGCAGTTCAGACACCGGGCGAGGATCCGCGCGCTGGTCGTCTTCCCGCACCCACGCGGCCCGCTGAACAGGTACGCGTGATTGACCCGGTTGTTCCGCAGCGCCTGCTGCAGCGGGTCGGTGACATGCTTCTGCCCGATGACCTCGGCGAACGACTCCGGGCGATAACGGCGGTACAGCGCGAGAGACGACACGCGTACGAGGTTATAGGCGCCCACTGACAACACGGACCGCCACCGAAGCGGACCAGGACCGAAGCGGCCCTTGAGGCGTGGCCGGGCCCCTCGGCGATCGGCCCGGGATCATCGGCTCCGGGCGGGAGCCATCGGCCCGGGGTGGTGGTCATCGGGCCATCGGCTCGGCGCGGGCCCGGACGCACAAGACCCCTCACGCACCCGCCAGAGCCAACCTACCCTTGCTGCCTTCCGGCCCTGGGGGAGTTCAGTCAGATAGCGCCGCGTGAGGGGCTGAGCCCAGCCTACCCGATCCCCGACGCCCGCCGACCCGCCTCCCCGCCCCTCCCTCCCGCATCGATCACCCGCCGCCGAACGGGTTCGCAACCACCCTCCGACGTCATGTAATGTTCCCGGCGGAGGATTCGCCTAGAGGCCTAGGGCGCACGCTTGGAAAGCGTGTTGGGTTCACACCCTCACGAGTTCGAATCTCGTATCCTCCGCCAGTGCCTCACCGGGCACGATGTCGAAGGGCCCCACCGTTCGCGGTGGGGCCCTTCGCTGTGCGCTGGTTGCGGTTTTGGTTGCGTTTATATCCGCCCATTAAGGATGTTTCGGCAGCGGGTAGCCAGTATCTTCTCCTGCCGCCGGGCTGGGCCCGCGGGACGAGCCCGGCGGGGAGGTGCCCGGGACTCTGTCTTCGTCCGGCATCCGCGGATCATGGAACTGCGCCATCCTTGACCTTGGCGCCGAAGCGGCTTCGGCCCGCCCGTGACGTTCCCTGTCTGTCGAGGTGCACCCTCATGAAGTCCCGATCGACGCTCGTGACCTGGCTGAGCGAACTCGACGGTTCCCGCCTGGCACGCGTACTCGCCAATCGGAAGGACGCAGCCTCCTCTCCGGAACCACGCTCGGTGGGGGAACTGGCGGACCGTCTCCAACGTCCGGGGTCCGTGGCACTCGCCCTGCCCCAACTCACGCTGCCGTGCTTGCAGGCCACTGAGGCGCTGGCAGTCCTGGGAGCACGAGCGACCCGGGACAGCCTCGCGGAGTTGCTCGGCTCAAGATCCCCTACGGCGGTACACGCGCTGGACGCGACCCTGGAGGCGCTGTCGGATCGGGCGCTCGTGTGGCAGGACGGAAACGAGGCACTGCGCATGCCCACGCCCTTGCGGCAGGCGTGGAGCACACCCCTGGGACTTGACGCCCCGCTGGGCGAGCTGCTGGCCGGCACCACCTCGGAGGAACTGCGCGGCATGCTGGCGGTCCTGGGTATCAAGCCACCCGGCACCAAGCAGCAGCGACTCGCGGCTCTGGTGGAGCATCACAGTGACGCGGAACGGGTCGCCGCGTTGGTGGCGGGGGCACCGGCCGCCACACGGAAGTTGCTTGAGCGGAGCGCCAGATCCACGCCGCGTCAGTCACTGTTCGTCGTGTTCGGGACTCCTGGCCGCGACCTCCAACCAGGCGCCCGATGGGCACTCGACCGCGGGCTTCTGCTCCAGGACCGTCACCGGTACGGGCCCGCCCGGATGCCGGTCGAGGTGGCCTTGGCTCTGCGGGGCCCCGATTGGCACGCTCCGTTCGAACCTCTGCCGCCTGTCACACAGTTGGTGCCCATCACCTCCTCGGAGGTGGAGCGGGAGGCCGCGGTGGCCGCCACCGCGTTCGCGGCCCATGCCGCCTCCGTCCTTTCGGCGTGCGCGACCGCTCCACCGACCCGGCTGAAGTCGGGCGGGATCGGCGCGCGTGAACTGGCCCGGCTCGGCAAGGCCGCCCAAGCGGACGACGCCGTCGTACGCATCGCCCTGGAGACCGCGTACGCCGCCGGACTGCTGGCCCGCGACGGCGATCGCGTACCTCCCACCGAGGCGTACGACGTCTGGGCCGAGCAGGAGCCCGCAGAACAACTCGCCGTACTGCTCCGGGCATGGCGGGACCTGCCGCTCACCCCCACCCGGGCACGCGACGAAGACAACAAGGCGCTTCCCGCGCTCGCCGGTGCGCCTGACTGCGGCGGCTGTCTGCAGGCCCGCCACGGGCTGCTCATCGCGGCGGCGGGGCTCCCGGCAGGACAGGGTGCGAAGGTCGCTTCGGAGCTGGGGCCGCTCGTGGCCTGGCACCGTCCGCTCGCCGACGACGCCTCGCCCCAGGACACGGCACCGTTCAGCACCGTGATCCGCGAAGGCGAACTACTGGGCGTGCTGGCACGGGGTGCGCTGTCCCCGCTCGGTGCGCACCTGGCGGCCCACACCGACGAAGAGCTCGACATCACGGCCCGGCGGCTGCTGCCCCCCGCGACCACGACGGCCCGGATCGGCGCCGACCTCACCGCCGTCGTCACCGGCACCCCGTCCGCGCGACTCGCGGCGCTGCTGGATTCGACGGCCGACCGGGAGACCAGTGGCACAGCGTCGGTATGGCGCTTCAGCGCCGGTAGTATCCGCCGGGCCCTGGACGCCGGCCGCACCCCGGACGACATCACGGCCGACCTGGCAGCCGGCTCCGCCACGGCCCTGCCACAGCCGCTGACCTATCTCATCGCCGACACCGCACGAGGTCACGGACGGGTGCGCATCGCCCCCGCGGCCTGTGTCATCCACGGCGACGAACCCGCGCTCCTGGCCGAACTCGCCGCCCACCGCGCACTGTCCAAGCTCGCCCTGCGGCGGCTCGCCCCGACGGTCCTGGTCAGCGGCAGCCCACCCGTGACGACTCTCGCCGCGCTCCGTGCCGCGGGCTACGCCCCGGTCGCCGAGACCGCCGGGGGAACGGTACGCATCGAAAAGCGCCTGCCGCAGAGGGCCGCCGCTGCCGTCCCACCCCCGCGAGGGAACGTCGGGCGGCGCGGCCCCAGGACCACCGCGACCCACGCCTCGGAGATGCTCATCGACGCCGGGACGGACGTGGACGTCCTGGCCGACCGGCTGCTCAAGGCCCCACCGAACGCCCCGGAACCCGACCCGTTCGGCAGCGGGGTGCCTTTCGCGACGGACACCGAGGAGATCGTCGCCGGATACGCGAAGCACTTGTCGTACAGCGACGTCCGCCAGGTCGCCCATGCCATCGACGCCGGTGCGGCCATCACGGTCGAGTACATCGCCACCTCGGGCAGCCGGACCGTACGCACCCTCAGCGACCTCGAACTCGACCCGCCCTACCTCAACGCCTGGTGCCACCTGCGCGAAGCGGAACGCGTCTTCACTCTCTCCCGCATCCATGGCGTGATGCCCGCCTAGGACTCGGCGGCCAAGGCCGGGTGCCCCGGCGAGCCACCCCCGCGGGCACCTCACGAGATATACTTGACTCCACATTTGATATCAGGAGGCGTAGATGAGTCGGACGGTTATCGACCTGGACGACGACCTGGTCGCGGACGTGGCGAAAGCCCTCGGGACGAACACCAAGAAGGAGACCGTCAACACCGCTCTTCGCGAGGTGCTGGAGAGCCGGCGTCGTGCCCTGGCTCTCGCCCGGCTGCGGGCCGCGGCGGGCGACGGCGCATTCGATCTGGAACTGTTCGAGAACAAGGAGATCTACCGCCGGTGAACGCGGCCCAGTTCCTGATCGACACCAGCGCGTTCGCACGGTTCATGCGCGGGGAAGCAGAACAGTACGGCTGGGACCAGGCCGCCGCGGCCGGACTCATCGCGACCTGCCCGATCACCGAGCTCGAGTTCTTCTACAGCGCACGGTCAGCCGCCGACCGGGCGCGCGGCATCGAGGACATGCGGCTGATCTTCGGCTGGGTTCCCGTCGACGACCGCGCCTACGACCGCGCCTGGCAGGTCCAGGAAGCCCTCACCAAGCAGGGGAAACACCGAAGTGCCGGACCTGTCGACCTGGTCGTCGCCGCGACCGCCGAGCTGCAGGGGCTCACCCTGCTCCATCGCGATCACGACTTCGAGTGCATCGCCGCGGTGACCGGACAAGCCCTCCAGTGGTACGGCCCGGAACACGGCAAGTAGGTCAGCGGTGGTTGCAGTTCTGGTTGCGTTCACCGCCGTACGACATCGTTCAGAAGCCCCACCCGAGTTGGCTGCACCGCAGGTCAGAACGCTCCCGCACATCCCCGTACCCCCGGACGAACATGTGGAAAGCGTGTTGGGTTCACACCCTCACGAGTTCGAATCTCGTATCCTCCGCCATTGCTCTCACCGGGCAATACGTCGAAGGGCCCCACCTCACGGTGGGGCCCTTCGATGTTGTCCGTCAGCCCTCGTTGTCCTGGTTTTTGTCCACAGCGGGTGTCTCCGGGGTTCCCCAGATGGCATCGGCGATCTTCCGGGCCACGTCCTTGAGCATGGCGTCCGGCACGTGGAGGTACCGGGCCCGCATGCCTGCGGAGGTGCCCGGCTCCCACCCCATGATCTGATCGATGACCCGGGCCGGGACACCGAGCAGCATGAGCACAGTGGCGGCCGTGTGCCGGGCGTCGTGCAGCCGACCGTCCCGAACCCCCGCCTCTTCCAGCAGACGCTTCCAGTCGTGGTAGTCCGTGTTCGGGCTCAAGGGGCCACCCAGGGGCTTGGTGAACACGTAGTCCGACTCGGCCCACAGGTCGCCGGCCACCTTGCGCTCGCGCTCTTGCGTCTCGGCGTGTGCCCGGAGCATGGCGACCAGCGGGCCCGGCAGGGGCACGGCGCGGCGGCCCGCTCGGGACTTGGTGTTCTTGGTCTCGCGCCGGACCTGCACCTTGGCCGGGCAGTACCCCGCCTTCCGGCCGCACGGTGAGGCATCCGGGCACCCGTGCTCGTACCGGGGGCGCAGACGGTTCCGGCGCAGCTTCAGGTACTCGTTGGCGAGGTCGACGTCAGACCAGCGCAGTCCGAGCGTCTCGCCTTGCCGAAGCCCGAGCGCCAGCGGCAGCGGCAGCGCCAGCGCCAGCGCCAGCGGCAACATCCAACGGGCGCTGTTCCGGCGCTTGTTGGCCTCCAACAGCAGGCACTGAACCTCTTTCGTGGGGATCCACAACGAACGCGGTCCTCGCCCTGCGGGAACACCTGCTCGCCGTGCAGGTGACACTGGGCAGCGAGCGTCTACGGCGTTCCGCGCGGCGGGCGTTGGCGAGGCAGCCCCGGGCCACGCCGTAGCACCAGGGCAGTACGGCGTCGGGGGCGCTCTCCGCCCTCACCTCCACCAGACCCGGTACGTCCTTGATGCGGCGCCACAGCACCAGCAGTGTCTCCGCGAGGACGTCCTCGACCTGGTCGGGAACCGCGCCCCCACCGCTGTACCGGCGCCTCTACACAGTGAAAGGTCAGCACACACACCGGCAACAGCACCACGTAGAAGGCCACTTCGACCACCACACTGTCCTGCCGCCACCGCCCGAACCTGTCGTCGCTCACCGCCAGCAGTACCGGATGTATCAGGTAGACCGAGTAACTGATCGTTCCCAGCCAGATCAGCGGGCGCGGTATCCGGCGGTGGCGCAGTGCCAGGCCCACGCCGAAGGTGAGTACGGCCAATAGGAACGCCGTGATCCAGCCGCGACGGGTGAAGTTGGACGTGTCACCGTGCCAGTACGCGCTTCCCACGGCGCAGAACAGCACCACGACCGTCGTCCACGCCGCGTACCGCCACGTGCTCTGGCCGTGCTCGGCCCGGTACGCGGCGGTGCCCAGGAACATCACGGCGAGGATGACCAGTCCCTCCCACATGGGGACGGTGCCGTTGAAGGCGACGAGGACGAGGGCCAGTACGCCGCCCAGCAATCCCCCGAGCAAGCGCAGTGCGGGCGATGCCGCGCTCGCGCAGCAGACGGCGAGCAGCATGGTGACGGCGGCGAACGCGATCAGTGGGCCCCTGCCGACCGTGTCGGAGACCGCGGAGGCCGGCAATGCGACCCCCACCGCCACGCTCGTGGCAGCGAGTACGGCGAGTGGCGGAGATCGCCGCCGACCGCTTGTGCAGACGGACCGTGAAGAGCGCCACGACCAGCACATAGAAGGCCATCTCGTACGAGAGCGTCCACGGGACGAGCAGGAGATTGGGCGTGTCCAGCAACTCCTGGAGCATGGTCACATGAGCGAGGGCGACCGCGGCGACGCTCTGCCCGTCGAACTGACGCCGCTGCGCGAAGCCCAGCATGTCGAGGGTGAGGAGAGCGGTGACGGCGACCGCCCACAGCGGGTACACGCGGAACAGTCGTCCGACCCAAAACGTCCGGACGCTGCCCCGGCGTTCCAGGGAGGCAGGGATGATGTAGCCGCTGACCAGGAAGAACACCATGATGCCGTAGCGGCTGGTGTTGAACTGCGGCATCAACTCGTGCCGGAACTCGGCCATATAGGAGTACGAGGAGTGGTCGAACACCACGACGAGTGCGGCGAGGCCGCGCAGCGCGTCCAGCCAGCCCAGCCGCGAGGGGCCGGCCGACGCGACGGACACGGGCCTTCGTGACCGAGCGGAGCTGAGCTCCTCCATCGGTTGAGGTGCGTGGCGTGGGGATCCCACACCAGTGATGACGTGTCTTCCCCTGTCGATGTTCAGCTGTTCGCCGATCACCCGCCGGCAGGTCTCGTCGCCGATGAACCGGAGAGTGTTCGGCGTCTTGCGGACGGCCGTAGCGCGGAACACGTCCCCTGGAAGTTCCTGTCGGCTCCTGGCGTGCCGGTTACTGGACCAGTTCGATGTGGGGATGGTCCGGTGATACCGGGCAGGCGTGGAGTTGCAGGCTGTAGGCGCCGGCGATGTCGAGAAGAGTGAAGTTCGAGGGCGGGGTGCCGATCAGGAGCGGAGTCGGGTTCGTCCGTTCCTCGTCGGGCATCCAGCTCTTGCTGCCGGAGTTCCATTCCGAGGACGCGATGGTGAGGAGCGGGGTCGCCTCGGTGCCGCATTCGGGGCAGGGGCGCGGCATGGGGTCGGTGAGGCCCCAGCGGGTCCAGCCGCCGGTCTTCCACCCGGGGGCGTGGCACAGGTTGCGGAAGTAGAACTCCTGCGGGTCCAACGCGCCGGTGCCGTCCCACGCGAATCCGGCCGTCTCCCACAGGTTCACGTCGCCCAACTGCTGCTGCAGTTCCTTGCTCAGCTCCAGGGGGCTGGGGTACTCGGTGACCTGTTCCGGTGCGAGCAGGCACGGCTCCGGGAGGTACCAGTCGAACTGGATCACGGGCGGCTCGGGCGGGGCCTCGAGGACGTCGGTGACGGAGGCGGAGGAACGCCAGACGAGGGCGGTTCGGGGGTGTGCAAACTCCTCGTGGTCGCAAGGGCACCACAGAACCTGGAGAAGATCGGCACCGGGAGGGCTGACCGGGAGGGGGACGTCGCGGGTGTAGATCTGGGCCACGGGAATCATGGGAATCGGGCCGTCGAACCACGGGTGGCCCTCGCGGAGCCGCTGCTCGATCTCCCGTTCCTCTGGCGTGATCGCGGGCGCCTGGGGGTCGCGGAGCCGGCGCTCGGCCGCCGCTGTACGGATGCGACGCAGGAGCCGGATCTCGTCCGGAGAGTGCATCTCGTCCGCCGCTTCAGTGTCGTGCGGCTCTACGCAGTGGGGCCATGGCTCGTCGGCGGGCCACAGGAGCGGCCCGCCGACCGAGTTGTCGTACACGGACGGAGACCCGGGCCGGGGATGCAACCGGGTCGCCGTGCGCGCCAGCGGGACCAGTTGAGGGAAGAGCGCGGTCACGTCGAACGGCCGCGGCGGGGTGGTGAAACTCATGCTGGCTCCCGATGGAACAAACTGACGGTAAATCAGTTACCCAGGTTGTACAACCCGGTGTTCTTCAGGGTGTTGGGAACATAGACGTTGGGGAACAGTTCCTCGGTCGTCCCATCCGCCTGTTCGATTTTAGCGTTCATCGTGACTCCCACCGGGATCGTGCTGGTGTCGTCGTTGTAGACGGGCGTCACCTGGTAGAAGACCGCGTCGTCCGTTCCGAGACTGGAGGAGGAGCCCCTGATCATTTTCTGCGCCATGGTCTCGAAGGTTCGCATGCTGGGCGTGCCGGTGTTCATCCCTGACTGCCAGCATGGGACGAGATTAACCTGTATACCCCTTCCGCCGGTGACCTTCGGAATCAGGTGACACCGGGCCTGCCCGTTGGTGAGCGAGTTGTCAGCCTTGAATTTCTCCGCGTCCTGCCAGCCCGGGATGTCTCCCTGTGCGTCGGTGCCCTCGGGAGCCGTCCTGTCCAGGCATGCCTGTGCCTGCGTCGGCCGCTGCCCGGGCGGGCCCAGCGGGGTGGTCGTCTTGTTGACGTGGGCGACCGGTTCGGTGGTGTTCAGGATCCACCCGTTGCCGTTGGGAAGCGCACCAAGCAACGTGGTGTCCAGGCAGCGGGCGTGCGGGCCGGTGTCTGGCAGAGTGAACTTCACCTCGAACTGGTCGGCGTCGATCACCCGTTGGTCCGCGAAGCCCTTGGTGAGCTGTGCGTCGGCGAACTGCTTGTCGGCGGCCGTGGCATGGGCACGCACACAGGGCGAGGTCCGATCCAGCTTCTTGCTGTTGCCGAGTACGTACGTGTCCCACTCGCCGTTGCCGAGGTTGGGGATCACCTCGACGCACTGGGCGCCGTCGGTTCGCCCTTCCTTCGTCTCGGCGAAGGGGAACTCGCTGCAGGTGTCGGTGCTGACAAGATCCGTCCGCGCCTTGAAGCTCCCGCAGGTACGGGCCGTGCGGTCGGCCACGCCGCTCGTCGACCGGGTCAGCGGCTTGCCCTTCTTCCCCCAGCCGCCGTCGAGGATCTCCAGATGGCGTCCCTCGGGCAGAGCGAAGGCATTACTGGGGTTTCGGTAGGAGTGCCCACCGTCGTTGATCCAGACGCCGTCTGCCGACCTCCAATGAGCTGGAGCCCATTGGCCCTGGTTCTCAAGGATCATCCGCGCGATTTCGGCGGGCTCCTCGAAGCGGATCGCCGAACTGTCCCGGTCGCGGATCGCGCGGGAGACGATGGCCGAGGTGCCGGGCGGACGGCCCGGGCGGGGCCGGTTCCGGATGCGGAGGCCGCGGCGCTGTCGGCGGGGCGGAGGTGTCCGGGGGGATGTGCCGGTGACCTCGGAGGCGTATCGGCGCCGGCCGGTACGCACGCCCGCGGAATCGCGAAACCGGCCACGATCAAGGCGCCTGGGCTCGTTCGCCAGGCCGGCGGCCACGTCAACGATCTGACCGGCGCCGGGGTCGGCCGTAGGCAGGTCGCCGAGTGGGCAATCGCCGCCTCGATCCGCGGCCGCCGAACAGGCCGGGATCGCCGTCGGCCACCTCAAAGGCATCGACGACGCCGTGGCCTACCTCACCGACAAGGCCGCCTACCTCCGCGACGACACCGCGTCGGCCGTACGGCCGGCCGGTCGCGACGGGCATCACCGAGGGAGCGTGTCGCCACCGGAGACCTCCGAGGCCTGGCCGGAGCCGGCGCCGTGCTGGGGCTCCGTGTCCGACACGCCGCCAACCACTGGGCCCGATACCGCAGCACCCTCATCCTGCCGCCTGATCAACCAGCACCCTCATCGCATACGCACCCTCACGTGCGGTGCGTGATGTCGGTCCAGCGCCAGGCTCGCAGGGACGAGTCGGTGAAGATGCGGTCCAGCGCCCTGCCCAGATCCGGGTCCGTCTCCGTCTCCGGGTCCGTCTCCGTCTCCGGGTCCGTGGGCCACCGAAGGCGAACGGTGAAGCGTTCGCCCGCGAACTCCGGTTCGTAGTCCCAGCCTTCGGGCAGCAGGGCGATGAACCGTACGGCTGCCAGTTCCGGGGCACCGGCCGCCTCGGTGGAGCGGGGTTCGATCAGGACGACGCGGCGGCCCGTCATGAGGGGCGCCGGCGGGAGGACGGGAAGAACGGCAGGCTCCCGCCCGAGCCCAGTGCCTCGTCAAGGGCGAGCAGGACTCCCGCTGTGCCGGTGGCGAGGTCGGTCGACAGGCGCAGGGTCTGGTCGCCGAGGAAGGCGGGGTGGCCCGCGTACGGGATGGCGTGCCAGCCGAAGGCCACCAGGTGGCGGCGTACTGCGGCCTCGGTCTCCGACTTCGGCTCCAACACCGACTTCGGCTCCGACCCCGGCTCCGGCTCCGGCGTTCTGTCGCGCAGGTGACGCAGGGCGAGCGTCGCCCCGGCGCGGCCCTGGAACAGGCCCGCCTGGGCTTGGTAGAGGGCCGCCACCGATGACTGGAGGAGGGGGAAGGAGTCGTTCAGCTCCGGCTCGGGGAAGGGGAGATGAGGGAGTACGTCGCTCACGACCATCGCCACTCCCGCCCCGCCCACCGCCAGGTACGGCATCCGGCTGATGCCCGGCCCGGCCGACAACTCGGCGAGGTCGTGACGCAGCGCCTCCACCGCCCCGTGCAGCAGCTTCCGGTCACCCGTCTTCTCGTACAGCCGCAGCAGGAACAGTGCCGCGCCCGTCGCCCCGTACAGCAGGCCCGGTCGTGGGCGGGCCGCGTAGCCGCCCGGGGTACGGTCCGCGACCAGCTCCGCGAGGCGTTCGGCCGCGTCGAGGTGGCCGAAGTGGAGCAGGGAGAGGCCGATTCCGGGGAGGCCGGCGAAGAGGGAGCCGTCCAGGTCGTCCAGCGGCAGGGCGAGGGCACGGTCCAGGACTTCACGGGCCTCGACCGTACGGCCCAGGGCGTCGAGGGCGTACGCGATGCCGTGCAGGCCGTCGTAGAAGCCGGGGCGGGGGTCGGCCCAGCGGCGTACGCGCTCGGTCAGCCAGTCCACGTGTGCGGCCGGGATCTCCGTACCCGCGCCGCCCAGCGCCCACAGGACTCCGGCGGCGCCGTGGGCGAGGTCGAGGCCGCCGCCCGGGTCGGTGAACTGGGCGATGTCGCCGGGGAAGAGGCGGTCCTCGCGGTCCGGGGTCGCGGTGGCCAGGATTCCGGCCGCGAGTGACGCGCGCAGGGACGGCCAGTCGGCGGGGGTGAGGGTCTCGGGCCAGACCGGGGCAGCGGCGCGCTCGGCGCTCACTGCGGCCTCGGTGTCCGCCTCGGTGTCCGCGTCGGTGTCCGCCTCGGTGTCCGCCTCGGTGTCCGCGTCGGTGTCCGCCTCGGTGTCCGCGTCGGTCTCAGCGTGCGCGTCGGCCGCGTCGGCCTTGGCGGCCTCGGTCGCCTCGCCGCCCTCCGGGCCCGCCAGATCCGCCGCCACCCGCTCCGCGAAGTCCGCCGGTACCGGGAAGTTCTCCGTCACCAGCGCGATCAGCTGCTGTGTCTTCTCCCGGCCCCAGCCCACCACCACCGTCAGCGGCAGGAACACCGCGAGCCGCAGGCAGCCGAGCGCGTACCGGTCGACCGCCGCGCCCACGTAACCGGCCGGGGCGCGGAAGCCGGGCGCGCCGATCGCCTGAGGTGCCTCGTCGTCTACCGGGGTCGCCGTCTCCAGGTCGATGAAGGCGATCGTGCCGTCCGGCCGGACCAGGACGTTGTTGGGGTGCAGATCACCGAAGACCACACCCCGGGCGTGCATGGCCCGCACGCCCGCGTCGATCTGGTCGATGACGGACAACGCCCACGAGGTGTACGCCGCGAACGACCCGGGGGAGGCGTCGGCATCCGGGTTCAGCAGTGGGTTGGACTCGTGGATGCGGGTATGGAGCGATGCACCGGGCACGAACTCCCGTGCCAGGAAGTAGTGTTCGCGGCCTTTTCGGTAGTCGATCAGCGGCGGTACGCAGTCCAGTCCCGCCAGCCGCTCCAGCGCCCAGCGCTCCCGCTCCAGCCGGGCCACCGCGTCCGCGCCCTCCTCGTCGAGGCCGGCCAGCGGGCGGGCCTCCTTGAGGAGCACGGAGGCGGAGGCCTCGGTACCGGGGCCCTGGCGCAGGTCCGCGGCCTCGTACACGCCGCCCCCGTTGGAGAAGTGCAGCGCCCTGACCGCGCGGAACGGGAAGTCGCCCATCGTGCTCGCGTTACGGGCCGCCAGCGACTCGGCGAGGCAGTCCGGCAGCGTCACCCACGCGGGCGGCCGGAACCCGGGGCCGCGCACATCGGGGACGAGGCGGCCGTCCGGGTCCTCGATGCAGTGCACCGGGTCGCCCTTCGCGTCCCGGCCGAGGCGTGCGACGAAGCCGCCGTAGCGGACGTAGAGCGGGCCGGAGCGCCAGCGCAGGTCGCTGAGGATGTACGGGCCGGGCTCGCCGCCTATCTCGGCGTCCAGCTCGACGAGCACCCGCTCCAGCTGGGGCTCGTCCAGCGGGTAGACGGTGATGAACTTGCCGCTCGCGCCGCGGTCGCCGTACTTGCTGTTGCGCCGGCTCAGGACCTTGGCGCTGCGGATGTACTTGAAGGTGAGCCGCTCGCGTACGCAGTAGGCGCGTACGACGTCGAGGATGTGGTCGGCGTTGTCCCGGGTCGCCGAGACATGGATCTTCCAGCCCTGGCCGGGGAGTTCGGTGCGCGGCGGGGTCAGCACCACCCAGTCGCTGTTGACGGTCCGGGTCCAGCCCGCGGGGGGTTCCGCCACGACGTCGGCGGGCTCGGTGGTGGCAGCGGCGGTCGCCGGGTCCTCGTAGAACGCGTTGCCCGCCTGGCAGTAAGTCACATACCGGAGATCCATGATCGTTCTTCCTGTCCCTCTCCGTCTCGGCTTCTCGGCTTCTCGGCTTCTCGGCTTCTCGGCTACCAGCGCCAGGCCGGCGCGACGTACTTGGTGTAGAGCCACTCCCAGCCCGGCCGGCTGCCCGCGTCCAGCTGGGCCGCGCCCGAGACGTCGGCGGGAGTTCGGCCCTGCCCATCACGTGTCTCCAGCGGAAGGCCGAGCGCCGGGGTCGGCAGGGCCTCGCTGCGGACCGGGATCAGGGCCGACAGCGGGGCCATGGCGTCCGTGCCGTCCGCCCCGTCGACGGCGACCGTCGCGGCGCCGGTCTGCTCGCGGGTCGCGATGCCCGCGCGGTAGAGGCGTACCGGGGCACCGGCCTCGATCAGCGAACGGTCGGTGGAAGGGGGCAGGAGCAGCGTGATCCGGCCGTCCTTGGCCGTCGTATAGCCGCCGTTGACGGTGTACGGGACCTGGACCAGCTGCCCGAGTACCGCGATGGCGGCAGCGGCGAGGGCTAGCACCGCGCCGAGGCGCCAGGGGAGCCCGCCCGCCGTACGGGCCTCGCGAGCGAAGCGGCGTACGCCACGCGCCAGGTGGTGGAGGAAGTAGCCGATGCCGCACAGCACGAGGAGCGCGCCCAGGGCGCCGAGGCGCTGGAGGCTGTCCGACCACAGGGTGATCGCGCCCGCCACGATGTAGAGCGGGAAGGTCATGCAGAGCAGGCCGAAGGGGACCGCCCAGCGCACGCCGGGCAGTTCGCGGCGGTAGCCGGTGCCGCCGGCCAGCAGGCGGGCCAGCCATCTGCGGGCGTCGGTCATCGCCCGGTCGCGCAGATGCGGGATGTCGAGGTGACTCATCAGCGCGATGTAGCCGTCCAGCTTCACGAACGGCAGGAGGTTGAGAACGCCGGAGAGATAGGTGACGACGGCGTACACGAGGACCCCGTCGCGCGCCGCCGAGTCGCCCATGAAGAGGGTGGCGAGGGCGGCGCCCCCGGCGATGACGGTCTGTGTGGCGATTCCGGCGAGTGCGACCCGTACCCGCTGTTCCTTGCGCGGCAGCCGCCACCCGTCGGACACGTCGCAGAAGAAGGCCGGCGACATGTAGAAGAGCATCATGCCCATCCGGGTCGGCCGTCCGCCGTAGTACGTGAGGACCGCGCCGTGGCCGATCTCGTGGACGGCGGTGGTGGCGAGCACCGCGCCGATCACGCAGAGGTAGAGCAGGGGCGCGAAGGGGCGCCCCAACGCGCCCTGGAGATCGGCCGTCTGGAGGGCCAGGGCGAGCAGTCCGCCGATCGTGACGGCCGAGGCGACCAGGGCGGCCTTACGGTTCGCGGCGGCCTCGACCAGCGGGGCGAGCCGGGCCAGCAGCCGGTCCGGCTTGAGGAGGGTGAACTGGAGGGTGAGCGGCGGGACGAACCGGAACCAGGAACTCCGGTCCTTCTTCGGCACCCCGTCGTCCAGCACCTTCGCCCCGGCGAGCGTCCGCACCGCCGAGCCGACATCGGCCTGGGTCCAGGGCGCGCCGAGGGCGTCGGCCAGGTCGTCGTGGTCGCGTACGCCGTCGACGGCCCGGACGAGGCGGGCCAGGTCCTCCTGGAGGCGGAAGTACTGGTGGCTGCCGCGCTGCACCACCCAGGGCGCACCCGGCTCGGCCGGCTCGTGGACCACCACGTCGGGGGCGAGGCGGGGACGGGCCAGCCGCTCGGGGGCCAGTAGTACGGCACCGGCGGGTGTGCTGGACATGCCTGGTTCTCTCCTCAGGACGGCGGGACGTGGCGGGTTTCAGCGGACTCGGACGACGCGGGATGTCGTCGGGCGGCATCGGGCGGCATCGGGCGACGTCAGTGGCCGCCAGGCGGACTCAGACAGCAACAGATGCCGTCGGGCAGCTCGGACGAACGTTGGACGAGGGCAGGCGGCATCGGACGACATCAGATGTCGTCAGGCAGCATCGGACAACAACAGATGTCGTCAGGCAGCATCGGACAACAACAGATGTCGCCAGGCAGCTTCGAACAAGGTCAGACGACGTCAAGCGGCTGCGAACGACGTTCAGACGACGTCGCGGGCGGTGAACAGCTTCCGGGCGAGCAGCCCTGCGGCCGCGAGCCAGCCCGCGATCACCAGCAGCGCGAGCGGCGTGGACAGCAGCTCGGGCTTCATGTCCCGGTAGACGGAGCTCTGGGCGATCGTCATCAGGTATTTGCCGGCGTCCGGCACCAGGACCTGCACCGCCGGATCGACGACCAGGGTCAGCGCGACGACGGTCACGACGGCCCCGACCTGGTGCCGGACGATCCAGCCGATCAGCGCGCCCCAGGGAGCGGCGAGCGTGTTGACGGCGAAGACGCCCAGCAGGATCAGCCAGGTCTCGCCGTGCCACGCGGGCTCGGTCCCGTTGGCCGCGAGTGCCCCCCAGGCGGAGGCGAGGGACAGCGCGGCGGTGAACAGCGCGGCGAGGGCGCCCACGGCGGTGGCGATCAGCACCTTGGCGGCGAGCAGGCGGGTACGGCCGCCGCTCATCAGCACGGAGCGGCCGATGGCGCCCGAGGTGTACTCGCGGGACACGAAGACCGCGCCGAAGAGGGAGGTGAACAGCGACATCATGAACCAGGAGCGGACGATGTCATCGGTGACGGCTGCCCGGCCCATGGTGCCCTCGTCGATGGCCGTGGCGCCCTGGGAGGCGTAGCCGAGGGCACCGAGCAGGGACATCAGGACGCCGCACCCGGCCAGGATCAGCCAGCCGCGGCCGGTCCAGGCCTTGGCCCATTCGCCGGCGAGCAGGTTACGCATGGTTCTGTCCTCCGACAGCGGATGATGCGGTCGTCGCCGTGCCGACCAGGGAGAAGAACCGGTCTTCGAGGCGTTCCCCTTCGCCCGCGCCGACGAGTCCGTCGAGCGGACCGGCGTACCGCAGCGAGCTCTGGATGATCACGACGTCGTCCACGGTCTGCTCCACCTCGGAGAGCAGATGGCTGGAGACGAGGACGGTCCGGCCCTCGTCGGCCAGGCCGCGCAGCAGGCCGCGCAGCCAGCGGATGCCGTCCGGGTCGAGGCCGTTGGCGGGCTCGTCCAGGACGAGGAGTTCGGGGTCGGGGAGCAGGGCGGTGGCGAGCGCGAGGCGCTGCTTCATGCCGGTCGAGTAGCCCTTGACGGGGCGGGAGGCCGCGCCGTCGGCCAGGCCGACCAGTTCGAGGACCTCCTCGACGCGCTGCTTGGGCAGGCCCAGGGTCCGGGCCCAGATGGTGAGTTCGCGTCGGGCACTGGCTCCCGGCAGCGGTCCTACGGCGTCCATGCTGACGCCCACCCGGCGAGCGGCGTGGGGCAGTTCGGCGTACGGGCGGCCGAAGACGGCCGCCTCGCCGGAGGTCGGCCGGCACAGGCCGAGGAGCATCCGCAGCGAGGTGGTCTTACCTGCTCCGTTGCGGCCTAGGAGGCCGACGATCCGGCCGGGCTGCACCTCGTACGTCAGGTCGTCGACCGCCGTGACCTCGCCGAAGCGCTTGGTCAGGCCGCGCAGGGCGACGACGGGGGCGGCACCGGTGCTTGAGGCGTTCGCGGTACTCAACGGCGCGCCTTACGGAGGTTGGCACCGATCCGGACCAGGCAGCTCAGCATGACGACACCGAGGCCGGCCATGACGAAGATCTCGAGGCCGCCCGTCAGCTGCGTGGTCGCGACCGCCATGCCGAGCGGGATGAGAGCGCAGGCGAAGGCGAGGTTCTTGTTCTCGGCCGCTGCCTTGTCTCGGCTGTTGGCCATGCTGGACTCCTTGGTGGGGCGAGGTGGTGGAAAACGAAGCGCGGATTCCGCGGTGGCGGCCCAGGGTCCTGTGAGGTCCCAGGGACGCCGCCGCGGAAATCCGTATGCGGTTCAGTCGCCGCTGATCAACTGGATCCGGTGGATCCGGTGGATCCGGTGGATCCGGTGGATCCGGTGGATCCGGTGGATCCGGTGGATCCGGTGGATCCGGTGGATCAGGTGGATCAGGTGGATCAGGTGGCGATGACCGCGCTGGCGACGGTGCTGATCACGACGCCGGTCTTGAAGCCGCTCCAGAAGCCCGGGGCTTCCATGGCCTCCAGCTCCTGCATGCCCAGCTCCAGCGATGCGTCGAAGCCGTTCGGCTCCTGCGTGACGGTGTCCTTCATATCCGTTCCCCTCCCGTTGAGTTGAGACTGAATCGAGTCGAGTGAATCAGGTCCACCAGCCGGGCCTTCATGGCCTCCTGCTGCACGACCACGGGCCGATCAGGTGATGATCGAGACGGCGACGCCCGTCGAGACACCGACGGCCGACACGACGGTCGCACCCACGACGACGCCACCGGCGGTCCACCAGCCCGGGGCCTCCATCGCCTCGAGCTCCTGCATACCCAGCTCCAGGTCGGAGCTGAAGTTGTTGTTGTCGAAGTTCTCCTGCATGGGAACTCCCCCTTTTCTCATGAGTGTCGAGAGCCGTTGCTCTCTTTTCCGCCCGCTCCCGGGATCGGGAGCGGAAGTCTCAGGTGTGCGCGGGATGCGCAGTGCGGGCGGTGTGCGCGGTGCGGGCGGTGTGCTTGGTGCTCGTGGGGTGCACGGTGCTCGTTTTGGTCGCGCCCAGTGCCGCGTCCAGCAGGCGGCGCACGTCCTCCGCCCGGAGCCCGCCGAGCATCGGCAGCCCGGCGCCCCAGGCCCGTACGGTCCGCTCGGCCAGGGCCTCGATCTGCCCCGGGCCGCCAGCGGTGAGCCGCCGGCCCACCCGCCAGTCGTCCATCAGGGCCTCGATCCCGTCGGCCGGGTCCGCGGGCAGGGCCTGCGCCCGGTCCCGCGGTGCGGCGTCGCGCAGCCCCGCCCACATCCGGTGCAGCCGCGGCGCGGAGCCCAGTCGTGGCTCCCCGTCGAGCACGGCCCGCCACAGGTGCGGCAGCAGCGCGGCGACGGCGGTCATCTTCCGTACGCCCAGGGCCGACGACATCTCGTTGGCGATGAGCCAGCCCTTGACCGCGTACGGGTCGCGGCCCTGGTGCAGCCATTCACCGTGCGTGAGCCCGCTGAGCTTCGCGATGTCGAGGCGGAGCGCGTCGCCCGGCTTTTCCTCCCGTACCGCCTCGTAGCCGAGTTGGACGAGCCGCCGGGCGACCGTCTCCGTCAGACGGTCCTCGGTGCGGCGGTCGTCCCGGTGGTCACCGGCGTACGGACTGACCGCCCGGAACAGCGCCTCCAGGACGCCCTCCACGACCAGTTCGCGGGGCAGTGTGGCGGTGGCCGACGGATCGAGCAGTGCCGCCTCCGGCCGCAGTACGCCGCCGAGGATCAGCCGCTTGCCCTGCGGGTACGCCAGGCAGGCGACCGCGCTCAGCTCGCTGCCGGTGCCGAGGGTGGTCGGTACGGCGAGCAGCGGGACGGTACGGGTGACCTCGCCCGGCAGGCCCATCAGACCGCCGCGCTGGGGCACGGTGAGGCGGGTGTACGCGACCGGGTTGGCCCGCAGCAGAGCCGCGATCTTCGCCTGGTCGAGCACCGATCCGCCGCCGATGGCGACCACCAGGCCGATGCCGGCGAGCTTGTCGGCGAGGCCTTCGGCGATCGCGGCAGCCGTGCCGAGATCACCGGGGCCGGTGGTCAGTGGTGTCTGGGTCGTCCGCCAGTGGGCCCGGCCGAGGCGGTCCCGTACCAGGGCCGTGATCCCCGCCGTCGCGACAGCGCTGTCCACGAGGAGGGCGGCCGTGCGGCCCGCCCCGTCGGGGAGCCATGCCGTGAGGGCGTCGGGACCGATCAGCGCCCGGGTCGGTCCGCCCCGGCCGTAGCTCATGCCGGTACCTCCGTGTGCGCTTCCGCCGGCGCCGACTGGCCGGTGAACAGGGCCAGTCCGGCGCGGATGCGGTCCATCAGCTCGGTCAGTTCCGCGTCGGTGTAGGTCAGCGCGGGGAAGAGCTGGATGCCGTGGACGCCGGGGTGCACGATGGCGCCCGCCGTACGGATCGCGGCGACCAGTTCCGGGACGCGTGCCTGTGGCAGCGGTTCCCCGTCCGGGGTGGTCAGCCGCAGCGAGCGGAAGCAGCCCAGACCGGTGGTGCCCGTCACCCAGGGGTGCTCGTCGACCAGCCGGGACAGCTCCGCGTCCAGCCGTTCGCCCAGGGCCCGGCCGAGGGCGACCGCGTCCAGGCGGCGCATCTCGGCGATGGTGGCCAGGATGGCGGCGCAGGTGGCGGGGGTGCCGGCCTGGGTCTCGCCGTGGGTCAGCATGGCGCCCGCCGTGTCGAAGGCGTCCGCGACCGTGTGCGAGGCGATGACGGCTGCGGCGGCGCTCGTACCGTTGGTGAGCCCCTTGGAGGTCACCAGGAGGTCGGGCCGGGCGGACCAGCGCTGGGAGGCGAAGAAGTCGCCGGTACGGCCGAAGCCGGTGGCCACTTCGTCGGCGACCAGCAGGAAGCCGTACTCCTCGCGCAGCCGCAGCAGTTCTTCGACGTACTCCTCGGTGAGCGGCACCGCCCCCGAGCCGAGCACCGGCTCGACGACGACGGCCGCGACCATGGCTCCCTGACGTTCCATCAAGGTACGGATACCGAGCGGGTCGTTGGGGTCGACGTGGCGGATGAGGCGCTGGTCGACGCCGTACACCTGTTGTCCGAGGTCCTCACCGGTCAGCGCGAAGCTGCCGTACGTCAGACCGTGGTAGCTGCCGCGCAGCCCGACCACGAGTTTGCGGCGATCCTCGCCGCGCAGTGCGTGGTAGTGGCGGGCGAGCTTCATGACCAGGTCGTTGGCGGCGCCGCCGGAGGTCGAGAAGAGGACCCGGCCGTAGGTGTCGGCGCCGCACAGCTCGACGAGGGCGGCGGCCGCGGCACGGGCGTAGCTGTTCTCGTAGCGGAAGACGCTCAGGTACGAGGCTTCGCGGAGCGCTTCCGCGGCGGCCTGGGCGATGGCTTCGTTGCCGTAGCCGATGTTGGTGTTCCACAACCCGCTGGAGGCGTCGAGGAGTTCACTGCCGTCGGCGTACCGGACCCGTACCCCGTGCGCGGAGACCGCGCAGAGCGCGTCCGAGCCGTGCAGGGCGGGGGCCAGGAGGGACGGCCACAGCGCGTGCTTCGTGCTCTTCGTGCTCTTCGTGCTCTTCGTGTGTACGGGACTCATGGCGTGACCTCCGTTTCGAGCAGTACTTCGAGCAGTACGTCGTGGTGGCGGGAGCCGACGGCCGGCAGCGGGTGCCGGGCGTGGACGGCGAATCCGGCGGCGCCCAGTTCGGCTTCGAGGAGGGCGGCGGGCAGCACGCCGACGCTGGTCGTGGTGACCTGGACGGGGCTGTCGTCGTCCGGGATCCGCGCCGGGAAGACGGTGACCGTGCGGGCGCTGTCGCCGACCGCCCAGTGCTCGTACATCCGGTAGGCGCGGCCGGCTTCGGCTTCCACCACCAGTTCGGCCTCGGCTGGCTGGCCGGAGTCCGTGTCCATGCCGACGGTCGACAGAAGGAACCGGCCGCCGGGCGCGAGGTGCTGGCGTACGGCCCGGTAGAGACCGGTCCGGCCGCGCTCGTCGAGGAGCGAGACGGAAGTGGTGCCGAGGACGATCACCGGGAAGGTGCGGCCGAGCGCGAAGGCGCTCATGTCGGCCTCGACGACCGTGCAGCGCTCGCTCAGGGCGGCGGGCGCGGCGGCCAGCCGGTCTTCGAGGAGCTGCAACATGTACGGGGAGAGGTCGAGGGCGGTGACCCGTCGGCCCAGTGCGAGCAGCGGCATGGTCAGCCGCCCGGAGCCGGCCGCCAGGTCGAGGACATCGCCGGGCAACGTCCTTACGAGGCTGGTCAGTTCACGTACTTCGTGGGTGCTGCGGCCGGCCACGTCGTGGTAGACCTGCGCGCCCGCTTCGGCGTAGAGGTCGCCGGTGACGGCTCGGGAGCCGAGTTCGGCGAGCAGCTCCCCGGCCCGTCCGGGGATGGTGACCGGGCTGGTCGGTGTCGTCGGGGTGGTCAGGGTGGTGGTCATCGTGGTCACACTCCGGCCCGTGCGAGGAACCGCTCGATGCGTACGGTGTGGTCCGGATCGGCGAACTCCGCCGCCGCCTCGGCCGAACCGCAGGCCAGCAGTGCCTCGACCGGCGTGGCGGCTGCCCGTTCCACACTGAAGGTCCTGCCGGGGGCAGGAGCGTGGACGTACACGTCCTGGTCGGTCCACAGGAGGAGCGGCGCGTCCGCGTCCCGCAGGTCGGCGTCGGCGCCGGCGCCGGCGGCCAGCGCGTCGGTGATCCGCCCGCCGAAGCCGGAGACCCGGATGCTGCCGTCCACACCCCGGGCGCGCAGGGCCCGGATCGCGGCGAGGGCGGCCAGGTAGCGCCCGAGCCAGGGCCGGGCGGCCAGTTCGGTACGCCGAAGGTCGTGGTCCACAGCCGTCCCCAGGCACACCGCGCATGTTGTCCGTGCGCCGCTGTTGAGCCGCTGCCACTGTGCGTCGAGGAGTTCGGGCCCGTCGCCCGCCGTACCGAGGCGGGTACCGCCCGGCGTGGTGGAGACGGCTCCGTCCGCGTCGACGTACAGCCGGTACCGGGGTCCGGCGGCCGGCGTGCGGTCGGCGCCGAGGCCGGGGAGGTCGGCGAGCTGGATGGCGGGGTGGGTGAGGAAGTCGGGGAAGGTGCCGTCGAGCAGGGCCCGGTCGGCGTCGGCGAGGAAGACGTCGAAGTCCGTGTCGTCGGCGATCCGGACGAGGGTCGGCCCGGCGACGGACATGTACTCGCTGATGCCGTAGCCCTGGATCTGGAGGTAGAAGCCCGCGCCTGGCGAGAACTCGCCGCCGGCCCCGGCCAGCGACCCTTCGTACCCGACGATGCGGCGGCCGTCCGTCGTCGTGTCCTCGCCGGGCACACCGGGCACGAGTACCAGCGTGTCCGTTCCGACGACACCGGAATTCATCATCGCCGTAAGGTGCTCCCGGTTTTCCAGTACGACGGTTTCCACACCGTCGTACGAGAATTCACCGGTAGTGGTGCCGGCACTGGCCGTACCAGTCCCCCAGCGGATGAGCCGCTCTTTCAGATCAGCCATTGTTTCGTCTTCCCCCACGGTCAGGCGGCCAGGGCGGCCAGAATTCGCTTCGTTTCGTCCAGGGCCGCTTGTGGGCCGTACAGATTACAAACGCCGGTCAGGTTCAGGACGACCTCGTCCACCCCTGCCTCGCGGAACGCGCCCAGTTTTCCGACGAGTTCGTCCGGGTCTCCGCTGAGGAACGCCCCGCCGTCGACGAGCGCCTTGGCGTTCGCCGCCGGGTCGTCACCGGCAACATCCGTTCCGGACCGGCGCAACATGTCGATGTAGTGGGCGCCCTGGAGATGGGCGGCGTTGCTCGCGAGCGCCAGTTCGGCGGGTTCGCGGTCGGGCCGGGCGAGGGCGAGCGGCACGATGGCGGTGAGCCTCGGGGTTCTGCGCCCCCTGCCCCCCTTGCCGTCCGCCGCGTTCACCGCGTCCGCCGCTTTCACGGCGTTCACCGCGTTCGCCGCGCCCTCGCGCATCGCCGGGAGCACGGTGTCCCGCAGGTAGTGCGCCGGAGTCAGCCAGGTCACGGCGACATCGGCAACCTCACCTGCGAGCTTCGCCATGCCGGGCCGCAGCACACCGAGCCCGATCTCCACACCCGGCACCGGGTAACGAGGCATCTCGGCCCGGCAGCTGAAGTACTCGCCCCGGGTGTCGACGGTCTCGCCCGCCAGCAGTCCGCGCACGATCGAGAGGTACTCGCGCGCCGCCGTGAGCGGACTGCGGTACGCCTCGCCGAGCAGCGACTGCTGCAACTGCCGGCCGCCGGGCCCGAATCCGGCGATCACCGGCTGCCCGGTGGCCATCGCCAGCGAGCGGGCCTGGAGAGCGGCCTCGTACGGGTGGCGGAGCGGCATGAGCGTGACGCCGAGTCCGGTCGGCACGCGGAATCCCGCTCCCGCCGCCGCGACGAATCCCTGGTGCGGCTCGATCATCACGGACTGCCCCTGCCAGAGGCGGCTCGCGTTGCTCCAGTGCACCAGTCCGGCGTACGGAAGGATTTGTTCCGGCCGGCGCGGGAGAAAGGGCAGGAGTACGGAATAAGAAGTCATGCCCTGTCCTCCATTTCGCGACGTAATTGGTTGATGCCGGCAGGTACTGCTTGTCCTGCGTTTCTCTTTCTTCTGTCGGCGTTCGTTCGTTCCGACACAGAGAACAATGCCAAACCGGAGCACGTCATCGGGCAGTTCCAGGGCGCTACTTGCTGCCAGTGACCGTGCAGCTTGTTGCAGGTACCCTCACTGTGATCACACCGCCGGATTCAGGCCGTCCTGCGCGCCTGACCAGCGCGCCGACTTGCGACCGGCGACCGATTGCGTTCTGTACGGAGGCACCATGGGGGAATTGTCCGTACTCGGGCTCACCGATACGGAAGAGGGCATCTACCGGCACTTTCTACGGAACCCCGGCACCACCGCCGAGGACATCCAGCTGCTGCTGCATGTCCCGTTGGACGAGATCGGGAGCGCGCTGGAGCACCTGTCCGAGCTCGGCCTGCTGCACGAGACGGAAGGGACCGGAACCGGAACGGACGGCGGGCCCGGGGCGATGTCCGCCGCCGACCCCGAGATCGCCGTGGACCGGCTCACCGACCTGCGGCTGCGTGAACTCCACCAGCAGCTTCAGCAGGTCACCCAGTCCCGGCACCTGATAGCCGGCCTGCGCGCCGAGCAAAGCGTGAAGGAGCAGCCGGACACCGGGAGAATCGAGCGCCTGGAAGATCTCGGCCAGATCCGGGGCCGAATCGACGACCTGGCGTTCTTCGCCCGCGAGGAGATCCTCTCGGTCGAGCCGTACACCGAGCTGACTCCGGCGAACATCGCGCACGCCCGGCCGCTCGACACCCGCTGTCTGCGGCGCGGGGTACGGATACGCAACGTCGTCCTGCGCGAAGCCCTGGACCATCCGCCGACCGTCGGCTATCTGCGCGACCTCACCTCGCTCGGCGCGCAGATCCGGGTCGCGGACACCATCGCGGAACGGCTCCTCGTCTACGACCGCCGCACAGCGCTCGTCCCGGTCGACCCGGCCGACACCCGGCGCGGGGCTCTGCTCGCCCGGGAGGCGGGGCTGGTCGCGAACATCCTCGCGCTGTTCGAGAAGATCTGGGACCAGGCCACCGATCTCACCGTGCTCATCGACGAGCGGGCGGGGGCGGAGGGCGGAGGGCTCTCGGAGATGGAACAGCAGGTCCTGGAAGCGATGTGCCACGTCGGCAAGGACGAATCGGGGGCACGCTCGCTGGGTGTGTCGGTGCGGACGTACCGCCGTCATGTCGCCGACGTACTGCGCATCCTGGGCGCGAGCAGCAGGGCGCACGCGGCGCTCCTTGCACGGGAGCGCGGCTGGGTGTGAGCCGAGGTAGGACCCTGGGCGCAGCAGCAGCAGTAAGTAGCAGCAGTACAAAGGGGGGTGCCCCGGCGGTCTGACCGCCGGGGCACCCCCCTTTGTACTGCTGTCGACTACTGCCGACCTTTGTACTGCTGTACTGCTGTACTGCTGTCGACTGTTCTCGCTGTCGCTACGCCTTCGGCTTCTCGATCTGCCACCCGTTGACGGGCTTCCCGGTGTCGCCACCCTGCTCGCCGCAGAGCGGCAGCCGCACCGGCAGCGGAGTCGCGCAGACGCGCTCGGCGATGGAATCGACGACCCCCAGAGCAGTCACCCCCGACTGCGCGGCCTGAACCTGTGCCTGAACCTGTGCCTGTGCCTGTGCCTGTGCCGGCCCCTGGCCACCCACCACCGCGAACGCGAGCGCCGCACCCGCCACCACGGCGGCCTTCTTGAACCCGGTGAACGCAGTGAATCCCTTGAACCCCATGACGTACTCCCCCGTTTGCTGTTCCCACGTGTTCCGGGCCGGTCGTGCCCCCGCGGTGTTCCCCACTCTGCCAACGGAAGCCGCGGACAGGGCGGCGAATCCTGTCAGCTTGCTGCACACGCTCACTCAGCTTCATGCCATGCACGCGCGACAGCGACGCCGCCCCTGGTCGCGCACGTCGTGACCGGGCGGGACAGCCCCCGCTCATCAGTGGGCCGGGGGCCAGTCCGGCAGCTCGGGCGTGGTTGGGGGCGGCTGGGCCGTGGTGAGGCGGCGGTAGGCGGCGCGGGCCTGGAGAAGGCGGGCGAGGGTCGTGCCGGTGAGGGCCGCGGTGAGGAGGCAGACCAGCCAGAAGGTGTCGCGCGGACTGGTCCAGGTCAGGACGCCGGCGGGTGGGATGGCGAACCCGTTGAGGAAGAGCCAGCACAGGGCGGCCGTACCCGGGGCCGCGGTGAAGCGGGCGTGCACGCCCAGGAACGCGGCGAGCAGGGACAGCGCGGTCAGCGCCAGGCCGGGGCGGTCCGTGCCGACCAGCGCGTTGAGAACGGCCACCAACGACATGGCGCCCGCGAAGGCCGTGGCCCACACCAAGGGGGTTGCCACAGGCTGGGGGACGGGGCGGGGGCCGGTCCCCAGGGAAACCCACTGGATCACGGGCACGCTCCGGGGGTCTTGGGGGCGTGGGCTCCGGAGGGCGTGGGACCTACAGACGTCGCGGGGCCTACAGACGTCGCGGGGCCTACAGGCACCGTGAGTGCTCCGGGGGGCGTGAAGCCACCGAGCGCCGCAGGCCCTCGGGCGGGAACGGGGCCTCCGGGGGGCGTGAGGTCTTCTGCCACGGAGGGAACGGGTATCACCGTGGCCTGGGGCTTGCGGACACCCACGCCACGGGTCGTGAGGGCATCCACGCCGCAGGCCCTGGGGGCACCCATGCCACGGGTCGTGAGGGCACCCGCGCCGCAGGTCGTGAAGGCACCCACGCCACGGGCCCTGGGGGCACCCACGCCGCAGGCCCTGGGAGCACCCACGCCACAGGTCGTGAGGGCACCCGCGCCGCAGGTCGTGAAGGCACCCGCGCCACAGGCCCTGGGGACACCCGCGCCACAGGCCGTGAGGGCACCCGCGCCACAGGCCGTGAGGGCACCCACGCCACAGGCCCTGGGGACACCCACGCCACAGGCCCTGGGGACACCCGCGCCGCAGGCCCTGGGGGCATCCGCTGCAGCCGGTCCGCCGGTCGTCGGGGTGCCCGGGCCGCGGGCCCTGAAGGCAGTCGGTCCACTCGTTGTCGGGGCGCCCGCTCCGCGCACCGGGAAGGCGTCCGCCGCACGGGTTGTGGGGGCACCCGTTGGGATCATGAGGGTGGTTCCTTTCGGTCATCCCGGGTGGCGGGTCGGGAGGCCGGTCCGGGGTTGAAGGGGGATTGTTCCATCGGGGTGCCGACCTCACGGCCGGCAGCCGGTTTCCGGGGTCTCGTTAGGGTGGCACCGACGGTTGTCCGATGACATATCCGAATCAGACAGGGGGCCAGCCGTGGGTGCTCCGCGCCTCAGTAGTACGCCGTTGCCGGGGATCGGGGTCCGTTACGACCTCACGACCAAGGAGCAGCGGCGGATCTCGGTGGTCGCCCATCGGGACGGTGCGCGCACGTTGAGCGCGTACCGGCAGGACGATCCGGACGCGTGTGCGCTGTCGGTGCGGCTGACGACGGGAGAGGCGACCGCCCTCGTCGACGCGTTGACGCCGGACCACCACAGCCCGAACCTGTTGTCCACCACGGAGCTGGGGCTGGTCGCGGAGCGGATCGAGCTGACGTCGACGTCCCACTGGAACGGGCGCGTGCTGGGCGACACCCGGATGCGGACCGAGACGGGCGCGTCCATCGTGGCCGTACTGCGGCGGGCCGAGGCGATTCCGTCGCCGACGCCGGACTTCCGGCTGGCCGGCGGTGACACGCTCATCGTGATCGGCACCCGGGAGGGTGTGGAGGCGGCCGCGGCGATACTCGGGCGGGAGTGAGCGGTTCGTGTACGCCTCCGCTCAGGCCGCAGCCCAGTCCGCCGGGCAGTCAGCCGCGCAGTTCCTCGCTCAGTCGTCCACCACGCACTCCTCCGCCGTCTTCCTGGTCGAGTTCGGCGCGATCATCCTCGGGCTGGGGCTGCTGGGGAGGTTCGCCGGGCGGTTCCGGCTCTCGCCGATACCGCTGTATCTGCTGGCCGGGCTGGCGTTCGGGGAGGGCGGGCTGCTGCCGCTGGGGACCAGTGAGGAGTTCGTGGCGATCGGCGCCGAGATCGGCGTGATCCTGCTGCTGCTCATGCTCGGGCTGGAGTACACGGCGAGCGATCTCGTCTCCAACCTCAAGACCCAGTACCCGGCCGGCCTCGTCGACGCCGCCCTCAACGCCCTGCCCGGCGCCGCCATGGCACTGCTGCTCGGCTGGGGACCCGTCGCCGCCGTCGTACTCGCCGGCGTCACCTGGATCTCCTCCTCCGGCGTCATCGCCAAGGTCCTCGGCGACCTGGGACGGCTCGGCAACCGCGAAACACCCGTCGTGCTGAGCATCCTGGTCCTGGAAGACCTCTCCATGGCCGTCTACCTGCCGATCGTCACCGCGCTGCTGGCCGGGGTCGGTCTGGCGGCGGGCAGCGCGACCCTGGCCATCGCGCTCGGTACGGCCGGGGTCGTGCTGCTGGTGGCGGTGCGCTACGGGCGGCACATCTCCCGCTTCGTCTCCAGCGACGATCCCGAGAAGCTGCTGCTCGTCGTGCTGGGGGTGACGCTCGTCGTCGCCGGGCTCGCGCAGCAGTTGCAGGTGTCGGCGGCGGTGGGCGCGTTCCTGGTGGGCATCGCGCTGTCGGGTGAGGTCGCCGAGGGCGCGCACAGTCTGCTGGCGCCGCTGCGGGACCTGTTCGCCGCCGTGTTCTTCGTCTTCTTCGGCCTGCACACCGACCCCGCCAGCATCCCGCCGGTGCTGCTGCCCGCGCTCGTCCTGGCCGTCGTCACCGCCCTGACGAAGATCGCCACCGGCTACTGGGCCGCGCGACGGGCCGGCATCTCCGTCAGGGGCCGCTGGCGGGCGGGCGGCACGCTGGTCGCCCGCGGCGAGTTCTCCATCGTCATCGCCGGCCTCGCCGTCACCGCCGGCATCGAACCGTCCCTCGGCCCGCTGGCCACGGCATACGTCCTGATCCTGGTCATCGCCGGCCCGCTGACCGCGCGATGGACCGAGCCGGTGGCCGTCCTGCTCACCGGCCGCCTGCGCCGCCGCCCCGCGACGGCCGACCCGGGAGCGGGAACCGCAGGTGGCACCGGCGGAGCGGGGGGCACGTCACCGTCGGCTCCGGCGGGAGCGCACGAGGCGCTGGACGAGCGGAACGCGGCCGACCGGGCCTGAGGGGCGCGGTCGGACGTCGCGTCGGCGCATCGATGTTCCGCGCCTTGACCGCCCCGCCGAGCGCACCCGTCCGAGCGGCCGGGGCGGTCGCATCACCCATGTGCGCCCGCGTCCACATCGCCCGCGTCCTCGTCGAAGCTGGCGAAGTACGCGGCGGCCATGTCCTCGTCGGCGTGGCCCTGGGCGGCGGCACGGGTGAGGCGAGCGGCGCCGGCCTCGGCGACGTCGAGGCGTACGCCGTGTCGCCGGCCGGCCTCGACGATCAGGCGGGCGTCCTTGGCGGCGGTGGAGACGGCGAAGGAGGCCGGCGAGAGGCGGCCGTCGAGGATGAGCGCGGACTTGGCGCGCAGGTAGCCCATGTCGAGCGGACCGCCCTCGATGATCGCGAAGAAGGACTGCGGGTCGACGTCGAGGGCCTTGGACAGGGCCAGAACCTCCCCGGCCGCGTTGGTGGCGGCGAGCACCCAGCAGTTGGCCACCAGCTTGAGCCGGGTCGCGGTACCCGCCGCGCCGTCCTCGCCGGTCCAGACGGTACGGGCGCCGACGGCGTCGAAGACGGGGGTCACCGTCCCCCGCCCCTCGACCGGCCCCGCGGCCAGCACGGTCAACTGCCCCGCCTCCGCGGGCTGCCGCGTGCCGAGGACCGGGGCGTCGAAGAAGACCAGCCCGTGCTCGCCGGCCCACGCGGCCAGTTCGGCGACACCCTCGACACCGGCGGTGGTGGACTGGACCCAGGCCGTGCCCCGGCTCAGCGCGGGCGCCGCCGCACGCATCACGTCCAGGGCGGCGGCCCCGTCGTACAGCACCGTCAGCACCACATCGGCACCCCGCACGGCCTCCGCCGGGCTGTCGACGACCTGTGCGCCGTCCGCGGCGAGCGGCTCGGCCTTCTCCCGGGTCCGGTTCCACGCCCGTACGGCATGACCGGCGCGGACGAGGTTGCGGGCCATCGCGGCGCCCATGATGCCGGTACCCAGGACACTTACGGTGAGCTTGTCGGTCATGACGTCAACTTCCTGCCGCGTACAGTGCGTTGGCAGTTTCGCAGCCCGGGGTGGGCCAGGAGGCGGTACGACACCGGGCAGTACGACCAGGACGCGGCGCCTGAGCGCAGGAGGGGTTGAAGGGGCGCAGCCCCTGGGGAGGGAACGGGTAGGGGCGGCGGGGGCGGAACAACCGGTGTGACCGACACGGTGAAGGGTGAGCGATGACGACCATCGACGCAGTGGGACCCCCCGGCGGCCTCGACGTGCGCCCGGCCTCCGGGTACATCGGCGCCGACATCCACGGTGTGGACCTCGCCGGCCCGCTCGACGACGGGACCGTCGCCGGTATCCACGCGGCGCTGCTCCGCTGGAAGGTCGTGTTCTTCCGCGGGCAGAAGCTGGACCACACCGGCCAGATCGCGTTCGCGCGCCGCTTCGGCGAGCCGATCCGGCTGCGTTCACGGGGCTCGGTGTCACCCGCCGGGCACCCGGAGATCGAGACGACGGCCGACCGTCAGGAACTGGGCCGCAAGCACGGCATGGACCAGGCCGAATGGCTGGAGCGCCGCCGCCACTCCACCCTCCGCGGCTGGCACGCCGACCACACCGCGCGCATCGACCCGCCCGCCCTGACCCTGCTACGCGCCGAACACGTGCCCCCGTACGGCGGCGACACCACGTGGGCCAACCTCGCCACCGCCTACGCGGGCCTGTCCGAGCCGGTGCGCCGGTTCGCCGAGGGGCTGCGCGCCGAACACCGTCTCGGCGTCGGCTATCTCGCCCGCTCCGGCCCCGACCCGTACCTCCGCCACCTCCAGGACCACCAGGTCGCGTCCGTCCACCCGGTCGTCCGCGTCCATCCCGAGACCGGCGAACGCATCCTGTACGTCAACCCGTACTACGTCGAGAACATCGTCGACGTCACCCGGGCCGAGAGCCGGCTCCTGATGGAGATGTTCGTCGAGCAGATCACGCGCCCCGAGTACACGGTCCGCTTCCGCTGGGAGCCGGGTTCCGTGGCCCTCTGGGACAACCGTGCCACCGTCCACCTCGCCCCCAACGACACCGCCCACTTGGACTTCCCGCGCATCATGCACCGCGTCATGGTCGCCGGGGAGCCTCCCGTCGGCGTCGACGGCACCCCGTCGAAGTCGCTCTGCGGCGGGCCCCTGCACGAGCGGAGCGAGTAGCCCCCGCCGAGCGGGGGCCAGGACGCCGACTCCGGGTGCCCGGCACCTCATTCATGGGTGACCTACTCGTCGGAACCTGCTCCTGGACCGTGGACAGCCGGACTGCCGGACTGCCGGACTGCCGGACTGCCGAACTACCGGACAGCCGAACTACCGGACTGCCGGACAACCCGACGGCCGGACAGCCGAACTACCGGACTGCCGGACAACCCGACGGCCGGACAGCCGAACTACCGGACTGCCGAACTGCCCGACGGCCCGACGGCCGGACTGCCGGACTGCCGGACTGCCGGCCCGATGACCCGGCCCGGCTAGCTCACCCGTACCGACTTCTCCACGGTGACCTGGTCGATCTCCGTCGTACGGACCGTGAGCTTCATCGTCCACTTGCCGGGCAGGGGGAGCTGGAGGTCGTCGGTGACCCAGTAGCCGCCGCGGTCGGTGAGCTTCGCGTCGATCGGGCCAATCTTCTGGGCCCGCAGGGTGAAGGTGAGACGCAGTTCGGGGACGGTCGCGATGCCGTCGTCGGGGCCGAAGACCACGGCCTGCACGGAGTTCTTGCCCACGCGCCCGGGACCCAGGTCGATCTGGACCTTGCCGTGTCCGTTCGGCGTGCCGACGTCGAACGGGATCGTCGTCGAGGAGGCCGTGACCCCACCGGCCGCCGCGCCCGCGCTCTCCTTCGCGATCTCCGCCGCCGCCCGGCCCGGCAGGGTTCCCGTCAGCACGGTGGTGATCACCAGCACGACGACCGCGACAGTGAACTCCGCGAGCACGGAACGCCGGAGGCCCTGCCGCAGGGGATCGGCCGCCGAGGCGTCCTCGGCGGCCGGGCGCTCCCTGCCGCCCTGGACGGCGTCGCCCAGGCCACCGGAGGGCACGTCGGCGCCACCATCCGAAGCCTCGCTGTCGGTGGCCCTGACCCGCTCGGGCCCACGCGCCGCCACCGCCACGGTCGCCCGAGCGGTGACCTCGGCCCGGTCGGCGGCCTGCACCGACTCGCCGGCCCGCACCGAGGCAGCCTGCACCGGCTCGACGACCGTCGTCGACGCGACGACCTCGGCCGACCCGACCGCCTCTGCTGAAGCGGCAGCCTCTGCTGAACCGGCAGCCTCATCCACCGCACCGGCCTCCGCCGAAGCCTCCCCCAGTCGTCCCGTCCAGCGCCGTGAGAACGCCGCCGCCACCAGCAGGAGCAGAACCACGACCAGCTTGGCGACGAGGACCTCCCCGTACGCCGTGGAAGTGAAGGCGGACCAGGAGCCGAGACCGCGCCAGGACTGGTAGACGCCGGTGACGACGAGGACGATCACCGAGACGAAGGCGAGCCGGGAGAAACGGTTTACCACGGCGGCCGACAGGGTGTTCGGCGCCCGATACAACACGGTGAGCAGCGCGGTCAGCCCGCCCAGCCAGACGGCCATGGCGAGCAGGTGCAGCACCGAGGAGGTCATCGCGACCGGCACCTGGATACCGGCGGAGGCGTGCTCGGCGACCGCCCAGGTGCCGGCGAGACCGATGGAGAACAGCGCCCCACTGACGAGCGCGCCCTTCCCCCACTGCTCCCGCCCCTGCTCTCCCTGTTGTCCTTGCCCACGTACGCGGACCAGGAGGAAGGCCGCCACCGCGAGCAGCGCCAGCCGGGCCAGCAGGGCGAGGCCCGGCCGACTCACCATGGTGTCGCGCAGGACGGAGAGGTCGAGGGCTGCTCCGACGCCGGTGCCCCGCTCGTACGGTCCGCGGAGCAGCAGCAGAACAGCCGAGGCCAGCAGCAGCGCCAGCCAACCCGCCATGAGCAGCTTGCGCAGCACCTCGCTCGGGCCCCCGAGCACGACCGCCAGGAAGAAGGTCACGCCGATGAGCAGGGCGAGGGCGCCGTACGCGAAGTAGCGGGTGATGTCGTAGAGGGAGGAGGTGAGCGGGTCCTCGGTGAGGTCGGCGGGGAGGACCGCGGCGGTCGCGGAGGGCTCGCCGATCGAGAAGAGCAGGGCACCCGAGATGGGGTGGCTGTCGGCCGAGACCACGCGCCAGGCGATCGTGTACGTGCCGTCGTCGAGGCCGGTGGGCAGCGTGACGCTGGCCGTGTCGGCCCGGCCGCCCGCGCGCCCCGGCTTGCCCGTGTCGACGGCCCGGTTCTCCGGGTCGAGGACGCGGATGGAGTCCTCCAGGAGGCTTACCGACTCGGTGAAGCGGAGGGTGATGTCCCGGGGGGCGGCGTCGAGGACGCTTCCGTCGACGGGGTCGCTTCCTTTGAGAGCGGCGTGCGCGGACGCGGTACCCGCCCCGCCGAGGAGGAACAGGACCAGCACGGTGCCCAGCAGCACCAGGCGCTGAACCCCTCGGCCCCGGCCACCGGCGGTCCGGCGTCCGAGTCCACCGGTTCCGCCATGTCGCCTCGTGCCTCTGTCCCTGTCTCTACTTCTACCGCTGTTCCCGACCTTGTCCATGGCCCTGTCCATAACCCTGTCCATGGCCCTGTCCTCGACTGGGTAGCTGTAGCTGCCTCGGTCCACGTAGTGCTCCGGATCCACGGTCGCCGGCTCTCGGACTCCTCGAACAGGTACGGACGGCACGAACGCCGCGTTCAACGCGATCCGCACCGGCCCACCCTGCTCACCCTGCCCACCCTGCCCACCCTGCCCACCCTGCCCACCAAGCATCCCCGGGGCTACGCCCGCCCCAGCACCCCTACTTCGGCGGCCCGGTCCGGGTACAGCCGCGCCAGCTCGGCGGCGTCCCCGTGCTCGTACCCCTCGAACGTGAATCCCGGCGCCATGGTGCACCCGAACAACGTCCAGCCCGAGCCACCGTCCTCGCCACCGCCGGCGCGCAGCACCCTCGCCCCCATCCAGGTCCCCGCGGGCACGACGTACTGCACGTGTTGCCCGTTGAGCACGTCCGGCCCGAGGACGACGACCCGCGAGGACCCGTCCGGGGCGAGGAGCAGCATCCGCAGCGGATCGCCGAGGTGGAAGTGCCAGATCTCGTCGCCGGGCAGCCTGTGCAGCGCGGAGTAATCGCCGGGTTCGGTGGTGAGCAGGGCGACGATCGCGGTCCCCTCCGGCCGCCCGTCGACCCGCTCGGGCCCCGCCCAGGTCTGACGGAAACGGCCGCCTTCGCGCGGTATGGGCTCCAGCCCGTAGTGGGCAATGAGGTCTTCGGGAGTCATCCGCCAGAGGCTACGCCCACCACCCCGGACCACCGATCGAAGTCACGGCCGAAGTCACAGCCGAAGTCACAGCCGAAGTCACAGCCGAAGTCACAGCCGAAGTCACGGCCGAAGCAACTGCCGACGTTACCGCCGAAGCTCCTGACCGCACACGGTCTCTCTCCGCAGGAACGCCAGCCGGGCCCGCTTCTCGGGCAGATACACCTCCGGCAGATCGATCTCCGGCAGTACGACGACCGGCCCGCGCTCGAACCCGTGCCGCGCGAACCGCGCGATCGCCCTCTCGTTCCGCTCGTCCGGATCCACGACGACCCGCGGCCGGTCCAGCCCGACCAGGACGTACGACGTGAAGACCGCCAGCACCGAGGACGACCATCCCCGCCGCCCTCCACCGTCCCCGGCGGGCGCCAGCAGCACATGGACACCGATGTCTCCGGGCTCGACCTCGTAGCACTCGCCGACCCGGTCGGCCTCCGGTTCGTACGTCTGCAGCAGCCCGACGGGCTCGCCGTCGTGCACCGCGAGGTAGGCGTGGTGGGTGTCGAAGGCCTCCAGACCCTCGTACACCTCCCGCACCTGCTCCATCGTGAGCCCGTTCATGCCCCAGAACTCGGCCCTCGGTTCGCTCACCCAGCCATGGACCACCTCGGCATCGGCCCTCGCGTCCAACGGCAGGATCCGCACGGTTCCGAACCCGTCGACCACCTGCTCATGCACGGCCGCACGGCCGCCGTACGACTCAACGGTCATGGCACTTCTCCTCGCAGTCCTGCTGGTTCTTGCTGCTGTGGTTGCTCTGGTTGCTCGGATTGCTCGGGTTGCTCTGGTTGCTCGGGTTGCTCTGGTTGCTCGGATTGCTGTGGTGGCTCTCGTCGTCCTTGGTGAGGCGGTTCCAGTCCGTGACGACCGGTGCGAGGTCTCCCCTGAGCCACAGGGGGAGCTGATCGCGGTGGTGGGCCGATCCGCCCACACCGGACGCCCCGAACGGCACCACCCAGAGGCTGTCCTCGCGCCGCGCCAGGTCCCAGACGTAGCGGGCGGCGGGGCCGCGAGCGCTGAGGTCGGTGATGCCGGGGACGGCAGAGGTACAGAGCACGCAGTCGTGGTCACCGGCGAGACCCGGCTCGTAGGGGGCGTCCGGGTCGTCACCCGGGAGCGCGCGCCACGGCACGAGCCGGTGACGGTCGCCCCAGCGTCCGGCCCCGGCGCCGGCGACCTCCTCCAGCGCCTCCCGCACGAGCCCGGCGCGGTCGATCCCGTACAGCTCCTGCGCCCTGAGCAGATGTTCGAGCGCGAAGCCGATCCGAACGGTGAGCGAGAGCCACGGCCGGAAGACCTCGGGGTACGTCGGCGGAACCGTCAGCGCCGCGAAGGCTGGCTCCGCCGCGAGCCGCCGCACGACCGCCCCGCGCAGCGCCGCGTACGCCGCCGCCTCGACGCTGTCGGTCTCCATCCGCCGGTCCCAGCACAGGAGTCGGTCTCGCAGTTCGGCTGCGGCCGGTGTGAGTTCCGCAGGTCCCTCGGGGCCACCCTCGGCGGTGTGGGTGGTGCCGGTGGTGTCAGTGGTGCCGGCGAGGTCGGTCAGATGGTCCAACAGGGGCCCGGCGGAGGCCAGATGGGTGTCCATGTGGATGGCGGGCATGTCGGAGGCGGACCACACCCGCTTCTCGTTCAGCAGCGTACGGATGCGTTCGGCCCGGTGCGGCGGGGCGAACTCGACGCCCAACGGGGTCGCCGGACCACGCTGGTTGGCCATCACCGCGACGCCGTCCTCGAACGTGCCGTACGGCGGCTCGTGCCACCCTTCCCACTCGTGCCCCGGCTCCCAGGCCGCGACCACCCGCGTCCGGTTGTCCCGGCTCCGCACCGGCACCCGTCCCGCCACCCGGTGCAGCACCCCGCCCCGCGTGTCCGCCGCCTGTACGACGTTCACCGGCTCGGCCCACCGGTCGAACGCCCGGTCCACGTCCGCGACTTCCCGGGCGCGGAGGAGGGGGAGCAGCGCGCCGAGCCCGAGGTCCTCGGTGACGCGGGGCGGGTAACGGAGGCTGAGGGGACCGACCGGGTCGAGGGCACGGGGATCCAGGCCCCCGATGACGACCGGCCCCCGGGTGGTCTCGATCACCTCCACCTCGACGGGCTCCCCGCCCGCGACCTCGACGACCTCCACATGCCGGTGCACGGTCCGCCACACCCCGTCCGGATCGAGCGCCTCGACCGCGCCCCCGTTCCCGCGCCGCAGCCGCTCCCGGTACAGGTCCTGGTAGTCGGCCATGGCGTTGGTGATCGCCCAGGCCACCTCGCCGGTGTGGCCGAAGTGGGCGATGCCGGGCAGGCCCGGGACGGCGAGGCCGACGACGTCGAACTCGGGGCAGGAGAGGTGGATCTGCTGGTAGACACCGGGCTCCTCGATGAACCGGTGCGGATCACCGGCGATGACGGCCTGGCCGGTGGCCGTACGGGACCCGTCGACGAGCCACCCGTTGCTGCCGGAGGTGGCGGGCCCGTCGGTGGCGAAGAGCCCGACCGCGTCGGCACCGAGATGCCGGACGGCCTCCTCGCGCCAGAGTTTGGCGGGGAACCCGGCGAACAGGATGTGCGTGGCGAGCCAGACCCCGAGCGGATGCCAGGGCTCCCAACGCCCGGGGACGAGCCCGGCGCGCTCGAACTCGGGCGCGCGCCGACCGCCTTCGGCCAGCCCGTCGTTCACACCCTCGACGTACGCCCGGACCCAGTCGGCGGTCTCCGGATCCGTTTGCTCCAGCCGGGCGAAGCATCTTCGAGCCGTGTCCTCCAGGCGGGCCCGTCGCGCGAACCGGTCCCAGCCGAGGGAATCGACGCCGAGGAAGGCGGCCGAGGTGCCCTGGGCGCGGTGGCGTTCGACCTCCAGCTGCCAGGCACGGTCGAGGGCGGTGACCCGGCCCTGCGCGTGGGCGAGCGATCGGACGTCGGCGGCGCGAAGGTGCGGGATACCCCATGCATCGCGATACGTCCCGTATGCCGTGTGGCTCAAAACGATCCCCTGGGCCTGCCCCTGCGCACCACTGTCCCGCATCTCCGCACCCGCCTGTGAATTAGGTTAGCCTCACCTAAGCAATCCGTGATCAAAGCGTACGTGAAGGGTGCAGAAGCCATGGGGCAGGGGCACGGTTGGGAGGGAGCGGTCCTCAAACTGCTCCGCGGGAAGGACTTCGTCTTCACGGTGACCGGTGCGGAACAAGTCACCGAGCACTACCGCCGACTGCACCTCGGCGACGGCGGCATGCTCGCGGTGACCGGCGTCCACCCGACGATGTGGGTACGCCTCTGGTTCGACGCCGCCGGCAAACCGCACCAGCGGGCGTACACCCTCGTCGACCCCGACCCGGCCGCCGGCACCTTCAGCCTGGAGTTCGCCCTCCACGACGGCCACGCCAGCGACTGGGCCCGCGCCGCGCAGCCCGGCGACACCATCGAGGCCACGGTCCACGGCACCGCCTTCACCGACCCCGACCCGGCCCCCTCCCACATCCTCGCCATCGGCGACCCGGCCTCCCTCCCAGCCCTCAACTCCCTCCTCGACGCACTCCCGTCAGCCCCGGCGACGATCTGGTTCGAGACGTCGACGGAGACGAAGACCGAGGAGGAGAAAGGGGAGGTGGAGGTTACTGCGGCTGCGGTTGCGGCTGTGGCTGTGGCTGTGGCTGTGGACCCGAAGGCGGACACCGACCCGGCACACGGGGCCTCCATGACAGGCGAGGCCTCCATGACAGGCGAGGCCTCCATGACAGGCGGGCTCCCCCTCCGCCTCGACCCCACCCGCCACGACTTCCGCCCGGTCCCCCGCCAGGACGCCGGCGACCGTCTCCTCACCCAGGTGAAGACCGACGCCCCCGCGCTCCTGGAGAACACCCCCGATCCCTACGTCTGGATCGCCTGCGACACCTCGACGACCCGCTCCCTGACCGCGTACTTCCGTAAAGAACTGGGCTTGCCGAGGCACCGGATGCACGCGCTGGGCTACTGGCGCCCGTAACTCCACGGCGCACGCCCCGCCCCACCCCACCCCCGGACAGAACTGCAGGACTACGGCGCGGCCTCCGCCCCGGCTCCGCCACGCGGACCGGGGCCGGGGGCCGGGACCGGGGACCGGGACCGGGGGCCGGGGACCGGGGGCCGGGGCCGGGGGCCGGGGCCGGGGGCCGGGGCCGGGGGCCGGGGCCGGGGGCCGGGGCCGGGGGCCGGGGCCGGGGGCCGGGGCCGGGGCCGGGGCCGGGGGCCGGGGCCGGGCTGCGGCGCACCGCCCGGCGAGCGATCATCAGGGCATGAACGTCACCCTTCACCTCGCCCAGGACCCCGAGGCGGACGAGCTCCTCGGGCGCAGTCCGCTCGCCGCGCTGGTCGGCATGCTGCTGGACCAGCAAGTGCCGATGGAGTGGGCGTTCAAGGGCCCGCGGACCATTGCCGAACGGCTCGGCGCGGACGACCTGGACGCCCACGAGATCGCGGCGGCCGACCCGGAGTCCTTCGTCGCACTGCTGTCCACGAAACCTGCGGTACACCGCTACCCCGGTTCCATGGCCAAGCGGATCCAGCAACTGTGCCAGTACCTCGTCGACCACTACGACGGCGACGCGAGCGCGGTCTGGCAGGACGCGACGACGGGCGAGGAGCTGCTCTCCCGCCTCGAATCCCTCCCGGGCTTCGGGCGGCAGAAGGCCCAGATCTTCCTCGCCCTGCTCGGCAAGCAACTCGGCGTCCACCCCACCGGCTGGCGCGAAGCCGCCGGCTCCTACGGCGACCCCGACTCCTTCCGCTCCGTGGCCGACATCAAGGGCCCCGACTCCCTGGCCAAGGTCCGCGCCCACAAACAGGAAATGAAGGCAGCGGCCAAAGCGGCGAAAGCCTCCGGCAAGTAACCGACAACAGGTCCCCCCGCCCCACACGGGCGAGCCCTGCCGACACGGGCTCCGCCCCCCGGCGGGGGCCCGCGTCTACACTCCCGGGCGACAACGCCTCGCCCCTCCGGAGACGTCCGGACGAAGCGCCGAGGAAACCCCGAAGAAGCCCCGAGCGAGCCCCGAGCGAGCCCCTGGAGAAGCCGGAGCTCGCCCCCGCTAAATCCCCGGCGGCGTCTCGCGGCGCACTCCCCGTCCCCCGAACGGACCCCGCCGAGCACCCACGACCGCCACCGGACCCTCACAGAATTACTGCTTTGCCCCACTTCGCGACGGCTTTCCGGGGTGGCACTCCGTCGCCATGGCTGCGCCCGGAACGTCTCGACCGGTAGGCTTTCCGTGTGATCTTCAAGCGCATCGGAAACGGCCGGCCGTACCCCGACCACGGCCGGGAAAGCACCCGGCAGTGGGCGGACGTCGCACCGCGCCCGGTCCGCCTCGATCAGCTCGTGACGACCAAGGGGCAGCTGGACCTGGAGACCCTCCTCGCCGAGGACTCCACCTTCTACGGCGACCTCTTCGCGCACGTGGTGAAGTGGCAGGGCGATCTGTACCTGGAGGACGGCCTCCACCGCGCGGTCCGCGCGGCCCTCCAGCAACGCCAGGTGCTCCACGCCCGCGTCCTCGAACTGGACTAGCCCTTCCACCGGAAGCCGCCGCGGGGGTCGCCGTGCCACCGCCGCAGGCGGCTTCGACCCATGCCCGGACAGTCGCCCGTTGGCCCTTTCGGGTTGGACTGCAGCGCGGTGAATGATCATCTAGTAGGCATCGCCGTCCAACGGCACTACGCTGCGCCCATGAGCATGCTGACTCCTCCTGGCATGGGCGGCCAGTACCGGATCACGGGGGACAAGTACCCGAGGCTGCGCCGGCCCAAGAGGCGTCGCAGGCTCGTCCTCTCGGTCGTCGCGTCCGTGACCGCGCTGGGCCTCGTCGGCTGGGGAACCCTGCAGCTCATCGATGTCTTCACCGGTGACGAGGACCAGGCCGCCGCGGCCGGACCCAAGGCGGACTGCGCGTCCCGGGTGAGCCCTTCCCCGAAAGCGAGCGGGCCGGCCGGGAAGTCCCGGGCGTCCGCCAAGGGCTTCCCCGCACCCGGCAGGATCACCGTCAACGTCCTCAACGCCACGCCCCGCGCCGGCCTCGCCAAGGAGACCGCCGACGAGCTGAAGAAGCGCGGCTTCCGTATCGGCAACGTGGGCAACGCGACCAAGGAGTACGACAAGAAGGTCAAGGGCGCCGCGATACTGCTCGGCGCGAAGGCCGCCGAGAGCGCGGCGCTGCCCGTCCTCAACACCCAGCTCACCGGCGCGCAGCTGAAGACCGACGGCCGCAAGAAGGCCACTGAGGTGGACCTCGTCATCGGCACCGGCTTCAAGGCCCTCAGCAAGCAGAAGGACGCCGACAAGGCCCTGGCCACCCTGACCAGTCCCGAGCCGACGCCCACCGCTGCGAAAACCTGCTGACCTGCTGACCTGCTGCCTGTGACCGAGCCCCGTAGGGAGCTCTTCCCCTTACGGGGCTATTCGGCGGCGCCGTACAGGCGGTCGCCCGCGTCTCCCAGGCCCGGCACGATGTAGCCGTGCTCGTTGAGGCGCTCGTCGACGGCGGCGGTCACGACCGTCACCGGGGAGCCCGCCAGCTCGCGCTCCATGATCTCGACGCCTTCGGGGGCGGCGAGGAGCACCACGGCGGTCACATCGTCGGCGCCGCGCTTGATCAGCTCACGGATCGCGGCGACGAGGGTGCCGCCGGTGGCGAGCATGGGGTCGAGGACGTACACCTGGCGCCCGGAGAGGTCCTCGGGCATGCGGGTGGCGTAGGTGGAGGCCTCAAGTGTCTCCTCGTTGCGGATCATGCCCAGGAAGCCCACCTCGGCGGTCGGCAGCAGCCGGACCATGCCGTCGAGCATGCCGAGGCCGGCCCGGAGGATCGGCACGACGAGCGGGCGCGGGTGGGAGAGCTTGACGCCCGTGGTCGAGGCGACCGGCGTCGTGATGTCGACCAGCTCGGTGCGCACGTCCCGCGTGGCCTCGTAGGCGAGCAGGGTGACCAGTTCGTCGGCGAGGCGCCGGAAGGTCGGGGAGTCGGTGCGCCGGTCGCGCAGCGTGGTGAGCTTGTGAGCGACCAGAGGGTGGTCGACGACGTGGAGACGCATGTCCACAACAGTAACCGGGGCAACAACCCCGAGCGCCCTCGCGCCGTCCACCACCCACCGCACCCTTCCGATGGCATCAAACCCCCCGTCGGAGGGAAAGTGGGATGAACGGAGCGGCGACGGAACGACCCGACGCCTGACGGTGGTGAGCCCATGCCAGACCCGAACAGCGCTTCCCGACACCTACGCGGCGCCGACAGGGCGCCCGACCGGAAATCGGCCGCCGACCAGCGACCGCCGGCCGAGCGTGGACACCCGCCCGACAAGCCGACCCGCACGAGCGGCGCGACGACGCGGACGGCCAACAGGGCGACACGCACGAGTGGCGGGGCGTCCCGGACGGCAGGCGGTCCGGCGCAGACGGGCGGCAGGGCGGCGCGCACCGGCGACGGGGCGGCGCAGACGGCCGGTCGGACGACACGGGCATCCGGCGGGACGCTACGGGGAAGAGCCGAAGACACGGCGCAGGCGCCTGGTGGAGCAGCACGGACAGCCGAAGACACGACACGGGCCTCCCGCGGATCAGCAGCACGGACAGCCGAAGAGGTGGCACGGGCCTCCCGCGGATCAGCAGCACGGACAGCCGAAGAGGTGGCACGTACGGCTGATGGGGTGCAGGGCGGCGGCCGGGAGAGCGATGCCGCGCGTCGACGGCGACGGGCGCAGTTCCTGCGGGAGCTGACAGAGGCGCGGGAGTTGCGCGACCGGGTCCAGCCGCGCCGCGCCAAGGCCGCCCGACTCCGCCACGCCATGCGCATGCGCACCTTCCGCTGGTGACCTCCGCTCACCGGCTCCCGCCACCGTCGGCCCGCCCCGGCGCCTCCGCGCAGCCGGACTTCCCTGACCGCCTTCCCTCCTTCCCCGGCCTCTCCCTGTGGCCCCGTCACCCCGTTCCCCGGCATCGACCTGCCCTTCCACACCCCTCTCTCCTCGACGTCCACGCGCGCGCCACCCCCTCCCTCCCCATCCGGTTTCCCGTCTCCCCCCGTCTCCCCCTGTCGCCGCCGCCCCCGCCCCGTCCTCCCCGCGAGACCCATCTGACAGGTTCGTGGGGTATGTGTGGAGCGTTCACGGGGTGGTCGTGCATATGCGGCCGGGATCTCCGCGTACGATCCGCTGGTGGCGGCAACGGGTGCGCAGGTGGACGGCGGATCCACCGGCGATCAAAAGAGCCGGACACAGGGAGCCGAACATGTCCCCTGAGCGCTCTGTTTCTGCCACGATTCCGAGTGGGTGGGGCTCGGACCGCAAGCCTCCCCACCCAAAGCCTCCGCCGGGGGGACCCCCAACCGGCACACCTATGACCAGTGGGAGAGTCACGGTGTACTTCGCCGCACTGCTCGCGCGCACCGAAGACGGGTGGAAAGCGAGCGACACAGAGCTCGACGATGTGGAAACCCTGTCGGATCTGGCCGACCTGGCCCGTGAAGCCTCGCCCGGCGACGACACGGTGCTGGTGCTCATCGAGCAGGAGGACGCCTGGTTCGGCGTCGTCCGCATCGATGGCGAGGACGACCCTCGTATCTATGTCTCGGACGCCGCCGCCGCTGCCCGCAGCAGCTACGGCGAGATCCTGCTCACCGACGAACTGCTCGGAAGGGAGCCCGGCGAGGACGAGCCCGACCTGGACTCCCTCGACCTCGACGGCACCGAGGACGGCGAGTCCGACACCGACGACGATGACGATGACGACACGTCCGCCGAGGCCGTGCCGCACAGCCCCGTCGGCGACATCGAGATCCTCGACGACCTGGGGGTGGGTGAGAAGGAGCTGCGCGCCCTCGACGCCGACGACGCCCTCGGCTCGATCGCCGACGCCCTCGGAGCGTCGGAGGTCCTGGAGACGGTCCGCTGAGTCCGCCTGGTCTGCTGAGTCCGCCGAGTCCGCCTGGTCCGCTTGGTCCACTGACTGCATCGGCTGCGTTCCCCCGGTGACCGACGCGACCGACGCGGAGGCACCGGGCGGGCCCGATCCGGTGCGCGGCCCCTGGCGGGCCGCGATGCGGCTCGCCCTGGCCGAGGCCGGCCGGGCCGCCGAGGGCGGTGACGTCCCGGTCGGTGCGGTCGTCCTGTCCCCGGACGGCACGACCGTACTGGCCACCGGGCACAACGAACGCGAGGCGACCGGCGACCCGACCGCCCATGCCGAGGTGCTGGCCGTCCGCCGGGCCGCCGCCGTTCTGGGAGAGTGGCGGCTGACCGGCTGCACCCTGGTCGTCACCCTCGAACCCTGCACGATGTGCGCGGGCGCCCTCGTTCAGTCCCGGGTCGACCGGGTCGTCTACGGCGCCCGCGACGAGAAGGCCGGCGCCACCGGCTCCCTCTGGGACGTCGTACGCGACCGCCGCCTCAACCACCGCCCCGAGGTGGTCGAGGGCGTCCTCGCCGACGACTGCGCCAGGATTCTCACCGACTTCTTCCGGACCCGCTGACGACTCGCCGGCATCCCCTCGGCGCCGACCGCGCAGCCCGCCCGATACCGATTTCAAAGCACGCCCCACCTTGTTGTAAGGTCTCTCTCGGTAGCGTGTCCGAGCGGCCGAAGGAGCTCGCCTCGAAAGCGAGTGTGGCGCAAGTCACCGAGGGTTCAAATCCCTCCGCTACCGCCGAAGAAGGGTCCCGTCGTCAGACGGGGCCCTTCGTGCGTTTCCCGGGCTCTGCCGTCTCTCCTGCGAACGCATGATCGGGTTACACTCGCCGCCGACAAAGAGGGACCCATAGGGCCCACGGGGCACAGGAGACGGGGGAGGCCGCGGTGGCGGTGCAAGGGAAGAAGATCGCACTGTATGTGCTCGTGGTCTTCGTGCTCTACGTGATCATCACGGACCCGGAAAACGCCGCCGGCTACGTCCAGATAGGGTTCGAGGGCGTCTCGAACGCGGCCCAGGCCGTCGGCGACTTCTTCACCTGGATCGCCGACGGGGCCCAGTAGCCCCCGCACGTCGTACGACCTTCCCGGAGCGCCCATGATCCGCCACCTGGTCCTCTTCAAGCTCAACGAGGGCGTCGAGCGCGACGACCCGCGAGTGGTGAAGGGCGTGGACGCCTTCCGCGCACTCGACGGCACGATCGAGGAGATCCGCTCCTGGGAACTGGGCTGGAACTTCAGCGACCGCCCCATCGCCTACGACTTCGCGATCAACTCCGCGTTCGACGACACGGACGCGCTGCGCACCTACGCCGAGCACCCGGACCACCAGGCGGGCGTGGCACTGTGGCGCGAGTTCGCCACGTGGATCATCGCCGACTACGAGTTCTGAGGCGCACGCCGGACTCCGAGCCCTACGCCGGACTCCGAGCCGTGCTCCGAAGTCAGTCCGAGCCGTACGGCTGCTCCTCCCGCCCCGCACTCGAACGGTGCGGGGCTTTTTACACCCGATTGCGCCTCACGTCTTCAACTCTCGCTCAACACGGCGATATGCGGTGCTTGCTCACAGTGCACATGTCTTGTGATGCTATGACCGCTTTTGACGGTTGAGTTGATGGATGAAGAGGTGGCGTTGACCTTGTCGGCCAGTACTGCGCCTCCCCAGGAAGAAGTCCCGGCCCCCGACCCCGCGTCGGCCCAGGTCACACCCCAGGCCACCGCTCCCGCCCCGGAGAAACGTCGCGGCGCGGACACCCGGGCCCTCACCCAGGTGCTGTTCGGCGAGCTGAAGCACCTGGCGCCGGGCACTCCGGAGCACAACCGCGTGCGGGGGGCGCTCATCGAGGCGAATCTCCCGCTCGTGCGCTATGCGGCCGCCCGTTTCCGCTCCCGCAACGAGCCCATGGAGGACGTGATCCAGGTCGGGACCATCGGGCTGATCAACGCCATCGACCGGTTCGACCCGGACCGGGGCGTGCAGTTCCCGACGTTCGCGATGCCGACCGTCATCGGGGAGATCAAGCGGTACTTCCGCGACAACGTCCGCACGGTCCACGTCCCGCGCCGGCTGCACGAGCTGTGGGTGCAGGTGAACAGCGCGACCGAGGACCTTACGACCGCCTTCGGGCGCACCCCCTCCACCGCCGAGATCGCCGAGCGGCTGCGCATCACCGAGGAGGAGGTCCTGTCCTGCATCGAGGCGGGCCGCTCGTACCACGCGACCTCCCTGGAGGCCGCCCAGGAGGGCGACGGGATGCCGGGGCTGCTCGACCGGCTGGGCTACGAGGACCCCGAGCTCGACGGCGTCGAGCACCGCGACCTCGTACGGCATCTCCTCGTACAACTCCCCGAGCGCGAACAGCGGATCCTGCTGCTTCGCTACTACAGCAACCTCACGCAGTCGCAGATCAGCGTGGAGCTGGGGGTCTCCCAGATGCATGTGTCACGCCTGCTGGCCCGGAGCTTCGCGCGGCTGCGTTCGGCCAACCGGATCGAGGCGTAGGCGCTCCGCTTGATGCCGGGCGCCTACTCGTCTGCCGGGTTTCTCCGGTTCGCGGGTGCGGGTTCGGTCGTGGCCGGTCGCGCAGTTATCCGCGCCCCTTCGGGGCGCTGCACCCGGAGCGGGGTGGGTGACCTTCGGTAACCAGAAGCCCCCGCACCTTCCCGGATGGACCATGGGGCACGCGGGGCGCACGATGGCAGCCGGGGCGCACAGAATCGGCCAGCGGTACGCGTGCGCAGGCCATGGGCGTGACCGAATGCGCTGTCGAGATGTCACCGGTGCGAGCGAATCGCTTATTGACGGTCTTTCCGACAGAACTGGGCTGAAAGCCCGTCATACCACCTGTTTCCAGGGCCTATTCACCCTCTCCATGTCGACATGTCACTACATCGCGTTGCCGACGTGTGACATTCTCTCCCCAGCGCGTTTGCCGTGGCCTCGCCGCCGGTATTCAGGTGGAGGCTGCGTTCCTTACGACGGAGCGTCCGCCGCGACCGTCCGCGACCCAAAGGGGGTGGCATGTCCGCAGACCAGGGCAGCTCGAAGGTGCTCACGCTCGACAAGAGCGAGACCGCGCCCGACGCTCTCCAGGCCCCTCAGGACCCTCGGGCGCTTGAGGACCTTCCCGGTCCCCAGGCCCCGCCGGTGACTGACCTTCCGGCCTCGTCGGCCTCGGCGAACATCGACACCCGCACCCTGTCCCGCTCCCTGTTCCTGCGGCTGGCCGCACTTGACGAGAACAGCCCCGAGCGTGCCTATGTGCGGGACACCCTCATCGAGCTCAACCTCCCGCTGGTGCGTTACGCCGCCGCACGTTTCCGGTCGCGCAACGAGCCGATGGAGGACATCGTCCAGGTCGGCACGATCGGCCTGATCAAGGCGATCGACCGCTTCGACTGCGAACGGGGCGTGGAGTTCCCGACGTTCGCGATGCCGACGGTCGTGGGCGAGATCAAGCGGTTCTTCCGCGACACCTCGTGGTCGGTCCGGGTTCCGCGCCGCCTCCAGGAGCTGCGTCTGGCCCTCACCAAGGCCAGCGACGAGCTGTCCCAGAAGCTCGACCGCTCCCCGACGGTCGCCGAACTCGCCGCCGTCCTGGGCGTGTCCGAGGAGGACGTCGTCGACGGCCTCGCGGTCGGCAACGCCTACACGGCGTCGTCACTGGACTCCCCGGCCCCCGAGGACGACGGCGGCGAGGGCTCCCTCGCGGACCGCCTCGGCTACGAGGACACGGCGCTGGAGGGCGTGGAGTACCGCGAGTCCCTCAAGCCGCTGCTGGCCAAGCTGCCGCCCCGCGAGCGCCGGATCATCATGCTCCGGTTCTTCGCGAACATGACGCAGTCCCAGATCGGCGAAGAGGTCGGCATCTCCCAGATGCACGTCTCCCGCCTCCTCACCCGGACGCTGGCCCAGCTCCGCGAGGGCCTGATCTCGGACTGAGTCCGGCCACGCGTTGACACGTGACCGCCGGGGTGCCGGGTTCCAGGGCAGCCCGGCGGTCAGTCGTGCATCGGGGCGCATAGGGGTGCATAGGGGTTGGGTGGGCGAGTGCGGGTCGTGTGTGGTTGCTCGCGCAGTTCCCCGCGCCCCTGAAAAGCCGGGGCTGCGCCCCGCGCTTTCAGCCCGCAGGCCCAATAACAGTCAAGCCTGCGGGGCCATCGCCTTCAGGACCGCGGGGCGTGGTCCTTCAGGACCACAGGGCGGGACCTTCAGGGGCGCGGGGCATGGTCCTTCAGGGGCGCGGGGCGTGGTCCTTCAAGAGCGTGGGCAACCGCGCGACCAGCCCCACCAGCCCCGCAGCCGCGGGATCACAGAACCCGGCGGACGAGTAGGCACCCGCCCACAGGGCCGGCGCCTACATCAACGCGAGCCACACCACGGCGGCCACCACAGCCACCGCGGCGATCACACCGACGATCACACCCACCCGCGGCCCGGAGGACCCGGCCGCACGGCCGCCGGAAGGCGTCTCGTCGACGAAGGCGCGGAACATCTGCGTGCTGCCCGCGGGGTCGTGGGTGCCCTGGGGGCCCTGGTTGTCAGCCATGGCCCGAGACCTTAGCGAATCGGGGAGGACGCGCCCAAGCGGGGTCGTCCGCCCGCGTCCGTCCGACTGTTCTCCTTTGCCAAGACTTGGGCCGCAGAGCCCCGATTTAATTTGCCTGCAGCAACCATCAACTCCTATGGTTGCCCTAAGCAACAAAAGCGGGAGGGGCTCCATGGCCGGGCAGGCGCACTACGAGGAGCTGGTTCGTCAGCTCAGTGCCATCGGGGCCGTGAAGCGGGAGCTCACCAGGATGCTGCCGCACCAGTGTCCCGGCGGATCGGCGGGAGTCCTGACCCTGCTCGGCCGGCACGGCGAGATGCGGATGAGCAGGCTCGCCGAACTGCTCGCGGTGGACATGTCCGTGACCAGCCGTCATGTCGCGCACGTCGCAGAGCGGGGCTGGATCGAACGCCTCCCCGACCCGGTCGACAAACGCTCACGCATCCTGCGCCTGACCACCGAGGGCCGGGCCGTGGTCTCGGAGCTGGACCGGCGCAGCGGTCGGCTGATGGCCGACCGGCTGAGCGCCTGGTCCGACGACGAGGTCGCCCAGCTCGCCCGGCTCCTGGGCCGGCTGCGCGAGAGCTTCGACGCCACCGCGCCGACCCGTACGGCCGCACAGCCGACCGGGACGCCCACGTAGCCGACCGGTACCCGCGTAGCGGCCACCACCACAACCCGTACACCCGCAAAGACCCGTAGGAAAAGGAAGCCCCATGGCAACGACCACACCAGCCGGTGTGCGGGCTCACGCCAAGCACGGAGGAGGCCCCGTCAAGGGTGCCCCCCACAGCGGTGGCGACCACGCCCCGATGACGCACCGGCAGATCATGGAAGCGCTGACCGGGCTGCTGCTCGGCATGTTCGTGGCGATCCTGTCGTCGACGATCGTGTCGAACGCGCTGCCGGACATCATCAAGGACCTGGGCGGCGGGCAGAGCGCGTACACCTGGGTGGTGACCGCGTCGCTGCTCGCGATGACCGCGTCCACCCCGCTGTGGGGCAAGCTCGCCGACCTGTTCTCCAAGAAGCTGCTGATCCAGCTCGCGCTGGTGATCTTCGTGCTCGGGTCGGCCGCCGCCGGACTGTCCCAGAACGCCGGGATGCTCATCGGATTCCGCGCGGTCCAGGGCATCGGCATGGGCGGGCTCTCCGCGCTGGCCCAGATCATCCTCGCGGCGATGATCTCCCCGCGTGAACGCGGCCGCTACAACGGCTACCTCGGCGCCACCTTCGCGACCGCCATGGTCGGCGGCCCGCTGGTCGGCGGTGTCATCACCGACACCGACTGGCTCGGCTGGCGCTGGTGCTTCTACGTCGGTGTGCCCTTCGCCGTCATCGCCCTGATCGTGCTCCAGCGGACCCTGCACCTGCCGGTCGTCCGGCGCAAGGTCAAGGTCGACTGGGCGGGCGCATTCCTCATCACCACCGCGGTCAGCCTGCTGCTGGTCTGGGTGACCTTCGCCGGTGACAAGTACGACTGGGTGTCGTGGCAGACGTACGCGATGGTCGGTGGCACGGTCGCGCTGCTCGCGGTGTTCCTGTTCGTCGAGTCCAGGGCGAGCGAGCCGATCATGCCGCTGCGGCTCTTCCGCAACCGGACGATCGCGCTGGCCTCGCTGGCCTCGCTCTTCGTCGGTGTCGCGATGTTCGCGGGCACGATCTTCTTCAGCCAGTACTTCCAGCTGGCCCGCGACAAGTCGCCGACCATGTCCGGCGTGCTGACCATCCCGATGATCGCCGGCCTGTTCGTCTCGTCGACCGTCTCCGGTCAGGTCATCACCCGCACCGGCCGCTGGAAGGCCTGGCTGCTCGCCGGCGGTGTGCTGGTGACCTCCGGTCTCGGACTGCTGGGCACGCTCCGGTACGACACCGCGTACTGGCACGTGGCGATCTTCATGGCGCTGCTCGGGCTCGGTGTCGGCATGATGATGCAGAACCTGGTGCTGTGCACCCAGAACCAGGTCGCCCCGAGCGACCTCGGTGCCGCCAGCTCGGTCGTCACCTTCTTCCGCTCCCTCGGCGGCGCGATCGGCGTCTCCGCGCTGGGCGCGGTCCTGAGCCACCGGATCACGCACTACGCCGAGGAGGGCCTCGCCAGGCTCGGTGTCTCCGGCTCCTCCACCGGTCACGGCGAGATCCCCGACCTGGACGCGCTGCCCACGCCGATCCGCACGGTCATCGAGAGCTCCTACGGCCACGGCATCGGGGACGTCTTCCTCTACGCCGCCCCCTTCGCCGCCCTCGCGCTCGTCTTCTCCTTCTTCATCAAGGAGGTCCCGCTGCGGACCACCGGGGCGCTCGCCCAGGCCGCGCAGGGCAGGGCGACGGGGACGGACGGGGCGACAGACGTCCCGGACGCGTCGCCCGCCCCGGCCATGGCCATGGCTTCGGTGGCGGCGACCTCCGCCGAGACCGAGGCTCCGGCCACCGCTTCGGGCGCCGCTTCGGCCGCCGTTCCGGTATCCGGCGACGGTGGCGGGATTCCCGTACGGGGTCACGTCCGCGGGGCCGAGAGCGCGCCCGTGCCGCGGGCCGCCGTCACCCTGATCTCGCTCGGCGGGCGGCAGCTCGGCAGTTCGGTCGCGGGCACCGACGGGGCCTACGCGGTGGACGCGCCCGCCGCCGGGTCGTACGTCCTGATCGCGGCCGCCGACGGGTTCCAGCCGCAGGCGTCCACCGTGGTCGTGAACGGCGAGCCGGTCGCGTACGACATCCTGCTGAGCGGGACGAGCCGGCTGAACGGTGTGGTGCGGGCCGCCGGGACCGGGCGGGCCGTGCGGGACGCCATGGTCGTGGTGACCGATGTGCGCGGGGACGTGCTGGCCGGCGGGGTCACCGGTGAACAGGGCGAGTTCGGCTTCGGCGAGCTGGTGCCGGGCGGGGTCACCGTCGCGGTGAACGCCGCCGGGTTCCGGCCGCGTGCCCTGCCCGTCGAGATCGGAGGCACCGGAGTCACCCGGATCGAGATCGACCTGGAGGCCGGGGCCCGGCTCCAGGGGACCGTACGGGCGCCGGGCGGGGCTCTGGCCGACGCCCGCGTGACCCTCGTGGACGCGGCGGGCAACGTGGTCGGCACGGCCACCACCGGCGCGGACGGGGCGTACGCCTTCACCGACCTGGGCGGCGGCGAGTACACGGTCATCGCGACCGGCTACCCGCCCGTGGCCACGGCCCTGACGGTCGCCGGACCCGGCGTCGACGGCCACGACATCGAACTCGCCCACCCCGGCGAGTAGCCCGGCGAGTTGTCGGACCACCGGCCGGTGGAGCCACCCCGCTCCACCGGCCGGTTCGCATGCTGAGGAGTTGGACGGACATGGACTGACCGCGAGGATCCGTACCGGGACGGATGGGCTGTGTCGCACGCGGTCGTCACGGTGACCGATGGGGTATCTCCCGCTCGATCGAAGCCGAGAGTGGGGGAGACCGGTACGCAGGTGCTGCGGGCCGAGGCGGACGCCGAAGGCGGCGTGCACGACCCCACGGTGCTCGCGCCCGGCGCGTACACGGTGATCGTCACAGCGGTCGGCCACGCGCCGTTCGCCGCCGGCGCCCTCGTGACCGCGAGCGGCCGGGTGGAGATCGGCACGGTCACCCTGTCCCGGCCGGGCGGCACGGAACTGCCCCCACCCGGCGCCCCCGGACCGTCGACCCCGACCACTCCTCCGTCGCCGCCGTGGCCCGGCACCTCGGCATCTCCAGCGTCCGCGGCCGCTTCACCGACTTCTCGGCCTCCGTCTGGATCGGCACGGTCACCCTGTCCCGGCCGGGCGGCACGGAACTGCCCCCACCCGGCGCCCCCGGACCGTCGACCCCGACCACTCCTCCGTCGCCGCCGTGGCCCGGCACCTCGGCATCTCCAGCGTCCGCGGCCGCTTCACCGACTTCTCGGCCTCCGTCTGGATCGGCACGGTCACCCTGTCCCGGCCGGGCGGCACGGAACTGCCCCCACCCGGCGCCCCCGGACCGTCGACCCCGACCACTCCTCCGTCGCCGCCGTGGCCCGGCACCTCGGCATCTCCAGCGTCCGCGGCCGCTTCACCGACTTCTCGGCCTCCGTCTGGATCGCCCCGGCCCCGGACGAGGGGACCAAGTCCCGGGTGGAGGCGGTGGTCCGGGCCTCCTCCATCGACACGGGCAACGCGACACGGGACCAGCATCTGAGGTCCCCGGACTTCCTGGACGCCGAACGGCACCCCGAGATCACCTATGTCTCGACGGGCCTGACCCTCGCCGCCCAGGACCACTGGACGGTCCACGGCGAGCTGGGCATGCACGGGGTCGTACGACCGGTCGACCTGGACCTGGCGTACCTCGGCACCGGCGCGGACCCGTGGGGCGGCACGCGCGCCTCCTTCCTGGCCACCACCGAACTCCGCCGCGAGGACTTCGCCATGCACTACAACCAGGTGGTGCAGGCGGGGATCGCGGCGATCGGTACGGCGCTCAGGATCGAGCTGGACATCCAGGCCGTGCGGGGCGAGACGGTGCCGCAGGCGCAGACGTGCGGCGTGGGCACGTACGTGGGTGGCGCCCGGATGCGTGGGCGTCCGGATGCGTGGGCGTCCGGATGCGTGGGTGCGTGGGTGCGCATGACAGGGTCAGGCTCATGGGCCCGGTGAGGGCCTACGCTGACCGCCATGGCACGGAACATCGCGACCAACACCTCGGTCTCCCTCGAAGAGCTGCTCGACTTCGTACGCCCCCGGCACCGGGCGCTCCTGCTCACCCGGCGGGCCGACGGCAGCCCGCAGGCATCACCGCTGACCTGCGGCGTCGACGACTCGGGCCGGATCGTGGTCTCCACGTATCCCGAGCGCGCCAAGACACGTAACGCCAAGCGGGACGAGCGCGTGAGCGTCGTCGTGCTGAGCGACGACTGGGACGGCCCGTGGGTCCAGATCGACGGTACGGCGGAGGTCATCGACTCGCCGGACTCGGTCGAACCCCTGGTGGAGTACTTCCGGAACATCTCGGGCGAGCACCCGGACTGGGACGAGTACCGAGCCGCCATGGTCAAGCAGGGCAAGTCGATCATCCGGGTCACACCGGAGAGGTGGGGGCCGGTGGCGACCGGCGGCTTCCCCGCGCGCATGGTCCACAACGACTGACCCAGCGTCTCCGCACAACCGACTCCGCACACCGGCTCCGCATACCAGCTCCGCATACCAGCTCCGCACACCGGGCCCGACGGGCGGGTTCCCGGCGCGGCCGGGGTGCGGGGCCGGGTCAGCCCCGCTGTGCCATCACCTCGATGCCGGCGACGAGGGTGTCCAGGGCGTAGGTGAAGTCATAGGCGCGCATCTCCTCGACCGTGTCGCCGCCACGGGCCTCCATGAGGTCCGCGGAGTGCTGGATGACCTCGTGGGGTTCGGGGGTGTCGGACACCGCGCTCATGGCGTGCCGGAAGTACTCCTCCTGGGTCATGCCGGCCGAGGCGCAGCGCTGGACGAAGTGGCCCTCGATGGTGCCGAAGCCGTACACGAACTGGAAGACCGCCGAGATGGCACCGGCCTGGCCGCGCGCGGGCAGGCCGGTGCGGCGGATCACGCGCTGCACGGCGAGCGAGAAGTCGAGCGCGTGCGGGCCGATGTTGAGGAAGGTACCGGCGAGGGGCGACACCCAGGGATGGCGGACCAGGACCGCCCGGTACTCCCCGGCCAGTGTGCGCAGTTGGTCCCGCCAGTCCTCGTCGGAGTCCGCCGCCGGCAGCCGCATCTCGTCGAACGCCTGGTCCAGCGCCAGTTCCAGCAGGTCGTCCTTGGTGTCCACGTACCAGTAGACCGACATCGCGGTCACGTTCAGCTCGGCGGCCAGCCGGCGCATCGAGAACTTGCCCAGCCCCTCCGCGTCCAGCAGCCGCACGGCCGTCGCGGTGATCCGCTCCCGGTCCAGCCCCGACGGCTGCCGGCCCCGCCCGTCCCGCGCCTTGCCCTCCAGCCAGACACTGGCTCGCGCGGCCCCCTCGGCCCGACCGGTTCCCCGCACCATGACCGCACCTTCCGAGACACGTTTCTCCGCCGGTGACGATGCTAGGCGCGCGGCGCGCCTCTCAGGGGCGCGGGGAACACCGCGAGCAACCGCGAACCATCCGCAGCCCCCACGCACAGAACCCCCGCGCTATGAGGCGCCCACCAGCGCCACATCCCCCTTCTCCGCCCTGCGCAGCAGCCCCGCCGCCACCAACCCCCCGAGCAACACGGCCACCGCCCCCACCAGCAGACTCGTCTCCAGCCCGGAGGAGAAAGCGGACATCACCTCGGCCCTCTCCGCAGCCGTGTCCGCCGCCCCCAGCGCCGCGGGCAACGACGACGCCGCCACCGGGATCAGCGCCGCGAACCGGGAGTTGAGCACCGCCCCCAGCACGGCCACCCCCAAGCCCGTCCCGAACTCCACGAGCGTGCCGTTGATCCCGGCCCCCACCCCCGCCTTGGCCGGCGGAATCGCGCTCATGATCGCGTGCGCCATCGCGGGGTTGGCGATCGCGCAGCCCACCCCGATCAGCACCAGCCCGAGCAGAGTCCCGGTGTAACCGCCGGAGGCCATCGTCGCGATGGAGACCAGTCCGCCGGACGTCAGCACCATGCCCAGCGCGATCGACACCGGCGTCCCGAGCTTCGCCGTCCACTTCGCCGACAGCCCGGAGAAGTTGAGCGCGACGACGACCAGGGCGAGGGGCGCGGTCCGCAGCCCCGCCTCCAACGCGTCGTAGCCCAGCACGAACTGCAGATGCTGGGTGAGGAGGAAGAGCGCGCCACCCATGCCGAAGGTGATCAGGACCACGCCGGCGACGGCGCCCGTGAAGCGGCGGTCGCGGAAGAAGTGCGGGTCGAGCATGGGGTAGGGAATGCGGCTCTCCCAGCACCCGAAGGCCGTGAGGACGACCACGGCGACGGCGGCCGGGGCGAGCACCCGGCCGGACGTCCAGCCGTGCTCGGGGCCCGAGATGATCGCGTAGACGAGGGCGGTCATTCCGATGGTCGACAGCAGCGCGCCCAGCAGATCCGGCCGGTCCCCTTGCGGGTTCTTGGACTCGGGGACCAGGGCGATCACGGCCACCACGCCCAGTGCGGCGACCGGCAGGTTGATCAGGAAGATGGCGCCCCACCAGAAGTGGCCGAGCATGAGGCCGCCGAGGAGAGGTCCGGCCGCGAAGCCGAGCGCGTTGACCGCTGCCCAGATGCCGATCGCCTTCGGCTGCTCCTCGGGCGCGAAGATCTGCATGGCGACGGCGAGGGTCGTGGTGAGCAGCAGCGCGCCGCCGACACCCATCCCGGCCCGCGCGGCGATCAACTGCCCGGTGGACTGGGCGAGTCCGGCCATCAGCGAGCCGATACCGAACAGCACCAGGCCCGCGATCAGCATCTTCTTGCGTCCGTAGCGGTCGGCCGCGCTGCCCGCGGTGAGCAGCAGGCCCGACTGCACCAGCGAGTACGCGTTGATCATCCACTGGATGTCCGACGTGGCCGCCCCCAGCTCCTCCGTGAGGGAGGGGATCGCCACGTTCAGCACGGTGTTGTCCAGCAGGACGGTGAGCTGGGCGAGACAGATGACGCCGAGGATCAGCCAGCGCTGGGGGTGGCCCTGGGGAGAGAGGCCGGAGGGGTCGGAGGGTGTGGGGACGGTGGGAGCGGCGGAGGGCGACATGCTGTACACCGTAGAACAGTTCCCATACACCGTACAACGACAGGCGCACGGACGCACGAGAAGGGCGGACGCACGAGCGGGGCGGACGCACGAGCGGGGCGGACGCACGAGCGGGGCGGTGGCCCGGGGGTTCGTCCGCACCCCCGGGCCACCGCCCCGCTCGCACCGCGGTCTTGGCTACTTCGCCTGCGTCAGGTCGTAGAACGTCGTGCCGTCGACCGTCACCGACTCGAAGTTCTCCTGGACCCAGGAGCTGATCTGCGAGGAGGTGCCGTCGCCGTTGCCGCCCATGCCTCCGCCGGAGCCACTGGCGATGAAGTAGTGGATCTTGCCGTCCTCCACGTACTTCTTGAACTCCGCGAGGGTCGGGGACGGGTCGGTGCCGTTGAAGCCACCGATCGCCATGACCGGGTCGCCGGTGGAGAGCTGGTAGCTCGCCGCGTTCTGGGCGCCGATGGCGGCTGCCGCCCAGGTGTAGTCACCGGCGTTCTTCTCCAGCAGTTCCTTGGCCTCGTCGCCGACGGAGGTGCCGTTGATCAGGCCGCCCATGCCGCCACCGCCTCCGCCACCCATGCCGCCGCCGTCACCGTTGCGGGTCTGGCCGTTGCCCTGGCCCTGCTGCTGGTTCTGGGTGGAACCGTTGCCGTTCTGCCGGCCCTGCTGGTTGTTCTGGCCGCCACCGAAGCCGCCGGTCGGGGGTTGGCCCGTCTGACCGTTGCCGTTCTGGCCGTTCTGGCCGCCCTGCTGGTTCTGGCCGTTGCCCTGCTGGTTGTTCTGGCCCGGCATACCGCCACCGCCGCCACCAGGACCGCCGCCCATGCCGCCACCGCCGCCGGGACCGCCGCCCCGGCCGCCCTGGACGGACGGGCCGGCCGTGACGATCGAGCCGGTGTGGCCCTCGCCCAGCGTGGTGAGCGTGTACGCCGTCGGGCCCGCCACCGCGGTGACGAAGCTCAGGCCCACGACGGCCAGGGCCAGCTGCCGGCCGAGCCTTGCCACGAAGACCAGGCCGAGCGCGGCGACCAGGCCGCCGACGAGCACGACCCACTTGAGCCAGGGCAGGTAGTCGGAGGAACGGTTGAGGAGGACGTAACCCCACACGGCCGTGGCCGTCATGGCGGCCGCCATGGTGATCGACGCCCAGAACTTGGTCCGCTGGTCCCAGAGCAGAGCCGCGCCCATACCGGTCAGCGGCGCGATGTAGGGGGCCAGGGCCACGGTGTAGTACTCGTGGAAGATGCCCTGCATGAAGCTGAAGACCACCATGGTGATCAGCAGCGCGCCGCCCCAGAGGAGGAAGGCCGCGCGGGTGGTGTCGGTGCGCTTCAGCTTCCGGGTGGCCCAGATCGCGGCGCCGAACAGGATCAGCGCGGCCGGGATCAGCCAGGAGATCTGGCCGCCGATGGAGGAGCTGAACATCCGGTCCCAGCCGGTCTCGCCCCAGTTGCCGCCACCGCCGCCTCCGCCACCGCCGACACTGCCGGTCTCCTCGCCGTTGATACGGCCGAGACCGTTGTAACCGAAGGTCAGTTCAAGGAAGGAGTTGTTCTGCGAGCCGCCGATGTACGGGCGGGACGACGCGGGCCACAGCTCCACGATCGCGACCCACCAGCCACTGGCGACGACCATCGCAAGCCCGGCGAGCAGCACCTGACCGACCCGCTTCTTCAGCGGGGCCGGCGCGAAGACGACGTACACGATCGCCAGGGGCGGCAGGATCAGGAAGGCCTGCAGCGTCTTGACCAGGAAGGCGACTCCGATGGCGACACCCGCCCAGACCAGCCACTTCGTCTGCGCCTTCTCCATCGCGCGCTGTGTGCAGTAGACCGCGGCGGCCATCAGCAGCGCGAGGGCCGCGTCCGGGTTGTTGAAGCGGAACATCAGCGCGGCGACGGGCGTGAGAGCGAACACCGCCATAGTGAGGAATCCGGCCGTGGCGTTGAAGCGACGGCGTACGGCCGCCCACAGCACCCCGGCGGTGGCCACGGCCATCAGGACCTGCGGGAACAGGATGGCGAAGGAGTTGAGGCCGAAGAGCCGCACCGACAGCGCCATCGGCCACAGCGAGGCCGGGGGCTTGTCGACGGTGATGGCGTTGGCGGAGTCGAGCGAGCCGAAGAAGAAGGCCTTCCAGGACTGGCTGCCCGCCTGCACGGCCGCCGAGTAGAAGGAGTTGGCGTAGCCGGAGGCCGTGAGGTTCCAGGTGTAGAGGCCGCCGATGAGCAGGAGGGTGAGGAGGAAGCCGGGGCGGATCCAGCGATTGTCCTCCGGCCGGCCTCTCCACAGCCGCTTCGTGAAGGGCTGCTCGGGTTCACCGGCTCCGGGGGCCGGAGGCTCGGCGGGTGCCTCCGGAACCACCGGTTCCTGGTGTGCCGTCGTCGACGGATCCCATCCGGGACCGGGATCCCCCGGCCGGCTCGTCGTCTCGAACTGCGTGGTCATCGTGCGTTCCTCGAATCCTGATCGTGCGGGCGCACCGGCCGCATCTGCATGGTCGCGTCCCCCCAGGTGCGGTCCGCGGCTTCACCGGCGCGGAACTGGGTCGTGGTGTACGGGGCGTTGGCGTATGGGGCGTTCCCGTACGGGGCGTTCCCGTACGGGGCTCCGGGCGCCGTCGCGTACTCGGCGCGGTCCGTCGCGTACTCGGCGCGGTCGTTCTGGGGCGCCGTCGCGCGCTGCGACATCGGGTGGAACCGGTCCTGGTGGCCGTAGGGGCCGGGCCGGCCGGGACGCACCCCCGTCGACGCCGTGTACGCGGGCGTGGGCGAGGCCGCGTGGGCGGGCTGGTGCGAGGCCACGACGGTCGAGCCCGAAGCGGAAGGAGAGGTGGGCGACCCGTCGCCCCGGTCCGGGAACACCCACGCCCGGAAGAGCAGGAACCGCAGCACCGTCGCCGCGAGGTTGGCGGCGACGAGGACCGCCAGTTCCGTGGAGTGCGCGGGGTCGGAGGTCGCCGCGTTCAGAGCGGCCAGCGAGCCGCTGGTGAGGGCCAGGCCGATGCCGAACACCACCAGGCCCTGCGCCTGGTGCTTGACGGCACCGCTCCGGCCGCGGACACCGAAGGTCAGGCGCCGGTTGGCCGCCGTGTTGGCGACCGCCGAGACCAGCAGGGCGAGCGCGTTGGCGATCTGCGACCCCGAGAAGGTCCGGAAGCCGCTGTAGAGGACCAGGTAGAAGAGGGTGGAGAGGCCGCCGACGACGCAGAAGCCGAGGAGCTGGCGGGCGAGGCCGCGCGGCACGTCCTGGATCTCGCGGTCCCGGGGGTCGTCCCCGAACGGCCGGGCGAGCCGGTCCAGCGTGAGCGATCCGGTGGCGAGTGCCTTGCCGACCCGCCACACACCCTTGAGGTCGTCGGTCGCCGTCTTCACAATGTGCACGGTCGAGTTCGGGTCGTCGACCCAGTCGACGGGCACCTCGTGGATCCGCAGCCCCGCCCGCTCCGCGAGCACCAGCATCTCGGTGTCGAAGAACCACCCGGTGTCCTCGACCAGGGGCAGCAGCACCTGGGCGACGTCCCTGCGTATCGCCTTGAACCCGCACTGCGCGTCCGAGAAGCGGGCCTGGAGCGAGCCGCGCAGAATCAGGTTGTACGCCCGGCTGATGAACTCACGTTTGGTGCCGCGCACCACCCGCGAGGAGCGGGCGAGCCGGGAGCCGATCGCGAGGTCCGAGTGACCGGAGATCAGCGGGGCCACCAGCGGCAGCAGGGCGTTCAGGTCGGTGGACAGATCCACGTCCATGTAGGCGAGGACGGGCGCGTCGGACGCGGACCACACGGTCCGCAGGGCCCGCCCGCGCCCCTTCTGCTCCAGCCGGAAGGACCTGACCTCCGCAAGCTCCGCCTCCAGCCGCGCGGCCACCTGCGGGGTGGTGTCCGTGGACGCGTTGTCCGCGATCGTGATGCGGAAGGCGTACGGGAACGTGCGCGCGAGGTGCTCGTGCAGTCTGAGGACGCACGGCTGGAGGTCCTTCTCCTCGTTGTAGACGGGGATCACTACGTCCAGGACAGGCGTACCGGCGTTTCCGGCCGGGAGGTGCTCCCGCGCCGGCAGGGTGCCGGGAGAAGAGTCGGTTCGCATGACAACCACATTCGCGAGCCGCTCTGTTATGCCCGTGTGCTCACACTGTGCTGTGCCTGTGAGTCCGATTGCCAGTTCGTTGCGTCGCTCACCACGTCGGTTCCGTCGAACTCGCCGTCGTGCTCGCCGTCGTACTGCCCCTCGTCGAGCTGCCAGTTCGCGGCGTCGTCGAGCGGCGGCACATCCCGTCCGAGGGCCGGCAGATGCACCGTGAACACGGTCCTGCCGGGCACGCTGTCGACGGTCACGGCACCGCCGTGCGCGTCGGCCACGGCCTGCACGATGGCGAGCCCGAGCCCGGTCGACCCGGATGCCCTGGACCGCGACGAGTCACCTCGCGCGAACCGCTCGAACACGTGCGGCAGCAACTCCTCCGGAATGCCCTGCCCGTCGTCCTCGACATCGACGCACATCCACGGCCCACGCCGCTGGACACGCGCGGTGACGGTCGTACCCGGCGGAGTATGCGTACGAGCGTTCGCCAGCAGGTTGACGAGCACCTGCTGAAGCCGTGCCGCGTCGGCCGACACGAGCGCGGGCATGTCCGGCAGGTCGAGCCGCCAGTTGTGGCTCCGCCCGGCGACGCGCGCATCGCTGACGGTGTCCACGACGAGGGGGATGAGGTCGGTCTGCTCGAACTGCAGCGGCCGCCCGGCGTCGAGCCTCGCGAGCAGCAGCAGATCCTCCACGAGCATGGTCATCCGCGAGGACTCGGACTCGATCCGCCCGAGCGCGTGCCGGGTGTCGGGCCCGATCTCCTCCCTGCCGCGCCTGGTCAGCTCGGCGTACCCACGAATGGACGCGAGCGGTGTCCGCAGCTCGTGACTGGCGTCCGCGACGAACTGCCGTACGCGCGTCTCGCTCTCCTGCCGCGAGTGCAGGGCGCCGTGGATGTGGTTGAGCATCCGGTTGAGCGCGGCTCCGACCTGCCCGACCTCGGTGTGCGGGTCGGTCTCGGAGGCCGGCACCCGCTCGTTGAGGGTCACTTCACCGGTGTGCAGGGGCAGCTCGGAGACCCGGGTCGCGGTGGAGGCGACCTTGCGCAACGGCCGCAGGGCGACCCCGACGAGGACGGAGCCGGCAATGCCTGCGGCTATGAGGCCGGCGCCGGTGACGCTGAGTTCTACGACGATGAGGGTGTTGAGGGTGCTGGTGACGGAGTCGGTGGGGAGAGCGACGTAGAAGTTGCCCCTGTTGCCCTCTACGTACTTGACCCGGTACTCACCGAGGCCGGGAATCTCCACGGTGTGGATGCCCGTCTTCGACACGTCGGCGAGAGCGGCCACCTTCTCGACGCCGAGTGTGACGGCGCTCATGCCCTGGAAGCCCTCGCTGTCGGAGGTCTGCTCCTTGGCCACCGCTGCGTTGGTGATCCCGCCGGAGGTGTTCACCTGGGCGACGACGGTGTTCTCCTCCGTGCCGCCCTTCGTGACGAACCCGAACGGGCCGTCCGGCGGGGGTTCGCCGATGTCACGGCCCCCGGGCTTCATCGGGCCGCCGGAGGCGCGGCTGGCAACCTCCTCCACCTGGCTGTTCAACTGCTTGTTCAGATGCGTGCTCAGCGCGATCGTGGTCACCGTCCCGATCACCGCACACACCACCGCGATCAACGCCACCGCGGAGACGACGAGCCGCGTACGCAGCGTGCGCGGCTGTCGTCCACGCCCTCGGCCCAGCTTCGGCAGCCTCTGCGTACGCGTCCGTCGTCGCCCGCTCATGACGCGGCGGGCTTGATCAGGTAACCGGCCCCACGCCGGGTGTGGATCATCGGCTCGCGCCCGGCGTCGATCTTCCGCCGCAGGTACGAGATGTACAGCTCGACCACGTTGGCCTGGCCACCGAAGTCGTACGACCACACACGGTCAAGGATCTGCGCCTTGCTGAGCACCCGCCGCGGGTTCCGCATAAGGAACCGCAGCAGTTCGAACTCGGTGGCGGTGAGGTGGATGTTCGCCCCGCCGCGCGACACCTCGTGGCTGTCCTCGTCGAGCATGAGGTCACCGACGACGAGCACGGAGTCGGAGCGGCGGTCGGCCGCACCGGAGCGGCGGATGAGCCCGCGCAGCCGGGCGACGACCTCTTCGAGGCTGAACGGCTTGGTGACGTAGTCGTCGCCGCCGGCGGTGAGCCCGGCGATCCGGTCCTCGACCGCGTCCTTCGCGGTCAGGAAGAGAACCGGCACTTCCGGCAGCTCGCGCCGCAGCCGTCCGAGGACGGTCAGCCCGTCCATGTCGGGCAGCATCATGTCGAGGACGACGGCGTCGGGCCTAAAGTCCCGGGCGGTCTGGAGGGCACCCGTGCCGTCCCCCGCACTCCGGATCTGCCATCCCTCATAGCGCAGGGCCATGGACAGCAGCTCGGTGATCGACAGCTCGTCGTCCACCACAAGCACTCGGACGGGGCTCCCGTCCGGCCTCAGCAGTTCGGTGCGCCCCTGGGGCGAGGTCGTGGTCATGCTGGACACCTTGTCGGGGCCCCCTGAGAACACCCTTTCCGGAACCTGTGATTTTTCTGAGAAACGCACAGGCGCCTCTCAGGCAACCCCTGGGTAGATCCCCGACTTCTCGGACACCAACCCCGCCGACCAGCACGTTTCTGATCGTTCCCACGGCGTTTCCCGGGCCGCCTCACCGCGACCCCACAGCTTCTCGGCCACAGGAAGCCCGCCCCGTACCCTCGCCCTGACCCCGTCTTTATGCAAGCGCCGTCATGCTTCGCCTCCCCCTCTCACGAAGCTGTGACTGCGCTCGACCTTGGCGATGTGCAACGAGTAGCTCTCGTACCACTCGGCCCGCCCCCGCGCCTTCGCCGCACGGTGCTCGACATTGACCCGCCACTCCTCCACGGCTGCGGCATCCCGGAAGTACCCCACGGTGATGGCCGGCCCGCCGGGCGTATGGGCTTGATCCATCCCGAGGAACCCGGGCACACCCTTCACCAGCTCCTCCATCCGCTCGGCGGTCTCCCCGTACCCGCTCTGGTCCGCGGTCCGCGTGGAGGTGAAGACGACGGCGTAGTACGGGGGTTCATGGGCGGGGACGGGCGCGACGACAGCCGCGTCGTCCGCTGCGTCACCAAATGCTTCACCAAATGCGTCGTCACGTGCTCCGCCGGGCGATCCGTCAGGTGCTATCCGCTGATCACTCATGGCATCACTCTCGGGCCAAGCCGTGACCGACGTCCACAGCCTTTCCGAACGGGATCCAAAAGGGATCGAAGTCTTTACCCGCCGCGCCCGTGCAGCGCGCCCCACCGCGCCTGTGCACCGCGCCCCGCCGCCCCAAGGCTTCTCAGAACAGCCCGTCCTGCACGCTTCCGTCCCCCGGGCTCTTCACCTCCCGTACGGGCACGGTGAGGGCGTCATGGGCTCCCTCACCGAAGGGAGCGGTCAGCTCCCAGCCGGTCATGAGCCGCGTATCGAGAACGACGACCCCTCGCCCGGTGGTCAGATGCAGATCGGGCCCGGCGACGGCGAGGACCGCACCGCCCACGGCACCGCCCGCGACCAGCTCACTCACCACACCGTCCGCGGCCGGCAACCCGTCGAGCCCGAACACCTCGAAATGATCGACCGCCTGGAACGGCACAGGCTCCAACGACTCGGGCCACCCCGCGAGCCCCAGGGCCCGCCCGTGCAGCACCGCCAACTCCCCGGCGCGCTCCTCGGCGGGCGGCAGGTCGGCCCGCACGGCCCGCTTCTCGGCATACGGAATCCGATCGGGCACCTTGAGCGCGGCCCGCATTACCTCCTCCGCCCGCCGCGCGGCCATCAGCGGCCCCCGGCCGAGCCACCCGAAGGAGACCGCTCCCTGCTCCAACAGCCGCGCCGGCCCCCGCTCGACCGCTGTGATCCCGACCTTCACCATTCCGGGCCCGAACCACGCGAGGTACACGTGATACGGCCGTGGATCATCGGCGATCGTGTCGGCGGCCACGGAATGCGCCCGGTCGAGCCGCGCGCACTCCTCACACCGGCCCCCGGTGCTCCGCCCCGGCACTCCCGCACGCAGCGGACACGAGTTCCCCCGGGCTCCGGCACACGTCCGCCGCCCCTCGCTCACGACCGCGAAAGCCACCGCCTTCCCCTGCGGCAACGGGCTCCCGCGCCCGCCCGCCCACCCCAGCAGCGGCCCGTCCGCACCCCACCGCAGCCCCGTACATCTCCACACACGTGCCATCCCCCACGACATTAGAGGGCACCACTGACAACGCCTCCGCCCGGCGGTCCGGGGCCTGAAACGAGGTTCGTCGTCGGAGGCGGCGATGCCGCGCCGGCATGGCGGGGCGGGGGCGACGTTGCGGAGCCGGAGGCATGGCAGAGCGCGCCCCCTCCGGAGCGAACCCGCCGTCGGCCCTGGCCCTGGTTCTGGGCCTGGTTCTGGGCCTGGTCCTGGTCTTGTTCTGGTCCTACAGCTTGCTCATCTTGGTGTACGGGCTCAAGATCCGCTGTCGCGCCGATCCGAAATCGACGAGCGCGGCGATCCCGTCCTCGATGCCGATCACCCGGCCGAGGCCGTACATGTCGTGCGTGACCTGGTCGCCCACCGCGAAGTGCTTGGGAGGCGGGGCGACCGGGGCCTTGAAGGGACTGGTGGGCAAATAGCGCTTCGGTGCACCTGGCTTTGTCATCTCGACCAGTATGCGCCCACTCGTATCCGGCCGTCCGCCCCGTTCCGACCCCAGCCCCTCCGCCGACCGCCTCCGAGCCCTCCCGCGGGCCTGCGGTCAGCACCGACGCCGAAGGCCCCGGATCTCTCCGGGGCCTCGGTCGACATGCACTCGTCAGGCTTCGACCGCACCGGCACCATGCTGCGGAACGCGCACGCCGGAGCCCTGTGGGCACGCTTGACCGGACCGCGCGCTTCCTGCTGGTGATCCTCCGTGCCGCCCTCCAGACGCCGTGCGTGAGGACGAGCCACCCCGCGACGTGGCCCGGAACGTGGAGCTGAGCATGGACACGAAGCGCGAGATCGAACCGCTCGCAGCGAAGGAGGAAGGCCGGCTCCTCGCAGCTGTCGGAAGCCATGGGCGGCGCCGGCTGAGCTCCCGGCACCCGTGACCTGCTCCCCGGGAGACCCCGAACTCGGGGTCTCCCGCGCGTCTTTCGCCTACGCGGCATCCACGGTCAGGGAGTAGTCCACACCAACGGAGAAGTCCTGTGCCTGACCGCGAATGGTCAGTGTGTGCTTCCCGGGTTTCAGCGGGGGCAACTGGACCCAGAGGCCGCACCCGGTAGCCGTGAAGCGCTCGTCCGTGCCTGTGACGGGGTTGTCGGCGACACCCTCCACAGAGATCGTCTCTCCTCGGATGGTTTCGTAGTCGGCCTTCTTGCCGTCCAGCACTGCGGACCCCTTGGCCGTGCTCATGAAGTCTGCGCAGTCCGCCGAACCACCCATCAGGTTCACCAGGGGAAACGCGACAGGGACCCCGTCAGGGATGCTGCAAGTGCGCTCGGCCTGAGTGCCGAATGTGCCCGCCAGGAACCACATGTCCTGCGACTGGTTGCGCTCGCAGTCGCTTCCGTCCTCGTCGGCGACCGGGTTGGTGCCTTCAGGCTCCGACATCGCCCATGTCCACCATCGGCTCTGCAGATCCTCGGGAGAGAGACGGGCTTGCGCCGACGCCGGTGCACCTGAAGCAGGAGCTGCCGAGTCCTCTGACCCCCCGGCTGGGCTGCCCCCGCATCCCACCAGTGCCGCCAGGACCATGGTCGTGAGTCCCGCTCCGCCGGTCCTGATCTTCATGGATACCCCTCCCGTGCCGCACACGTGCCACGACCCCCCGGTCGCCGTGCGATATGCGCGGACACCCTATCCGCGAGCCGGCCGAGCCCCTTGGGCCACGGTTGCTGTACTGCGCTGCTGTACGCCCCTGAAACGCAAGAGGCCCCGGATCTCTCCGGGGCCTCTCACCTGTGTGCACTCGGCAGGATTCGAACCTGCAACCTTCTGATCCGTAGGATCGGGCAAGGTCCCAGGTGAGAGGCTGCCATCCTCTGATCTCGCTCGCTCAGGTAAGCGATCATGCGCGACTGTGTGCCGTCGTTGCCGTCAGAGCTGCCGTCAACCTGGACTCCGCCTCCAACTGGCTGTACCCATCGCGCCCCATTGCACCCGTGTGGCTGCCTCGACCTCATCAGTCTTCAGCGGGCGAACCGAGCGGGGCCCTCGTGCGAGTTACGACTTTCTCTGCCGGGGTTCAAGCCCCGGCTGGGCTCCGCTCCGCCGGGCGCGCTTCCCGGCTCTGGCCGCGCCCGCGCTCCTGCCTCCGGCCCGCTCGGCGCCGCCGACGCCGACGCGCGCCCTGGTCAGGGTTGGCCGGCGGCATGGGGTCAGAAAACGTCGTGGCTGGGGCGGTCGGCTCCACGACTTTAGGCAGCCACTTTGGGGCGAGCCTCGAAGATCATGGCCCCAACGTCGTGCTTTACGGGCAGGTCCACTGACTGCCCGACTCGCCATGAGCTTACGGGGCCATGATCACTCGCCCCAAAGCAGCTCCAGCCCAAAGTCGCTACGCCGACCTCGGATCTTCGTCAGACTGTGGTCGTGTCGTATCTCAACAGCCCAGCAGCGGCCGCGCTGGTCGCAGCATTGGCCACTCTCGGTGGAGCAGCTCTCACCGGATGGATGGGGCTCCGCCTGCAAAATCGACAATCGGAGCGCCAAGCTGCTATAGCCGCCGAGGAGCGTGCAGAACTCCTGAGGGAGAGTCGCAGGGAAGAGCGGAAGCTCGCTTACTCAGAGTTCATCACCCAGGCGGTACGCACGGCGAACGCAAGCCTCGCCATGTGTCGGTCGGATGCTGCCGATCCGACTGTCTTCGATCACGCAAGAGCGGAAGCCCAGGCTCATCTGGCCGAACTCTGGCCGATGCTCGCTTTGGTCAACATCCTCGGGCCCACGGACATCGCAGCGTTGGCGGACAAGGTACCGCTCGCACTTCAGCGCGAGATGAGAGCAGCGGAGCGGCACCCAGGGGGCCCGCTCTCAGCCATCGGGAATCTGTCGGACGCGCGTCAACAAGCCCAACGAGCTTTCGCAGTCCGTGCTCGAATGATTATGGAGCACGTCCCCGAACCGAGGCGCGCACAGATGCTCCCCCAAGCACTGAGGCCGGGCCCGTTTGGCTAGCATTCGGGCCGTCTCGGGGCCGTCGAAGGGTGCTCAACGACGACCAACGCTGACAACCACCGACAGCTAAGTCGCAGGTCGCAGCGTTGATCGATTGCACAGCCGCAGGTCAGCGACCCGGCCCCGCACTTCTTCGACTACTGATTGCACTCGACGGCCCTTGACTCGCTCAGCGGGACTCCGCCGACCTATCGCCCAGGCAGCGCGACTGTGCCGGGAATGCGCGGAATGGACCGATAGACGGCGAACGGAATCACTGAGAAACCGGGATGCTGAGGAAGGTCCACGAAACCTAGACCCCCCAAATGCTTCATGAGTGCATTAATCCCTTCAGCGAAACTCCCTCGATTCACGGCCCCATCGGGACGTACAAAGTCCTGGTCCGGCATCGAAGTGTCTTCAGGCCCGTAACTACCGATGCTGCCAACCAATGTCCACTCCTGTCGCTCCATACCGTAGCGGGCGAACAGAATATCGGCCTCGGTGTCTAGGTACTGCCGCCCTTCCTGTAGGCGAGCTCCAATCATTACGCCTCCCGAATCAATCGGGAATAGGTTGAGATGGAGGCCAGGGGAGAATACGCCCCTCGCTATGCGAGTGATCGCGCGAAGCGTCTCCCCATCAGCGCCGATAGGTCCTTTGAAGTCGGGGATAGCATCCTCTAGGTTTCGTTCGCTATCTGCCGTGAAGCCTTTTTTCGAGGGTCGTGGTGCGGAATTATTCGCTTTCCCTTTTCCTCTAGGGGCGGGTGCGACAGCAGTCCCAAAGTCGACTCCCAAGCCCTGTAGGCCGAGAGCGACTGAGGCGAAGCCAGAGAAGACACTCGCCGCGTAGCGAGCGTCGAAGAGTGAACCCATCGCTGTGACGCGAACCAGGGAACCCGGGCGGGCAACTCGCTTCAAGTTTCCAGAAGTCCACTCCGATTGCTCGGCCACTTCCTCCGAGATGTCTCGAAGTAGCCCCTGTGACTCTAATTCGTCTTCGAGGGTGGGGAAAATAGCATCACCCAGGGATTTCTGGGTGTATCTCTCCTCTCCAGTTACGTGCAGGTGTTGCGCAACACTTCTGGGGCCAACCGTATTTCGCTTCTCCTGTCGACTCGTTTCGCGCTCTTCTTCTGCGACCCCTCCGGCGAGTTGGGCCAACATCGCCCTTACCTTATCGGTATCCACATAAAGGAATTCACGCAGGATCAACTGTCCCCCTCAGGCGAGTCTGTAGGGGAGATGATATCTCTCCCGAGGGCACCCTCTCGGTGGTTCACGAAGACTGACACGCGATGCCCACATAGATGCTGGACCGGCACGGCAGACCGCAGTCGAGATATGCCGAAGACCTCGCAGCCACCGCAGCGACTGGCCTGCGTCCCGCCAGCGATCATGTCTGCTTTTTCACAGCAGTGATCACGGCATCCGCGGGCACAGCTGGGCCGTGCGAGGCCGACCAAAGCTGACAGACGCGGCCCACGGGTGACCACCCCCACCCCGCTCTGGCCTGGGCTACCGGAGTTGATCAGCGACACTGGGAGGGTTATGCCTGCACCCGCACGCCACCCGAGTCGCTCCCGTTACCATTCTCACCACATTTCTGTTGTGCCGTTAACAGATGTGCAGGGGGTGCGGGTAGTCACGGTTAAATTCTCAGCTTAAAAAACAATCATTTATCGATCCTGCCTCTTCGAGCGCGCCCTATCCCTACTGAAGACGCGGATATTTTTCACAGGATCTACCTTGACTTGTGGATGGTTCGTTAGATGCAGTGGAAGTTTCGTTGACGCGTCGAACTCGGTCTCAAGGAGTTGCTCGACTGAAATCTGAGCAGCGATCCGGTCGCCAACAAGGTCCGCTGCCCGTAGATCCGCATTCGTCAGACTGGCGCCAGTAAAGTCCGCCCCTGATAGGCATGCGTATGCGAGAACAGAATTAGATAGGTCGGCCCGGTCTAGTGCGGCCCCAATTAGGTTGGCGCCCCGCAGATATCCGCCCGCCAGATCGGCCCTCCTGAGGTCGGTGAACGATAGATCAAGCGACTGCTTCTCTTCTCTGGTGGGACGTCGCATAAGTACCGTCAGGGCAGCCTGTACATCATCCTTCGGCGCCGGCATCGGGACGTCTCGTTCGTCGGGCACTGGAAGCTCTGGGTCTGGAGCAGGCGCATACTTACGAACGAAGGCCGCCAGCACATGAACCGCTGTGTCGTGGTCCTTCTCCGAGTCCCGCATGATTCGTTCGAGGGAGTAGATACCTCCCAGCCGTGCCATCATTCCGTCGTCGCCTTCTGGTGTCGACAGGAGCTTGATAGCCTCGACGTACTGTTCGGTGACCTGACCTTCGCGGGTCAGCTGAGCAAGCTCTTGGTCCTTTTCTCTGGCATACGCGAACTGATCCTGACTGTGCTTATACAGCTTCTCAGCATGGCGGTGCCCACGATGGGTGTAGTACAAGCCGAGAGCTGCGACGACTCCGGCCCCCAGAGCGACTAGGGTGGTTCTGACACCCGTGATGACGACACCATCGGCAGGCTGGAGGTTCTTAGTACGGAGATGGTTCCCGTCGATCCACCACGGGCCCTCCCAGAGGAGGAGAGCATACGCAGCGACTAGAGCCACGGAGGCTACTGCGAGAGCAATCGTCTTCAGCTTCCCATTCATGGGATACAGCCTGGCCTTTCCCACGGTGTTCTACCCAGAGAACATGTTGTTTCAGAGCAGAAGTTGAGGTTCGAGGCACCGCTGGCGGTGAGACAACTACGTGTAACACGAATCTGCACGGGACCTTGGCGGTGCGGTTGATCAGCGGCGGGTGTGCTGGTCACTGCCGAAGCCCGAGTCCAGGCGGCCTCGGCCATTAGCGCGGTGAGCCGCACTGCGGCCACAGAGTTACGTGTCGTGCCAGAACCGTGCCAGATACTGCGGGAAACCACGGGGAACAGCGGTCACCCTCCCAGAGACGCCCTCAGGCCATGACGCCGCTCAGGAGCAGGCCAGCGGGAATGCCAGCCCGTAGAACCCAAGCTTCCCAAGCCGAGGCTTCAGTGACTCCTTCCTGGCGTTCAACCGCTTCAACCGGGACACGAGGCATCTCGTCAATGTGACGCGAAAAACGTCGAACTTGCGCCCACCTCCGGAGCGGTCTGAGATCCTGGAGTCCGATCGAGAGGGGCCGAAGGCATGGAGTGGAAGACCCACGGTGAGCGGCAGATCTACACGAACAAGTGGGTGAACCTGTGTCTGGTCGATGTCCAGCAGCCTGACGGGCGCAGGTGGGAGTACCACGTCGTTCGCCTCCGGCACCTGGCCGTGGCCGCCGTGGTCAACGATCGGCAAGAGGTGCTGATGATGTGGCGGCATCGCTTCATCACGGACTCGTGGGCCTGGGAGTTGCCCATGGGTCTGGTCGAAGAGGGCGAGTCCCCTGAGGAAGCGGCAGCCCGCGAAGTGCTGGAGGAAACGGGCTGGCGGCCTGGCCCCATCAAGCCTCTGATCTACGCCGAGCCGGCCAACGGCATCACCGACTCTCAGCACCACGTCTTCCGCGCGGACGGCGCGACCCACGTGGGACCACCAACCGAGAAGAACGAGTCAGACCGCATCGAGTGGATTCCCCTCAGCGAGGTGCGCGGAATGATCGACCGCCGCGAGATCGTCAGCAGCGGAACCCTCGTTGGTCTCCTCTACGTGCTCATGGATGAAGCGATCCGCTGACCGGCGGGAGGACTGCCCGTAGCCGTGCCTCGAAGGCCAGGGCTACGGGCTCCTGCCTGTGTGGGGCCAACTGGTCGTAGAACTCCCTGAGATGGCCTGACACCCGCTCGGAAGCCACCGCCGACGCGGACTCCAGAGCCTGCGTGGCGGTGCTGCACGCCTGGTCAACCTTCCCTTGTTCCAGCTGCGTACGGGCCAGCCAGAAGGCGTGAAACGCCCGTCCGCGCTGATTGGTGCGGGCCTCCCGACGCAACGCATCCGCGATCAAAGGCTCAGCCGTCGCCGCCTCGCCCAGACGTCCGTGGGCAATGCCCGTGTCCACTATGAGCTTCAGCTCGTCGAAGTAGGTCACCCATGACGGGTCCGGGTCGCTCGCCTGGATCTTCTCGAACTGACGGTGCGCTTCCCCGATCGCCCGGTGCGTCGCCGTATGGCTGCCGAGCGTGGCATGGGCGAATGCCTCTCGCATGGAGAGCATCGACAGGACTCGCGGCGTCGTGCCGAAGGCTGAGCGGGCCTGGTCCTGGGCGGCGGTCACAAGCGCCAGTGAATCCGCGGGCTTGTCCTGGTAGGTCGCCTGCAAGCTCATGCAGGCGAGGACGTTGGCCATGAACTGACGGTCGTCGATCTCCTTGGCCAGGTGCAGAGCCTCGGTGAAGTAGGCGCGGGCCTGGTTGTACTGGCGGGCGTCGAAGTAGGTCCAGCCGGTGAGGCGGGCCAGTTCGGCCGCGATCCCGTACAGGCCGTTCTGGATGGACGGCGGTCGGCTCTCCTTCAGCAGTCCGGCCACGTAGCGGAGCTGGCCGACGACGGCCGGCCGCAACGCCTCGCCGCCGTGCTGGTCGTCCCGTCGCCAGTAGTCCTCGATGGAGGAGCGGAACGCTTCGAGGGTGGCCGCGCTGAGATTGGTCCGCGTGGCCAACGCCAGGATGCTGTCGACGTCCGGGCCCGGCAGGGACGCGGGTGACTGCGCCTGGGGCTCCGATACTTGAGGTGCCTCGCGCTCGGTGACTACGAGGGCCTGCGGCGTCTCCCAGGAACGGCGGGCAAGCCCGAGCATGCCTCCTGGGATGCGCAAGCCGTCCGAGATGCGCTCGATCACATCCATGTGGAGCAACTGGCGTCGCCCTGCGATCACTTCGCCGACCCGGCTCGGAGTCAGGTCGCAACGCCTCGCGATCATCGACGGATAGATGCCCGCACGGGCCTTCACCAGCCGGAAGACTCTGGCAAAGTCCCGCACCCGACACGCATGGATCATCTCGGGGTCGGTCAGCAGCCTGGCAGGTAACTCCTGCGGCCGGTCGGCGTCGGGCATCGGGCCAGCTCCCACACTGCGAGGGCTACGCAACGTCGTGGATTCTCTACTAGCCGCGATGTTACCCAAGTTGGGTAATCAGCCTGGCCTTTTGGCAGGGGTCCCCTGATCGCGATGCTCCTCTGCATGGCGAGCAATCAGCAGACCAGACCAGGCATCGGTGCGCTGGCGAAGGACGGTGCCACCGGGCGTATCGGCGTCGTCATGGGTGAGGTCGGTGGCCGTGTGCAGATGCGGCCGGTCCGTGGCGGCAGGGAGTGGGATGCCATCCGGGACGACGTGGAGGCGCTCAGCGCACGGGAGGAGCTGAGCGTCCGGCTGGCCGCTAGGAACGGCAACAGTCGGGTCGGGCTGTGATGCGCGCCGTCGGCCGTTACGCCGGGGTCCTGTTCATCATCTGCATCAGCGGTTCGTGCGGATTGGTGATCGGTGTGGCCCTCGCCACCGGCCAGTAGACCGGCCGCCCCGAACGGGTGGTGTCGTTACGGCTCCCCCGTCCCCGTTCGGGGCCGGCCTCCAAGCCCGCTCGCGATTGTCTTCGAGCAGTGCTCGCTGATCGCGACGGCAGGTAAGTGCCCTGCACCACCTCACACCAGGAGATTGCAGATGACGGCAACAGCGAACGATCAGAAGAGCGGTCGCACGGTGGCGGGTGAGGAGCTGTTCCAGAGCCTCGCCCACTTCGTGATCACCCACAACGGGCAGTCGCCCGAGCGTGCCGAGCGGATCGCGGACCAGGCGGTCGCGTTCGTCGTCACGGCGGCCACCGCCACGGTCCCCATGGTCCCTTCGGATGACGTGGACCTCGGCCTCCACGCGCTCATCCTGCACACGAAGGAGTACGCCGGGCTGTGCGAGCAGTTCGCGGGGCGCTTCCTCCACCACAACCCGAAGCCGGGCGGGGGAGCGCGCGACCCTGAGAGGGTCGCTGCCTCGGCTCACGCCATGAAGGCGGCCGGATTCATGGTCTTCGACGACCTGTGGACCGTGGACGGCACGAACCTCGCGCAGTGCGACTCGGACTGCGGCCGACCCTACGGTCAGGACTGACCCACCCCACAGCGACGCGACCGGCCACGACTCGTGGCCGGTCGCGTGCGCCCGGAAGGAGAAGAGACGTTGTCCGGCCCAACCCCTGAACTGCCGATCGTGGTGCTCGACGCGCTCATGCCCACGGCTCACCACCTGGTCGTCAACCGCCGGGGCTCCACGGTCTGGGAGCTGGAGAGCCCACGGGGTCACTACGCCGTGAAGCTCGGCCACCCGATCGAGGCCACGGCCGACTGGGCCGCCCAGCCCTGGACCGCGCTCGCACCGGCGCGCGAGGGTGCCGTACTGCATCGTCTCGGCCTCGACGAGATCGCCTACGGCGAGTGGGAGCGCGGTACCTGGAACTTCCAGCCGTGGCACGAAGGCCCGGACCTGTACCGGCTGTGGGAACCCTGCCGTCGACCGGGATCCTCCATCGCGCCCCACACGGATGTTGCCCTGGGGTGCGTCGAAGCACTGGCCGAACTGCACGCGAAGGGCTGGGCCCACGGAGACGTGCAACCCGCCCACTTCATCATCGGGCCCGAACGGACGCACCTGATCGACCTCGCCCTCGCCCGTGGCGGGAGCGTGCCCGAGGGATACGACTTCCCCTTCCGCGGCTGCCTCGTCCACTACGAAGCACCCGAGATCGCCCGCAGCGTGCTCGCCACCGGCGAAGCCGAGCCGACACCCGAAGCCGATATCTACGCCCTCGGCGCGTCCCTGCTCATCTCCGCCACCGGCTGGCGAGCGGTCGAATACCCGGACGACGCTCCTCGACCCGTACAGAGACAAGCCGTGGCGAACGGGCGGCGCCGCCCCGTAAAGGCGCCCGGTGAGCTGGGCGAACTGATCGACGCCATGCTCAGCCACGCTCCCGGAGACCGGCCGACGATCTACGAGGTGGGCAAAGCCCTGAGCTGATCCCGAAGCCCGTGCGCCGCGCCTTGCTCGTGCGGTGGCGGCCGACAACAACAGACCGGACCACCCCTCAGCCTGGACAGCATTCCGGGTGGTCCGGTCGTGGAAGCCCTGATCAGGACCCCGGTGCCGATGGTACCGGGGTGGTCGCCGTGCCCGAATGCGGGTGCGACCACAACCTCGGCTTCCTGTTGTCGAGTTGGAGAAGTCACTGGTGAAGTCCCGTCGAGGAACGCAGTTCTGGCCTCAGCCACCGAAAGTCAGCCACGGCGGCGGGTGCGCCGAACGAGCACCCGTCACGTGTGCCTCCAGCAACCCCGTACGGGCCTCAGCCACGCTGCCCGAATGCGTCACGGACCGCACGCCCTCCAGCCTGGGCGTTGTGTACGTCGGGACGCTGCTCAGGTCGGCTTCGAATCTCTCGGAGCGAATCGGCGGCCGATGGCACGGTGTGGTCGTCACCGGCGCGCTTCGGTCTGGTTCTGGCGCTCGGACTGGTCGGGTTACTTCCTGGTCTGGCTGCCCACCCTGGCGGTGTTGCGCGCTGAGTGGGCGGGGGCCGCCGCAGCGGTGGCGGAGACATGGAGCGGCGGCGGCCCGTGGCCGCCAGCGCGCGCGGCACGCCGTAGGCGGGCCGCCTTGATCCAGTAAAGAAACTCTGAACAGCTCCGTAGGCCAGGGGAGTGTCCGGTCCCGGGAGATGCTTGACACTTCGATCCCAGCTGATGGTTGACGGTGGCCGTGATCGGCTTTTCTGTGCACGTTGTTGTGGCGTGTGGCGGGAGGCCGGGATTGGCTCTGGTGGAGTTGTCGGTTGTCGAGCAGAGATACCGGGCTGTGCTCGCGGTGCTGGCGGGTGCGACGGTGACGGAGATCGCCGCGTCGCTGGGGGTGTCGCGGCAGACGGTGAGCGGGTGGAAGTCGAGGTATGCCGCCTCGGGCCTGGCGGGGCTGGCGGACCGGTCACGCAGGCCGGCCTCGTGTCCGCATCAGGCCTCCGCCGAGGTGGAGACGGCCGTGTGCGAGCTGCGGCGCAAGCACCCTCGCTGGGGTCCGCGGCGGATCGCTCATGCGCTGGAGCGGTCCGGGGCGGTGAGCCCGCTGCCGTCACGGATGACTGTGTATCGGATCCTGGTCCGTCACGGTCTGGTGGAGCCGGGGGTGCGGCGGCGGAAGCGGTCGGATTACAAGCGCTGGCAGCGGGACCGGCCGATGCAGTTGTGGCAGATGGACATCGTCGGCGGCGTGATGCTGGTCAACACGGTGACCGGTGAGCTGACCGAGGCCAAAGTCGTGACCGGGGTGGACGATCATTCCCGGTTCTGCGTGATCGCGTCGGTGGTGGAGCGGGCGACCGGTCGGGCGGTCTGTGCGGCGTTCGCGGGGGCCCTGCGGAGGTTCGGGGTGCCGGAAGAGGTGCTGACCGACAACGGCAAGCAGTTCACCGACCGGTTCGGGCAGGGCGGTGAGGTGTTGTTCGACCGGATCTGCCGGGAGAACGGGATCGCGCATCGGCTGACGCAGCCGGCGTCGCCGACCACGACGGGCAAGGTGGAGCGGTTCCATCAGACGCTGCGGCGTGAACTCCTCGACGACTGCGGCGCGTTCGAGAGCATCGAAGCGGCCCAGGCGGCACTGGATCGTTGGGTGCAGGAATACAACTCGATGCGTCCGCATCAGGCCTTGGACATGCAGTCTCCGGGAGACCGGTTCACCCCGGTGCCCGAGGAGGAGCGGGACATGCTGGGGCTGAAGATTCCCGGAGTGCTGGCGCTGGTGCCGCAGCAGCGGACACCTCCAGCGGACCCGGACCCGGACCCGGACCCGGCTCCGGCTCCGGCTCCGGCTCCGGCTCCGGCTGAAGCCTCGGCTGTGCCCGCCGCCCTGCCTGAGGTGGTCCCGGCCGCGGCGGTGGAGCCCGGTGGGCCGGTGGAGTTCGATCGGGTGGTGCCTGCGAGTGGGAATCTGCAGGTGGCGGGCAAGCAGTTTTGGCTGGGTCCGGCCCGTTCGGGGCTGACGGTGACGTTCTGGGCGGACACGTCGGTGATCCATCTGCTGATCGCTGGGACGCGGATCAAGAGCGTGCGGTCGCACCTGTCGGTGGCTGACCTGGGACGGCTGGCTGTCCGGGGCGGCCGTACGGCCGGACCGGCCCCGCTGCCTGCCGGTGAGGGGATGGCGTTCGAGGTGGACCGGGTCGTGAACAACAGCGGCCTGGTGGGCCTGGCCGGGCGCCAGGTGCTGGCCGCGGAGATCCTCGGCGGCCGCCAGGTGGGCATCCGCCTCGACGACGAGACGCTGTCGTTCTTCGACCCATCCTCGCGAGAACTCCTGCGGGTGCGGCCCAACCCGCTGACCGGAGAGGAAGTGCGTCGGCTGCGGGGCCTGCGTCCGGCCGGACCGCCACCGCGGCCGGGCATCGAGCCGGTGCGGGTGCAGCGGCGGATCAGTGCTGTGGGCACGATCATGGTCTGCCGCCAGAGCGTCTCCCTCGGCCGCCCGTACGCAGGCCAGACGGTGACCGTGCACGTGTCTGAGACGACGATCACCGTCGAGCTGGACGGGCAGGTCCGGGTCATCCGGCGCACGACCGACATTCCCGTCCGCCACGTCAAGGCGAACAAGCCCTACAAGGTTTCCGATGTTGTCTAGGCCCACCGTCAAGCATCATCTGGGACCAGAACGTCAAACATCACCTGGGACTAGACACGTAGGCCAGGGGAGCGGCCGAGCAGCGTGCGAGGAACACATGGGCACCGTGGACCGGCCCCGGACCTGCGAGAGAGGTCGTCGGACAGCCGATCAACCATGCCTCGCCGCTTCGAGCAATCGCGATACGCAACGACGGCACGGCGGCAAGCGGGAGCAATGACCGAGCACATACCGGACAACGAAATGGGGTCGACCAGCATTCACGTCGGGGACACGGAACAGGTGGCCGCGCTGGTCAGAGAGATGCGCGCCATGGTCGGCCGCCTCAGGAGGGAGACGATGGAGTTGCGAGAGGAAGTGGCCCGGCTCAGGACTACGGCTTCGGCTGCTGAGCTGCCTTCAACTCCTCGACCTCACGGCGCAGTTCCTGATGATCAGCGCTGAGTGCGCGGATTTCGTCGCGTAGTGCTGTGAGCGTCTCAGCGAGGGTGGCCCCGGCGGCATCGGCGTCGTCGGGTCCTCCCTCCCCTGGCTCTGCCTGGCCCGGCCTCTCGCCCTTCTTCGACAAGTACCAGGCTGGCGCGGTGTAGTTCGCAGAGAACTCGCCCCCACCGTCATGGTCTGCGACGAAGCTCCCCCGACCATGGATCGTGTAGATCAAGCCCTCGTCGCGCAGCACGTTGAGCGCGGACCTCATGGTCATGTTGGCTACGCCGAAGCGCTCCTGCAGCTCGCGAATGGCCGGCATCTGCTCGCCGGGCTTGATCCGCCCCTGCAAGATGTCGCGCCGAAGCTCGTCGGCAGCGTGCTGATACGGCGGCCGGCGGTCCTGCTTGCTCTCTGGCGCGGGGCTCATGGCCCAAGAGTAGCGATTTCTAGCACCCCTAGCACACCCCACTGACATAGGTGACCCATGTCAGTTGATACCTAGCTCACCCGATTCACTTGACACTGCTAGGTCAGCTATGTTCAATGGTGATCACGCCCACCGCCCCGGTGAAGCGCAATCGAAAGGACCCAACTCTCATGGCACGCATCCGTGTTGGCCTGCTCCCCACCTCCTCGTTCATGGTCGGCACCCTGCCGGTGCCCAAGTACGCGGACCAGGAGAAGACGCAGTTCGCCACCGACCGTGAGACCGGCGCGAAGCTCTACACGATCACCCTCTTCTTCATGGAGGAGGACCGTGCCGAAGCTCTGAAGATCACCGTTCCGGAGACCGGTCTGCCCAACGGCCTCCGGCCCGGTGTCCCGGTCATGCCGGTAGAGCTGTTCGCCACTCCGTGGGCGCGCATCTTCAACGGCTCGCTCTCGGACGGCATCGCCTACCGCGCGGGTCGGCTGGACCTGGTGGCCCCCACCGCTGAGGCGGCGTGAACGACACCGATCTCCGGTCCGGCGCTGAGTGCGGCTACCCGCTGCCTCACGCCGGGCCGGATGCCCGGTTCACCGAATTGCTCGTGCACTCGGCGGCGGCCGTACTCGTCGGCTACGGCTATCCCCGCATCGACGCCCCGCCAGATCGGGCGGCCCTCGAATCGGCCCTCATGGCCTTCCTCTACAACCCGTTGGAGAACCGCACATGAAAGATCCGAACACCCCGGCGGAAGGCGTCCTCGGTCACATCCCGCTCGTCGTCGCCCTGGCGCTCGCCGTGCTGGCCGGATGGTCGATCTGGTGGATGGTCCGCTACGCGTGCGCCGATGCCATGACCCGGCAGTCCATACGGCAGGCCATACGCGTGCGGTGGGGCTGGAAGCGGCTCGCGCCGATGCTCAGGCTGTCGGCCACGGACAAGACCCCGACCGCGCTGGCATCGATGGCGAACGCCAACGGCAAGCCCACCAAACCCCGTGTCCTCATCCCCACCTTGAAGGTGAAGCACGACGCGTACGGGGTGATCGCGCGGGCACAGTGCCTGCCCGGCGTCGGCCTCCAGCAATTCCAGAAGGCGGGCCCGCACCTGGCCGATGCCTGGCGGTGCACACGGGTCGCGGTCACCCAGGACAAGCCTGGGCAGGTGCTCATCCGGGGTGTGCGACTGGACCCACTGAAGTTCCCCACCGAGCACCACCCCACGGGTGAGCCACCGGAGGAGACTGCCCGGTGGGATCTGGGCCTGGACGAGTACGCACAACCGGTGTCCGTGAACCTCACGCAGGTGCCCGGCGTGACCGTGGCCGGCCTTCCCGGCTTCGGCAAAACCAGCCTGATCAACCAGCTTCTCTCCGACTGGGCACCCTCGCCCGCAGTGCAGTTCGCCTGCGCTGACGGCAAGGTGTCGGCAGCGTACGAAGGCGACTACGCCGACTGGGTCCAACGCATGTTCGCCTTCGTCGGCGATGACCTGGAAGAGGCCAACAAGCTGTTCCGGCAGCTGGTGGAGCTGCGCCGCGCCCGCTCGGCCTCGGTGCGCCAGGTGCTCGGAGTGAAGTCCGTGTGGGACGTCGGCCCCTCCGAGAGCTGGCCCCTGGTCGTGCTGATCGTCGACGAAGCCCACACCTACTTCCGCGACCACAAGGGCAGCGACCAGCAGACGAAGAAGCTGGCCGCGCTCGCCGCCGAGAACGCCCGGCTCGTGGAAGACCTGGTGAAAAAGGGCCGGTCCGTGGGACTGCTCGTCATCCTCACCACGCAAAAGTCCACCGGCGACGCGATCCCCACCTTCATCCGCGACGTGTGCCCCGTGGGCCTGAGCTTCGCCCAGAAGACTGCCGAAGCCGCGGTGGCCGCGCTCGGCGACGAGATCCGGGAATGGCCGGACGCCAACCCCATCAACCTCCAGGACCCCACATACGTCGGCGTCGCGTCGATGAACCACCAGTCGCAACCCGGCTTCACCCGCATCCGCACCCCGTACGTACCCGACGCGGAAGCGGCTCGCATCGCCGAAGAGACAGCGAACCTCACCGCCGACCCCTCCGCCCTGCTGGAAGCCTTCCTTGGCCCTCGCGTGGCGGACGTGGATCTCACGAAGCTCGACGCCTGAACAGCGCGCCCCACCGCCCCCGCACGTCCCCGACACCCAGGAGAGGAGGTGAACACTCATGACAGAAGACCGGATCACTCAGCGCACCATCACCGCCGTCATGATCGTCATTGCCGCGCTGGCGTTCGTCTTCTCCTTCGGCAACGTCTGGTCCCTCGCCCTGCGCCTCGGCGTCCCCGGCCCGATCGCACCGCTCATCGCCCCGATGGTGGACCTGTCCGTGGTCGGCCTCCTGGTCGCCCTTCGCTACCTCTCCCTGCGCGGCCTGCCCGCAGACCAGATGACGGCTGCGACCCGCCTCATGCACTTCTCCGGACTGCTGACCCTCGCCCTCAACGTCGCCGAACCGATCGTCGCCGGACACTACGGCCGCGCCGCCGTCGACGCGGTGGCCCCGCTGCTCCTCCTCGGCTGGGGCTCCGTCGGCCCGCAGCTCCTGCGCGCCTTCCACACCGTTGCGCGCCCCGCCGTACCGGCACCGCTGCCGGACGAGATCGAGTCGGAGCCCGCGACTGGCCCCGAAGCCCCCAGCCCTGCGGAGCCGCCCCCGGCCCCGGTCGCTCCTCCGATCGCCCCGGCTCCCGCTCCCGCTTCACCCGTGGTCAAGGTCCCTGAGCCGCTGCTGACCGAAGCACGCTCCATCGCGACATCCCACCGCACCGAGCACGGTGAGCCGATCACGGCGGTCCAGCTCAAGACGCGACTCGGGATCGGCCTGCCCATGGCCACCGCGCTGCACGCCGCTCTGTAGGGCCATCCCTTCCGCCGGCTTTCCCGGCACCCACCACCGCCACCGCCCCCTGGGCCCGACTCGCCATGCCTGCGGGCAGCAGCCCGAGCGCACTGAATCGCTGCTGCCCGCAGGTCCTCACCCTCGCGCCAGAGAGGACACCCCGCCACCCATGCGCCGCCCCCTCGACCTGCGCCACGTCATCAGCCCCGGCCTGCGGGACCTGGTCGAACTGGCCAACACCGACGACTTCGACCGCGTGACGGAACAGGTCCGCGACCTGCGCGGCTGCACCAGCCCCGTCAACCTCCACGGCTGGACGATCACCACCGACCAGACCACCAAGCAAGTCGTCCGCTCCTACCGCTCCGAGGACGAACCCTCCGGCCGCCTCCTCACCACCTGCGGCAACCGCCGCGCCTCCCGCTGCCCGGCCTGCTCCCGCCTCTACGCGGCCGACACCTACCACCTGATCAAGGCCGGACTGTCGGGAGGCAAGAACGTCGCCGAAGCCGTCCGCGACCACCCCCGCGCCTTCGTCACCCTCACCGCCCCGTCCTTCGGCCCCGTCCACAACCGCCCCACGACCGACGCGGTCAAGCCCCGTCCCTGCGCGTGCGGCGAAAGCCACTCCCAGGACGCACGCGAACTCGGCACCCCGCTCCGCCCGGCAAGCTACGACTACACCGGCGCCGTGCTGTGGAACGCCCACGCCGGGGCCCTCTGGGCGCGCTTCACCACCTACCTGCGCCGCGCCCTCGCCGAGCACCTCGGCATGACGCAGAAGGCACTCCACTCGGCCCTCCGCGTCTCCTTCGCCAAAGTCGCCGAGTACCAGCAACGCGGCCTGGTCCACTTCCACGCGGTCGTCCGCTTCGACGGCCCCGACGGCCACACCACCTCGCCCCCGGCCTGGGCCACCTTCGATGCCCTTCGCGTCGCCGTCGGCCTGGCGGTCGAGCGCGCCCGGCTCACGGTCGAGTCGGACGCGGTCGGCGAACGCGTCATCCGCTGGGGCGACCGCTACAAGGTGGACCAGATCTCCGCCCTGGGAGACGGCGAACTCACGGACGCCAAGGTCGCCGGATACGTCGCCAAGTACGCCACCAAGAACGCCGAAGGCGCGGGCACCGTGGACCGCACCCTCGTATGCCGCCCCTGCTCCGGACGCGGCTACGTACGCGGCCCCGACGGCTTCCGCGACCTGTGCGAGGACTGCGACGGCACCGGCCAGGCCGAACCCCTCACCGACCTCCCCGTACAGCAGCACGCCCGCCAGATGATCCGCACCGCGTGGGCGCTCGGCCACCTCCCCGAGTTCGCCGACCTCAAGCTCTGGAAGTGGGCCCACATGCTCGGCTTCCGCGGCCACTTCTCCAGCAAATCCCGCGCCTACTCGACCACCCTCGGCGCACTCCGCGACGTACGCCGAGCCTGGCGCACCGCCCAAGCCGAAGCCGCCCGCATCCGCGCTGGCCTCCCCGTCGACGACGAGACCACCACCCTCGTCACCGCTTCCTCCTGGACCTACCTCAGCAGCGGCTACCGCCCCGGTGAAGAACTCCTCGCCGCCCAGGTCCGCCACGACCTCGCTTGGAGCCAACAGCTCAAGCACGAAAGGGCTATGCCTGCATGACCACCGCCGTGCTCACCGTGGACCAGGTCGCCGAGCGTCTCGGTATCAGCCGCTGGAAGGTCCACGACCTGATCCGCTCCCGCGAACTCGCCTCCTTCAAGATCGGCCGCTGCCGACGTATCAGCGCAACCGCCGTGGACGCCTACATATCCCTCCGCACCAAACAGGAAGCTGCCTGATGGCCCAGTCGAAGAAGAACGCCAACAACGAAGGCACCATCTACCTCCGCAAGGACGGCCGTTGGGAGGGCAGCGCGTACGTCCTCGCGACAGACGGCACGTACAGGCGGCGCAGTGTCTACGGCAAGACCTGGGACGACGCCCACGAGAAGCTCACCAAGCTCAAGGCCAATTCCCTCAGCGGCCTCCCGGTCGCTACCAACAAGATGACCATCGCCGAGTACCTGACGTACTGGCTGACGAACGTCGCACAGAGCAAGGTCCGCAGAACGACCTACGTCAACTACGAGTCCCTCGTCCGCAACTACGTCACCCCAGATTTCGGCAAGAAGAAGCTCGTCCGGCTCACCGCTCGGGAGATACGCGCCTTCTTGGCGAAGACGGCCGCCACCTGCCAGTGCTGCGCCCAGGCTAAGGACAAGAAGCGCGCGGAGCACAAGCGGCGATGCTGCGCCCTCGGCAGGTGCTGCAAGAAGCTCCCCTCTGACCGGACCGTGCGCTTCCTGCTGGTGATCCTTCGTGCATCCCTCCAGCACGCCGTGCGTGAGGACGAGCTGCCCCGCAACGTGGCCCGAAACGTGGAGCTGAGCATGGGGACGAAGCGCGAGATCGAACCGCTCACGGCCAAGGAAGGACGTCAGCTCCTCGCAGCTGCTCGGGAGAATCGGCTGTGGGCCGCGTACGAGCTGGCGGTCCGCATCGGCCTACGACGCGGTGAGCTGCTCGGGCTGCGCTGGTCGGACGTGGATCTCCACGAAGGCGTCCTCACCGTCCGGCAGGCTCTACAGCGGGTCGGCGGCGAGCTGTTGATCGTCGCACCGAAGACCCAGCGCTCGGCCCGCCGCGTGGCCCTGCCTGCCGAGTGCGTGACGGCGCTCCGGGCTCAGCGCGCGCAACAGATCGCCGACCGGAAGGCGGCGGGCAACAACTGGAAGGGGACGGGGCAGGGGCTCGTCTTCACCACGCGGAACGGAACCCCCGTCGAGCCGCGCAACCTGAACCGCTCCTTCGAGGCGCTGTCTGTTCGGGCCGGCGTACGCAAGGTCCGCTTTCACGACCTGCGGCACACCTGTGCGTCCCTCCTCCACGAGCAAGGAGCCGACGCCCGCATGATCATGGAAGTCCTCGGCCACAGCTCGATCCGAGTGACCATGGACATCTACACCTTCGTGCGACTCGACTCCCAGCGCTTGGCATTCGACCGCGTCGGGGACGCCCTGAGGTGATTTGGACAGCTCACCCCGCCTACGAGGGCCCGCGCCAGAGCAACATTGGCGCGGGCTTTGCGTTCTACCGGCAGCCTCCGGGCGGACACGGGTTGTAGCAACCGCCAGGCGGGCATCCACCCTTGTCACCGGGGTAGTAGTCCTCCTCGCTGCTACCGCCGCCCCCGCTGCTGCTGTCGTCCCCAGACCCTCCGTCGTCGGGGTCGACGTAATCGGGGTCGACGTAGTCCGGATCGTTCGTGGGGTCCTTGTAGAGCCCCTTCGATGACGGACACGCCTCACCCTTCTCCACGGCATGCAGGGTGACATCTGGTTCATACGGCAGGGCAGTCCCAGCCTTGACGCTCTGGAAGCACACCTTCCAGTTCGCGTAGTCACCATCTTCGTTGTCCGTGTCGTAGGCCACCTCGTCCTTGTAGGCGGCCTCGATGTCTACGTCACCGACGGCATCTCGCAGCTTCTCCACGGCCTTGGCATACGTGGTGCCCTTCACGTTCGGCATCTTGGGCCAGGGAAGGCGTCGACCATCCTTCTTCGGGCACGGCGCCCCGTCTGGCACGGCAGCGAAGTCGACCTTGCTCAAGGTCGCTTTCTCGAAGCACACCGTCCAGTCCCCGCCTGGAGCCTCGTCCTGATTGCTGGCGTCGTGGACCGCAACGCTCAACCCGCTCTGCCGTGCTCTCTCCGATGCACTGTCGACGCTCTTCCCGACCTGACTCCCAGCCGGGCCCGGAGTGGCCGTGACAGTGGCCGTGACAGTGACCGTCGCACCCGGCGCCGCCGCCACGTCCTCACAGTCGTCGCCACACGAGCTGAGTAGCAGCAGGAGCAGCACCACAGCCAAAGCGCTTACGCCGCTGAACCATCCCTTTTCACCTCTAGTCATTGCCAATGCGGTGATACCCCCCTGGTTCACATGATCGATCCCCGGGAGCCCCACCGGGGGTGCGGGACTGCCGTCCAGCCGAGGCATCCGCCAGAAGGACGACGTGCGCACGCCACCTTCAGCAGCGGCCAGGCCATGATGATCCGCGCGTATCGGGTTCTATCGGAATGAGAGAGGTGATGGCAACAGATGGGACGAAAGGCGACGGTCCGAGCGCTTGCCCTGTCACCGTGCGATCCAGGGTTGCCGTCAAACACTGCCGTCAACGCAAAAGCCAGAGGCCCTGTGGATCACTCCACAGGGCCTCTGGTCTGCTGTGCACTCGGCAGGATTCGAACCTGCAACCTTCTGATCCGTAGTCAGATGCTCTATCCGTTAAGCTACGAGTGCTTGTTTTGTTTTCTGCTGCTCCCGGCCCTTTCGGCCCGCTCGCGGCGACAGGAAGAACATTACATGACTGCCGTCGTCCTGTGAAATCCGTTATCCATAGCCCTTGTGACCTGGGAAAAGACCCTGTGGGGGCACTCTCGGGGCGGGGCGGGAACGACGAAGCCCCGGTCGGGTGGACCGGGGCTTCGGTGATCAAGCGCGGAGGCGGAGGGATTTGAACCCTCGATGGGATTGAAGTCCCAAACCGCATTAGCAGTGCGGCGCCATAGACCGGACTAGGCGACGCCTCCAGCACAACCGCCCGCGCGAGCGCGAATGGTGCGTGCAGATGATGACACAGCCGAGTGGGCTGTCACCAATCGGCTCCCACGGTACTAGGCGGAGAGGCCGCAGGGCAAAGCCGTATGGCACGTCGGAAGCGGTGCGTCGGGCTGACGGGACGAGGGGGAGACGGGGCGCCGCGGCGCCGCAACCGTGGGCCGGGCGTGGCGTTAGTCAGGTCATGTCGCAGACTCCTCCCGCCGCACGCCCGCAGTCTCCCGCCCGCACCCCGGCCGCACGCCCGCTCCCTCTCACTTCGCCCCCCGGCCGCCCCGCCGCCCTGGGTCGGCTGATCCTCGGCGCCGTCGCCTCGCTCGCCGCGGCCGCCGCCGGCACGCTCGCGCCGGTGGCGCCGGACGCGTACGCCGCCGAGGCGGTGTCGCGGGCGTCGCTGCCCACATCCGTCGCCGCCGTCGAGCCCGGGGACCGGTTGACCGTGACCGTGCGGGATGCCGGCGGCGGAGCGGACGGCACGTTCGAGCTGCGGTGCCATCCTCAGGGGGGCAGCCACCCGGACGCGCGTGAGGCGTGCGGGCGGCTCGACCGGCGGACGACGTGGGGGACCGATCCGTTCGCGCCGGTCGGATCCGGGACCGTGTGCACGATGCAGTACGGCGGACCGGCCACCGCCCACGTCACCGGGACCTGGGCCGGGCGTCGCGTCGACGCCCGCTTCGACCGCGGGAACGGCTGCGAGATCGCCCGCTGGGACGAGCTGGTGCCCGTACTGCCGGACGTCCACGCGTAAGTAGAGAGAACGCACGCAAGAGGGAGAACGCGCGTAAGAGGGAGAAGAGGATCCGCGCGTAGGAGAAGGCGAAGGCGACAAGGGAAACCAGCCATCCGACCGGCGGCGCGGACAGGCCTCTCGCGGAGTGTGCACAGCCCGTACATATGTGCCGCAGGCAAGGCCCTCCGGCAAAACGCACGGTCACGGCATCCCCGTCCGCACAGTCACCGCATCTCCAGATGTTCGGTGTGCGACCTCCCTCTCATCCGGCGTCGCGAGCGCAACCTCTGCCCGTAGACTCCCTCGCGTGACACGTTGCGGACCGGTTGGCAAGATGGCCACGGGCCCGGCGGTCGGCAAGGTGCGGTAACAGGGAGGAAGCGTCTCGTGAGCAGCAGGCCATCCCGAGGCGCTGCTCGCCTCGCAGCCATACTGGACGCGCTGCCCGATGCGTTGGTGCTGGTCAACGCCAATGGGACCGTCGTCAACGCCAACACGATCGCGCTGGAGGCCTTCGAGGCCCCCGGGACCGCGTTGGTCGGGCGCGGGTTGTTGGACCTGCTGCCGGAGTTCGACTCCCGGCTCATCCCGGGCTCCATGCGGCGGCCCGACACCATGGACCCGACGGGACGGACCAAGCCGACCCGTATGACCGCCCGTCGCACCGACGGCAGCGAGTTCCCGGTCGAGGTCACAAGCGCGAATCTGGAGAACGGTCAGCAGGCGTACGACGGTTACGGCTCGGCCAATGACGAGCTGCTCATGCTGGTCGTACGAGATCTTTCGGGCACCGTCGACACCGAGGCCGAACTCGCGCGTTCGCAACGGCAGACCGAGATGATCCTGCGGGCCGCGTCCGAGGGTGTGGTCGGGACCGACACGGACGGGCGGATCGTTCTCGTCAATCCGGCCGCCGCCCAGATACTGGGTTATCGGGCCAGTGACCTCGGTGGACGCGAGCTGCACACGCTCGTGCTGCACTCGCGCGAGGACGGCGCTCCCTTCCCGTACGGCGAGTCGCCGCTCGCGGACACCCTGCGCTCCGGGCGCAAGCACCGGGTGCGCGGGCAGGTGCTGTGGTCGAAGAACGGCGAGAAGGTGTCGGTCGACCTGACGACCGCGCCGGTGCGTGACGGGGATCAGCTCGTCGGTGCCGTGATGACGTTCACCGACCGGCGGCCGTACGACAAGCTCGCCGAGGAGAAGGACACCGAGGCCGAGACGCACGCGGAGGAGCTGGAGCGGCTCGCCAAGGAGCACGCGGCGGAGCTGGCGGGCGTCCGGGAGGAGCACGCAGCCGAGCTGGCCGAGCTGAGCGAGCAGCACGTCGAGGAACTCGCTGCCGGGGACGAGCGGTACGCGGCGCTCGGGGAGCGCGAGAAGGACCGGTACGAGGCGCTGGCCGCGCGGCACGAGCAGCTGCTCGCCGTGCTGGGCACCTCGCTGCGCGGCCCGCTGGACCAACTCCGCAGTGAGCTGGGCACGCTCGCGGCCGACGACGCCGGGCAGCTGTGGCCCGAGGCCAACCAGGTGCTGCATCACCTGACCGCCGGGTACTCGCGGATCACGACGCTCATCGACAACGTCCTCGGCTACCAGCGGATCGACGCGGGCGAGGACGGCCTCGTGCGTACGGCCGTCATGCTCGACGCGGTCGTCGCGGCCGGTGTCGACGGGGCCGTGGAGCTGGTCGGGCCCGGGCGGGTGCAGTTCGCCGTGCACGCGCCGCCCATCGAGGCCGAGGTGGACCAGGTGCGGCTCGCGACCGCGCTCGCGCATCTCGTCGCGGACGTCGCCGGCGTCGACGCGACGGGCAACGCGCCCATGTCCACCGGCGGCTACATGGACAACACCGTCGTCGTGGCGGCCGCGCAGCGCGGTGAGGTCGTCCGCATCGAGGTGCGCGGGCCGTACGCCGGGGGAGACCCGGTGCACCAGCCGATCGTCCAGGGGATCGTGCGGGCGCACGGCGGTGTGCTCCAGACGGTCGAGGTTCCGGGGATGAGCGGCAGCGCGTACGTGCTGGAGGTGCCGCTGGGTGGCGGTGCCGGGGCCGTGCCCGCCGCTGCGCCGCCCGCCGTGACGGGCGCCGGCACCGACTCCGGGCCCATGGCCACCGGTGCGGAGGTCGCCCTGCCCGAGCAGGCCCCCGTCGGCGGCGGGCGGAGGCGTGCGCGGCGGTCGTCGGTGGACGCGTTCCTGGAGAGCGAGGACGCTCCCGAGGGCCAGGAGGTCGAGGCCGGTGTCGCCCCCACCGGGCGGCGCAGGCGGAGGGCTGAGGACACGGCGGTCGCGGCTGGTGCGGCTGGTGCGGCTGGTGCGGCTGGTGCGGCTGGTGCGGCTGGTGCGGCTGGTGCGGCTAACGGGGTCTCGGCCGCTGCCGGTGCGGGTCCCGTGCCCGTGCAGGGCGTCGAAGCCGAAGACGCCGGGGGTGCCGGGCGGCGGCGCGGGCAGGTCACCTCCGCCGGAGCCGCCGGTGAGCCCGTGGCCACCGAGGGCGCGGTCGTCATGGCGGCCGAGCACGCGGCGGGTGCCGCTGCCGCCGCCAACGGACTGGGCGGAACGGTGCCGCCGCAGGGCGTGCCCGCGCCCAGCGGGCGTCGGGCGCGCCGGGAACCCGCCGCACAGAACGCTCTGCCACCGGCGCTGCCCGCGGGGCCGAGCCCGGCCGGCGAGGCGACCGCCGACGACGCCGGCTCCGGCGGGGCGTCCGGCGCCCAGCCCACGGGACGCCGTCGTCGCGCCCTCGCCAGTGCGGAGGAACGACCCACCGCGCCCGAGCCGGGCGCGCGCCCCGTCTTCGCCCTGCCGCCTGCCGAGGCCGACCGGGGACCCGAGTACGCGCAGGCGGCCGGACTCGGTCCTGTGCCCCTGCCCGCGGGGCCGGGTGCGCCCGGCGCTCCCCTGCCGATGCCTCTGCCCGCCGGTAACACCGCAGCCTCCGTGCCCGCCGCACCCGGCGTTGCCGACGTGCCGGTGCAGGGCGGGGAAGGGTACGACGGTGCCGGCAGCCAGGGTGCGGTCGGCACGGGCGGGGGCCTGGTCCCTGCCGCTGGAGGGCAGCCGGTTCCCACTGGGCAGCCGGTTCCCGCCGGGGGGCCCGTGCAGGCAGGGGGAGTTGTGCCCGCCGGAGGGCCCGCGCTCGCCGGAGGGCCGGTGCCTGCCGCCGGCATCGGGCAGCAGGTCGCCGGGGTCGGACAGCAGATCCCGCAGGGCGGCGCGGTGGCGCCGGGTGGCATCGCCGGTCCGGGTGCGGCCCAGGTGGTCGGTGCGGGTCAGGCGGTCGGTGCGGCCCAGGTGGTCGGCGCCGGTCAAGCCGCCGGCGCCGCGCAGGACCTCGGCGCTGGTCAGGCCGTCGGCGCCGGGCAGATCCCCGGCGTGGGTCAAGTGGCCGCCGCCGGCCAGACGTCGGGTGCCCCCGCCGGTGGTGTCGACGACGGTCGTCATGACGCCGCGCCGCACCATCCCGCCGACGACCACACACCGCCGCAGCCGCACCCGGTGCCCACGCCGACGGGCCGCCGCCGGGCAGTACGGCAGCCCGCTCCCCAGCAGGGTGACGGCGTGGCCACGATGGCGCCCGCGCAAGGGGTGTCGGCCCAGGGTGCTCCCGCGCAGGGGATTCCCCCACAGGGAGGCCCGGGTCAGTCGGCGCTTGCGCAGGGCGCAGCGGTGGCCGCCGCTCAGCCCGTGTCCGCCCAGGGTGTCCCGGGCGGCCCGCAGCAGGCGCCCACACAGGCCGTTGCCGCTGCCCCCGGTCAGCCCGTCCCGGCCGGGGTCGCGGCCGGACAGCCCGTCGCTCCGCAGGGGGTTCCAGGGGGCGCCGTCCAAACACAAGCAGCCGTCGGACAACCCGTCGTTCCCCAGGGCGCCGTCCCGCCGCCAGGGGTCCCCGGTAACCCGCAGCAGGCGCCCGCGCAGGTCGGAGCCCTCGGCCAGTCCGTCCTCGTACCAGGAGTTCAGGGCGTACAAGGGGTTCAGGCCGTGCAGGGCGTACAGAGCGCGCAGCCGGTGCAGGGCACCGCCCAGCCCGTGCCCGCCCAAGGCGTGCCCGGCGCACAGCAGCCCGTCCCCGCTCAGGCCGCGCCCCAGCCCCAGACCTGGCCGGACCCCCGCCACGAGACCTTCGGCGCCGGCATCCCCGTAACGGCTCCGCAGGCGCCGCTGCCCCCGCAGTCCACCCCCTCCTCGGGCACCCCCCTGCCGCCGGAGGTCGCTGTACAGCAGCAGCCACGCGTCGCGCAGCCGCTACCCGCCGAAGCCACGGCCCCTGCCCCTGCCCCTGCCCCTGCCCCTGCCCCTGCGCAGGTCGCCCCGGCTACCCCGGCCCCCTCCCCCGTCGACCCCAACTCCACCCACGGACGGGCGATCAGCGTGCGGACGCTCGGCCAGGGCGTCCCGTTCTCCCGCCAGGGCGGCCCTCAGGCCCAAGCTCAGGCAGGCGCACAGACGCAGACGCAGACCGGAGCCACGCCCGCCCCGAACCAGCCCGGTGGTTCCGGCAGGCGCCGCAAGCTCGGGACACCGCCCCAAGCGACCGGCGACCGCCCCGAGACCGGCGCGCGCCCCCACCCGCAGTCCACCCCGACCAGCGGCACCGGCCTCCGTATCGGCACCGGCCAGACCACGCCCTCCGCCCAGGCGGCGGCCCAGCTCCAGCAGGCACCGGCGCAGGTGTCGGGGCCCTCACTCGCCGGGCAGGCCCCGTTGCCCGCGCAGCCCTCGCTCGCCGGGCAGGTTCCGCTCCCGCCGCAGCCGTCCCTCGCCGGGCAGTCCCGGCTGACGGGCCGTACGGAGGGTGCCGGCCGCTCGTACGCCATAGGGGCGCCCGACGAGAACGCGGCCGAAGGTCCCGAGCCGCTCGACGGGCCCGGCGGTGCGGTGGAGGTCCCCGACCGGCCGCATCCACAGCCGATGGACGACGAGTTGCCCCCGGAGCCGCTGGACAACCCGCGCCGGCTGCTGGTGTGGCCCGCGCCGGACGCGGCGACCCACCAGGCGCTGAGCGACCGCGGCTACCGGCCCGTCATCGTGAACTCCCGCGAGGATGTGGACGCGCAGATCGCGGCCTACCCGGCCGCCCTGTTCGTCGACCCGCTGACCGGCCCCATCACCCGCACGGCACTGCAGTCGCTGCGCCAGGCCGCCGTGGCCGCCGAGGTCCCCGTCCTCGTGACGGCGGGGCTCGGCCAGGCGACGCGGGAGGCGGCGTACGGTGCCGACCCGGCCATCCTGTTGAAGGCGCTCGCGCCGCGCGATTCCGAGCAGCACCCGCCGCGCGTCCTGCTCATCGAGGAGCACGCGGAGATCGCGCTCGCCCTCACCGCGACGCTGGAACGGCGTGGCATGCAGGTCGCGCGGGCCGCGTCCGACGCGGACGGCGTCACGCTGGCCGCGCAGATGCGGCCCAACCTCGTGGTGATGGATCTGCTCCAGGTGCACCGCCGCCAGGCCGGAATCATCGACTGGCTGCGTACGAACGGCCAGTTGAACCGCACCCCGCTCGTCGTCTACACCGCCGCCGTCGACCAGTCCGAACTCCCGCGCCTGGCCTCGGGGGAGACGGTCCTCTTCCTCGCGGAACGCTCGACGAGCACCGAGGTACAGACCCGCATCGTGGACCTGCTGGCACGAGTCGGCACGAACTGAGCCCACAAGGCATGGATGTGGGGCGGTGTTTCACGTGAAACACCGCCCCATCATCACGTGACCACGACGCGTCCTAGATCTGCGTCACGTCCAGCGTGCCCTCCGCGTACTGCCTCCGCAGCACCTTCTTGTCGAACTTGCCCACGCTTGTCTTCGGCACCGACTCGATGATCGTCCAGCGCTCGGGCAGCTGCCACTTGGCGATGTGGCCCTCGTCGGCGAGGAAGGCGCGCAGGGCGGCGAAGTCGGTGGTGGCGCCCTCCTTCAACACCACCGTGGCGAGGGGGCGTTCGCCCCACTTCTCGTCCGGTACGGCGACGACGGCGGCCTCGGCGACGTCCGGGTGGGCCATGAGGGCGTTCTCCAGCTCGACGGAGGAGATCCACTCGCCGCCGGACTTGATGACGTCCTTGGCGCGGTCGGTGAGGGTCAGGAAGCCGTCGGGGCTGATCGTGCCGACGTCGCCCGTCTTCAGCCAGCCGTCCTCGCTGAACTTGTCGTCGGGACGTACGGGTTCGGCGCCCTGACCGCCGAAGTACGCGCCCGCGATCCAGGGGCCGCGGACCTCCAGCTCACCGGCGGACTCGCCGTCCCAGGGGAGGCGTTCTCCGCCGGGCCCGGTGAGGCGGGCCTCGACGGAGGCGGGAAAGCGGCCCTGGGTGAGGCGGTAGGCAAGCTCCTCCTCCGAGCCGGCCTCGACATGGGCCGGCGGCCGGGCGATCGTGCCGAGCGGGGAGGTCTCCGTCATGCCCCAGGCGTGGCAGACACGCATGCCCAGCTTGTCGAAGGCCTCCATGAGGGAGGGCGGGCAGGCCGAGCCGCCGATGGTGACCTGGGTGAGCGAGGCGACCTCACGCGGGCGGGCGGACAGCTCCGCGAGCAGGCCCTGCCAGATGGTGGGAACGGCGGCGGCATGCGTCGGCTTCTGCGTCTCGATCATCTCGGCGAGCGGACCGGGCTGCAGGAACCGGTCCGGCATCAGCATGTTGACGCCGGTCATGAAGGTCGCGTGCGGCAGGCCCCAGGCGTTGACGTGGAACTGCGGGACGACGACGAGCGAGAGGTCCGCGTCCGTCAGACCCATGGACTGGGCCATGTTGACCTGCATGGAGTGCAGGTAGATCGAGCGGTGGGAGTAGACGACGCCCTTGGGGTCGCCGGTGGTGCCGGAGGTGTAACACATCGCCGCGGCGGAGCGCTCGTCCAGCTCGGGCCAGTCGTACGTGGTCGGCTTGCCGGCGATCAGGTCCTCGTACTCATGCACCTGGACGCTCGCTCCGGCGAGCAGTGACCGGTCGCCGGGCCCGGCCACGACGACGTGCTCCACCGGCTTGAGGTGCGGGAGGAGCGGCGCGAGGAGGGGCAGCAGCGAACCGTTGGCGATGATCACGCGGTCGGCGGCGTGGTTGACGATCCAGGCGAGCTGCTCGGGGGGCAGGCGCAGGTTGAGGGTGTGGAGGACGGCCCCCATGGAGGGGATCGCGAAGTACGCCTCCACGTGTTCCGAGTTGTTCCACATGAGAGTCGCGACCCGCTCGTCGCCGTCGACTCCGAGGTCCTCGCGCAGGGCGTGGGCCAGCTGCGCGGTGCGGGCGCCGATCTCGGCGTAGGAGCGGCGTTCGGGCTCGCCCTCGCCGGTCCAGGTGATCACCTGCGACGTCCCGTGGATGCTCGACCCGTGGGTCAGGATCCTGGAGATCAACAGCGGTACGTCCTGCATGGTGCTCAGCACGGCGTCCTCCCGGGGCGGCTCTGCCTACGCGGTGGTAACGGTCGCGCCGATTCTGCTCACATACCGATCGGTATGTCACTAGGGGACAGGATGATCGATCAGACAGAGTCGCCCGCCGAGCCCAAGTCCGAGACGTACAGAACCGAGACGTACGAGTCCGAGACGTACGAGTCCTGGTCCGGGCAGACGGGAACCACCTGACAGGCCAACGAACGAGTCAGCGCACCGGTTCCAGTTCGGGGTCCTCGCGCAGCTTGCCCAGCGCACGCGACACCGCTGACTTCACCGTGCCGACCGAGACGCCGAGGACCTCGGCCGTCTGGATCTCGCTCAGGTCCTCGTAGTACCTGAGGACTACCATGGCCCGCTGCCGCGCCGGCAGCTTCATGATCGCCCGCCACATCGCGTCGTGCAGCACCTGCTGCTCGGCCGGGTCGGCGGCCTGGACCCCGTCGGGCTCCGGCAGTTCGTCGCACGCGAACTCGTCGACCTTGCGCTTGCGCCACTGGGACGTGCGGGTGTTCAGCAACGCCCGGCGTACATAGCCGTCGAGGGCCCGGTGGTCCTCGATGCGCTCCCAGGCGACATACGTCTTGGCCAGCGCGGTCTGCAGCAGGTCCTCGGCGTCGCACGGGTTCGCCGTGAGCGACCGGGCGGTCCGCAGCAGCACCGGCTGGCGGGCCTTCACGTACGCCGAGAACGACGGGTACGACAGGTTCGTCAGGCCCGACAGGGCCGGCCGGGTCGAGGCCGAACGGACCGGGGTCGATCGCGCCGAGGTCGACAGGGCCGAGCTCGACCGCGGCGAGGTCGACAGGGTCCGCGTCACGGGTGCAGCGGCCTTCGAAGCGCTGGTGCAGACGGGTGTGGTCATGGCTCCACGCTAGGAGCGGGCCCTGCCCGGCGGATCGGCCGCAGGTCCCGAAGACGAATCCCCCTCAGGTTGTAGAAGTGGGGCAGGCCCCACCTACTGGAGGTGGATGAACAGCCCCCAAGTACTGAGGGTGTACCCCTGAGAAACACCTGCCCGGGTTGTACGGCATCGGGCCCCAGAGTGCCCGAAACCCCCCTCAGACACCACATCCGGACCGCTCACCCGTCCGTCCCCAGCACCAACCCCGAGGTCGGTACCCCGGTCCCCGCGGTGACGAGCGCCCGCTCGGCGCCGGGAACCTGGTTCACGGAGGTGCCCCGCAGCTGCCGTACCGCCTCCGCGATGCCGTTCATCCCGTGCAGATACGCCTCGCCGAGCTGCCCGCCATGGGTGTTGAGCGGCAGCCGCTCCTCGGCGACGAAGTCCGCCGCCTCTCCCGGCCCGCAGAACCCGAACTCCTCCAGCTGCATCAGCACGAACGGCGTGAAGTGGTCGTACAGGATGCCCACGTCGATGTCGTCCGGCCGCAGCCCCGAGGTCCGCCGCAGCTGCCGGGCGACGACGCCCATCTCCGGCAGCCCGGTGAGATCGCTGTCGTAGAAGCCGGTCATCTGCTGCTGCGCCCGGCCCGCGCCCTGGGCGGCCGCCACGACCACGGCGGGCGGCTTCGGGAGATCCCGCGCGCGCTCCAGGGAGGTCACGACGAGCGCCTGGCCACCGTCCGTCTCCTGGCAGCAGTCCAGCAGCCGCAGCGGCTCGACGATCCAGCGCGACGCCGCGTGCTCGTCGAGGGTGATGGGGCGGTTGTGGAAGTACGCAGCCGGGTTCGTCGCCGCGTGTTTCCGGTCGACCACGGCCACGTGCCCGAACGCCTCGGGGGTCAGCCCATAGGCGTACAGGTAGCGCTGCGCCGCCATCGCCACCCAGGACGCGGGCGTGAGCAGCCCGAACGGCAGCGTCCAGCCCAGCGCCACGCCCTCCGCCGACGGCTCCCGGTGGCGTACGCCCGACCCGAACCGCCGCCCCGAGCGCTCGTTGAACGCCCGATAGCAGACCACGACCTCCGCCACACCGGTCGCGACCGCGAGCGCCGCCTGCTGCACCGTCGCGCACGCGGCGCCGCCGCCGTAGTGGACGCGCGAGAAGAAGGACAGCTCGCCGATGCCGGCCGCCTGCGCGACCGTGATCTCCGGGCTCGTGTCCATCGTGAACGTGACCATTCCGTCCACGTCCGCCGGGGCCAGCCCCGCGTCGTCGAGCGCCGCCCGCACCGCCTCCACGGCCAGCCGCAGCTCGCTGCGTCCCGAGTCCTTGGAGAAGTCGGTCGCGCCGATCCCGACGATCGCGGCACGGCCGCCGAGCCGGTCCTTGGTTCGTACGCTCATTCGACGTCCCCTGTCGTGCGGGCGGGGACGCTCCCGACCGCGTCCTCGACCGACGACGATGCGGCGCCCTGTGCTTGTGCGTGTGCTTCTGCGTCCACGTCCACGTCCACGTCCACGTCCGGCAGCGTGACCGTGACCGTTCCGGTGACGTGTCTGCCGATGCCGTTCTCGCCGATGATCCTGACCGTGACCGTGCGGCCGTCGGCCGTCTCGACCGTGCCGGTCAACACCATCGTGTCGCCCGGGTAGTTGGGCGCGCCGAGCCTGATGGCCACCTTGCGAAGGACGGCAGCCGACCCGAAGTGGTCGGTGACATACCGCCCCACCAGCCCGTTCGTCGTCAGGATGTTCATGAAGACATCCGGTGACCCGCGCCACCGCGCCAGCTCCGGATCGTGGTGCACGTCCTGGTAGTCGCGCGAGGCGATCGCCCCCGCGACGACGAGCGTGCGGGTGATCTCGATCTCCAGCGGCGCCAGCACGTCACCGGCCCGGGTCCTCATACGTGCGTCGCCTCCTCCTCCACTCGGAACACCGGCAACTCCAACCCCTCGTCGTAGCGCGCGAATTCGAGCCGTACGGACATTCCGATCCGTACCTTGTCGTACGGCACCCCGATGATGTTGCTGACGATCCGCACCCCTTCCGCCAGCTCGACCAGCCCGACGGCGTACGGCGGCTCGAAGGCGGGGAAGGGCGGGTGGTGCATGACGACGTAGGAGTAGACCGTGCCGTCGCCGCTCGCCTCGACCGTGTCCCACTCCGGCGAGCCGCAGGCGTTGCAGCCCGGCAGCCAGGGGAGGCGGAGTGTGGCGCAGTCGGAACAGCGCTGGATGAGAAGGCGGTGGAGCGCGACGCCTTCCCAGAACCCGGCGTTGTCACGGTTGACGACGGGGCGGGGGCGCTGCGGCTGTTGCTCCCGGGGCCGTTGTTCGCGAGGTTGCCCTTCCCGAGGTTGCCCTTCCCGAGGTTGCCGTTCCCGAGGTCGGGGCGCGCGCTCGCCGTGATCGTCGGCCGGGGCGCGCTTCCCTGGGACGTCGACCGGGGCGTACTTGAGGATCCGGAAGCGATGGGTGCCGACGAGTCCGTCGTCTCCCTCACCGACCCGCACGTCCATACGGGTCGTGACGAAGTGCCCCGTACCGAGCCTGGTGGTCTTCCGCTCCGACACCGACTCGATGACCGAGTCGAACGTGATCTGGTCCCCCGGCCGCAGCGCCCGCAGATACTCCTGCTCGCAGTCGGTGGCGACGACGGAGGTGTAGCCGGCGCCATCGAGCAACGCGAGGAGTTCGTCGTACGCCGCCGAGCGGGTCTCATGCCCGCTCAGCCCGCCCATCGTCCACACCTGGAGCATGGTGGGCGGGGCGATCCCGTCCGGTCCGGTGTACGCGGGGTTGGTGTCCCCCATTGCCTCGCACCAGTGCCGGATCATCGGCGAGTTGACGGGATCCTTGCCACGGCCGCCGATGACGGCCGCCCTCCCCTCGTAGGCCTTGAGCCGTGCGGACAGGTCCTCGGTCACCGCCACCGTTCCCCCTCCGAAGATTTCTGACTACCCGTCAGATTGAAGGAACTGATGCCGGAACTGTCAAGGTTGCCGAGGCACCCCGTACGCATACGCGCGAGATCACCGAAAACGCCTGTGCGGCGGTGCCGAAGCACCGCCGCACAGGCGTGTCACACCCCACAAACATGTCCCACACGTCCCACACCCGAGGGTCGGACCCCGGGGCCTCAGGGCCGGGCGACCTCATCCGCCCACCCTCGGACCCCTGGCCCGCCCTCGATCGGCTCACCAGAGGTCGGCGAAGCCGACGACGGCGTTCTTCTGGTCCACGGCCGTGAAGCCGGAGCCGTCGACCTGCGCGGTGTTGTTCTGGTTCGAGGCACCCGAGCCGTTCGCCTGCTGCTGCGAGGTCGACGAGTTGCCGTTGTTGTCACGGCCGACACCGCTGCCGACGATGTTCGCCACGCCGGCGTTCGACGAGTCGTCCGCGAAGGAGCCGTTGTCGGCCGCCGCCACGCCGGTGAAGAGGGCAGCGGCGAGCGGGAGCGCCGAGACGGCGGCGAGAAGGCGGGCGGTATGGCTGCTTGCCATGTGCATTTCCTCCAGGGCTTTCACACAAGTACGGGTTGCCCCGAGGCAGTTGGCCGACCGCCTCGCTGCTGGTCTTCGACGTCGCGAAGCAAGAGTTGCCCACCGAATCCCCGGCGAACCACCGCGGAAGCTCTCATTCCCCCTGAAGCGTGATGACAAGTCGATAAACCCCTTTGGATCAAGGAACTCCCAGCTCAGCCGCGATAAGCCCAGCCAGCGGCAGCAAGATCAGGTGAGACAAGGGGCGAAGCGTTCCGGCACGTTTCCAACCAACCCGCGAACAGACCCTCGACGGCCGAAAGCACACCCCGAACCCCCTTCCCTTTATCGAACACGCGTACGAACATGGAGGCATGGCCACCACAGACCGGCAGACCGGCACCCTGGCCCTGGCACACGCCCTCTCCGCCGCCGAACGTGGACTGGCGGTGATCCCCCTCTCCCGCGCGAAGCTCCCGGCCCTGCGCTCCCCCCACCGTGACGAGCCCACGCCCCGCCCCTGTCACGGCGAGTGCGGCCGCTTCGGCCACGGCGTCCACGACGCCTCCACCGACCCCCGCCGCGTCCGCGAACTCTTCGCCGCCGCCCCCTGGGCCACCGGCTACGGCATCGCCTGCGGCCTCCGCCCCCACCATCTGATCGGCGTCGACCTCGACACGAAATCCGGTACGGACTCCTCGGCGGCCCTGCGCGAACTGGCCCTGCGCCACCTCTTCACGATCCCCGAGACGGTCGTCGTACTGACCCCCAGCGGCGGACGCCACCTCTGGCTCACCGGCCCGCCCGACGTCGTCGTCCCCAACTCCGCCAGCCGACTCGCCCCCGGCATCGACATCCGCGGCGCCGGCGGCTATCTCGTCGGCCCCGGCTCCCGCACCGACCACGGCGTCTACGGCACGGCCCCCGGCACCTCCCACCTCCCCCCGGCCCCCTGCCCACCGGCCCTGCTCCGCCTCCTGCTGCCACCGGCCCGCACGAACCCCTCGGGCTCGACCGGCGGCCACGGCCACGGCCTGGTCCACTTCGTCCTGACCGCCCAGGAGGGCCAACGCAACACTCGCCTCTTCTGGGCCGCTTGCCGCGCGTACGAGAACGGCCTCGGCCCCGACCTCACGAACGCGCTGGTCGAGGCAGCCGTACGCACCGGCCTCACGGAACGGGAGGCCCGGTCGACGGTGGCTTCGGCGGCACGGATGTCGGGCCGGGGGGCGTGAGGCCGAGGCCCGCCCCTCACACGGACGACCGGCCGGCGCCCGCGTTTCCGGGCGCCGGCCGTGGGAGCTGGCTCGCGGACCGTCATGGCGGATCGGGCTGGGCCGGTCGTCGACTGGTCGTGCACCGGTCACGGAGACCACCGCCGACGAGCACGCCACGCCGCGCCACGCCACGTCTCGGAACCCGCTGTCGTGCCCTACCTGAACCGTGGCGCGATCGTCGACCGAGGACGAGGACGAGGACGAGGACGAGTTGGACTGACGGATCCCGCAGGCCGCGGCGTCACCACGGCACCCCTACCGGGGCGGGTCCTCGCGGCCGGGGTCGCCCTGCCCTCTCTGCTCCGAGCCCATCTGCCGCCTGAGCCTCTCCTGCGCGGAGTCGACCTGACCGCTGTACTTCCCCTGCGTCCTGTCGTCGGCGTAGTCGCCTGCCTTGTCGACGCCCTGCCCGGCCTTGTCCTCATGGCCCTTCAGCATCTGCTTGAGCTTGTCCATCACAGACATGGCGGCTCCTTCCGCTGGCTAAACCGTCCCCACCAGAATCAGCGCCCCTCCCACAGACCGCATCTCGTAGCCCCGCCGAACACGACAAAGGCCACCCCACAACACCCACGAACAGCGATGCCGACCACGCCCAGAGACGAACACCGACACCGGCCCGCACCACCGTCAACTCACCCCACCAGCCGTCAACACAACGACCCCTGACCGTCTTGCCTGGTCAGGGGTCGTTGCACTTGCGGTGGGTGTGGGATTTGAACCCACGGTGACTCGCGCCACGACGGTTTTCAAGACCGTTCCCTTAGGCCGCTCGGGCAACCCACCTACGCCCCTGCCCACCAGGGACGGAGCGGCTACAGACTACCGGCTGCGGTCATGATCATGGGATGGCGGTCCGCAACAGGTCCACGGTGGCGCGGTGACCGGCTACAACTGTGGTCGAGGGAGGGGCCCATGAAGCCGGAGACCGTGATTTCTGTGTCGGCGACCGTGATCGCACTCGCTTCGCTCTGGGTGAGTTTCACGGAATCGCGAAGCATCCGGTCGCACAATCGTCAGTCGGTGAGACCGCTCCTGCAGATCCGGCGGGTGCTGAACTTCGAAGGGACGAGGACGGGGATCCAGCTCGTCAACGCCGGTCTCGGTCCGGCCATAGTCACCACCAGCGTCGTACGGGTGGACGGCGAAGTGGTGGGTGAGTGGGACCTGAGGACCTACAGGCGCCTGACGCAGGGGCACTCGCTCCACCCGAAGGTGTCGACGCTGCAGCCAGGTGTCCCCGTGCTCGCCGGCCAAGTCGTGCACCTGCTGTTCTTCGACGACTTCGACCGCGCTGAGCACGCCTGGTTCTGGACGCTCGTCAGCGAGCGCCTGATGGTCGAGATCTTCTACGAGTCGATGTACGGAGGCGAGAACTTCAGGGCCGTGTTGATTCCGCCCTGGGAGACCCCGACCTGATGGCCACGGTGGCGCTGCCCACCGAGGAGCCGATGGGCTGCCGACATGCCGACCCGCCCCAATTCTCAGATGCCGACCCGTCCCCGTCCCCCCGAGAAGAGGCTGAGGGGACGGGGACAGCGGAGCGGCGGTGGGGCTGCGGGGAGGGCGGGGTCAGCTGTCGCCCTGGCGTTCGCCGAGGGTGACGTCCGCCGTGCGGGTCTTGCCGTCGCGGGTGTAGGTCAGGGTGACCTTGTCACCGGGGAGGTGGGTCCAGATCTCGCCGATGAGGGTGGGGCCGCTGTCGATGACGTGGTCGTCGAGCTTGGTGATCACGTCGCCGGGCTTGAGGCCGGCCTTGGCGGCGGGGCCGCCCGCGGTGATGGAGTCCGCGCCGCCCTCACCCGAATCCGTGATCTTCGCTCCGCCCGTGCCCTCCTCCAGGGAGACCGATGCGCCGATCACCGGGTACACCGGCTTGCCCGTCCTGATCAGCTGCTGGGCCACGTTCTTGGCCTGGTTGATCGGGATGGCGAAGCCGAGGCCGATGGAGCCCGCCTGGCCGGAGCCGAAGCTGCCGTTGCTGGCGGACTGGATGGCCGAGTTGATGCCGATGACATTGCCGCGGGCGTCGAGGAGGGGGCCGCCGGAGTTGCCCGGGTTGATGGACGCGTCGGTCTGCAGGGCGCTCATGTAGGAGGCCTTGCTGCCGGAGGAGCCGTCGCTGGAGGCCACCGGGCGGTTCTTGGCGCTGATGATGCCCGTCGTGACCGTGTTGGAGAGGCCGAAGGGCGCGCCGATCGCGATCGTCGAGTCGCCCACCGCGACCTTGTCGGAGTCGCCGAGCGTCAGCGGCTGCAGGTTCGGCGGGGCGTTCTTCAGCTTGATGACCGCCACGTCGTAGCCCTGCGCGTGGCCGACGACCTCGGCGTCGTACTTCTTGCCGTCCGGGAAGCTGGCCGTCACCTTGCCGCCGTCGACGGCCTCCGCCACCACGTGGTTGTTGGTGACGATGTGGCCTTCCTTGTCGAACACGAAGCCGGTGCCCGTGCCGCCGTCGCCGTCGCCGTTCGACGCCTCGATGGTGACCGTGCTCGGCAGCGCGGAGGAGGCCACGGCGGCGACCGTACCGGCCGCGCGCTTGACGTCTCCGCCGTTCTGGGAGGCCGAGATGGTCGTGGAACCGGTGGAGTTGTCGTTGCGGTCGGCCAGCGTGTAGCCGATGCCGCCGCCGACCCCGCCCGCGACCAGCGCGGCCACGAGGATCGCGGCGATCAGACCGCCCCGCTTGTTGCCCGCCGGCTTGGGGGCCGGCTGCTGCGTCTGCTGCCACGAGGAGCCCCAGCCGCCGTCGCCGGGGCCACCGGAAGCGCCGGGGCCACCGGCTCCTCCGGCCGCGCCCGCGTCGCCGTACGCGCCGGCGCCCGCGTACGCGCCGGTGCCGTTGTCCGCGTACGACGGGACGGCGGGCGGTGCCGGAGGCGGCCAGGCGGCGTCGGGCGCGGAGGATCCGGCGCCACCGGGAGCCTGTCCGTAACCCCCGCCGGGCGCCTGGCCCATGCCGTATCCCTGCCCCTGGCCCGCGGCCGCCGCGTATCCGGGTGCCCCGGCGGACACCAGCTCCGGGTGCGGCTGGTGGGCCGTCGGCTGCTGTGCCGTCGGCTGCTCCGTGTGCGGAACCCGCGGCTGCACCGCGGTCGCGCCCGTCTCCGGGGCCGTCGGCGGGACCGGCGGGAGCTGGGTCGTCGGCGCGTTGTCGGCGGTCGTTCCGGCCGGGGTCGCCGGGGCGGTGGACTCCGCCGGGGCCGCGCTCGGCTCGTGCGCCGGGGCCGGCGCGGAGGCAGCGGGAGTTTCCACCGGCACGGGAGGTGCGGACGGGGCCGGGGGTACCGCGGTGCCCTCGTTCTCGGTGCTCACAGCTTTTCTCCTCGGTCCACGGCTTCACCTTGTCGGCGGTCGACTGTTCTTGGTCGCACATCGGGCTGTGCAGTTTTGTATGAGGTCAGCTTTTCCCACGAGCCGTCAGGGCACCATAAGCGGTGCCTGTGGGTCCGGGACCATCCTTTATATAGGACCTATTGGACTAATGGTGCATACTGTGCGTACGAACCCGGTCGTCCACGGTCACCACCCCCACGCGTACCCCGTCACGGTGGCACCATGACGCGGTGACCCACGTACGACAGCTCCCGATTCAGGTCGTTGCCCACCGGGGAGCCTCCGAGGCGGCCCCCGAGCACACCCTGGCCGCGTACAAGAAGGCGATCGAGGACGGCGCGGACGCCCTCGAATGCGATGTCCGACTGACGGCTGACGGCCACCTCGTCTGCGTTCACGACCGACGCGTCAACCGTACGTCGAACGGCCGGGGCGCGGTCTCCGCGCTGGAGCTCGCCGACCTGGCCGCCCTGGACTTCGGCTCCTGGAAGAGCGGCGACGAGGCCCCCGACTGGGAGGTCACCCCCGAGGACCGGGCGGACACCTCCGTCCTCACCCTTGAACGTCTGCTCGAACTCGTGGCCGACGCGGGGCGCCGGGTGGAGCTGGCCATCGAGACCAAACACCCCACACGCTGGGCGGGCCAGGTCGAGGAGCGGCTGCTGGTCCTGCTGAAGCGGTTCGGCCTGGACGCTCCGGAGACGGCCGCCGAATCGCCGGTACGGATCATGAGCTTCTCGGCGCGCTCGCTGCACCGCGTCCGCGCCGCGTCCCCGACGCTGCCGACGGTCTATCTGATGCAGTTCGTCTCGCCCCGGCTGCGCGACGGGCGGCTGCCGAGCGGCGTCCGGATCGCGGGCCCCTCGATCCGGATCGTGCGCAACCACCCCGCGTACATCGAGCGCCTGAAGAGCGCGGGACACCAGGTGCACGTGTGGACCGTGAACGAGCCCGAGGACGTCGACCTCTGTGTCGAGTTGGGCATCGACGCCATCATCACCAACCGCCCCCGCGCGGTGCTCCACCAACTCAGCCGCTGACCGCGCCCCCTCCGGCACCCTCCGGCACCAACGGACGCACAGTCTCCGCCACCACCGACGCACGGCCTCCGACACCACCGAGCGCACGGCCTCCGACAACTTCGAACACACCGATTCCGACAGCTTCCAACACGCCGTCCGCGACAGCTTCGAACACGCCTCTCTTCACACCTGTGACCATCACGCCGACCCCCGTCGGCGCGCTCGCGCGGCCCTTTACGGAGGTAAGAATTCCGCCAAGGCGGCTGGACCACACCCGAGGACAAGTCGGTATATCGAGGACGAAATTCAGCCACTCGGCTACAAGGAGTGCACCGGCGCGTTCGTTCCGTGTTCGATCGTTGCGAGTGCGTCAGAGCACGTGTTCCGGCCGGTTTCCAGTCCAGTCCAATGGGGCATTCACACCGTGGCGTGGGGCGAAGGAGGTCTCGGGGGTGGCGTTGGTGGTGGCACAGGAGGTGCCCACGTCGTCGAGCATGGCCGTACCCCATGGCCCTGCGGGCGTGGGTGAAGCGAGGCACCGGGTGCGCGATCAGTTGCGCGACGGTGGAGTGGCGGAATCGGTCATCGACGACGCCCTACTGATCCTTTCCGAACTGCTCAGCAATGCCTGCAAACACGGCAGGCCGCTCGGCGACGCGCTGGCCGGTGACGGCGATGTGCGCTGCGCCTGGCGCATGGATCCCACCGGGCGGCTCACTGTCGAGGTCACGGACGGCGGTGGTCCGACCCGCCCGCTTCCGTCCACGCCCTCGGTCACCGCACACGGCGGCCGCGGGCTGAACATCGTCACGGCACTGGCCGACGACTGGGGCGTGCGCGACGACGCCCGCGGTGAGGTCACGGTGTGGGTCGTCGTCCAGGACGACGTCTACCGAGCCCACCGACGGGACGACTTCGCGAGCCGTGTGGTCGCTCCCTCGGTCTCCACCGTTCCCGACCTGGACTTCGCGGACGCGTTCGAAGACATGGACTGACCCGACGGTGGTTCGGGCCAGGCGTGCACAACCTGGCCTGAACCACCGGTTACGGGACGACTCGGGTGCGTTGCCCACAGGGTCCCGTCGGGCGTCGTACGAGCGGCTAGGCTCGCGCGAGTACGAGACGAGCCGTGATCGGGAGACACCCACGATGGCCAAGAAGCGACCCCAAACGAAGGCCAAGCGCCCGCAGGGCACCGGCGGAGTCGGTGCCGCAGGCGCCGATGGGCAGGTTCCGGTTGTCGGCGCGCGCGAGCAATGCCCCTGCGGCAGCGGCCGCCGCTACAAGGCCTGTCACGGCCGGGCCGCCGCCCAGGCGGTGACCGAGCTGGTGCAGCGCCCCTTCGAGGGCCTGCCGGGCGAGTGCCACTGGATCGCGCTGCGCGAACTGGTGCCCGCCGCGACCGTCGAGCTGAAGCTGAAGGACGCGCTCCCCGAGGGCGTCCCGTCGGTGACGCTCGCCACCGTCCTGCCCATGGCGTGGCCCGCGCTGCGCCGTGACGACGGCTCGGTGCTGCTCGGCCTGCAGAACGACACGGCGTCCGGCGACATCAGCCGCGACCTCGCCGACACCCTCCAGCGTGCCCTCGTCGCCGAGCCGGGCACTCCGGTTCAGGGCCGGCGCGCGCCGGCCGACGGTCCACGCCTGCAGGACCTGCTCGACCCCGAAGGTGAGTTCGAGCCAGTTGTGCACACGGGCTTCGAGTTCTGGGTCCCGGACACGGAGGGCACGACCCCGGAGGTGACCGCCTCCCTGGAGCGCGCCAACTCCGCGGCGATCCCGACTGTGAAGCTCGCGGGCGTCGACGCGGCGTACTGGTGCGAGACCCCCGAGAAGAACCATTTGCGATGGGTCATGCCGCACGCCGAGGAGCGGCTTCTGGACGCTCTCGCGCGACTGCACGCGGCGGGGCGCTCCAGCCTCGGCGAGGGCACCCGTCTCGTGGGCTCCTTCCGTGCTCACGGCCTCACCGTGCCGGTCTGGGACCTTCCCAGCGGAATGGGCGCGGACGACATCGAGAAGCCGGCGGCCGAGTTCGCCGAGCGGCTCGCCGCCGCCCTGGCCGACGAGTCCCCGCTCACCCCGGACGAGCGCCGGGCGCGCGGCGGGCTCACCAACCGGCAGGTCACGCTCAGCTGACCGTGCGCGCCGGGCTGACCGGACGGTCAGCTGATCGAGTGCGTTCGAAATGTGGTGACTCCTGTCACAACTCCCCTACGTGACAGGCAAATTCGTGTCCGAATAGCCGAGATCGAATTTGCGAAGCGCCGATCTCTTGTTACGGTTTCATTAGCCCGGTTGCTGGTGCATCCCCCGTCGCCAGCAACCGGGTTTCTTCATGCCCGGGATCCGGGGCGCCTCCGCTGTACCGATCCCGCTCGGCGCCAACACCCTTACGAACGGCCTGAGTTGCTCCCTGAGCGCAGCAACAGCGGCCCACCGCCGTCCGGTGCCGCGAACTCCGCCACGGCCGTGTACGCCCCCATTGCGCCCCGCGTGCGCCCCCTGGGCGTCTCGCACACCCCAGGCTCGTCGTGCGCGCCCACGGCGCACCGCATCCGTACGGTGTGCTCGCCGGGCGCCATCATGCTGAGGACCGAACTGAGTTCCCGCCCGGTGGCGTTGCGGTAGTACGTGCGGGCCCAGGTCTGCTCGCCCTGCGTGAGGACACACGTCTGCGCCTCGATGCCGTCGGGGGAGGTGAGTTCGGGGCCGCAGCGGGCGGCGGTGGCGAGACCGAGACCGAGCGGCCGCCGCGGGGAGCGCGCCGCGTCGTCCGCCGCGTCGGCGCCGCCGCCCACTGTCCTCCCGTCCGACCCGCCCGCCTTCGGATCGACGTGCCCGGAGGACTTCTCGGTGAGCTCACCGGCCCCGTCCGCACGCCCGTCCGCCCGCCCGTCGGCTCCGCTGCCGAGTCCGGCGACTTCACCGGCGCGGTCGACGCCACGGTCGAGGTCGGAGGTGAGAACCCGCTCGGACATGGGGGCGCGTTCGGACGTACGTACGTTGCCGAGCGGGCCGGCGGAGGCGGCGAGGGGCAGGCCCAGCGCGACCGCGACCGCGGCCGTCAGCCCCGCGAGGCGGAGCCGACGTGGATCCGGCCCGCCGCGCTCCGACTTGGGTGCTCTACGGCTCCGGGGCGGGGGAGCGCTGTGGCGGCCGCGCGATGGGGCCCCGTGGCCCCCGGGAAGACGCTGCATGTGCGGAAGATAACGACCGACCGGGGGCGCCCGGCCCCCCGCGCGCCGGGCGGACTCAGAACTCGGGCGCGCTCACACCCGTACGAGTGAGGGCGTCGACGACCGCGTCCACGACCGCCTCGACGTCGGGCACCCACGGCGCGGCCGAACCGGGCAGCGGTGCCCGCTCCCAGCGGATCAGGCCGTGACCGGTCTCGGAGGGGGGCAGAGCCAGATAGCCGCCCTCGCTGTGGAAGCGGAGCGAGCCGGGGACGAAGTCCTTGGCGTAGAGCAGCTCGCCCAGCTGCTCCATGGAGTACGGCGCGACGAGGATCGCCCAGCGGTGCGGGGCCGCGACCACGGGGCCGAGGCGCATGCCGGTGCGGTCGAGCGCGGCGAGGGCACGGGAGGCGGCCAGGGCCGGCAGGCTCACCGCGCAGGGGGCGGTACCGCCGGTGGCCAGCACGATCGGTGCCGTCGGCCGGTTGCCCCACCACCAGCGGACCATGCGCTCGTCGGTGGTGGCGGCCAGCAGGCCGGGGTCGAAGGGGTGAGCGCCGGGCACCACGCACTCCGGGTCCGGGCATCCGCAGCGGGCACTCCCCTGCGGGTCCGGCGCCACCCCCGGGAGTACGGGCCACTGCCATTCCGTCGCGAACGTCAGGGCCTGCTCAAGAAGCTCGGGCCTCCCGCCGTTGCGCCTGGACAGGAGCCTGCGTCGCTTTCCGGGGATCTCGCGCATGAGCGCTCGTCCTTTCCGTTGCACGCATGGCAACACCGTGGGTCACATCACAACATGTGTCGTTCACTGCACTGTGCGTACCTGCTGGCGCATCACACCCCTGTCACGAACAAGGGGAACCCTGCGGGCCGAGCTCGGTTACGTCCGCGTCCATCGCTTGCGTCGACTTGCGTCTGTCAAAAGCATGGGCATGGCGTAGGGGTGGCGGCGCCTGGCGTTTTGCTGTCCCGCATGTGCTCGCCGCCTCCGCCACGGGAGGATGGGGCTCGGTCGTCGGTGGATAGGACGCCCGGTTCCGTCGCCAGGTTCCGGGCGGCCTCCGCCGCCCCTGGTCTTCACCGAGTACGTACCCATCACGACCGCTGTGACGCTCTGTTGAACAAGGCCAGTCGACCTCAATACACCGTTCACCACAACACTTTTAAGTCAACTTTCCTGTTTCCGAAGGACTGGACAAGAAGTTGACAGGTGTCCAACAGGGCCGCACGGACACCAGATGTCCCAGCAGGACAATGCTGGACATCCCCTCACGAGTGCGTGTACATGTGGAGAGACTGCTAGCGGCGCAGAATGACATGGGGGTTTGCGATGCTTTTGAGCAATACGCACCGGTCGGAAAGCCGGAAACCATGAACGCCCCTCACCCTCCGAAAGTGGCTGGAATCGATTCAACGGTTCCCTCCCCCGCACACACTGTCGCGCCCGCGCCCGTCGCCTCGGGTGCCTCACCGGCCCCTTCCGCCACAGGAGCGGGCACCGCTCCCGGGACCGTTCTGCAGGACAGACTCGCGGGCTGGGTCTCGGATCTCACGACGCTGCACGAACTCACCGAACGTCTGACCCGCACGGACTCACTCGACAGCGCGCTGAAGGAGACCCTGCACGCCGGAGCCGCCCTGGTCGGCGCCCGCCGCGGTCTGCTCGTCCTGGAACCGGGCGACGGACTCGGCCCGGACACGACCATCGGCCTCGGCCTCGGCCGCGCCGACCTCGGGCACATCGAGACCGTGCCGCGCAGTTCCCTGCCGTACGGCCGCATCCTCGACGGACTGCCGGGCGGTGACGGCGAGATCGCCCAGCCCGACCTGTTCGCCGAGGACGGACTCGATCCCCGCCACCGCGAGGTCGCCGCCCGGCTCGGATACGCGGCGAGCTACGCGCTCCCTCTGTCCACCGAGGGAGCCGGCCCGCTCGGCGCCGCCGTCTGGCTGTACGACGAGCCCGCGGAGCCGGTCGAGCGGCAGCGGCACCTCGCCGGGCTGTACACGCGGTACGCCGCCGAGCATCTGGCCCGGCTCGTCGAGGTCGAGCGCACGCGCGCGTGCATGGCCACCATCGCCGAGGAACTGCTCCCCTCCCGGCTGCCCCGCGTCGCCGGCGTCCAGCTCGCCGCCCGGCACCGCACCGGACCGCGCGGCGGCGGCGACTGGTACGACGCGCTGCCGCTGCCGGACGCCGCGCTCGGCCTCGCGGTCGGCTCGGTCACGGGGTCGGGCCCCAGCGCGATCGCCGCGATGGGGCGGCTGCGGGCCTCGCTGCGGGCGTACGCCGTGATGGAGGGGGAGGACCCCGTCGCCGTCCTCTCCGACCTGGAGCTGCTGCTACGCCTGACCGAGCCGGCCCGCTCCGCCACCGCGCTCTTCGCCTACGTCGAGCCCGCGCTGCGCAAGATCACGCTGGCCGGGGCCGGACACAGCCCGCCGCTGGTGATCGGCGAGCGGCGCACCGAGTTCGTGGAGACGTCCCTGTCGGCGCCGCTGGGCATGCTCGCCTGCTGGGAGGCGCCGAGCGTCGAGCTGACCGCCGAGCGAGGAGAAACCGTCCTGCTCTACACCGACGGCCTCCTCCAGCGCACCGGCGAACCCGTCGACCGCGCCTTCGCCCGCCTCCATGCGGCCGCGGCCTGCGTCCCCCGGGCCCTGCGCACCGACCCCGGCGCCATCGCCGACCACGTCCTGCGCACCGTCCTGCCGGACAGCCTCGGCGAGGGCGACGGCACGGAGGACGTGGTGCTGCTGGCGGCACGGTTCGAGTAGGACCGGCAGCCGGGCTCCGGTGGACCGCCGCGCCGGGCTCCGGGCTCGCGGCACGTGCGTCGCCGCGCCGGGCGCCGTGTGTCGTGGCACGTGCATCGCCGCGCCGGGCGCCGTGTGTCGTGGGCGGCCGCGGGCTGGCCCGCCCGGCGTCTACGGCCCTGCCACCTGCCACCTGCCACCTGCCGAGCATGCGCCGGTGGTTTCGCGCGCCGAGGGCCAGCCGCTTCGCGTGCCGGGTGCCGGGTGCCGCGCCTTCGCGGCTGCTTCTCGTAAGGGATCGGTGACCCGTCGTAAGGGGTGTTTCAAGGCCCCCTGGTCCCCTGCGGGACGACCGTACGATGGACGCGGTCCAGTGCCGTACCTAGGAGGATGACCGTGGCGGACGAGCTCGAGCCGGCGACCCCGGAGACCGAGGCGACCGAAGCCGAGGAGCCGATCAAGCAGCGCAAGAACGGCCTGTACCCGGGCGTGTCCGACGAGCTGGCCGAGAGCATGAAGTCGGACTGGGCCGACACCGAGCTGCACGGCCTGGAGCCGATCGCCCAGGCCGCCGAGACCGCCGCGCGCCGCGCCGCGCTCTCCGCGCGCTTCCCGGGCGACCGCCTGGTGATCCCCTCGGGCAACCTGAAGACCCGCTCGAACGACACCGAGTACCCGTTCCGGGCGTCGGTCGAGTACGCGTACCTCACCGGCAACCAGACCGAGGACGGCGTCCTGGTCCTGGAGCCGACCGGCGCCGAGGGCCACGAGGCGACGATCTATCTGCTGCCTCGCTCCGACCGGGAGAACGGCGAGTTCTGGCTCTCCGGCCAGGGCGAGCTGTGGGTCGGGCGGCGGCATTCGCTGACCGAATCGGCGGAGCTGTACGGCCTCCCTGCCGCCGACGTGCGCGCACTCGCCGACAAGCTGCGCGAGGCCGCCGGCCCGGTGCGGGTCGTCCGCGGGTACGACGCCGGCATCGAGGCGGCGCTCCACGACAAGGTCACCGCCGAGCGCGACAACGAGCTGCGGGTCTTCCTCTCCGAGGCACGGCTGGTCAAGGACGAGTTCGAGATCGGTGAGCTGCAGAAGGCGGTCGACTCGACCGTGCGCGGCTTCGAGGACGTCGTACGCGTGCTGGACAAGGCCGAGGCCACCTCGGAGCGCTACATCGAGGGAACGTTCTTCCTGCGCGCCCGGGTCGAGGGCAACGATGTCGGCTACGGCTCCATCTGTGCCGCCGGCCCGCACGCCACCACGCTGCACTGGGTCCGCAACGACGGCCCGGTCCGCTCCGGCGACCTCCTGCTGCTGGACGCGGGCGTCGAGACACACACGTACTACACGGCCGACGTCACGCGCACCCTGCCGGTCAACGGCACGTTCAGCGAGATCCAGAAGAAGATCTACGACGCCGTGTACGACTCCCAGGAGGCCGGTATCGCCGCCGTGCGGCCCGGCGGCAAGTACCGCGACTTCCACGACGCCGCGCAGCACGTACTGGCCGAACGGCTGGTCGAGTGGGGGCTCGTCGAGGGCCCGGTGGAGCGGGTTCTGGAGCTGGGCCTCCAGCGCCGCTGGACCCTGCACGGCACGGGTCACATGCTCGGCATGGATGTCCACGACTGTGCGGCCGCACGCGTCGAGTCTTACGTCGACGGGACGTTGGAGCCGGGGATGGTGCTGACGGTCGAGCCCGGCCTGTACTTCCAGGCGGACGACCTCGCCGTCCCCGAGGAGTACCGGGGCATCGGCATCCGGATCGAGGACGACATCCTGGTGACGGAGGACGGCAACCGGAACCTGAGCGCCGGGCTGCCTCGCCGCTCCGACGAGGTCGAGGCGTGGATGGCTTCTTTGAGGGGCGCGCGGGGGTGAGGCGGGGCGGGTTCGTCCGCGGGTGAGTGGGGGCTTGCCGCGCCCCTCAGAAAGCACGGGATGCGCCCGTGCTCTTTGCCTTCAGGGGCGCGGCGAACCCCACGGGGGAGACCACGCACCACCCGCACCCGCACCCGCACCCGCACCCGCACTCAGAACGACCCGAGCCACCGAGCCCTCAGGCGCCCGAGGGGGATCGAAGGGGCACAGCCCCTGGGGACGGGAAGGGTGGAGGTGGCGGGAGCGGAACCCTTACCCGGGCACCCGCGCGGTGAGCGGCAGGGCATCCACGAACAGCGCCCCCGCAAGCAGCGACCCACTCCCACGAGGACTCCACCCCCGCCCCTGCAGATCCGTGTCGAACGCGGTCAGAGCCTCCCGCCCCGCATCGGTCGCCGTACCCCCCGCGTCGATCACGCCCCGCGCCCCCGCCTGTACGTGCCGCAGCCCATGGGGCCCGGCGGTGTAGAGCAACTCGGTGTCCTGCAGCGTCGACATGACCGTGAGCAGCGCGTCGAGGCGGGCGTCCGGCTCAGGCGTGCCGGCGGTGCGTGCCTTGGCCAGGACATCCAACGCCCTGCGTACATGGGGGAAGCCCGCGCGGGCCTCGCCCCGGGCGCCGGCCGCCCCGTACTTGGCGGAGACCGACGACCCCCGGGAGGGGCGCCTGGGTGCCCGGCGGTCGGGATGTGCGGCGATCTTCTTGGCGGTGGCGGCGAGTTCGCGCCCCCGGGCGCCGGGTTCCATGGCCGCCGCGGCGACCAGGAGGCCCAGCACCCAGGTGGCGCCGCGATGGCCGCCCCCGGCGAGTTGCATGGAGTGTTCGGTGCAGCGCCCGATCGCGCCGAGTTCGGCGCGGAGTTCGGGGGTCGCCGCACCGTTGCGGCGGGCGCAGGCCGCCATCGCCGCGAGGCCGGGCACCAGTGACTTCGCCGACCAGCGCAGGGCTCGGTGGTCCTGCCGGGTGACGCGGGCGCCGAGGTCACGCGGGTCGGGCAGGCCGGGCTTGGGCGTCATTTCCAACTGCCGGGTGAGCGCGGCCACCGCAGCCTGCGCCAGCGTCTCGTCCTCACGGCTGCTCATGCGCGTACCCTACGAGGCCGACTCGGAGCCGGTGGCGCTGTCGGTCGGAGCGTCCGTCGGGGGCTCGCCCGTCGGAGGCTCGCCCGACGGGGGTGTACCGCCCTCGCCGCCACCGCCGCCGGCGCCCGTGTTCTCGGCGTCGGGGTCGATGCCGAGGGTGAGGAAACCCTTGTAGCCGCGGGCCGGGTCGGCCTTCTTCACGGCCTTGAGGGTGAGCAGGCCGCTGGAGGCGCCGCCGCCGTCGTAGACCATGTCGTTGTCGAGGGTGGTGTAGCTGCCGCTGTGCTGGGAGTAGGGCTCAAGCGTGAAGATCTCCTGGGCGATCTCGTCGTCGAAGAAGAACTGGCCGGTGTAGTTGACCTTGCCGCCCTCGTAGGTGCCGTCCTCCTTCTCGCCGCCGGTGTGCACCTTCACGTGGATGTGGCAGGTGCGGGGGGTGTACCAACCGGGGAAGATGGTCTCGAACTTGACGACCCCGTTCGCATTCGCGATCTGGTAGCCGCGGAGGTATGTGGCGTCGTCGGCGGTCGAGCCGTCCTCGCTCTCGGCCGGCGCCGAACCGCCGGGATTCGCGGTGGTGTAGCCGGAGTAGTAGCCCCAGGCATCGCAGTGCCAGATCTCCACGGCCGCGCCGGGGACCGGGGTGCAGCCGTCGGTGGCATCCACGACGGTGAGGCGCAGTGTCAGCGGAACACCGCTCTTGCCTTCGGTGATGTCCTTCCGGACCAGGGCGCCGTCCAGATAGTAGGGGCCCTCGGTGACGCTCGACATCAGTGTCATGCACGCGCTGTCGGTGCTCGTCGCGGACGCCGTGGCCGTCGTCTCGGTGCTGCCCGTCGCCTCGTCCGCGAACGCCGACTGGTACCCGGCGACCGCCAGACCACCGGCGGCGACCGTTCCACCGGTCACCACGAGAGCGCGGCGCCGCGTGATCGTTTTGCTTGTGTGGTTTCCCGTCATGGCAGCGAAGTTAGGGACGCAGTCCGTCAGCGGGCTGGGGTGTGGCTGTGAGCGGGCTGAGAGTGCTGAGAAGGCTGAAGCCGCCCGGAACGGGGCCTTCCCCGCTCAACCGCCGTGATCCGACCGGTCGATGAGACGGTTCTCACGTTTGCCGCCCCGAATACGGACGAGGCTTGTGTTGCCGTCCGAAGCACTCCTCGGCGTCGGCTATGTTCTGGTCGCGACCAGCAGCTGACCGAAGATTCGGCGTCGTCAGTCCGGTCGGCCGCTAACTTCTTCTGCGGCCGGCGCTTGAGTGAGAAATTCCTGTCGGCATCTGCTTCGTCGAGCCGCAAGACCGCAACCCCGTCAGTTTCCACGCACAGATTGATGAGGTCTCCATGAACGCATCCCTCGACCCCACGGCCGAAGAGTCAGGAACTGCGGCCGCCGTCGGTCCGGAGCGGGTGTCCTTGGTGCAGTTGGCGGCGCGGGGCCGCGGCGCGCTGTCGCCCGCTCTGACCCGTGCCGTGTCGAACGGCGTCGAACGGACCGGTCCGGGAAGGGTCGCGGTGGCGGCCTTCCAGTCCTCCGTCTGACAGCCGCCCGTACCTGGCGACATCAGATGAACGTCATGGGCCGACCGCTCCTTCCTCTACGTCAGTTCGTGCTGAAGATGCACAGTCGCTGCGATCTCGCGTGCGACCACTGCTACGTGTACGAACACGCGGACCAGAGCTGGCGCGGTCGGCCCAGGGTGGTGTCGGACGAAGTCCTGCGCACCACGGCCGAGCGCATCGCCGAGCATGCGAAGAGCCATGAACTGACCGCCGTCCACGTGGTGCTGCACGGCGGCGAACCTCTCCTCGCGGGCCGGACCCGGCTGCGCAGGGCCGCCGCGGAACTGACGGCCGCCCTCGGCGGCGTGTGCGAGCTGGACCTGCGGATCCACACGAACGCCGTCACGCTCGACGAACGGTTCCTGGACCTGTTCGACGAGTTCGGCATCAAGGTGGGCGTCTCGCTGGACGGCGACAGGGCCGCGAACGACCTGCACCGGCGCTACGCCGACGGGCGCAGCAGCCACGACCGGGTCCTCAGAGCCGTCGCGCTGCTCAACCGGCCCCGCTATCGCCACCTCTTCGCAGGCATCCTCTGCACCATCGACCTGCGCAACGACCCGGTCGCCGTCCACGACGCGCTCGCCGAACTCACCCCGCCCCGCGTCGACTTCCTCCTCCCGCACGCCACCTGGGACGAACCTCCGGTGCGCCCGGCCGAGGACATCGACGCCACGGCGTACGCGCGCTGGCTGCTGACCGTCCACGACCGCTGGGCCGCGACCGGACGCTCCATGGACGTCCGTGTCTTCGACTCGGTCCTGCGGACCCTGCGCGGCGAGAGCAGCCTGACGGAGTCGCTGGGGCTGGCCCCGGCCGACCTCGCCGTGATCGAGACCGACGGGACCTTCGAACAGGCCGACTCCCTGAAGACCGCGCACGACGGAGCCCCCGCCACCGGCCTGGACGTGTTCGCGCACTCCCTGGACGAGGTGGCCGCGCATCCGGGCATCGTGGCCCGGCAGCAGGGCGTCGAAGGACTGGCCGCGCAGTGCCGTGCCTGCCCGGTGGTGCGCTCCTGCGGGGGCGGCCTCTACGCCCATCGATACCGGTCCGACGGCAGCGGATTCCTCAACCCGTCGGTGTACTGCTCCGACCTGCTGTCCTTCATCACCGATCTCCGGGACCGTCACATGGCCGACCAGTCCGTACAGCCCGCGCTCGCCGAACACCACTTGGCCGAGCTGGCCACCGGTCGCGGCACGGACACCACGGTGAACCTGCTGGCCCGTCACCAACTCGCCCTGGTCCGCGAGCTGCTGGGCCATGTGCGGCACGGGGCGACGCACACCCCGCCGGGCGGGGACGCCGAGGAGGCCGAATACCGCGGAGACGGCAGAGATGGCAGAGATGGCAGAGACGGCGGAGACGGCGAGGACGGCGAGGACGCCTGGAACACGCTGACCGTCCTCGACAGCGAGGCCCCCGAATCCGTGGATACGGTCCTGGCCCACCCCTATGTACGGTCCTGGGCGCTCGGCTGCCTCGGGTCCGGTCCGCAGGCGGGACAGGCCGGGGGCGACGCGGAGTCCGCCGCCGCGACAGCCACGCGCGGGATCGCGGAGATCACCGCTGCCGCCGCGGTGCGCGCCGGGCGCCCGGCAGCGGTCGTCGTCCCGGTCCACGAAGGGCTGCTGCGGCTGCCCTCGCTCGGGACGCTGACGGTGGGAGCGGGCGCCGAGCGCGTCGTCGTCCGCACGGATGCCGACGGCTTCACGGTCCACGCGGACGACCGGATGTACACCATGCCCCGCAACGGCCCCGAGGACCCCGCCTGGCGAGGAAGCCGACGGTTCGAACTGGACGGCTGGACCGTGACTTTGGAGGACACCGACCCCTCGCGGGCCTGCCACGGCCATCCGGCGCACCCCCGGCTCACCGAGGAGGAGGCCGAGGCGTGGCGGGCCGACCTGGCCGGGGCCTGGGCCTGGATCCGCCGCGAACTGCCCGAGTACGCGCCGGGAATCGCCGCCGGACTCCAGGTGATCACCCCGCTCCTTCCCTCCCCCGAGGGCGCCGACATCAGCTCGGCGGCCCGCGACGCCTTCGGCGCGGTGGCCATCGCCCGCCCCGCCACACCTCAGACGCTCGCGCTGCTCCTCGTCCACGAGTTCCAGCATGTGAAGCTGGGCGCCGTCCTGGATCTGGTCGACCTGTACGACCCGGCCTGCGAGAAGCTGTTCTACGCGCCCTGGCGGCCCGACCCGCGCCCGTTGGAGGGGCTGCTGCAGGGGACGTACGCCCATCTCGCGGTGGTCGACTTCTGGCGCGCCCGGTGGCGGATCACGGCGGGCGCCGAGGCCCACGCCGCCGAAATCCAGTTCTCCCGTTGGCGAGACCAGACGGCCGAGGCTGTGGAGACTCTGGCCGCATCCGGCGCACTCACGCCTGTGGGCGAACGCTTCGTGGCGGGGGTGCGGGAGACGGTGCGCAGGTCGATGACCGCATCGGTCGGTCCGGACGCTCTCCGCACGGCCCGCGAGATGGCTGAGGAGCACCGGGGCACCTGGCGAGCGGCATCGCGTCCAGCGACCTGACGAGAGGTCTCCGAGATCCGACTCTCGAAGGACGACCGCGGGTCACCCATAGTCGACCGTGCGATGATCCGCGCCCCACTCGTACGCAATGACCTCCTTGGACATCAAAATCCGAGACGAGCGCATTCGTCCTGTTCCGAACAGGACTTGAGGCTTCCTACACTGGGATCCCACTCACGGAGCGTCGGGGGACATACGTGCAGGGTGCCGGTCTGGGCAGAGGGGGAAGCAGTCCGTACTTCTTCCTCAGTCATGCGCATACGCCGCGTCACGATTCGAGCGGTGCCGACCCCAGCGTGTGGGTGAAGAAACTGTTCGACGGACTGTGCGAGCACATCATGGAGCTGACCGACCTGCCCATGGGGACCAAGGTCGGATTTCTGGACCAGGGGATACAGGTCGGCACCCGGTGGACCGACGAGTTGTCGGCGAACCTCGCGCGCTGCAAGGTGTTCGTACCGTTGTACTCACCTCGCTACTTCCGCAGCAAGCAGTGCGGCCGGGAGTGGTGGGCCTTCTCCCAGCGGCAGGGCGACCATCGGGCGCGCGGCGGCGGCGCGCGGGACAGCGCGATCATCCCGGCGTTATGGACGCCGGTGGAGCCGGCACACATGCCCCAGGTGGCGAGGGACCTACAGTTCAACCACGCCGCCTTCGGGCGGGACTACGCGGACGAGGGCTTCTACGGACTGACCAAGCTGCGCTGTCTCCGTGACGAGTACGAGCGGGCCGTGTACCGGCTGGCCAAGCAGATCGTGCGGGTGGCCGACGGCACCTCGCTGGACGAGGGCAAGTTCTCCAGGGACTACGAGTCGCTGCCGACCGCGTTCGGATCCGTGGAGCATCCGCCGGAATTCGACATATCGGTGCTCGCCTGCACCCGTTCGGACCTGCCGCAGGGCCGCGAGCCGGACTACTACGGGAACCGACCGCACGACTGGAACCCGTACCACCCGGAGTCCACCCTGCCGCTCGGCGAGCACGCGGCCGACCTCGTGCGCACCATGGGCTACAAGGTGAACGTCTTGGCCCTCGACGACAACTCCCGCATGCTCCGCCAGAAAAAGCCCAAGGCTCCCGGGCTGATGCTGCTCGACCGGTGGGCGCTGGAAGCCACCAAGAACCAGGACCTCATGGGCAAGTTGTGCGAGGAGCAACGCCCCTGGGTCAGCGTCATGATCCCGCAGTACCGCTACGACATCGTGCCCGCAGAGAGGGAGCAGCAGCTCGATGAGCTCGCGTACCGGACGCTGATCCCGCGGCTGGCGGACGACGCCGGCCACTGCGCGGCCAACGGCAGCATCCCCGATCTGGACGCCTTCGGCAGCGAGCTGCAGCGGGCGGTCGCCTCGGCCGTCTTCTCCTACTGGGAACACATCGAGACCTATCCACCGGAGGGACCACCGATCGAGCCTCCACGGCTGAGGGGGCCCGACCTGGGCTAGGCCCGACCTGGGCCAGTGGACCCGGGTAACGGACCCCGGCAGCACCACCTGGCACGACCACCGAAGGGCGCGCGACGAGCGAGGCCGAAAGAGGCCGACAGGGCGGAAGGCAGAAACATGGCGCAAAGCCGCAACGGCACCGTGATCACGTTCTACTCGTACAAGGGCGGTACCGGACGGACCATGGCACTCGCCAATGTGGCGTGGATCCTGGCCGCGAACGGCCATCGTGTGCTGGCCGTCGACTGGGACCTGGAGGCACCGGGCCTCCACAAGTTCTTCCACCCCTTCCTGGACGCCCATTTACTGCGTGGCACGCCCGGGTTGATCAACCTCATAGACGAGTACCGGCGGGAGGCCCTGCGCAATCTGCCCGACCGGGCGGCGGACTGGCACCGCAGTTACGCACGGGTCCGGCCGCACGCGCTCTCCCTCGACTGGGCCTTCCCCGACGGCGGCAGCCTGGACTTCCTGTCCGCCGGGAAGCGGCACCGCGACTACCCCATCGTCGGCAACATGGACTGGGACCGCTTCTACGCGAGCTACGGCGGCGGCCAGTTCTTCGACGCGATGCGCGCCGACATGCAGCGCTACTACGACTTCACCCTGATCGACAGCCGTACCGGTCTCAGCGACCTCGCGGACATCTGCACCGTGCAGATGCCCGACACCCTGGTCGTCTGCTACACCCTCAGCGAGCAGAGCATCGAGGGTGCCGCCTCCGTCGCCCAGGACATCAAGGAACTCCACGGTGACAAGGGCATCCGCATCCTGCCCGTCGCCATGCGCATCGACCTCGGCGAGAAGGACAAGCTCGACGCCGGGCGTGCCCGCGCCAAGGAACGCTTCTCCGGGCTGCCGGCCGGCCTGAACTCCGACCAGCTGGCCGACTACTGGGCGTCGACGGAGGTCCTCTACCAGCCGTACTACGCCTACGAGGAGATCCTCGCGGCGTTCGGCGACCCGCCGAAGTCGGCCAACTCCATGCTGAGCGCCTGTGAGCGGCTCACCTCGGTCATCACCGAGGAGCGGGTGACCAAGCTGCCGCCGATCAGCGAGGCGAAGCGGGCCCGGTACAAGAGCGCGTACACCCGGCAGCGGCCGACGCCGCCGTCCCAGCTGACGCTCTACTACGTGTCCGAGGACCGGATGTGGGTGGACTGGCTCGAATCCGTGCTGCGCGGCGCGGGTTTCGAGGTGACGCCCAAGAACGTCCAGTCGATGCCCACGGCCGAGATCGGCGCCGAGGCCATGCCCGGCGGGGCGCACCGGGTGCTCGCCGTGCTCTCGCCGAGCTTCGTCGACTCCCGCCGGGCACGGGCGGCGTGGGAGGCGGCCGTGCACTCCAGCGGCTCGGAGAAACGGCAGCAGCCGGTGTCGATCCGCATCGACGACGTACAGCTCAGCCTTCCGTTCGCGGCCCGGGGCGTCATCGACCTCAAGGGCCTGACCGAGACCCAGGCGTACACCACGCTGCTGAACGGACTGGACCGCCCTGAGTCCGTCTCCACCGTGACCCCGAGCGCCCGCGGGCTGCGGTTCCCCATACTCGGCCGACGGATCTCCAACGTCCCGGCCCGATACCGCTGGTTCACCGGTCGCTCCACGATCCTGGACCGGCTGCGCCAGCAGCTGACCGCGAACCGCTCCGGACAGCGCGTGCCCCAGGTCCTGCACGGCTTCGGCGGTGTGGGCAAGACGCACCTCGCCCGTGAGTACGCCCACCGGTTCATGGCGGACTACGACCTGGTGTGGTGGGTCGACGCCGAGCAGCCGGAGCTGGTGCCGCCGAAGCTGGCCGCGCTCGCCCGGCACCTCGAACTCGGCGTCGGCGAGGACGTCAAGGAGGCGGCCGAATCGGTCATCCAGGCCCTCAGGAACGGTGAGCCGTTCAACCGATGGCTGTTGATCTTCGACAACGTCGAGGACCTGGACAAGGTGCTCCACAGCTTCCCGGAGTACACCGGCCCCGTCCCCGACGACGTCTACGGCCACATCATCACCACCACCCGCACCCGGCCCGCGCTGCCCAAGGTCCAGCCGCTGGAGATGGAGGTCTTCACCCGCGAGGAGAGCGTGGAGCACCTGTGCCGCCGGGTGCCCGGGCTGAGCGAGGAGGACGGCGGGCTGGTCGCCGACGCGGTGGGCGACCTGCCGCTCGCCATCGAGGTGGCGGCCGCGTGGCTGGAGGCGACGGCCACCCCCGTCGACGCCTACATCGAACAACTGCGCGAGCAGTCCACCCAGGTGCTCTCCGTCAAGGAGGCCGTGGAGGCCGTGGACTACCCGCGGTCCGTCGGAGCCACCTGGAACATCTCCATCAACCGCCTCCGCGATGAGTCCCCGGCCGCCGCCCGTCTCCTCGAACTGTGCGCCTTCTTCGCCGCCGAGCCCATCTCCATGGCCCTCATCGGCAGCGACGCGATGATCAGGGCGCTGCTGCCGTACGACCGGGATCTGCGCGCCCGTTACATGCTCGGCCGGGTCACCCAGGCGCTGAACCGCTTCGCCCTGGCCAAGGTCGACTCGACCGACAACTCCATCCAGGTGCACCGCCTCGTCCAGGCCGCCGTGCGCGACAGCATGGACGAGCAGAAGTTCGACGACACCATCCACGAGGTGCACCGCATCCTCGCCGCCGCCCGACCGCCCGAGGAGGCCCTGGACGACCCCGCCCAGTGGCCCGGCTACGAGGTGATCTGGCCGCATCTGACGCCCTCGGACATCCGCAACTGCTCGGAGGAGGAACCGCGGCAGCTGATGGTCTACCGCGTCCGGTATCTGTGGAAGCGGGGCGACCTGCACGCCGCCCGCACCCTGAGCACCCAGCTCAACGAGTTCTGGTCGGGCGAGTTCCCGAACGCCACCGACGAACAGATCCTCAATCTCCGCTTCGAACTCGCCAACGTGCTGCGCTCGCAGGGCCAGTACCAGGACGCCCTGGATCTGGACGAGAAGACCCTCGCCGACCAGCGGCAGCTCCTGGGCGACGACCATCCGAGCATCCTGATCACGTCCGGAAGCTTTGCCGCCGACCTACGGGCGGTGGGCCGCTTCACCGAGGCCCTGGAACTGGACCAGCGGATCTACCGTGGCTTCCGCGAGATCTTCGGTGAGGACCATCCTCGTACCCTCACCTCCGCCAACAACCTCGCGATCGACTACCGGCTCGCCGGTCAGAGCGAGGACGCCCGCCGCCTCGACGAGGACACGGTGCGCCGCCGCACCGCGCTGCTGGGAACGCTGCACCCGTACACCCTGACCACCCAGGGCCACCACGCCCGCGACCTGCGGGAACTGGGCGACTACAAGAATTCGGTGGACATCCTGCGCGAGGTCCGCGAGGGCTTCAAGCAGGTCATGAACCCGAACGTGCCCGAGGTACTGCGGGTCGACAAGAGCCTCGCGGTCTCCCTGCGCAAAGACGGCCAGGTCGCGGAGGCACTGCGGATCACCCAGGAGACCTGGGAGACGTACACCCTGTACCGCGACCGCTACGGCAGCACGATCCCCGAGGCGCTGGCCTGCGGGCTCAACCTCGCCGCGGACTACTTCGCCACGGATCCGGAGCACGGCGCGGCGCGTGCGGTCGAGCTGGTCGACGAGGTGCTGGAGGGGTACAGGAACATCTTCGGACCCGAGCACCCGTTCGTCATGTGCTGCCTCAACAACCTGTCCATCTACCGCCGCGCCCTGGGCGAGGCGGAGAGGGCCGCCGAACTCAGCGAGCGGGCCCGCGACGCCCTGGCGGCGGACCTCGGGGGCGACCACCCCGCCGTGTTGTCCGCCGGCCTGAACCTCGCCAACGCCTACGGCGATCTGGGGCTCCACAACCGGGCCGAACAGTGGGAGCGGCTGGCCATTGAGGGCTTCCGCGCCCGGTTCGGGGCGGATCACCCGGACGTCCTGGTCAGTACCGGGAACCTGTCCGTGACCCTGCGGGGCATGCGGCGGGGGGACGAGGCCGAGCGGCTCCAGCAGCAGGCGGAGTCCAGGCTGTCACAGCTGCTGGGCGACGCCCATCCGGTCACCGAGTCCGTCCGCGCCGGGCGCCGGGTCGGCCGGGACCTGGAGCCGCAACAGACGTGACCTGAGTCCGGATGTCTTCGCGGAGAGCCCTCCCTGGCCTACGGCCCGACTCAGGACCGACCTGGGTCGGCGCCCGCAGCACGCCGAGGTGGGCGGCACCGCGCCGAGTGGGCGGCACCGCACCCTGCTCGACCGACAGCGAGCCGTCGAGCGTGCGAGGAACGCGCCGTTGTTTGCAATGCCGTCCCCTGTCGTCCCGTCCCACCCATGTGTCCGCCGATCGTCTCCTCCGCCGATCGTGAACCACCGCAGCGGGTTTGGGCTTCGCACCACGTCCGGCCTCGGTGGGAAACATCGGAGAGACCGAGGCCCACGCGCGTGGTTGGGGGCACGCGGGTCCAGAGTGGCTCGGGGCGGGGTGGTGTGCGGCAGCACGCCCCCGCCATGGGGCGGTCCTTCGTCGTACGGCACTTACGCGAGCGTGGACGTACGGCATGACGTCGCCGTACGTCGTGGAACCGCGCACCGCCGGGTCACGAACCATAGAACTCCGCGCCGTGGCACCACGCGCCGCCGAGTCGCACGGGCCATGACGGCCGTGTTCAGTGACGCTTCGTCGGCGATCGGCTCGATCCCATCAACAGCGGGCGCCCACGCTGGTCGCCTCACATGCCTCCGGTGCACGGCCGACCGGCCGGCCCCGGCCCAGACCGCGTAGGGAACCTAGCCCCGTCGGCAGCGGCTCTTCATCGGGAACGCGCGGGCCCTACACGACCGGGCGCGGGCCTGGGCGCGCTACACCGCCACCAGCGGTGCGTCCTCGCGCCACTTGAGGATCTTGTCGAAGCTGACGACGGCGCCGCCGTGGCCCGGTTTGTTGCCGATGTGGACGTGGTCGGCGAGTTCGCGGATGAGGCAGAGGCCGCGGCCGTTCTCGGCGTCGGTGTGGGCCGGGCGGACCGGATGGCGGTGCGGGAAGCCGGGGCCGGAGTCGGCGACCTCGATACGGCACTTCTCACCGTCGAGGTAGGCGGTGACCCGGTACGCCTCGGTGGTGGCGCCGGCCGAGACCGCGCCGCCGTGCTCGACCGCGTTGGCACAGGCCTCGCTGAGGGCGACGGAGAGGTCGTAGGAGACGTCCGGGTCGACGCCCGCCGTCTCCATCGTGCCGATCAGCAGTCGCCGGGCGAGCGGCACGCTCGCAGCCTCGCGCCGCAAATGGAGTGACCACCAGATGCTCATGCTCCAGCCTCCAGGCCGCGGCTCGACATACCGTTACGTATTGCCGCCGAGAGCGGTGCGCAATCGCCCGGACACAGTCTCTCCGCCCATACGGCGGATGCGTCCCCCGCGCATTCGGTGTATGCGGACCGAACCCTTCCGAATCACCCACCACTTTCGACACTCGGGCCCACAACGCTTGGGCCCCGGACGACTTCGCGATCAAGGGGACGGGGGCGGCCCTTTCAGGGTCGCGGGGAACTGCGCGACAGGCTCCCCACAACTCGCACCCGCCGACCGCCCACGCACCCCACCCCCATCGCGCCCGAACCCCCACCTGAACACCGCCCCCCGTCCCCCCGTACCTCACCCCATGAACCCGCCGAACCCAGCGGAGCGCCCCGGTGCGATGATGGGCCCGCCATGACTGCCCCCCATCCACACCGGCCAGGCGCCCCGCGCCGGGCGCGCGCCGGAGGTGAACTCCGGGTTCTGCGGGCCGCGGTGTTCGCCGCGGTCTGCGTCGTGCTGGCCGGGGCCGGACACGCGCTCGCCTCATGCGCGGCGATCCCGCTGTGGAGCCTGGGCGTCGGTTTCGTCGGCGTCTTCTCCGTCGCGGCCGCGCTGGCCGGGCGCGAACGCTCGCTGCCAGGCATCGCGGCGACGCTGGCGGTGGGCCAGATCCTGTTGCACATTCTGTTCGGGCTGGGCCGGCATGGGGCGACGACCGCGTCGCGGACCACGGAAGCCATGGACAGCGTGCTCGTCGAGCGCGCCGCCCGCTTCGTGTGCGGCGCGACCGCGGCGGCCCTGAGCCCCGCGCAGGCCCGGCGGATCCTCATCGAGGCCGGTGTCGGCGGCACACACGCCGCCCACGACCCGGCAGACGCCATGACGACCGCCACAGGCTCCCCCGCCGCCCTCCTGCCGTCCCTGCCCATGCTGCTCGGCCATGTACTCGCGGCCCTCGCCGCCGGGTGGATGCTCCGCCACGGCGACCTGGCGCTGCTGCGCCTGACCCGGCTGTCGGCGCAGGAGCCACTCGTAGGGTCCCTGCGTGGGGCGCTCGCGCTGGCGCGGGTCCTGCGGTCCGGGCTCCCGAGCGCGCCGGAGGCCGTTTCGGCCGCCCCGCGCGCCGGGTACACGGCGCCCGCGACCCTGCGGACGACCTCCCTCCAGCACACGCTCGTCCGGCGCGGCCCGCCGACCGCGGCGCCCGTCTTCGCCCTCGCCGCCTGACCCGACGCCCGCTCACTCCACACCTGGAGGGGGAGTCCGTCGTAGGACGACGAGAAACGCGCGCATCCGTTTCCGCTCCCGGCCGCGGGCTCCCCGCTCCCGGCCTCGGCTGCCGGCTCGTGGCGCGCGCGGCCCCTCTTCCTCTCTTCTCCCTCACTCACTGTGGAGTGTCACCAGTCATGAAGGCTTCTCGTATCGCCGCCGTCGGCGCCCTCGCCGGTTCGGCCGTCCTCCTCCTTTCCGGCCCCGCGTTCGCGCACGTCAGCGTCGCGGCGGAGGGCACGGCGGCCAAGGGCGGGTACGCGACCGTCAACTTCAAGGTCCCCAACGAGCGCGACGACGCCACGACCACCGAGCTCGAGGTCAACTTCCCGACCGACCACCCGCTCGCCTCGGCCCAGCCGGAGGCCATCCCCGGCTGGAAGATCAAGGTCACCAAGGCCAAGCTCGACAAGCCGGTCGAACTGCACGGCGAGCAGATCGACGAGGCCGTCTCCAAGATCACCTGGACCGCCACCGGCGACGGCATCGCGGCGGGCTTCTTCCAGAAGTTCCCGGTCTCCATGGGCCAGCTCCCCGAGAACACCGACGAACTGGTCTTCAAGGCCATCCAGACGTACTCCAACAAGGAGGTCGTCCGCTGGATCGAGGTGCCGAAGGACGGCGAGGAGGAGCCCGAGAACCCGGCACCCGTGCTCGCGCTGTCGGCCGCCTCCGAGGACCACCACGGCTCGTCCGGCGCCTCCACCGCCTCCGACGAGTCGGAGGACGCCGACGACGCCAAGGCCGCGTCGAACGAGACCGCCGCCGCGCCCGCCGACTCCAGCGACACCACCGCCCGAGTCCTCGGCATCGTCGGCATCGTCATCGGCGCCGCGGGCGTGGCGTACGGCGTCCTGGCCGGCCGCCGGCGCACGAACGTCTGAGCCTCCGCCTTCTCGGCCCCTTCCCCCCTCGGCGCGCACGCGGCCCCGTACAGAACTCCGTCCCGAACTTCGTCCGAAGTCCGTACCGAAGTCCGTACCGAAGTCCGTACACAGGCTGTCCGCGACGGCGTACGCCCCCGTGCGCGCCGGGGCTCGAACAACTGGGACATTTCTCTATGCGCACGAACACGACGAAGAAGACGTTCGCGGCCGGCGCCCTGCTGGTCGCGGCCGTCCTCACCCTCTCGGCCTGCGGCACGGGCGACGCCTCGACGACATCGGTCGCCGAGGTCTCCGACACCGGCCCGCGGAAGGCCGCCACAGTCCTCGACCAGCCGTTCACCAAGCCGGACCTGGTCCTCACCGACACGAACGGCAAGTCGTACGACCTCCGCAAGGAGACCGAGGGCAAGCCGACGCTGATCTACTTCGGCTATACCAACTGCCCCGACGTCTGCCCGCTGACCATGAACAACCTCGCGGTCGCGAAGAAGGAGGTGGCGAAGAAGGTGTCCAAGTCGGAGCTGGCCAACCTCCGGCTCGTCTTCGTCACCACCGACCCGGAGCGGGACACCGCGGCGGAACTCGGCAAGTGGCTCAAGGGCATCGACTCCGAGATCGTCGGCCTGACCGGCGACTTCGACGACATCCAGGCCGGCGCCCTCAAGCTCGGCATCTCCATCAACCCGCCGACCAAGGACGAGAACGGCAAGACCATCTCCGAGCACGGCACCCAGGTCATCGCGTTCTCGCCGAAGACCGACGAGGGCTATGTGCTGTACGACGACGAGGCCACCGTGCAGGACTACGAGAAGGACCTGCCGAAGCTGCTCAAGGGCGAGAACCCGTGAGGCATCGACTCGCCGGCCCCCTCCTGGTCACCACCGCCGCGCTCGTCCTGACCGGGTGCGGGTCCTCCGACTCCGCCTCGTCCGCCGCGAAGTTGTCCGTGAAGTCCGCCTACATGCCGCAGCCCGTCACGGACTCCCTGGCCGCCGGTTACCTCGTCATCGAGAACGACGGCGGTGCGGCGGACGAGCTGACCTCCGTCACCAGCGACATCGCCCGCGACGTCACTGTCCACGAGACGACCGGGCAGTCGATGCAGGAGGTCACAGGCCTGAAGGTCCCCGCCGACGGCGAACTCGTGCTCAAGAGCGGCGGAAACCACCTGATGTTCGAGAACCTGAAGCGCAAGCCGAAGGAAGGCGAGACGGTGTCCCTGCGGTTGAACTTCACCAAGTCCGGGGCCATCACGGTCGAGATGCCAGTGAAGTCGGCGACGTACCAGCCGACCAGCGGGCACTGAGGGAGGTAGCACCGTTGAGCCGGTTGAGGCCGTTGCTGTTGCTGTTGTTCGCCACCGTCGGAGCGCTGCTCGCCGGTGCCGTGCCCGTCTCCGCGCACGCCGCGCTGACCGGCAGCGACCCGCAGCAGGGGTCGGTGGTCCAGGAGGCACCGGGCCAGGTGTCGCTCACCTTCTCCGAGAAGGTCGCGATGTCCGACGGCGCGGTGCGCGTGTACGACCCCAAGGGCAAGGAGGCCGACACCGGCGAGGTCACCGACCTGGGCGGCAACAGCTACGCGGTGGAGCTGCACTCGGGCCTGCCCGACGGCACGTTCACCGTCACCTACCAGGTCGTCTCGGCGGACAGCCACCCTGTCTCCGGCGCCTTCACCTTCTCCGTGGGGGCGCCCTCCAAGACGACGGTCGCGGTACCCGAGCAGGAGGTCGGCGGCGGGGTCGTCGGCGGCCTCTACGGGTTCGCGCGCTACCTGTCGTACGCCGGTTTCATCCTGCTGGTCGGCGGCGCGGCCTTCGTGCTGGCCTGCTGGCAGCGCGGTGCCGGGGTACGGCCCGTGCAGCGGCTCGTGGTCTCCGGCTGGCTCGCGCTGACCACCGCCACCCTTGCGATGCTGCTCCTGCGCGGCTCCTACACCGGCTCCGGCAAGCTCGGCGACGTATTCGACCTCGACCTCCTGGGCCAGGTCCTGCAGACGAAGACGGGCGCCGCCCTCGTCTCCCGCCTGCTGCTGCTCGCCGCGGCGGCACTGTTCATCGCGGTCCTGTTCGGGGCGTACGCACGACGGGACGAGGAGGCCGAGGACGACGGAGAGGCCGTGGAGGTTCCTCGGGCTCGTTCGGGCCCTTCCGGGGACACCGACACCGAAAGGGATTCAGAAGGGGACTTGGAGGAGGACTCGAAGGACGGCTCGAACAAGGGCTCCGAAGAGGACTCAGAAGAGGACTCCGGGGACGAAGAGGCCGACGACGAGTCCCTCCGGCGGGACCTCACCTTCGGGCTGGCCATCGGCGGGGGCGTGGTCTCCGCCGGTCTCGCCGCGAGCTGGGCGATGGCCGAGCACGCCTCTACCGGCATCCAGACGGGCATCTCGATGCCCCTCGACATCCTGCACCTGCTGGCGGTCGCCGCCTGGCTGGGCGGCCTGGCGACCCTGCTCGTGGCACTGTTCCGGGCCCCTGTGGACGCACAGATCGAGACCGAGGCCGTACGACGGTTCTCGCGGGTCGCGTTCGGCAGCGTGCTCGTCCTGACCGCGACCGGGATCTACCAGTCGTGGCGCCAGGTCGGCACGTGGTCCGCGCTGACCGGCACCTCGTACGGGCAGCTGCTCCTGGTGAAAGTCGGCCTGGTCGCCGTACTCGTCGGGATCGCGTGGATCTCCCGCCGGTGGACCGCGCAACTGGCGGAAGCACCGGCCGTGGCGGAAGCGGAAGCCGCAGTGGAAGCGGAAGCCGCAGTGGAAGCGGAAGCCGCGGTGGAGAAGGAGCCGGCGGCCACGCACGCCACCGGTGGCTCCGCGCGGGGCGCGGGCGGAGGTTCCGAGAAGGTCACCGGCGAGGGTTCCGAGCGAGCCGCTCAGCTCGCCCGGCAGCAGGCGGCGGTGGCAAGCGCGCGTGAGCAGCGGATACGGAACGCCGATCCGGGCCGAACGGGTCTGCGCCGGTCGGTGCTGGCGGAGGCCGGCGTCGCGGTCGTACTGCTCGCCGTCACGACGGTGCTGACCGCCACCGAACCGGGACGCACGGTGGAGGAGGCCAAGGCGGCCAACGCTGCCGTGACGCAGGAGGACGAGACGTCAGGGGCGTTGGCGCTGGACATGTCGTTCGACACGGGAGGCAAGAACGGCAAGGGCGTGGCCCGGCTGCAGATCGACCCCGCGCGCGTGGGCGCCAACGAGATGCACGTCTACGTCCAGCGCCCCGACGGCAAGCCCTTCGACATCCCCGAGGTGAAGGTCGCCTTCACCCTGGAGGCCAAGGAGATCGGCCCCCTGCCCGTGGTCCCCGACCGCGTCACCACCGGTCACTGGACGGCGAACGGCGTGCAGATCCCCATGGCCGGCAACTGGAAGATCGAGATCACCGTACGGACATCTGAGATCGACCAGGTGACCGTCAGCAAGAACGCGAAGATCGGCTGAAACACATCATGGCTGACCAGGACCTTGTCGACGGCGACTCCGCCACCCCTGAAGGGACGCGGGGCGGCGCTGAACCCACGACTGCCGCCGCGCGGGGGCGAGCGACCACGAACGACGCGCAGTCGCCGTCCGGCCCTTCGGAGTCGCGGCAGGAGAGCAATATCCCACCCCCCGGTGGAACGATCTCGCGTCGCCTCCTGCTGGGCACCGCCGGCGCAACCGGCCTCGCGCTGGGCGCGGTAGGCGGCGCCGCCGGATACGCGGCCGGATCCTCCTCATCCTCCTCCTCGACCGAGAAGGTCGCCCCTCTGTCCTCCCTCGGCGCCGGGGAGGTGATGTTTCACGTGAAACATCAGCCGGGGATCATCACCCCCCTCCAGGCACGCGGCCACCTCGTCGCGTTCGACCTGGCCGCCGGAGCCGGGCACAAGGAGGCCGCCGCTCTGCTGCGCCGCTGGTCGGAGACGGCCCGGCGGCTGATGGCGGGCGAGGCCGCGGCCCAGGACGACACCGGTATCGCCCGTGACGCGGGACCGTCGTCGTTGACGGTCACCTTCGGTTTCGGGCACAGCTTCTTCGCCCGTACCGGCCTGGAGAAGCAGCGCCCGGAATCCCTGGACCCGCTGCCCGACTTCTCCTCGGACCAGCTCGACAGAACGCGGAGCAACGGCGATCTGTGGGTGCAGATCGGGGCCGACGACGCACTCGTCGCCTTCCACGCCCTGCGCGCGATCCAGAAGGACGCAGGCAGGGCGGCCCGGGTGCGGTGGCAGATGAACGGCTTCAACCGTTCGCCGGGTGCCACGGCCCACCCCATGACGGCCCGCAACCTGATGGGGCAGATCGACGGCACCCGCAACCCGAAGCCGACCGAGTCCGACTTCGACGAGCGGATCTTCGTGCCTTCCTCGGGTGGCTCGGACCCGGCATGGATGGCGAACGGCTCGTATGCCGTCGTACGCCGTATCCGCATGCTCCTCGACGACTGGGAGCACCTCTCGGTCAAGGAGCAGGAGGACGTCATCGGGCGCCGGAAGTCCGACGGCGCGCCGCTGAGCGGGGGCACGAAGGCGATCGAGACGACCGCGATGGACCTGGAGAAAACCGACGCCCAGGGCAATCTCCTCGTCCCGATCAACGCGCACGCCCGTATCACCCGGCCCGACCAGAACGGCGGCGCGGCCATGCTCCGTCGCCCGTTCTCCTTCCACGACGGTATCGACGCGAAGGGTGTCCCCGACGCCGGTCTCCTCTTCGTCTGCTGGCAGGCCGACCCTCTCCGCGGTTTCGTCACCGTGCAACGCAAACTCGACCGCGGCGACGCCCTGTCGAAGTTCATCCGCCACGAGTCGAGCGGCCTCTTCGCGGTGCCGGGAGGCGCGGCGGAGGGGGAGTACGTGGGGCAGGGGTTGTTGGAGAGTTAGCCGACTGGAGGGTTGGCCGATTGGAGGGTTGCCCCGTGGGAGGAGGCTGGGTCACCCTCCGATCGCCCCGACCGGCCCGGCCCTGGCCCGCCGCGTCCCGACGTCTCCGGGAGGCGTGCGGGCGCCCACAGAGCCGTACGTCGCTCTCCGGGGTGGTGGGGGCAAGATAGTGCGCCGGGGCCCCGCAAGGCCCATTAGGGTGAGTCCATGCCAGCCAGCTACGTGTACCTCGGCCCCGAGGGCACCTTCACCGAGGTCGCCCTGCGCACGCTGCCGGAGTCCGCGACCCGCGAGCTCGTCCCGATGGTGTCCGTCCCCGCCGCGCTCGACGCCGTCCGCAACGGCGAGGCCGAGGCCGCGTTCGTCCCGATCGAGAACTCCGTGGAGGGCGGGATCACGACCACGCTCGACGAGCTGGTCGCCGGCGCCCCGCTGATGATCTACCGCGAGGTGCTCCTCTCGATCACCTTCGCGCTGCTGGTCAGGCCGGGTACCAAGCTCTCGGAGATCAAGACGGTCACCGCGCACCCGGCCGCCCAGCCGCAGGTCCGCAACTGGATGAAGGCCAACCTCTCGCCCGACGTCGTCTGGGAGTCCGCCGCCTCGAACGCCGACGGCGCCCGTCTCGTCCAGGAGGGCCGCTACGACGCCGCCTTCGCCGGTGAGTTCGCGGCCTCGCGGTACGGCCTGGAGGCACTGCAGACCGAGATCCACGACGCGGAGAACGCCCAGACCCGGTTCGTCCTGGTCGGCCGCCCCGCCCGGCCCGCTGCCCCGACGGGCTCCGACAAGACCTCCGTCGTCATCTGGCAGCGCGACGACCACCCCGGCGGACTGCGCGACCTGCTCGGCGAGTTCGCCGTCCGTGGCGTCAACCTCATGCTGCTGCAGTCCCGCCCGACCGGCGAGGGCATCGGCAACTACTGCTTCGCCATCGATGCCGAGGGCCATATCTCCGACCGCCGGGTGGCCGAGGCGCTGATGGGCCTCAAACGGATCTGCCTCCAGGTCCGCTTCCTCGGTTCGTACCCGCGTGCGGATGCAGCCACCGCGAAGATCCGGCCCACTCTGCCGGGCACCTCCGACGCCGAGTTCGTGGCCGCGGCGGACTGGGTGGCGCGCTGCCAGGACGGCCGCTTCTAGGAAGCCTGTCCCAGGACGGCCGCTTCCAGGAAGCCGGTTCCAGGGAGCACGTCCCAGGAAGTCGACTCCACGGAGTCGACTTCGGGCCCGCCTGCCGCTGGTCCTACCTGCTTATTTTCTTTGTCCACAGAAGTTATCCACAGGGCGGCTTCTCGACCTGGGGACAAGTCGACAACACATCGCCACGTAGTCGACAAATCCCCTTCACGGGCTCCATTGCGTCCACAACCCCGTAGGTCACCCTTCGTCCACGCGTCCCCTCCCGTCAATCCTTTAGAGCTACCCATTTACCCGCGAATCCACTCGAAAGTGGGCGTGAAGGTGGTTTGAGTCGGGAATCCTCAAGTCGACGGCCCGCCATCCCAATGATCTTTCCCTCGATCCACAGATCTTTCGCACAGCCTGTGGATAACTCTGCTGCGCTGTGGACTTCTGTGGACAGTCGATCCCCAAGTCCCTTACGGCACAAGGAAGTCGAGTCAACCAGGCACCACGCCCGCACCTCCTTTCGGGGGGGTGGACCCCAATTCATTGACTTCTACCGGCACCCGCACACACCCTTCGCCACCCTTCACCCCTTCCGGGCGTCGAGGTCGAAATTTGGGTTAAATCGGCACATAAGTGGCGGGGAGTGAATTCGAGTCGTGGGCCGGAACCACGCACCGGTAGCCTTGGGGGGTGATTGACCTTCGCCTGCTCCGTGAGGACCCCGACCGTGTGCGCGCGTCCCAGCGCGCCCGTGGAGAGGACGTCGCGCTCGTCGACTCCCTCCTGTCCGCCGACGAGCGGCGCAGGTCCTCCGGCGTCCGCTTCGACGAGCTCCGCGCCGAGCAGAAATCGCTCGGCAGGCTGATCCCCAAGGCATCCGCCGACGAGAAGGCCGAACTGCTCAAGCGCGCGGAACAGCTCAAGGCCGACGTCAAGGCCGCCGAAGCCGAGCGCGACACGGCCGCCACCGAGACCCAGGAACTCCTCCTCCAGCTCGGCAACCTCGTCCACCCCGACGTCCCCGTCGGCGGCGAGGAGGACTTCGTCACGCTGGAGACGCACGGCGAGATCCGCGACTTCACAGCCGAAGGCTTCGAGCCGAAAGACCACCTGGAGCTCGGCACGATCCTCGGTGCCATCGACACCGAGCGCGGCGCCAAGGTCTCCGGCTCGCGCTTCTACTTCCTGACGGGCGTCGGCGCCCTCCTCGAACTCGCCCTGGTCAACGCGGCGATCGCCCAGGCCACCGCGGCCGGCTTCACCCCGATGCTGACCCCGGCGCTGGTCCGCCCGCAGTCGATGGCCGGCACGGGCTTCCTCGGCCAGGCCGCCCAGGACGTCTACCACCTCGACAAGGACGACCTGTACCTGGTCGGCACCTCCGAGGTCGCGCTCGCGGCGTACCACATGGACGAGATCATCGACGCCGACCGCCTCCCCCTGCGCTACGCGGGCTTCTCCCCCTGCTTCCGCCGCGAGGCCGGTTCACACGGCAAGGACACCCGGGGCATCTTCCGCGTCCACCAGTTCGACAAGGTCGAGATGTTCTCGTACGTCGCGCCGGAGGACTCCCAGGCCGAGCACCAGCGTCTGCTGGACTGGGAGAAGCAGTGGCTGACGTCGCTCGAACTGCCCTTCCGTGTCATCGACGTCGCCTCCGCCGACCTCGGTTCCTCTGCCTCGCGCAAGTTCGACTGCGAGGCGTGGATCCCGACCCAGGGCAAGTACCGCGAGCTGACCTCGACCTCCGACTGCACGGAGTTCCAGTCGCGCCGTCTACAGATCCGTGTCCGTGACGGCAAGCAGGTCAAGCCTCTGGCCACGCTCAACGGCACACTCTGCGCCGTCCCGCGCACGATCGTGGCGATCCTGGAGAACCACCAGCAGGCCGACGGCTCCGTCCGCGTCCCCGAGGTCCTGCGCCCCTACCTGGGCGGCCGCGAGGTGTTGGAGCCGGTAGCCAAGTGAGCGAAGCGGCTGCCCCCGGGGGCTCCTCGGACTCCGGGAAGACCACGGCGTCCGAGGCGTCCGAGGTTTCCGAACCGTCCGTGCAGCCCTCGGGCTTCCCGTACAAACTGATCGCGACCGATCTCGACGGAACGCTCCTGAGCTCCGACGGCTCTGTCTCTCCACGCACCCGTGAGGCGCTCGCCGCAGCCACCGCGGCGGGCGCCACCCACATCGTCGTCACCGGCCGGGCCGTCCCCTGGACCCGCCACATCCTCGACGACCTCGGCTACCGGGGACTGGCCGTCTGTGGCCAGGGCGCCCAGGTCTACGACGCCGAAGAGCACCGGCTGCTCACGGCCGTCACCCTGGACCGACAGCTCGCCGCCGTGGCCCTCGCCAAGATCGAGGCGGAGGTCGGACCCCTGCACCTGGCCGCCAGCCAGGCGGGTCTGGAGGGCGAAATTCTGGTCGGCGCCGGCTACTCCCTGCACGGCACGCTGCCCACCACTCCGCTCACAGACGTGTCCGACCTCTGGGCAGCTCCGCTGAACAAGATCTACATACAGCACCCCACACTGACCTCCGACGAGCTCGCCGAAGCCTCCCGCCAGGCCGCCGGCGGCTTCGTCACGGTCGCCATGGCCGGCGAGGGCATCGTCGAGCTCCTTCCTCTCGGCCTCACCAAGGCCACCGGTCTCTCCCTTGCCGCCCGCCGCCTCGGCGCGAAGCGCACCGACACCATCGCCTTCGGCGACATGCCCAACGACATCCCGATGTTCACCTGGTCCGCCCACGGCGTAGCCATGGCCAACGCCCACGCCGACCTCAAGGCCATCGCCGACGAAGTGACCTCCTCCAACCAGGACGACGGCATCGCCGAGGTACTGGAACGCCTGCTGAGCTAGAAGCCGGCGGCACCGTACGCCCCGGCGAAGCGACGCCGATGGGGTTGGCCGACGCCAGGGGGTTCGCCCTGCGAACCGCCAGCCTGCCGGGAGTCGGCCGCACTGAGGGCTTCGGTGGTGGTTGAGCCGTCGACATCGAGCGGCACGATAGCGGGGAGCCGACAACCGAGTGAGCGCGCGGCGGCGGGTGGAGCCGACACCAGCAAGGCACGCGACGGCGGGGGACCCGACGACAGCAAGGCACGCGGTTGCAGGGGAGCCGACGACTAAGTGTGGGGTAGCGGGGAAGCTGACGTAGCGGTGAAGCTGACGACGCTGAGAGCGCGCAGTGGTGGATGGGGAAGCGCCACCGAGAGGTGCCGTAGGGGGCGGAACCAACAGCCTGCCTTGCCGCAGGCCCGGCACTCCACCCCGCCTCCCCGGCTGCGGGCAGTCGTGCCGCCGGGGCGCCACGGGTGGACGCAGGCGGCACCCTGCAAGCGCCGGTGAGCGGAACACCCACCCCGTTCAGCACCAGCACAGACCGCCGAGCCCCCTCAAGAAGGCCCCCGAGGGGGCACACCCCCGCGAGCCTCCCTCTACGTACCCCCAAGCCCACGACCTGGGCCAAGTCACAGCGACAGCGAAACGGCGGAGGATGCACGAATCGAACGTGCGCGGGCAGAACCCGACCACGGCTTAGCAAGCCGGTGCCTTACCACTCGGCCAATCCTCCGGGTGGGCGGCCCACGCGAAGCGATTCGCGCGCTCGAAGCGGCCGCCCCGGGCAGCACCCCCGCTGGGGGGACGGACTCGACGGAGGGGTAACTACTCCGGAACCCGCCATGAGCTGCCCCGCTGGGAACTCGACGTACTGCACCTGAAGGACAGCATCGCCGGGCTCCTCTCCCAGAACGTGGCACCGGCGCGACCCGGCGACCTGGACATCAACCACTGTGCCCGGCGGCTGAGTTGCCCGCCACCGAATATCCGTCGCAAGGGCCACGGCCGCGTCGAGCGATCACCGGCGGCGCCACCTGCGGCGTCGCGCCTTGCTGAAGAACCACCCGGCCGGCGGCTCGTCCGAGCGCCAGGGCTGAGGATCGGGGGCCTGTCGCCGCCAGCGCGCCGCGAGCATCCGGGCCCGCGCCGACGGTTCGGCCGTCTCGGCGGACCGTATGAAGTCCTCGTCCAGAACGGTGCCGTCCCAGACGCCCTCGCTCGCGCTCCCGGCACCCGCCTCGGCCCGGACGCCTGGTTCCGACATGGGTCCGGATCCCCCCTTGGCGCCCGGTACTCCACCGGAACCCGCGCCGGGCCCGAGGCCAGCTGTGCCTCCGCCCCCGGCACCCGGTGCAGCCGCAGAGCCCGCTCCGTCCCCGACCGTGCCGTCGGTCAGCGCGCCCTGCGCCTCGCCGCCTTCGGGCGACACCTCCGTTGCCATCCCCGTTCCTCCTGCCTTCTGGCCGCCCCTCCTGGCCGCTTGTGCCCTTCGTTTTCCGCTCGTTCAGTCTGCCGGGACAGGCGTGAAGCCCCTGTCAAGATCAAGGAAAGGTGAGCCTCCGGGGCCGAGCCCCGGAGGGTTCCGTCACTCCTCGCCGGCCAGCTTCAGCGTCCGCAGCTTCTGCCCCGCGTACCAGGTCGCGCCCGCCGTGACCACCGTCAGCAGAACCACCGCGGTCGGCAGCCCCACGTCGGACGTCACGAGACCACCGTCGGTGACTCTTTGGGCGACGGCGAGCGCCCACTGCTGGACACTGAGCGTGCGTGCCCCGTCCACCAGAGACCCGAAGAGGGTCTCCCAGACGAGCGCATACACGAGTCCGAAGACGACCGCGTGCCGGGTGACCGTCCCGAGGAGCAGGAACATCGCCGCGTACGCGATCGAGGCGACCAGCGCCGCCACGGTGTAGGCGACCGCGATCTGCTGTCCGTTGCCGTTCAGGATCAGCCCCGCGAGCAGTGTCGGTACGGCCGAGAAAGCCATGGTCACCGCGATCGCCACGATCAGCTTGGTGAAGATGATCGTCGGCCGCTTCACCGGCTTGGCCAGCAGATAGACCACCGAGCCGTCATCGATCTCCGGTCCGATGGCGCCCGTTCCCGCGATGACGCCGATGATCGGCACCATCGTGGCGAGCGCGAACCCGCCGAGGAGGTCTACGGCCACCTGGTCGTCGGCGCCGCTCAGGGCGCGCACGGCCACGGAGAGCACGATCAGCAGGGCGGGCAGCGCACTGAGAATGAGGGCCCGACGGCGGCCGAGCAGAGCCCGGTAGGTGAGCCGGGCGACTGTGGGGTCGTACATCTTCGGCCTCCTACGCCGCTACGAGATACGAGAAGACGGACTCGAGGGACTCGTCCGACGGCGAGACCGTGAGCAGACGAATGCCGTGGTCCCGGGCCACCCTCGGCAACAGGGCCGTGAACCGGCCGAAGTCGACGGCCTGAATACGCAACGCACCCTCGGCCAGGTCCACTTCGATCCCGGCGGTCGACGGGTCGGCGATCAGCGCGGCGGCCAGGGCCCGGTCGTCGCTGGAGCGCACAAGATAGCGGTGCGGACGGTCGGTCATCAGGCGACGGATGCGCCGGAAGTCGCCGCTCGCCGCGTGCCGTCCGGCGACAATCACCTCGATGTGGGCCGCCAGCTGTTCGACTTCTTCGAGGATGTGGGACGAGAACAGCACCGTGCGGCCCTCGTCGCCCATACGCCGCAGAAGGTCCATGAGCTGCATGCGCTGGCGCGGGTCCATGCCGTTGAACGGCTCGTCCAGCAGGAGCAGAGACGGTTCGTGGACCAGCGCGGACGCCATCTTCACGCGCTGGCGCATGCCCTTGGAGTACGTCGAGATCTTGCGGTCCTGCGCGTACTCCATCTCCACCGTGGCGAGCGCCCGCTGGGCGGCCTTCGCCCCGAAGCCGTGCAACTCGGAGTTGGCGACGACGAACTCGCGGCCCGTAAGGAAGTCGTACATCGCCTCGCGCTCGGGGACGATGCCGATGTGCTTGTAGATCTGCTCGTTGCGCCACACCGGCGTGCCGTCCAGTGTGACGGAGCCCGTGGAGGGGGCGAGAAAGCCGCCCATCATGTTGATGAGGGTGGACTTTCCTGCGCCGTTCGGGCCCAGCAGGCCGGTGACACCGGGGCCGATCGTCATCGTGACGTCGTTGACCGCCACCACGTTGCCGAACCAGCGTGAGACGTGGTCGATGTTGAGCGTGGTCACAGCCCGACCTTTCGGTAGCGGCGCATCAGCAGGCCGTAGGAACCGGCGATGAGACCCAGGACGACGAGGAGGTAGAGGGCTCCCTGCCCGCTGGAGGGCCCGTGTCCGCCGGGGAAGGCGGAGGCGGCACCCAGGAAGGCGGTCTGTACGCCGTCTATCAGCGTGATGGGCGAGAAGAGACCGAGCCAGGGCACCGCGTCGGCGCTGGACTGGACATCGGCGATGGCCTGGACGACGGACACGGCCCCATAGGAGATGGTCAGGACGGCGATGACGGCCGCGATGCCGAAACCACGGCGCGGGGTCACCGCCGAGATCACCAGGCCGATGCCTGCGAAGAGGAGCGAGAGCAGTGCCACGGACACCAGTCCCTGCGCGAGTCCCTTGGTCTGGTCGGTGAAGTCGAGCTCGGCCAGCAACGCACCCACATAGAGCACGAGCAGGGGCACCGCGGTCAGGATGAAGAGCGCCGAGGTCAGCGCCGCGAACTTCGCGCGGACGTAGTCGGCGGTCTCGATCGGGCGCGAGAAGTACAGCGGGACGGTCTTGAAGCGCAGGTCGCGCGAGACGGACTGCGGTGCCTGGGAGGCGACGTACAGGCCGATGACGGCCTGCATGATGACCGCGTAGTCGGTGTACTTGATGGGAAGGTCGTTGGCCTGGGTGGCGACCGAGACTGCCACCATGATGGCCGCCGGCACGCACATCACCGCGAACAGCAGCATGGGCAGCACCTTGGACTTGACCGAGCGGCCCAGTCCGTACGCGCCGCGCAGGGACTGCGAGTACAACGAGCGGCGGGCGTAGGCGCGGCCTAGGCGGGCGCCGTCGTAGGAGCGGTATCCGATGTTGTGGATGCGGCTCTGCTCACCCGTGCGAGCGGGCTGTCCACCGGCGAGGGCCGGTGCCTGTGCACCGTGCTGCTCAACCGCCATGGCCGACCGCCTCCTTCCCTGCGTCCTGGGCGCTCCGGGTGCCCGTCTGTTCGTCGTTGTCCTGGAAGACCTCGGCGATCTGGTGCCTGCGCTGCTCCATACGGACCAGGCCGAGCCCCAGGTCGGCGACGACGTCACGGACCAGGTCGTAGGTGTCCTCGCCCTGTGCGGTGAGCAGCAGGATGTGTCCTGCTCCCGGGAGGCCGCTTCCGTCGGAGACGGTCACTCCGCGCGCGTGAAGCGCCTCGCGCAGCGCGCCGGTGCCGTCGGGGTGCTCGTCGCTGTCGGTGACCTCGATCGCGAGGGTCGCCGTGTTCTGCGTGAAGTCCCTGGTGGAGCTGGACCGCAGAAGCTTGCCGCCGTCGACCACGACGACGTGGTCGCAGGTGCGTTCCAACTCGCCGAGCAGGTGGGAGGTGACCAGCACCGAGATTCCGAAGTCGGTGTGGATGCGGCGGATCAGGCCGAGCATCTCGTCCCGACCGACCGGGTCCAGGCCGTTGGTCGGCTCGTCCAGGAAGACCAGCTGCGGGTCGTGCACCAGGGCCTGGGCGAGCTTCACTCGCTGTTTCATGCCCGTGGAGTAGCCGCCTATGGGGCGGTATCGCTCCTCGTACAGGCCGACGTGGCGCAGCGTGTCCGCGGTGCGCTCACGTGCGGCGGTCGGCGGTAGTCCGGACATGCGGGCCATGTGCACGACGAACTCGGTGGCCGAGACGTCGGGCGGCAGGCAGTCGTGCTCCGGCATGTACCCCACGCGCTCGCGGATGGCGCCGCCCTTGGTGGCGACGTCGAGGCCGAGCACCTCGGCTCGGCCCTCCGAGGCGGGGGACAGACCCAGCAGGATTTTGATCAGTGTGGACTTGCCGGCGCCATTGGCACCGACGAGTCCCGTCACACCGGGTCCGATGTCCATGGAGAGCCGGTCAAGAGCGGTCACCCTCGGGAACCGCTTGCTCAGGCTTTCGGTCGCGATCACAGTCACGATTTAGACATTAGGGGCGCGGACCGCCGCGGTCGTCACCCCGCAGAGCTGTCTCGCCGTCACCCTCGAGTCGTACGGGCCCGTAGGGGGCATCCACCGCCGGTCCCCCTAGGGGTCACCCTGAGGTCGAACGACCCGCCGGAACCGAGCCGCGTGGCAGCCGCCATCGTTTGTTGAACGACCGGCGTCGCCGTTTCGTGCCCGGGTTCCCGCCTGTCTCCGTGGCCGGGTTCCCGCCTGTCTCCGTGGCCGACGGTTCTCCACAGCCCAGCACCCACCATTGACGCAGTCGCCAATCACTGTCACATTCATTGATGTCACATTGCGAACACGGACCGTAGTCGACGGAGACGGGTGGGGCAGTGACATGACCTCGGCACCGACAGGCCGACTCACCGCAGAACTGCGGGGGTTCAGGCAGGTCCAGACCCTGGCGTACGAGTGCGCGGAAGCGGTCGCGGCCCAGCTGAAACCGGGCATGACCGAGCGCGAGGCGGCTCGCATGCAGCGCCACTGGCTGCGGGAGCGCGGCGTACAGGACTGGTTCCACCTGCCTTTCGCCTGGTTCGGGGACCGCACGGCGTTCGTGAACTTCCGTGTACCGCTGCAGTTCTTCCCCACCGACCGCCGCCTCGAAGCGGGCATGCCCTTCATCCTCGACATGGCCCCCATATACAAGGGCCACACGGCGGACATCGGCTACTCGGGCTGCCTCGGGCCGAGCCCTCTGCACGACAAGCTGATGACAGACCTTCGAGCACACCGCGAGCTGATCCTGCGCGAGGTGCGCGAGCGTCGGTCGCTGCGCGAGATCTACGAGGACGTGAACCGGCTCATGATCCGCCAGGGATATGCCAACCGACATCGCGCCTACCCGTTCGGCGTCATCGCGCACAAGGTGGACCGGGTGAAGAAAAGCCGCTGGTCACCGCATGTTTTCGGGTTCGGCACACAGTCCCTGAAGGGCCTGGCGGCCGATGCGCTGCGCGGACACCGCGACGGCTGGTCGCCGCTGTGGTCGCCGTACCGGTTCTCCGACCACCCACCGCGGCCTGGGCTGTGGGCGGTCGAGCCCCACCTCGGCTTCCGGGGCACGGGCGCGAAGTTCGAGGAGATCCTGGTCGTCACCGACTCCGCAGATGCTGAGGAGAACGCGTTCTGGCTGGACGACGATCTACCGCACGTCCGGCGGTGGGCGGAGGAGAAGTACCGATGACCGAAGGGGGAGACGTGACGGACACGGTGACGCTCGAAGGCGCGCGGGAGCGCCGGGTGCGCTCGGGCGGGGTCGAGTTGTGCGTCGCCGAGCTGGGCGACCTCGAGCAGCCGACCGTGGTACTCGTGCATGGTTACCCCGACACCAAGGAGGTCTGGTCCGAGGTCGCCGTGCGGCTCGCGGAGCGCTTCCACGTAGTGCTGTACGACGTGCGCGGCCACGGCGGATCGACGGCACCCGAGCCATTGCGCGGCGGGTTCACGCTGGAGAAGCTGACGGACGACTTCCTGGCGGTCGTGGACGAGGTCAGCCCCGGCCGCCCCGTGCACCTGGTGGGGCACGACTGGGGTTCCGTGCAGGGCTGGGAGTTCGTGACGGTCGAGCGCACCGAGGGGCGCGTCGCGTCCTTCACCTCGATGTCCGGCCCTTCCCTCGACCACATGGGGCACTGGATCGAACGGCGGGTGAAGCGCCCGACCCCGCGCCGTATCGGTCAACTCCTCGGCCAGGGCGCCAAGTCCTGGTACATCTACGTGCTGCACACGCCCGTGCTGCCCGAGCTCGCATGGCGAGGCCCTCTCGGCAAACGGTGGCCCGGCCTGATCCGGCGAGCCGAGAAACTGCCCCGGGGTGACTACCCGAGCTCGTCGCTGCCCACGGACGCCGCGCACGGGGCATGGCTGTACCGGGACAACATGCGTGCCCGTCTGGCCCGCCCCCGCGACGACGCGTACGCCCACGCGCCCGTGCAGCTCATCACACCTCTGGGGGACCAGTTCCTCTCCGAGCAACTCTACGAGGACCTTGAGTCGTGGGCCCCGCAGCTCCTCCGCCGCACCCTTCCCGCCAAGCACTGGATCCCACGTACGCGGCCCGATCAACTGACGGCCTGGATCACCGAGTTCGTCACGGCAACCGAGGGTGGACGCCCCGCACCGGTGGCCACCGGGAAGTACACGGACCGCTTCGGTGGGCAGTTGGTGCTGGTCACCGGTGCGGCCGGCGGCATCGGCCGGGCCACAGCCTTCGCGTTCGCCGAGGCCGGGGCACGCGTCGTCGCCGTCGACCTGGACGCCGAAGGAGCGGCCCGCACCGCGGAGCTGTCCCGGCTGATCGGCGCGTCCGAAGCCTGGGCCGAGGCGGTCGACGTCTCGGACGAGCAGGCCATGGAGAAACTCTCCGAGAAGGTCGCCGCCGAGTACGGCGTGGTCGACGTGCTGGTGAACAACGCTGGAATCGGATTGTCAGGGTCCTTCCTCGACACCACTCCCGAGGACTGGCGGAAGGTTCTCGACGTCAATCTGTGGGGCGTGATCCACGGCTGCCGGCTGTTCGGCAGGCAGATGGCAGAGCGCGGCCAGGGCGGCCACATCGTCAACACCGCCTCGGCCGCCGCGTATCTGCCCTCCAGGTCGCTGCCCGCTTACAGCACCTCCAAGGCGGCCGTCCTGATGTTGAGCGAGTGCCTGCGCGCGGAGCTGGCCGGGCAGGGCATCGGGGTGTCGGCGATCTGCCCGGGCATCGTCAACACCAACATCACCTCGACCGCGCGCTTCGCCGGCGTCGACGCCGAAGAGGAGAAGCGCCGTCAGCGGAAGGCCACGAGGCTGTACGGACTGCGGAACTACCCGCCGGAGAAGGTCGCGGACGCCGTCCTGCGCGCGGTCGTCCGCAACCAGGCGGTCGTCCCCGTCACCCCGGAAGCACACGGCGGCCGCTTCATGTCCCGGTTCGCCCCGCGGGCGCTGCGGGCGCTCGCCCGACTGGAGCCGCCGCTGTGAGGCACCGGAACGAGCAAAACGAGAACGGGCATCACGTGGTCGCCCCGCGCAGGGTCTCCCTCGACGGCGCCGGTGTGCGGGCCCCTGATCCACCGGAGAGATGGGTCAGGGCCTCCCAACCGCCCCTGGCCGCGTTCTGCAGATCAAGTCGTGGGGGACCCCGCCCCACCAGGCCTGAAACACGGACGGGATCCGTGCCGCCGCTTTGCCATGAAGACGGGCGACCAGCGCACCCAAGACCGTTCGGGGTGTGCCAGTGGCCGGGCCCGCTTCTGCCACCGTCAAGGAACGGTTCATGGGGCAGAAGGCTCCCCAGGGAAGTGAGTTGCCCCGTAGGCCCGACGGATCACGAGCATGGCGGTCCCCGCGTCCCGGCGCTACACCGACGGACGCGGGGGCGCTGCCTGTCTCATACGGCACGACACGAACTCGCTGGACGCCTGCGCCACTCGCTCGCCGCGCACAACAGGGCAGTACGCAAGGGCCTGTTCCCATGTGGAGGATGCTCGGCGCGGGCATCCAACCACTATCTGCACCGCTCCTGCCATCCGTCACAGGAGCGGTAGCTGCGCAGGGCGGTCGAGTATCCGGCGAAGCCGCCCACGGCACGTACGGCAGCGGGCGCGAGTGCGCGGGGAAGGCGTCGGCGTAGCCGTCGGCGGACGGCATGGCGAGGCAGAAATGGAGGCACGAGGATCTTGAACGACGAACCGGCCGGGGCCGCGTATCGCATCGAGGATCTGGCGCACCTCAGCGGTGCCACGGTCCGGACGATCCGCGCCTACCAGGACCGCGGACTACTCCCCCGCCCCGAGCGGCGCGGCCGGGCGAACGTGTATTCGGACAGACATCTGACCAGACTGCGCCAGATCGCCGACCTGCTCGACCGCGGCTACACCCTGGCTTCCATCAAGGAGCTTCTGGAGGCCTGGGACACGGGCCGCGGACTCGGCGGGGTACTCGGCCTGGCCGCGGAGGTCGACGGGCCGTGGACCGACGAGAAGGCCGTACGGATCTCGCGGGCCGAGATGGTCGAGCGGTTCGGCGGCGCTCCGGACGAAGCGGCGGTGGCGGACGCGGTCGAGCTGGGTGTACTGGAGCAGGTGCCCGGGGAGGAGGACCTCTTCCTCGTGCCGAGCCCCCAAGAGCTGGCTGTGGCTGCCGAGTTGCACGAGGCCGGGGTACCGCTGTCCGCGATCGCCGGTCATCTACGGGAGTTGCGGGGACAGGTGGAGCACATCGCCGCTCGTTTCCTGGAGTTCACCACCGAGCACCTGTTCGCTCGCTACATCGGGGTGCATCAGCCACCGACCGAGGCCGACGTGGTCAAGGCGGCGACGCTCGTACGACGGCTGCGGCCGCTGGCCCAGCAGACAGTGGACGCCGAACTCGCCCGCGCGATGCGACTGTTCGCGACCCGGCAGCTGCGTCGGCACCTGGACACCGAACCGGCCGCCGAACCTGCGGACGACGTGCGTTCCGTCCGGATCCCGGCGTCCACAATGCGAGCCGTGGAGAAGCTGGTTGGTCCGGCGCAGACTTCGGCCTTCATCACGGCGGCAGCCGAACGGGAGGTACAGACGCGCACCTTGGACACCCTCGCGGCAAATATACATAAAGGTAATAAAATTGACCAATCGCCCTGAATTCTATGACCAGTTGTCCACAGAATCCTCAATATCCCTGTGGATAACTACACTTGGCTGTGGATCAAACATCCGGATCAAAATCAAGTGCGTGACGCGGGTCTCGCCAGGCACGCTGACGGGATGAACGAACGACGTACCGTGAGAGTGTCGAAGTACCTCTCCAAACACCTCCGACACCAGCCGGAGCGCATCGGACTCACGCTCGACGAGGGTGGCTGGGTCAGGATCGACACGCTCATCGAGGCTGCCGCCGCACACGGCTTCGGCTTCACCAGGGCGGAACTCGACCACGTGGTCGAGGCCAACGACAAGCAGCGCTTCGCCGTCGAGGGCGACCGGATCCGCGCCAGCCAGGGCCACACCGTCGAGGTCGACCTCGGCCTTCCCCCGGCGACCCCGCCGCCGTACCTCTACCACGGGACCGTGGCGGCTTATCTGGGCGCGATCCGCGCCGAAGGCCTGCGCGCCATGAACCGGCACGACGTGCACCTCTCACCCGACCGTGAGACCGCCACCCGCGTCGGCGCCCGCCGCGGCCGGCCCGTCGTGCTCTCCGTGGACGCGGGTGCCATGCACCGCGACGGCCACGTCTTCCGTGTCAGCGACAACGGGGTGTGGCTGACGGAGGCAGTTCCGCCCCGCTACCTGCGGTTCCCCGAGCCGCACTGAGCGGGACCATCCGACGGCTGCCCTTACGCTCGACGTATGAGTCTGCGTCTGAGCACCGTGATCCTGCCTTACCTCCGCTGGCACGAGGGCGGCCGTGACACGTGGCAGCGGGCCGAGCAGCTCGGGTTCCACACCGCGTTCACCTACGACCACCTGTCATGGCGGACCTTCCGGGACGGGCCGTGGTTCGGTGCCGTGCCGACCCTGACCGCCGCAGCCGCCGTCACCGACCGTCTGCGCCTCGGCACGCTCGTGACCTCGCCGAATTTCCGCCACCCGGTGACCCTCGCCAAGGAACTGATCTCCCTCGACGACATTTCGGGCGGCCGGGTAACCCTCGGTGTCGGTGCGGGCGGCACCGGCTTCGACGCCACCGCGCTCGGCCAGGAGCCGTGGACGCCGCGTGAGCGCGCCGACCGGCTCGCCGAGTTCGTCCCCCTCCTCGACCGGCTGCTCACCGAGGACTCCGTCTCGTACGAGGGCGACCACTACTCCGCCCACGAGGCGCGCAACATCCCCGGCTGCGTCCAGCGCCCCCGGCTGCCCTTCGCCGTGGCCGCCACCGGGCCGCGCGGGATGCGGCTGGCCGCACGGTACGGGCAGGCGTGGGTGACCACCGGAGACCCCAAGCTCTTCGAGGCGGGCACCCCCGAGCAGTCGGTTCAAGCCATTCGCGGGCAGGTCGAGAGGCTGGCCGACACGGCCGCCGCGCTCGGCCGGGACGCGGCCCGGCTCGACAAGATCCTCCTCACGGGTTTCACTCCGGACCGCGGTCGACCGCTGGCGTCCCTGGGCGCATTCGTGGACTTCGCGGGACGCCACGCCGAGCTGGGCTTCACCGACATCGTCATCCACTGGCCGATCCCGGACTCGGACTTCGCCGCGGACGAGAAGGTCTTCGAGCGGATCGCCATGGAGGCACCCGCTCAGCTGGCCTGAGAGCGCCCCCGAGCGTCGCGGCCGGGGCGTGCACGGCCCAGCACGGCCCTCTCCGTAGGAGCGCGGGTCGGCCGCTCGTGACAGCGCTCGTAGCGGGCGGCCCAGGGCGGTAATCACTCACCTGTGCAGGCGCCCGCACGACCGTGCGCGCATATGCGCGACAATGGGGTCCGTGACCTCAGCGACGAGACAGCCCGAGACCCCGGCCCCGACCGTCCCGCTCCGGCTGATAGCCACGGATCTCGACGGCACCCTGCTCCGCGACGACAAGTCGGTCTCCCCCCGCACCGTCGCCGCCCTCGCGGCCGCCGAGGAGGCCGGCGTCGAGGTCTTCTTCGTCACCGGGCGCCCGGCCCGCTGGATGGACGTGGTCAGCGAACACGTCCACGGCCACGGCCTCGCGATCTGCGGAAACGGCGCCGCCGTGGTCGACCTGCACGGCGGCCCGGGCGCCCATCGCTTCGTCAAGGTCCGCGAGCTCGCGCGGGCGAACGCCCTCGACGCCGTGCGGCTGCTGCGCGATGCCGCGCCGGGCACGGTGTACGCGGTCGAGCAGACGTACGGCTTCCATCAGGAGCCCGAGTACCCGAGGCTGCACATGGAGATCCCCGACGCTCTCGCGCCCGCCGAGAAACTGCTTGCTCCGGGCGGTGTGGCCGACGACGAGCCGGTGCTGAAGATTCTCGCGTACCACCCGTCGATCGACCCCGACGACTTCCTCGCCACCGCCCGTCTCGCCGTCGGCGACCGTGCCACGATCACCCGATCCAGCCCCAGCGCGCTGCTGGAGATCAGCGGACCGGGCGTCTCCAAGGCCAGCACCCTCGCCCTGTCCTGCGCCGAGCGCGGTATCTCCCACGAAGAGGTCGTCGCCTTCGGTGACATGCCGAACGACGTCGAGATGCTCACCTGGGCAGGTCGGTCGTACGCCATGGGCAACGCGCATCCGGACGTCCTCGCGGCGGCCTCCGGCCGAACCGTGGCCAACAACGAGGACGGGGTGGCGGTCGTGATCGAGCGGCTGCTGGCGGAGCGCCTGTAGCCGGAGGCCGCCGACCCACCGGCGCCACTCCGCTCACGACCGCCGGGCTGCTGACGAGGCAGTGTTCCGCTCACGAGAGCCCCTTCGCCCACGGCCGACCCCGTACCGGGACAGTCGGCTACAACTCCACCCCGTGGTTCCGCAGCCACGGCACGGGGTCCACACCCGATCCCAGCTCCGGGGTGACCCGCACCTCGAAGTGCAGGTGCGGTCCGGTGGAGTTGCCGGTGGTCCCCGACTGGCCGAGCCACTGCCCCGGGGCCACCCGTTCGCCCTGGTCGACGGTGACGGCGGCGAGGTGCGCGTACTGCGTGTAGTAGCCGTCCTCGTGTTCGACGACGATCTCGATGCCGAAAGCGCCCCCGCACGAGACCTTCACCACACGCCCGGCCCCGACGGCCCGCACCGGCGTGCCGATCGGCACCGCGAAGTCCTGCCCGGTGTGCTGACCGGCCCAGCGCTCACCGCCGCTGCCGTAGCCCGCGGAGAGTTCGTACGTGTCCACAGGCGTGACCCACGTGTTCGAGAGCGCACCAGGCGGCTGGTCCAGCCTGACGGCTCCCCGGCAGGCGCCGGCCGCGACCGCGGCGTCGGCCTGCCCCTGGAGCGTCCACTGCGCCTCTTCGAGCTTCTGTCGGATCGCCTGCTTGCTCTCGGCGAGTCCTGTCTTCCGCTCGTCCAACGCCCGCCATGCCGCAGCGGCCTTCCCCTCGTCCTCGGCGAGCCTCGCCTCCGCGCGACGGTTCTTGGTCACGGCGTTGTTGACCGCCAGGTCGGCCTGCCAGACGGCCCGCTGACCGCGCATCAGCTCCTCCGGATCCTCCGCGAACAGCATCTGCGCGGTGTACGGCACCCCACCGCCCTCGCGGTACTGGGCGCGCGCGATCCGTCCGAGGGCAGCGTTCAGCACCGCGATCTGCTTCCGCTCCCGGGCGAGCAGCGTCTCCAGTCGTTTCGCCTTCGTCTTCTGCGTCTCCGCCGCCCGCCGCCCCGCCTCGTACCGTTGCGTAGCCACCGCCGCTTCCTCGAACAGGCGCGCCACCTGGCCGCTCATCCCTGCCTCGGCAGGCGTGCCCGGGGCCCCACCACCGTCTCTGTCGGCCACCGCCGGTCGGGGCACCAGAACCGCCGAGGCGCACAGCAGCACGACGACGAACAGCGGGTGTCGGCCAGAGAAGCGCATGTCAGCGATCGTGGCCCGTGCCTGGCACCGCCGTCCTGTTCGAGTCGTACGGCTGGGGGACGCCGTGCCCCGGACGGGTCAAGGAGCTGGGCCGAACAGCGGCTCGGCTGCGGCGTGTTCGGCGCGGGGACTCGCGGACGTGGCTGAGCGGTACGAGACGGGCCTGGACGGAAGAGGCCGCGAAGGAAAGAACTTGAGGGAACTGCGCCGGAGCCGCAGGCCGGCGACCGATCGGACGTCCGATGTCACTCGGCATCGGTCTTGGTCGACGGTCGGGCCATACGACGGCGGCCCGATGGCAGAGGACGGCAGAGGACGGAACAGCAACCCCAGGGGCCGTGGCGCGCGGTGAGCCCCTGTCGCACCCCCGTCGTTTCCCGACCGCAGCGAATCACTCAGACCCCGGCCAGTAGTTCCCCCGCCGCCTCCCGCTCCACCATCGCCCGCAAGGGACCATCCACCACGGCCAGTTCCGCGTAGGCCCCGCGCTGCGCGACCCGCCCATCCGCCAGCACGACGACCTCGTCCACGGCGTCGAGACCGGCCAGCCGATGGGTGATCAGCAAGGTGGTACGGCCCTCGGTCGCGGCCAGCAGGTCCGCGGTGAGCGCGTCGGCCGTCGGCAGGTCCAGGTGTTCCGCGGGCTCGTCGAGAACGAGGACGGGGAAGTCGGCCAGCAGCGCGCGGGCGAGGGCGAGCCGCTGACGCTGGCCGCCGGACAGCCGCGCCCCTTGTTCGCCGATCAGGGTGTCCAGCCCGTCGGGCAGTTCGTCGGCCCAGTCGAGCAGCCGCGCCCGCGCGAGCGCGTCCCGCAGCTCCTCCTCACCCGCGCCCTTTCGGGCGAGCAGCAGGTTCTCCCGGACCGAACTGTCGAAGAGGTGCGCGTCCTGGGCGCACAGCCCCACGAGCCGCCGTACAGCGTCCCCGTCGAGCGTGTACGCGTCCACGCCGCCCAGCGTGTACGTCCCTTCCCGCGCGTCCAGAAAGCGCAGCAGCACCTGTGCGAGCGTCGTCTTGCCTGCCCCCGAGACACCGACCACCGCGATCCTGCGCCCCTGTTCGAGCGTGAGATCCAGCCCGGCGAGCGCGTCCCGGTCCTGCCCGGCGTACCGCGTGCCGAGCCCTTCGAGCCGCAGCGGGAACGGCGACACCGGCGCCTCGGCCGACGCCTCCGGTTCGCGTACGGGGTCGGGTGCGTCCAGCACCTCGTACACACGCTCCGCGCTCCTGCGCACCCGCTGGCGGAACTGGACGGCCAGCGGTATCCCGAGCACCGCCTCGAACGCGGCCAGTGGGGTGAGCACGACGACGGCCATGGCCACACCGCTCAGCCGCCCGTCACCGACGGCCTGTGCGCCGAAGAGCGCGGTGACGGCGACGGTGAGCCCGGAGACGAGCGCGGTGAGCCCGTCACCGAGCGCGGTGGCGGTGGCGGCTCGGGAGGCGATCCGGGTGAGCACATGGTCGGCCTGCCGTGCCTCGGCGATACGCGCCGGCAGGGCGCCCGCGACCGTCGACTCGGCGGTGCCGGTGAGCAGATCGGCCACGCGGGTGGCGAGCACCCCCCGGGCCGGCGCCAGCCGGTGCTCCGCCCGCCGGGCCACGGCTCCGGTCACGAGGGGTACCCCCGCCCCGGCGGCGAGCAGCCCGACGGCGAGAGCCATGCCGGCCTCGGGCAGCAGCCAGGCGGTGAACCCGACGGAGGCGGCGGAGACGGCCGCCGCGGCCCCGGCAGGCAGCAGCCAGCGCACCCAGTAGTCCTGCAGGGTGTCCACATCGGCGACCAGCCGCGAGAGCAGATCACCCCGCCGGGTCGTCCGCAACCCGGCTGGCGCCAGCCGCTCCAGCCGCCGGTAGACGGCCACCCGCGTGTCGGCCAGCATCCTCAGCACGGCGTCGTGCGACACCAGTCGCTCCGCGTACCGGAACGTCGCCCGTCCTATCCCGAACGCCCGCGTCGCCGTCACCGCGACCATCAGATACAGCACCGGAGGCTGCTGCGAGGCCCGCGAGATCAACCACCCGGAGGTCGCCATCAGCCCGACGGCACTGCCCAGCGCGAGGCTGGACAGCAGCAGGGCGAGGGCGAGCCGACCCCGGCGCGGCCCGGCCATGTGGCGGACGCGGCCGAGTACACCTCGCCGGGAGGCGTGGGGCATCGTGTCGGGGCGAGGCACCGTGCTCCCGGCTCCAACTGCAGCGAGGGGCGCACGCACGGCGGCAGTTCTCTCGTCGTCCGCACCGACGGGCCGCACGACCGCCGTTCCAAGAACGCCGGACTCGCCCAGGGGCTCCCCTGTTCCTCCCCGGAGCGGCCCGAGCGAACCGGCGGGTTCCCTCGACGAAGGCTCCTGGATGGGCAACACCTCAGCCGCCCGCCCCTCCAGCCGCACCACCCGATCCGCCACCCGCAGCAGCGCCGGCCGGTGGACCACCAACAGCACGGTCCGTCCCACCGCCAGCCGCCGCACCGCGTCCACGACCTCTGTCTCGGTCTCCCCGTCCAGCGAGGCCGTCGGCTCGTCGAGGAGCAGCACGGGCCGGTCGGCGAGGAACGCACGGGCGAGGGCGAGCCGTTGCCGCTGTCCGGCAGAGAGGCCGGCGCCGTCCTCACCGAGGACCGTCTCGGCCCCGGCGGGCAGCGCGTCCACGAACTCCAGCGCCCCCGCGTCGGTGAGCGCCCGCCGTACCGCCGCCTCGTCCGCGTCCGGACGGGCCAGGCGTACGTTCTCGGCGATCGACCCGGCGTACAGGTGCGGCCGCTGCGGCACCCAGGCCACGCGCGAACGCCACTCGTCCAGGTCGAGCGAGGCGAGATCGGCTCCCCCGACCCGCACCCCGCCCGCCGTCGCCTCCGTGAACCCCAGCAGGACATTCAGCAGCGTCGACTTGCCCACACCGCTCGGCCCGACGAGGGCCACCGTCTCCCCGGAGGCCACCGTGAGGGAAACGTCCGAGACCGCGTCGTACGACCGCCCGGGGTACCGGACGGTCACCCCGTCGAAGCGGATGTCACCGGCGGACGGCACAGCCCCGGCCCCGGGCATCGGCACCGGTGTCTCCAGGACCTCGAAGATCTCCTCGGCCGCCGCGAGTCCCTCGGCGGCCGCGTGGAACTGGGCGCCCACCTGCCGGACCGGCAGATATGCCTCGGGGGCCAGCACAAGGATGACCAGCCCGGTGTACAGGTCCATCTCGCCGTGCACGAGCCGCATGCCGATGGTGACCGCGACCAGTGCGACCGAGATCGTCGCCAGCAGCTCCAGCGCGAAGGACGACAGGAAGGCGATCCGCAGCGTCCGCATGGTCGCCTGCCGGTACTCGCCGGTGATCCGCTTGATCGACTCGGCCTGCGCCTTGGCCCGGCCGAACACCTTCAGCGTGGGCAGCCCGGCGACGACGTCCAGGAAATGCCCCGACAGCTGTGACAGGAGCCGCCACTGACGGTCCATCTGCGAGCGGGTCGCCCAGCCGATGAGCACCATGAAGACCGGGATCAGTGGCAGCGTGCCGACGATGATCGCCGCAGACACCCAGTCCTCGGTGACGATCCGCGCGAGCACCGCGACAGGCACGACGACGGCAAGGCCCAGCTGCGGCAAATAGCGCGAGAAGTAGTCGTCGAGCGCCTCGACCCCCCGGGTGGCGAGGGCGACCAGCGAGCCGGTGCGCTGCCCGCTCAGCCAACCGGGCCCCAGCGCGGTTGCCCGCTCCAGCAGCCGTCCCCGCAACTCCGACTTCACCGCCGCACTCGCGCGGTGAGCGGCCAGCTCGGTGAGCCAGGAGACCAGGGCCCGCCCCAGCGCGACCGCCGCCAAGAGCAGCAGAGGAGTGCGGAGTTCGGTGACCGGCATCCCGTGCTGGAAGGCACCGACCACCACTTCCGCGATGAGCATGGCCTGAGCGATGACCAGCGCTGCCCCGACAACACCCAGGCCGACGGCCACCACCAGGAAGAGGCGGGTGGCGCGGGCGTATCGCAACAGTCGTGGGTCGATCGGTTTCACGTGAAACACCCTCTTCTCGGCAGGCATGTTTCACGTGAAACATGCCTCTTCAGGCCGAGGATGGATGTTTCACGTGAAACATCGTCAACCACCCATCCCCGCCGGGACTCAGTGCGCCGACTCGGCGATGTGCTGTGTACCGATCCGCTTGCGGAACACCCAGTACGTCCACCCCTGGTAGAGCATCACGACCGGTGTGGCGATGGCCGCGCACCACGTCATGATCTTCAGGGTGTACGGGCTGGACGAGGCGTTGGTGACCGTGAGGCTCCAGTCCTCGTTCAGCGAGGACGGCATGACGTTCGGGAAGAGCGTGAGGAAGAGCATCGCGACGGCAGCCACGATGGTGACCCCCGACAGGGCGAACGCCCAGCCCTCACGCCCCCCTTGCACCGCCGCCAGTGCCGTCACGAGCGCGGCGACCGCCACGACCGCCGCGAACAGCGAAACGCCGTCACCCTTTTCGATTTGGGTCCAGAGCAGGAAGAGCAGCGCCAGTCCGGCCGACACGGCACCGACGCGAAGCGCCAGCTTCCGCGCCCGCTCCCGGATGTCCCCGACCGTCTTGAGACCGACGAACACCGTTCCGTGGAAGGTGAACAGCGTCAGCGTGACCAGACCGCCCAGCAGGGCGTACGGGTTGAGCAGATCCCCGAGAGTGCCCACGTACTCGAAGTCGCGGTCGATCTTGACTCCGCGCACGATGTTGGCGAAGGCCACGCCCCACAGGAACGCGGGGAGCAGCGAGGTCCAGAAGATCGCCGTCTCCCAGTTGCGCTGCCAGTTCTCCTCGGGCCGCTTCACCCGGTACTCGAAGGCGACACCACGGACGATCAGACAGACCAGGATGAGCAGCAGCGGCAGGTAGAAGCCGGAGAAGAGCGTGGCGTACCACTCGGGGAAGGCGGCGAAGGTCGCGCCGCCCGCCGACAGCAGCCACACCTCGTTGCCGTCCCAGACCGGCCCGATGGTGTTGATGAGGACCCGCTTCTCCGGACGGTTCCGGGCCAGCAGCTTGGTGAGGACACCGACCCCGAAGTCGAAGCCCTCCAGGAAGAAGTAGCCGATCCAGAGGACGGCGATGAGGACGAACCAGACGTCGTGAAGTTCCATGACTGTGCTCCCTTGGCCCGGTGCGGCCTAGTACGAGAAGGCCATCGGCTTGTCGGCGTCACGGGAGTCGCCGCCGATCTTCGTGGGCGGGTTGAGGTCGGCCTCCGTCAGCTCGGGCGGTCCCGCCTTGACGTACTTCACGAGCAGCTTGACCTCGACGACGGCGAGGATGGCGTACAGCGTGGTGAAGACGATCATCGAGGTGAGGATCTCGCCCTGGGAGACACCGGGGGAGACCGCGTCCTCGGTGCGCAGCACGCCATAGACGACCCACGGCTGGCGGCCCATCTCGGTGAAGATCCAGCCCCAGGAGCTGGCGATCAGCGGGAAGCCCAGGGTCAGGACCGCGATGCGCCAGTACCACTTGGTGAGGGTCGGGCCGAGGGCCTTCTTCGGCAGCAGGACGAGATGCGGCACCTCGTCGTCGCCGACCCGCAGGTGCTGCGGCAGCAGGAACCTCTTGCGGGTGAGCCAGAGCCCGACGACGCCGATGGCGACGGACGCCATGCCGAAGCCGATCATCCAGCGGAAGCCCCAGTAGGCGACGGGGATGTTGGGCCGGTAGTCGCCGGGCCCGAACTTCGCCTGCTCGGCCTTGTTGACGTCGTTGATGCCCGGGACGTACGAGTCGAAGTCGTCGTTGGCGAGGAAGGACAGCAGACCGGGGACCTCGATGGCGACCTTGTTGTGCCCCTTGTCGACATCGCCGTAGGCGAAGACGGAGAAGGGCGCGGGCGCCTCGCCGTCCCAGAGGGCCTCGGCGGCGGCCATCTTCATCGGCTGCTGCTTGAACATGACCTTGCCGAGCAGGTCGCCGCTGATCGCGGTGAGCATGCCGGCGATCACCACGGTGACCAGGCCGAGTCGCAGCGAGGTCTTCATCACCGGGATGTGCTTCTTGCGGGCCAGGTGGAAGGCGGCGATGCCGACCATGAAGGCGCCACCGGCGAGGAAGGCCGCCGAGAGGGTGTGGAAGACCTGGGTGAGCGCGGTGTTCTGGGTCAGGACGAGCCAGAAGTCGGTGAGCTCGGCCCGGCCCTTGGCCTCGTTGATCCGGTAGCCGACGGGGTGCTGCATCCAGGAGTTGGCCGCAAGGATGAAGTACGCCGACAGGATCGTGCCGATGGAGACCATCCAGATGCAGGCCAGATGGATCTTCTGTGGAAGCTTGTCCCAGCCGAAGATCCACAGGCCGATGAAGGTGGACTCGAAGAAGAAGGCGATGAGCGCCTCGAAGGCGAGCGGGGCCCCGAAGACATCACCGACGAAGCGGGAGTAGTCGGACCAGTTCATACCGAACTGGAACTCCTGCACGATGCCGGTGACGACACCCATGGCGATGTTGATCAGGAAGAGCTTGCCCCAGAACTTGGTGGCCTTGAGGTACTTCTCCTTTCCCGAGCGCACCCATGCGGTCTGCAGGCCGGCAGTGAGGGCGGCGAGCGAGATCGTGAGCGGGACGAAGAGGAAGTGGTAGACGGTCGTGATACCGAACTGCCAGCGCGCCAGGGTCTCCGGCGCCAGAGCGAGGTCCACGTCTTCTCCTTACATGCCGTGGCACTGCGGCAGTTTGTCCCGCCTGTCACGTACATCTCAGGACAACCGGGACGAGCTTGTGAACGCGTTCACATTCACAAGCAATTATGACGCATGCCCGTTCGAGATGGGAGCGGGGGGTCCAAAAACAGCAGGGGGTCCGGAGAAAACCCCGAACCCCCTGCTCAGAAGCCCTCCAGGCCCTCCAGGACCCTCTAGAGCTCCTTGCGGAACGCCTCCGTCACCTTGAGGAAGATGTCGTTCGCCTCGGTCTCGCCGATCGTCACACGCACACCCTCGCCCGGGAACGGCCGCACGACGACACCGGCCTGCTCGCACGCACCGGCGAACTCGACCGTGCGCTCCCCCAGCCGGAGCCACACGAAGTTCGCCTGGGTCTCCGGCACCGACCAGCCCTGGCCGCGCAGCGCCTCGACGACCCGGTTCCGCTCGCAGACCAGCGAGCCGACCCGGCCGAGAAGCTCGTCCTCTGCGCGCAGCGAGGCGACCGCTGCGTCCTGTGCGAGCTGGCTCACACCGAACGGCACGGCCGTCTTGCGCAGGGCGGCCGCCACCGGTTCATGAGCGATCGCGAATCCCACCCGGAGTCCCGCGAGCCCGTACGCCTTGGAGAAGGTGCGCAGCACACAGACGTTCGGCCGCTCGCGGTAGAACTCGACGCCGTCCGGCACCTCGACGTCCCGCACGAACTCGCGGTACGCCTCGTCCAGCACCACCAGCACATCACCGGGCACCCGGTCGAGGAACCGCTCCAGCTCGGCCCGGCGGACCGCCGTCCCCGTCGGGTTGTTCGGGTTGCAGACGAAAATCAGCCGGGTCCGGTCGGTGATCGCGTCCGCCATCGCGTCCAGGTCGTGCACATCGTCCGCCGTCAACGGCACCTGCACCGACGTGGCCCCGCTGACCTGCGTGATGATCGGGTACGCCTCGAACGACCGCCAGGCGTAGATCACCTCGTCGCCGGGGCCCGAGGTCGCCTGCAGCAACTGCTGGGCCACGCCGACCGAGCCGGTGCCCGTGGCCAGGTCCGTGACCGGCACCCCGAAGCGGTTCGCGAGCTCGCTCATCAGCCCCGTGCACGCCATGTCCGGGTACCGGTTGAAGGACGCGGCCGACCCCGTCACGCTCTCCAGCACACCGGGCAGCGGCGGATAGGGGTTCTCGTTGGAGGACAGCTTGTACGCCACCGGGCCGCCCGCCGCGGCCGGCTTGCCGGGCTTGTAGGTGGGAATACCCTCCAGCTCGGCTCGCAGCTTGGGGCTCGTCTCGCTCACCGCAGTCCTCCTCGTCGACGTAATGCTTCTCACCCTATGAGGATTCGGCGCCCCTGCGAATGGCCTGTGGACAACCGCGTCCACACCGTGGTCACGCGACCGCTGTCCCCTCGTCCACGCCTCTGCCGTCCCATCCGCCCCACGGGCATCAGCGCACGAACGTGTACGAATCAGGGGGCGCGCTGCTCGCGAGCGCACGCGCCGGTGGCTCGCGCCGTGGCGCGCATCACCCATGCAGGTGAGTTGAGACCTCTTCGAAACATGAGCTACTTGGCAGGCCCATGCGCGTCGACAAGCCACGTACTGGCATTGGATCCTTCAACTCCCTTGCAATGCAAGGATATTGCCCCTTAATGACCATGCAGAAACGTGCCTGTCAACGAGTGCATATGCGTCCGCACTACCCCACCGCATGAGCCCTACTATCGGCTCGCCATGACAGCAGCAGGGAAGCACCAGGTGAGCCGCGCGGAAACTCCCCGCCGAGGCAGCCGGTCGGGCCGGGCGGGCATCCGGGACGTGGCCGCCGCCGCCGGAGTCTCCATCACGACCGTTTCCGACGCCCTCAACGGCAAGGGCCGGCTCCCGGACGCCACCCGACGCCATGTACGCGAGGTCGCCGACCGACTTGGCTACCGCCCCTCGGCGGCGGCCCGAACCCTCAGAACCGGCAAGTCCGGCCTCATCGGCCTGACCGTGACCACGTACGGGGATGAACCTTTCACCTTCACCGAGTTCGCGTACTTCGCGGAAATGGCGCGGGCCGCCACCTCGGCCGCGCTGGCCCGGGGCTACGCCCTGGTCATCCTCCCCGCGACATCGCGTCACGACGTGTGGTCGAACGTCGCCCTGGACGGCACCGTGGTCATCGACCCCTCCGACCACGACTCGGTCGTCAGCGAACTGGTCCGCCAGGGCTTACCAGTGGTCTCCGACGGCCGACCGGCCGGCTCACTGCCGGTCACCGCATGGGTCGACAACGACCACGAGGACGCCGTCCTCGGCATCCTCGACCATCTGGCCGACGCGGGCGCCCGCCGGATCGGACTCCTCACGGGCACCACGACGGACACGTACACACATCTCTCCACCACCGCATACCTGCGTTGGTGCGAGCGCGTGGGCCAGGATCCGGTGTACGAGTCCTATCCGGCGCACGATCCGTGCGCGGGTGCCGTCGCCGCCGACCGGCTGCTGGCCCGGCCGGACCGCCCGGACGCGGTCTACGGCCTCTTCGACCCCAACGGCACCGATCTGCTGGCCGCCGCCCGGCGATACGGTCTGCGCGTCCCCGAGGACCTGTTGCTCGTCTGCTGCAGCGAGTCCACCGTGTACGCGACCACCGAGCCGCCGATCACCACGCTCTCGCTCAAGCCGCGCCGGATCGGCACGGCCGTGGTCCAGCTCCTCATCGACGCCATCGAGGGGGTCGAATCGGACCAACCGGTCGAGCAGGTGATACCGACGGAGCTGATCGTGCGGACCTCGTCCGAGCGGCGTCCACCGCGTACGACGGTCAGCCCGCCACGATCACCTGAAGAGGGTTGACGCCCGATCTGAGGATCCGAACGGGAATTGGGCGGGGAGAGCCCCGCCCAATTCGGGAGAAAACCGCGGTGAACTGGGGCCCCGCGCCATTTCACCACCCCTGGGTCATCACATGGCGCGATCCGCATTCCTATGATGGGCGCACACACCGCGGGCCGCTGCGACCAGGCAGTCCGATGCGGTGCAGATGCGGGCGATGGTGGTGGAGGGGTCGATGACTCAGGGGGCCGGTCAGGGACCCGAGGTGCGGACGCCGACGGTGCGCGATTTCCGCGTGCCCGCGTACGTCCACGAGGCCGGTCCGTACGGACACACCACGGACCCCGGTGAGGCCTCCCGGCCCACCGAGGAACCCGAGGGCTACCCAGAGGGGTACACCCCGACCCAGCGGGACCTGCCGGTGATCAACCGGGGTGACACTCTTCAGGTCGTGATCGACCCGCAGGCCGCGGCGGCCGAGCAGTCCGCCGCCCGGCCGGGGCCGCTCTTCGTCGTCGGGGACGTCCACGGCTACCTCGACGAGCTCCTCGCCGCACTCGGCGAGAAGGGCCTCGTCGACGACGCGGGCAACTGGTCGGCGGGCACCGCCCGGCTCTGGTTCCTCGGCGACTTCACCGACCGGGGCCCGGACGGCATCGGCGTCATCGACCTCGTGATGCGTCTGTCCGCCGAGGCGGCCGCCGCCGGCGGCTACTGCAAGGCCCTCATGGGCAACCACGAGCTGCTGCTGCTCGGCGCCAAGCGGTTCGGCGACACCCCGGTCAACTCCGGCGCGGGCACCGCCACCTTCCAGGCGGCCTGGCTCCTCAACGGCGGCCAGAAGACCGACATGGACCGCCTCCAGGACCACCACCTCCAGTGGATGGCTCGTCTGGACGCCATGGAGGAGGTCGACGGGCATCTCCTGGTGCACTCCGACACCACCGCCTACCGCGACTACGGCGACTCCATCGAGGCGGTCAACGACACCGTCCGCGAGACGATCACGCGCAACGACCCGGACGAGGTCTGGGACCTCTTCCGCAAGTTCACCCGACGCTTCTCCTTCCGCGACGAGGGCGGCGCCGATGCCGTGCGCTCGCTGCTGGAGACCTATGGTGGCACCCGCATCGTCCATGGCCACAGCCCCATTCCGTACCTCCTGGGCGAGGTCGGTTCGGAGGACGGCGAGGACCGCACAGGCCCCTCGGTCAACGGCCCGTACACCTATGCGGAGGGTCTGGCCGTCGCCATGGACGGCGGCGTGACCATGGCCGGAAAGCTGCTGGTCCAGGAACTTCCCCTGCGTACCTGAGCCGTCAGCGGGCAGGCGTCACACGTCGGCAGACTTCGCTGGCCAGGGCCCAATTTTTTCAAACCCCCTGTCACGGCCTGCCGTCACCGCTCTACCATCGGCTTATCCGTAGCAGGCTCCCCTCCGTTTCTGCCCGACGGCTCGTCAGCATGCCGAGCCACAAGCCCTACGGAGCATCGGGGGATGCACATGAACAGCGTTCCGCAGCACCTGCTCAGTGAGGACCGCCAGGAATACGAGCGGATCCTCGGCGAGGCGCTGCGCTCCGCACCACACCGCCCGGAATTCGCCGCCGGTCTCCAGCGGCTCAACCCCGAACAGCTGCGCACCATGGCCCTCAACGCCACGGCGATCATCACGGCCGCCGCAGCGACCGAATACCAGTACTACGTAAAGGTCCGCAGCGAATTCCGCAGCCCGTCGTCGGCGACCGCACCCGCCCATGAGGGGACGGGGTCCGGCTCCAGCGAACCGGACGGCACCGCCGTGGGACTCGCGACCACCGTGGGCGAGGTCACCGAGGCAGCGGGCGCTGGTGTCGGCGCCATCGCCGCTGTGCTCGCTCCCGTCCTCGCCGGAACCGCCGCGGTGCTCTTCCTGCTCGTGGGGTACGTCATGAAGGTGCTCGACCCCGAGCGTGCGATCGCCGAGACGCTTCTCACCACGGGGTGGGTCTTCGGCGCGGTCACCGCGGCGGCGATCCTGGTGGCCGCGGTCGGCCTCCTCCTCACCGCCCTGCGCAACAACGCCACCGCCCTCCTGGACGACGGGGTCCGCAGCGAACTGAACGAGGAGGTGACCCGGGCCAGGGAAGCCTGGCGCGAAACGCTTCTGGAGCGCGGCATCCTCCCATTCCTCCGCGACGCCCTCGCCAACCCGGGCCCGGCGGTGCTGAGCGAGCCGGACCGGCCTGCCCCGCCCAGCCGCATGCCGCATCTCGGATACAACCGCCCGAGCTTCAGCAGCAGCCCGGACAGCGCCAGCTCACGCTCCCGCCCCAGCTACAGCAGTCCGGACTTCTCCAGCCCGGACTTCGGCGGGCCGGAACACCAGCCCGAGTAGCACCAGGGCTCCGGCCGCCGCCCCGGAACCCACCGGGCTTCGGCGGCCTACCCGGTACGCCCCCGGGGCCGGCCCCACGGCACCGCCCCCTCGGCGGCGGGCTCTCCCGGCAACCGGCCGGAAGAGCGCCGCTCGTCGCGCGCGGGCAGCGACAGTCACGGCCGCACCACGCCCGCCGCCCGCGCCACCCTCGGCGCCGACGCGTGTCGGTCCGACATCGGCAGAAGGACCCGGTTGCCCGCCTCCGCGAACTCCTCGGCTTTCCGCTCCCTGACCGCCTCGGCCTAGGCCCGGGAACCACCGTGTTCACGACGGACACCCTGGGAGATCTTGGTCGAGAACGGCCACCTGCCTGCGATGGCCCGGAAGCATCGGATCAAAGGATGCCCGCCTGGCCGGCGGCAGCCACCCAGGTCGGGAATTCGGAGAGAAGCCGGTCGTACAGCTCCTGGTCGGGGACTGTGCTGATGTCGTCCACAGCGAAGAATCCGACGTTGTCGACGCGACGTCCAGGCAGGGTGTCGAAGCGTTCCAGCACTCCGTAGTTGGATCGTCCCAGTCCCACGAACTGCCAGAAGATCGGCTCCTCGACGGCATCCCGCAGCTCCTGCTCGATCAGGGCGTTGCGGTGGACACCACCGTCCGAAAAGAACAGCACGAAGGTGGGGGCAGCGGCAGGATTCTCCCGGACATACGTCCGGACTTGGGCGATCGCCTTCTGTTCCTCGTTCTGGATGCCAACCATCCGCATATCGACCTGGCCGGCTTGCAGTCCTCTGCCCGGCTTCCTGCTTCGGCGGAAGAGGCTGATCTGGCCCACCCGGACGTGCAGTCGCAGCCATTCGGGAAGGTCCCCGAGTCGCAGGTCTGGCAGGCGCGCCGCATTCGAAGCGAACGTCCAGGCCTGCATTTGACCGTCATCGTCCAGCTGCGCGGCAACCGCTGCCATGCGCTCCACGACATCGGCGACGACGCCCTTGGAGTAGAGGTAGGACATGGATCCGGAGGCGTCCAGAACCAGAATGACACGTGCGGTGACTCCGGCTGCTCCATGCTTCCTGAGGCTGACCGCCACCTGCTCCTTACGCAGCGACAGACGCTTGCGCATGTCGACGGGCAGCTGTTCCTCTTCCTTGCTGAGCCGCGGGCCGACCGGTGCCGCGGCTGGGACAAATGGTACTGGGACAGGTGGTGCCGAGACAGGTTCCGGCGAGAACGCGGACGTGTCCGAGGGCGCATCGTCGACGGTGATGCCGAAATCGGAGGCCAGCCCGGCGAGCCCGGAGGCATAGCCCTGACCGACTGCGCGGAACCTCCACTGCCCCGCCCGTAGATACAGCTCGCCGCCGATGAACGCGGTCTCCGTCCCGGCCTCCATGGGAAACCGTACGATCTCGGTCCGCGTCCCGGCATCCAACAGCCTCAGGGTCAGCCCTGGCACCTGTCCGAACGTTCCGCCATCGGCCGACGCGCACAGCACGACCCGCTCGACAGCCGGCTCGAGCAAGTGCAGATTCACCTCGACCGTATCGGTGAGAACACCGCCGGCACTCTGCTTTCCCAGATGGGCCACAGCATTCGACGTGTGCTGCGGCTGGTTGTAGAAGACGAAGTCACCGTCGTCGCGGACACGTCCGACGCCAGTGAGCAACAGCGCCGAGGCGTCGACATCGGGTGTGCCGACCCCTTCGGACCAGGTCAGCTCGACACGCACCGTAGGAGAATCGACGGGAAGGTTGGCGCCCTTGCTCAGTGCTCTCGCTGTCATGGAGGCAGTCTGCCCGCCGGGAGAGCAGGAGGGCAGACTTGCTGCGGTCCTCAAGGATGCGATGCCCTGGAGCGCCAAGGCATCGCACCCCGATTCTCATTCCGCCAGCGGCAGATACACCCGGTTCCCGCTCTCCGCGAATTCCTTCGACTTCTGGAGCATCCCCTCAGCGATCTCCTCCTGTGAAGCACCCTCAGCCGCCGAACCGCCGAACCGCTCGGCGATGCTTTGGCTGATCTTCATCGAGCAGAACTTCGGGCCGCACATGGAGCAGAAGTGGGCCGTCTTGGCCGGCTCCGCCGGGAGCGTCTCGTCATGGAACTCACGGGCCGTGTCGGGGTCGAGGGCCAGGTTGAACTGATCCTCCCAGCGGAACTCGAAGCGGGCGTCCGACAGCGCGTCGTCCCATTCCTGTGCGCCCGGGTGTCCTTTGGCGAGGTCCGCCGCATGAGCCGCGATCTTGTAGGTGATGACGCCGGTCTTCACGTCATCACGATTGGGCAGTCCCAGGTGCTCCTTGGGCGTGACGTAGCAGAGCATCGCAGTGCCCCACCACGCGATCATCGCGGCGCCTATGCCCGAGGTGATGTGGTCGTACGCCGGTGCGACGTCCGTGGTCAGCGGGCCGAGCGTATAGAACGGAGCCTCATCGCAGATCTCCTGCTGCAGGTCGATGTTCTCCTTGATCTTGTGCATCGGGACATGTCCCGGGCCCTCGATCATGGTCTGTACGTTGAAACTCTTGGCGATCGTGTTGAGTTCCCCGAGCGTACGCAACTCCGCGAACTGCGCTTCGTCGTTGGCGTCCGCGATGGAGCCCGGCCGAAGGCCGTCGCCGAGGGAGTACGTGACGTCGTAGGCGGCGAGGACCTCGCACAGTTCCGCGAAATTCTCGTAGAGGAACGACTCCTTGTGGTGCGCCAGGCACCAGGCCGCCATGATCGAGCCGCCCCGCGAGACGATGCCTGTCTTGCGGTTCGCGGTGAGCGGCACATACGCGAGGCGCACGCCCGCGTGAACTGTCATGTAGTCCACGCCCTGCTCGGCCTGCTCGATGACCGTGTCCTTGTAGATCTCCCAGGTCAGCTCCTCGGCCCTGCCGTCGACCTTCTCAAGCGCCTGGTAGAGCGGCACCGTACCGATGGGGACGGGGGAGTTGCGCAACACCCATTCGCGGGTGGTGTGGATGTTCCGGCCGGTGGACAGGTCCATGACCGTGTCGGCGCCCCACCGGGTCGCCCAGGTCATCTTGTCGACCTCCTCCTCGATGGAGGAGGTGACCGCGGAGTTGCCGATGTTGGCGTTGACCTTCACCAGGAACCGCTTGCCGATGATCATCGGCTCGATCTCCGGGTGGTTGACGTTCGCGGGCAGTACGGCCCTGCCCGCGGCGATCTCCTCGCGGACGACCTCCGGCGAGACGTTCTCCCGTACGGCCACGTACTCCATCTCCGGGGTGATCTCCCCGCGTCGTGCGTACGCGAGCTGCGTCACCGCCCGGCCGTCACGGCTCCGGCGCGGCTGGCGCGGCCGCCCCGGGAACACCGCGTCGAGGTTGCGCAGTCCGCCACGCGGCGAGGTGTGCTTGACCCCGTCGTCCTCGGGGCGGACGGGACGCCCCGCGTACTCCTCGGTGTCTCCCCGGGCGATGATCCAGTTCTCGCGAAGGGGGACCAGCCCCCTCCTGACGTCGGTCTCCGCGCTCGCATCGGTGTACGGGCCCGAGGTGTCGTACAGGGTGACCGACTGCCCGTTCGTGAGGTGCACCTGGCGGACCGGCACCCGCAGATCGGGGCGCGAGCCCTCGATGTACGCCTTGTGCCAGCCGATGGACTTCCCGGCCTCCAAAGGCTGTTCGCCCCGGTTCGTCCCGCTCGCGGACGAGGCGGACGTCCCGCCCGTCTGGTTGGAGGCAGGCGTGCGTGTGTCCTCGATGGTCATGAGACCTACTCCCTACGCCGGCATTACCCGGTAACAGGTTCAGCGGTCGACGCAGCGATTTCCGCCCGACGATGTTCCACGTGAAACATCGCGTCTGCGGAGGTCAGCGCCCTCTCAGCCCGGTGCTCCGAGCTCCCGCGTGTGCAAAGGTGGCTCCACGCTAGCGGCAGATGTGGCGCGGTGAACAGTGGGCATCGCTCGTTCTTGCGATGATCGGTCGGTGACCACGACGCAGCAGCCCCCGCCTCCACCCCCCGAGCCGCCCCATGGCCATGGCCCCGGAAACGGCCACGGACATGGATCCGACGGTGGCCACGGCCACGGTTCCGGCGGCGGCCACGGTTTTGGCGGCCACGGCTCTGGGGGCGGCCACGGCTCTGGTGACGGACATGACCAAGGCCCGTCCTCAGGCGGCGGCCACGGGCATTCCCACAGCCACAGCCACGGCCCCGCCGCACCCGTTTCGCAGCACCTGCGCAAGGTCATCGCGGCGGTGCTGATCCCCTTCGCCACCGCGGTGGTCGTGGGCCTCGTCGTGCTCTGGCCCGGCGGCGCCCCGGCGCACGAGCGCACCGGGGTGGGCTTCGACCGACAGACGCAGCAGGCCACCGTCACCAAGGTCGACGAGGTCGACTGCTCGTCGGTGAACGCCTCGGGCGGCACCCCGACCGGCGACACGTCCACCGCCGAGGGCTCGTCCGCCCAGCAGCAGGCAAACGGCACGTGCAAGAAGGCCACGATCCGGGTCGACACCGGCGACGACAAGGGCCGTACGTTCACGGAGATCGTTCAGCCGGACCAGTCACGGCAGTTGGAGGAGGGCCAGGAGGTCGTGGTCGCGTACGAACCTGCCGCGCCCAAGGACCTGCAGTACTCGGTCACCGATGTGAACCGGAAGTTCCCGATGGCGCTGCTCGCCGGGATCTTCGCGCTCGCCGTCGTGGTGGTGGGCCGCATGCGTGGTGTCATGGCCCTGGTGGCGCTGGCCATCAGCTTCCTGGTGCTGACCCTCTTCGTCCTGCCGGCCATTCTGCAGGGCTCGAACCCGCTGGTGGTGGCGGTGGTCGGGGCGAGCGCCATCATGCTGATCGCCCTCTACATGTGCCACGGGCTCTCGGCCCGAACATCCGTGGCGGTGATCGGCACCCTGATCTCCCTGCTGTTGATCGGCCTGCTGGGCTCTGGATTCATCGACTGGGCCTACCTGACCGGCAACACGGACGACAACACCGGTCTGATCCATGGGCTGTACCCGACGATCGACATGAGCGGTCTGCTGCTCGCGGGCGTCATCATCGGTTCGCTCGGTGTGCTCGACGATGTGACGGTCACGCAGACGTCGGCGGTCTGGGAACTGCACGAGGCCAATCCGGCGATGGGGTGGCGGGGGCTGTACCGCGCGGGTATCCGGATCGGCCGGGACCACATCGCGTCGGTGGTCAACACCCTCGTCCTCGCCTACGCCGGTGCCGCGCTGCCGCTGCTGTTGCTCTTCTCGATCGCGCAGAGCAGCGTCGGCACGGTGGCCAACAGCGAGCTCGTCGCCGAGGAGATCGTGCGCACGCTCGTCGGCTCGATCGGTCTGGTGGCCTCCGTGCCGGTGACCACCGTGCTGGCTGCCCTGGTCGTCTCGGCCGACCGCCCGGGTGCCCCGGAAGCGGCGGCCGTGCCCGCTCCGGCACGTGGGGGGAGAGGCCGCCGCCGCAAGCGCTGAACCGTTACGGCACCTCGGTGCCGTAACGGGTTCACCCCGCGCTCTGCTCCTCCGCCAGGATGCGGTCCAAAGCCTCGTCGAGCAGAGTGTCGAAGTCGGCGAGGGAACGCTCCTGCCCGAGCGGCACGAGCTTGTCCGTACGGTCCAGGAAGGCCACCAGCGGCGCCGTGCCAACCCGGAACATCGCCTGGTCGGTGCCCACCTGGAGCCGGATCAGGACCTCGCCGAACGTCTCCGGATCGGCGGGCGAAATGTGGACGTCCCCGTCGCCGCACGGGCGCCCCACACCGTCGATGAGCAGCTCCCGCCCGAAGGCCCACGTCACCGGAGCATCGCCGGGCAGGTGGAAGGTCAGCCGCACGGCATAGGGATCACAGGTCTCGTAACGCAGCTCCACCGGGATGCGGAAGGAGAGCTCCTCCGAGACGAGAAAGCTCATCATGACCTCTGCCTGTACCGACTCGCGCATCGCCTACCCCGCCGTGTTCGTCGACTGGCCAGGAATCATCCGCCTGACACCTCTGGAAGTTTGCTGAAAGTACACGGGAGATCACAAGGAGTGATTTTTCAGATGCTGATAGAGATGGCGAGTGTCCCTAGTAGCTTTCCGATCTCGGTCTGCAACTGATGGGCCACCGGCAGCAGTCGGTCCGCCTGGTGCGAGGGCAGCGAGATGGCGAGGGTCCCGGCGGTCGTCCCCGCGGTGATGGGAATCGCGGCGCAGACCGTCCCGAGGGCGTACTCCTGCCGCTCGACGACCGGTTCCATGCGCCCGATCCGGTCCAGGCGCCGTAGCAGCGTCTCGTCGTCACGGACCGTGTACGGGGTCAGCGACTGCACCGGATAGCGGTCCAGGTGGTCGCGGCGCGCCTCGTCGCCCAGTTGGGACAGCAGGCACTGCCCGATGGCGTGTGCGTGACCGGTCTCACGGAAGTCGGCCCACTCCTCGACCGCCGGAGTGTTCGGGCCGTCGGCGACGCACTTGACCTCGATCTCGCCGTCCCGGTAGATCGCGAAGTACACGGGCACACCCAGCGCGTCCCGCCAGTGCGCCAGGGCCTCGCCCACCGTGCTGCGACGTTTCTGCTGCGCTCCGCTGCTGCTCAGCCGCTCGGCCGCCTCACCTAGAAAGAACAACCCCTTCTCCCGGCGCAGATAGCCCTCGTGGACCAGTGTGCGGAGCAGGTGGTACGCCGTGGGCAGCGCGAGCCCGGCATCCCGCGCCAACTGTTTGGCGGGCGCCCCGTGTTCTCGCTCGGCGACGGCCTCCAGCAGCCGCATCGCCCGCTGCACGGAGCCGATCAGAGTGCCGGAATTCGACTCCGCCGCGGTCGGCGACGCCGGGGACGGGATACGCGCTCCTTTCCCCGGACCGTGCCCGAGGGGCGACACAGGGCGTAGGGGCGCCGCCGCATGGGGCCGGGCCCTGGTCGGCGGTGCCAGCGGCTGCGCCTGTTTACGGGACGATGCCGCCCGTGGCTGCCCCTGTGCCTGAGCCGCCGACGCCGGTGACGCCGGTGACTGCGTCCGCACCTGGGACCGCGCCTGCTCCTGCGTCACGGACGGTTCGGGGCATCGCATGTCCTCCTCGCCCGGCGAGGTCCGTGGCTGCACTGGGGGAGCCGGGCTCTTCGGAGGCACCGTACGCGGCGGCTGCGGGACATGGGTTTCCGCGGCCCGGACACGCGACTGCTCGACGGCGGCCGCCGGTGCCGACCGGGGGCCCGGCTGTGTGGGCGGAACGACGCTCTGTGTCGACCGGGGGCGCGGCCGGGCTGATGGAGAAAGCGGTTCTGCGGGTGCGGTGTCAGCCGTGGCCAAGGGTCACTCCCGAAGCGCGAGGAGGGCCGCCCGTGCAGGGGACACGGGAGGAAGATGCGCCGCCCGCGGGGGTAGAGCCCGCGACGAGTTCCCGGACTCTAGCCGCCCGTCACCGCCCGCAGACGGCCCCGCCGGGAAACTTCCCTCGGGCGAGGGAACCTCACGTTCCTGTTACCGCCGCGCCCTGACCGGGCTCACCCACTCTCGCCTCACCCGTTACGCGGTGCCGGCTCCTCACCAGTCGCCGCGCGAGGAGGAACCCGCCGTGAACTTCCTTACGACGTAGACCAGTCCGCCGACCAGCGCCACGAAGACCAGCACCTTGAAGAGCAGGCCCACCACGATCTGGACGACGCTGACTATCAGCCCCCCGAACACCAGCAGGGCGATGACCGGCACCGCGATCCACTTCACCCACCACGGCATCCCCGCGAAGATCTCCCGCATCGCCCTTGCTCCTTGTGTCTCCACCCGTCGCCCCGCCACCGGGGCCCTGATTCCGGGCCTTCTGCTGTCCTGCTGTCGATGCTAGGGCCACGAGGGGGCCACCCGGGGGCTTCGCACCCCTTGTCCGTCCCTGATCGTCCCCCTAGGGAACACCGAAGCGGACGTCAGCCCTCCGGCGGAGAGAACACCACAACGACCCTCAAGTCCTCGGTGATGTGGTGGAACTTGTGGGCGACCCCGGCGGGCACGTACACGACACTTCCGCGCGCGACCTGGGTGGTCTCCAAGCCGACCGTGAGCGCGGCCCGGCCACTCACCACCAGGTACACCTCGTCCTGGCTGTGCGGCTTCTGCGGGTCTAGTTCGCCGGCATCGAGCGCGTACAGACCGACCGACATGTTCCGCTCACGCAGGAACTGCAGATAGGCACCGTCATTGGCGGCGCGCTCCGCCTCCAGCTCGTCCAACCGGAATGCCTTCATCGACTTAGTCGCCCCTGCCCAGTGCTCGTGCCGATCGCTTCTGCCACGATCAGACACATGATGAATTTCCTAGTCAAGACGATCGCCAACGCGGGCGCCCTGGCGGTCGCCGTCTGGCTGATCGACAAGATCACGCTGACCGGTGACAGCACGGGCAAGGAGGTCGGCACGCTGCTGCTGGTCGCGCTCGTGTTCGGCCTGGTGAACGCCGTGGTCAAGCCGCTCGTCCAGCTGCTGACCCTCCCGCTGTTCATACTCACGCTAGGCCTGTTCACACTGATCGTGAACGCCCTGATGCTGCTGCTCACCTCGTGGCTGGCCGACGTGCTCGACCTGAGCTTCCACGTGGAGGGCTTCTGGGCCGCCGTCCTCGGCGGCCTGATCATCTCGATCGTCTCCTGGGCGCTCTCCCTCGTCCTGCCCGACGGGGACTGAGGGTCCGCATGACCTACCGAGTCTGTTTCGTCTGCACCGGCAACATCTGCCGCTCCCCGATGGCCGAGTCCGTCTTCCGTGCACGCGTTGAGGAGGCCGGGCTCGCCGGCCTGGTCGAGGTCGACAGCGCGGGCACCGGAGGCTGGCACGAGGGTGACGCCGCCGATGCACGTACCGTCTCCGTCCTGGAGGCGAACGGCTACACCGGTGTCCATGCGGCACGGCAGTTCCAGGTCTCCTGGTTCTCCCGCCTCGACCTCGTCATCGCCCTCGACGAAGGCCACCTCAAGGCTCTGCGCCGCCTCGCACCGACCGGGGCGGACGCGGACAAGATCCGACTCCTGCGCTCCTACGACCCCGCCGCGGGCGACGACCTCGACGTTCCGGACCCCTACTACGGAGGCATGGACGGGTTCGAGGAGTGCCTGGAACTCGTGGAGGCGGCGAGCCCCGGTCTGCTGGCCGCCGTACGCGAGAAGGTGGAGGGACCGGCCTCATGAGCACGGAGAACCCCGCCGCCGGCCTCGGAGACGGCACCCGCACGGTACGGGCCGGGCTGCCCGAGCCCGTCAAGCACGAACCGACCCTCCCCGGGCCGGTCTTCGCCGCCCACTACCACCTGCCGGGCGAGCCCACCGGCCCGTACGCCTACGGTCGCGACCAGAATCCCACCTGGACCCTGCTGGAACGCGCCATCGGCGAACTGGAGGCGCCCGGACAGGACGACGTCGACACGGTCACCTTCGCCTCCGGCATGGCCGCCATCTCCGCCGTCCTGTTCTCCCAACTGCGCACCGGTGACGTACTCGTCCTGCCGAGCGACGGCTACAACGTGCTGCCGCTGGCCGGTGAGCAGCTGCGGTCGTACGGCATCGAGGTGCGCAGTGCTCCGACGGGCGGCGACGCCCAGTTCGACGCTCTCGACGGCGCCAGTCTGCTGTGGCTCGAGACGCCGTCGAACCCGGGGCTCGACGTGTGCGACGTGCGGCGGCTCAGCGAGGCCGCACGCGCGCGTGGCTGTCTCGTGGCGGTCGACAACACCCTGGCGACCCCGCTCGGGCAGCGGCCGCTGGATCTGGGCGCCGACTTCGCCGTGGCCAGCGGCACCAAGCAGCTGACCGGGCACGGGGACGTCCTCCTCGGGTACGTCGTCGGGCGCGACGCCTCGCTGATGGCCGCCGTACGGCGCTGGCGGAAGATCGTCGGCGCGATTCCGGGCCCGATGGAGGCCTGGCTCGCTCATCGCTCGCTCGCCACACTCCAGCTGCGCGCCGACCGGCAGAACGCCAACGCCCTGGCTGTGGCCGAGGCGCTCAAGGGGCGGCCCGAGGTGACCGGGGTGCGCTACCCGGGGCTGCCCGACGACCCCTCGCACAAGATCGCCTCCCAACAGATGCGGCGCTACGGGTGCGTGGTGTCGTTCGCGTTGTCCACCCGCGCGCGTGCCGACCGTTTCCTCGACGCGCTCCGCCTCGTGGACGACGCGACGAGCTTCGGCGGGGTGCGTTCCACGGCCGAGAGACGCGGCCGTTGGGGAGGCGACGCGGTTCCGGAAGGCTTCATCCGCTTCTCGGCCGGCGCGGAGGACGCGGACGATCTCGTGGCGGATGTGCTGCGCGCGCTGGCAGTTGCTACCGATTAGTACTCCGCTACGCACAACGGACGGTCCGAGCCTCCCCCCTCGTGGCTCGGACCGTCCCCGGTTCCGCACGCGAAGAACCGCGCGAACAAGGCTAGTTGACTCTGTGTCAGTGTCCAATCACAGTAGCGACAGGAGCCTATCGACTTATTTATAGTTGGGCGCTCCCAGGACGGCGAGGGGAGGGGCAATCATGGATCTGGCCTTACTGCGCACGTTCGTGACCGTGCACCGGGCCGGTTCCTTCACCCGCGCCGCCGCCCTGCTCGGCCTCTCGCAGCCGGCGGTCACCTCACAGATACGCACCCTGGAGCGCCAGTTGGGCCGCCCGCTGTTCCTGCGCCAGGCCCGAGGCGTGACCCCGACGACCATCGGCGACGAGCTCGCCCACAAAGCGGCACCGCATCTCGACGCGCTGGTGGAGATCACAGAGACCGGCCTCGACGACGACTCCTCCTTGCGGACCCTCCATCTCGCCGGTCCACCGGAGTTCACCGCCGAGCGGGCCCTGCCCGCCCTCACCGAACTGACCGGGGACGACGGCCAGGGCTTCGCTCTGCGGGTCTCGTTCGGCAACTCCGACGAGACTCTGGACGGTCTCGCCGCAGGGCACCACGACCTCGCCATCACCACCGCGCAGCCCCGCGGCGCCCTGCTCACCGCGGCTCCCCTCTGCGACGAGGAACACGTCCTGGTCGCCGCCCCGCGCTGGGCGGACGAGATCGGTCCCGGGAAGCTGCGCCGGAAGGGGGCGCATGCGTTGGAGGCCCTTCCCGTCGTCGAGGTACACGAGTCAATGCCCTTCATCACCCGCTACTGGGCCTCGGTCTTCGACGCCCGGCCCGCCGCCTCCGGCACCGTTGTCGTCCCGGACCTCCGCGCGGTCCTCGCCTGCGCCATCTCGGGCGCCGGACTGGCCGTGCTGCCCCGCTATCTGTGCGACTGCGCCCTGGACCGCGGTGACGTCGTCGCGCTGTTCGACCCTGCGGTGCCCCCGCTGCGGACGTACTTTCTGGTGGTCCGTACCGGCACCCTGGCCATGCCGCACATCGCGCGGGCGCACGAGTGGCTGCTGGGGGCCGCGGCCAGGTGGTCCTGAGGCAGCCCCGAAAATCTCCGCGGAGGAGAGCGTCGTGGCGGGCCTGCTCGTCGTCGCAGGGGCACCCCGCGACTCTTCCTCGCTCCGGTGATGTTTCACGTGGAACATGCAGGGCCACATTTCTCCCATGACCGTACGACCCGTGGTCAAGCGCACCGCCCGTGCCGTTCTGCTCGACGGCGACGACCTGATCCTCATCAAGCGGACCAAGCCGGGCATGGATCCCTACTGGCTCACGCCGGGCGGCGGTGTCGAGCCCGAGGACACGACTGTCGTCGACGCGCTCCATCGCGAAGTGCACGAGGAACTCGGCGCCAAGATCACCGACGTGGTGCCCTGTTTCGTGGACACCGTCGAGCACATCGGGGAGGACGGTGGCGCCACCGGCGTGAAGGTCCAGCACTTCTTCGTCTGCCGCCTTGAGTCCATGGACCCCTCCAAACGGCACGGCCCCGAGGTGGAAGAGCCTCTGGGCGAGTACGAGATCGTGCGCATCCCGTTCACCCGGGTCGGCATCGCCTCCGTGCACCTCGTCCCGCTGTCCCTGCGGCACTACCTGGACGGGAACATCGAGGGGGTACGGGCGATGCACGCGCCCGACCTGGGCTGACGCAACGGCTGCCGACCGCTCGGCCGAAGACCCCTGGGGTCAGTCCCCGGCGGCCACCAGTTCCTCCACCGAGTCGTGTCGTATGCGGTCGGAGGGGATGCCTGCGTCCTTCAACGCGTCCACACCGCTGCGGATCATGCCGGGCGGGCCGGAGATGTACGCGTCGTACCCGTTCCAGGGTCCGTGGTCCCGTATCGCGTCGGGCAGTTGAAGCAGCCCGTGCCGGTCCACGACCGGGCGCACCTCGAGCCACGAGTTGCTCTGTTGCAGCCGTAGCAGTGTGTCGAGGTCGTACAGGTCCTGGCCGGTGCGTGCTCCGTAGAAGACCTCGACGGGGCGGTGCCGCCCGTGCTCGGCGACGTCCTCGACGATGGCCCTGATGGGCGCGATACCGGTGCCGCCGCCCAGACAGAGCAGTCCGCTGTCGGTGGTGTGGTCGACGGTCATCGCGCCGGCCGGCGGCCCCAGGCGCAGAACGTCGCCGGGCCGGGCACGGTGCACGAGCGCGTTGGAGACCCAGCCCGCGGAGATCGCCTTCACATGGAACGACAGCAGTCCGTCCGAGCGTGGCGCCGAGGCGAATGAGTAGTGCCGCCAGATCCGCGGCCACCAGGGGGTCTCCAGGCTCGTGTACTGCCCGGCAAGGAAGGGGTAGGGCTGGTTGGGACGGACGGTGAGGACCGCTATGTCCGCGGTTCGCGCATCGTGCGAGACGACCTCCGCGAGCCACCAGGGCGGGGATCGCAGTTCGTCCGCCGCCGCCGCGTCGATCATCACCTGGGAGATCGTCGTGTACGCCCGGACCCAGGCCGCCTCGGTCTCGTCGCTCCAGCTCGCCGTGGCGTACCGGCTCAACGCGCCGATGAGGCACTCGCCGACGGCCGGGTAGTGATCGGCCTGTGTGCCGTACTTGCGGTGGCCGCGACCGAGGTTCTGCAGATAGTCGACGAGGACCGGGGTGTTGTCGATGTGCTCGGCAGCGGTCAGCAGCGCCTTGAGCAGGCGGTCGCGCTGTGCGTCCATCGCCGGAGGGAACATCGAGCGCAGCTCCGGGTGCTGGACGAAAAGGAGCGCGTAGAAGTACGAGGTGACCTTGTCGGCGACGGGCCCCACCTCAGCCATGGTCCGCTGGATGAGAACGGCGTCAGGGGAGGCGGTGGCTGCGTGGTCGCCGCGCTGGGCGGGTGCACGGGCGTCGAGGACGGAGTGTTCGGAACCGTGCTCCGCCGCGTCCGGGACAGGCTGGGGGCGAGCCGGGGCGGCGGCAGGAAGGTCCGCGGAGGTCTGTATTCGCTCCCGCGCGGCGCTTTCCCGGTTCTGCTGCGAGCCGTTCGGTGTCTTCTGGGAACGACCCACGGGCCGCAGGGCAGCGAGGCGGTTGCCCTCGGGCTCCTGGTCTCCGCCGGGGGACGGCGGAGACGTGCGCGCTGTGAACCAGCCGCCTCCGTCACTGTCCCCCGAAGTGCCGTTGCCGGCCGACGTGGTGGTCGGAGCGTCCATGGTCTGCCTCGCCTCAAGCATCTTTCGGTCGATCTGCGTACGCCTCCAGTCGGAAGTCGCACGCTTTCCCCCGCGGACGGCCTTGCTTTTCCCCGTTCGTTCCCCGTCGACCAATGCGGACACATTCAATCCGGGTTCCCGCTCCGTACGGACAAGTAGGTGAGAGTGTGACGTGGGCCGCAGCACTCACCGCAAGCCTTCCACAGCACACGAACGCACCCGCCACGTAACGGTAAACGCAGGTCCTCGATCTCCCTGTCCGGTTAGGCTGCATAGGACTGCGTTCGTACCCCCGCCATGAGACGACTGCATCTCGCTTCGGACACGAACCGGACTCGACCCTACCGGCAGGGCCGCCACACACAAGTCCCCCCATGCCGTACCGGGAATTCCATGGGGGCGAATCAACAATTCCTTCAATTACCGGGCGCGTCACACCAATTCATAGGCATCCCACAGATCCTGCCCCACGTGCGAGTGCGCGACCGGCCCATCAGATACCGCTCGGCATTCGTGGGCGACCGAGATCGGCACAGTACCGAAGAGTGCCGCGCCGGCGAGAGCGAGACGACGACGCAGCGCTCCCCCTGGTCGCGGGGGTCGGCCAGCGTGTCCCGAATGCATCGCAGCGTGGCGCGCCTTCCAAGGCGGCGACGGCATCCGACGACTTCAGCAGGGCCGTTGCATGGTGTGGCAGAGCACTGTCCCGGTCGACGGTGCCGTCACGCCATGGGTGCCGAGGCCAACCGTGCCTGCACGCGTGTGCCTGGAGACCGATGTTTCACGTGAAACATCTGTCCGCGCGCTGTGCGGTTGTGCACGAGATGGCCAAAAGGATGTACGTCCGACCGCAAACCGGTGGACGCCAAGGGCTCATGTCGGACAGCCTGACCTGCGTGTCGACACCTTCCCCCGCCGCTCTGCCCATCCGCCGTCTGACGCCTCGCGATCGCACCGCCTGCGCCGACCTGTCCGAGGACCGGGGCTGGCCCCGTGAGGAGCACAAGTGGGGGCTGCTTCTCGCAGCCGGCACCGGGTACGGCATCGATGACCCTGCGGGTGGCCTTGTCACCGCCTGCGTGGTGACCGAGTACGGCCCGGCGGGCCGCCCTGATCTGGGTGCTGTCGGCATGGTTCTGGTCGCCGAGCGGCATGCCCGCCAGGGCATCGGCCGCCGCCTGATGCGCCATGTCGTCTCGGAGATAGGCACGACTCCGCTGACCCTGCACTCCACCCCGTACGGACGTCCGCTCTATGAGGAGCTGGGCTTCAAGGTCACCGGACGGGCCGAGATGGTGCGCGGGCACTTCACACCGGGAGGGCCTGATCCTGCGGTCTTCACGCGCCCGGCCACGGCCGAGGATCTCACCACGATCATCCGACTCGACGAAGAGGTCTTCGGCACGGACCGCACCCACATCCTCACCCGGCTCCCCGCCTTCGCCGATCAGCTGCGCGTGGCCGAGGAGAACGGCCGGATGATCGGTTACGCGGCCGCCTGGCCCAACATGGACGACCATGTCGTCGGCCCTCTGATCGCCCGTGACACACGGACGGCGAAGGCACTCGTCGCTTCCCTGGCCGCCCACACCGACCGCCCGTTGCGCACCGACATCGACGTGCGCCACGAGGAACTGCTGACGTGGGCGAAGGAGCGCGGCCTGGCGTCGATCGCCTTCAACTCGGTGATGACGTACGGGCTCCCCGAGCTACCGGGCGACTGGACCCGGCGGTACGCCCCGCTGACCGTGGCAGCGGGCTGAGACACCGGGGACGGCGGACTCGGCTGGCCGCCCGTCAGTGGTGGACGGCTGTCCGCTGTGCGCTCACACCGGCGCCCGCGACGACGGTACCGGTGGAGCTCCCCCTGCGCTCCAGCATCGCCGCGATGAGCGCCAGCACGAGAGCACTCACGGCGAGGACGGCTCCGACCCAGCTGGGTGCCGTGTAGCCGAGGCCCGCGTCGATGACGAGGCCGCCGAGCCAGGCGGAGAGCGCGTTGCCGAGGTTGAAGGCACCGATGTTCACGGCCGAGGCCATCGTGGGTGCGCCGTGCGCATGGTCGAGGACCCGCTTCTGCAGCGGCGGCACGGCCGCGAAGCCCAGGGCGCCGACCAGCACGATGGTCACGGCTGCAGCGATCTTGTCGTGGGCGGTGATCGAGAACAGTGCGAGGACCACGGCCAGGGCGCCCAGTGAGACATACAGCATGGGCATCAGCGCACGGTCGGCGTACTTACCGCCCACGAGGTTGCCGCCGACCATGCCGAGGCCGAAGAGGACGAGGAGCCAGGTGACGGAGGAATCGGCGAAGCCGGCGACGTGCGTCATCATCGGGGCGATGTAGGTGATGGCCGCGAAGACACCACCGAAGCCCAGCACCGTCATCGCCATGGCCAGGAGGACTTGGACGTTCTTGAAGGCGGCCAGCTCGTGGCGGAGGCGCACGTCCTTCGGCCTGGCTGTCTCGGGGACCAGCCGGGCGATGCCCAGCAGCCCGACGACACCCAGCACTGCGACCCCGGCGAAAGTGACCCGCCAGCCGACGGACTGCCCGATCAGGGTGCCCAGCGGCACTCCGACGACGTTCGCGACGGTCAGACCGCTGAACATCATCGCGAGGGCACCGGCCTTCCGATCGGGGGCGACGAGTCCGGCCGCGACCACCGAGCCGATGCCGAAGAAGGCACCGTGCGCGAGTGAGGCGACCACACGACCGAGCAGCATGACGGAGTAGGCGGGAGCGAGCGCGGAGAGCAGATTGCCCGCGATGAACAGCCCCATCAGCAGCATGAGCATCCGCCTGCGGGACACCCTCGTGCCCAGAGCGGTCATGATCGGCGCTCCGAAGACAACGCCCAGTGCGTAGCCGGTCACGAGGAATCCCGCGGTGGGGATGGAGACACCGAAGTCGCCCGCGACCTCGGGCAGCACCCCCATGATCACGAACTCTGTCGTGCCGATGCCGAAGGCCCCGATCGCCAGAGCCAGAATCGCAAGAGGCATGAGGACGTACACCTTCCAGAAGAATGCGGATGCACCTTATGAGCGTTCACAATAATTGCATACGCGCTCTATGGGTACAGGCGGGCAATTGCCTGGGTGGCCTATCCTGGAGGGCAGCCGCTCCGGGACGGAGGAACACCGATGACAGCGACGGATCCCGCGCTCACCGCCCTCGCCCAGGGCTGGTGCGCTCTCTCCTTGCTGCACGGGCGCATCGAGGCTCACATCGAGCGCGCACTGCAGTCGGGGCATGGCCTGAGCGTGCGCGAGTACTCCCTGCTCGACGTGCTGAGCCGCCAGCACGACGGCGAGGGCGGGCACCTTCAGATGAAGCAGGTCGCGGACGCGGTCGTCCTCAGCCAGAGCGCCACCACCCGACTGGTCACCCGCCTCGAGGACCGCGCTCTGCTCGCGCGCTACCTGTGTCCGACCGACCGCCGGGGCATCTACACCGACGTCTCCGAGTCTGGCCTTCAACTCCTCGCGGCGGCACGCCCCACCAATGACGTTGCCCTGCGCGAGGCCTTGGACGAGGCGGCCAAGAATCCCGAACTGGTCCCCCTGGTCCGCGTCGTGGAGTCGCTGAACGCGCCCGCATAGGGTGCGGGTATGGGAGAGCTCGAAATTCGCCCGGCGACCGAGGACGACGTCCCGGAGATCGTCGCGATGCTGGCCGACGACCCCTTGGGCGCCCGGCGCGAATCCCCGGAGGACCTCACCCCCTACCTGGCAGCGCTGGAGCGCCTCAGCAGCGACCCCAACCAGCACGTGGTGGTCGCCGTCCGCGAGAACCGTGTCGTCGGCACGCTCCAGCTGACGGTCGTCCCCGGCCTCTCCCGGCGCGGCTCCACTCGCTCGATCATCGAAGGAGTGCGGGTCCATGCCGATGAGCGCGGCAGCGGACTCGGTACGCTGCTCATCGAGTGGGCGGTCGACTCATCACGGGAGCAGGGCTGCCGGTTGGTGCAGCTGACGTCCGACGTCACACGCACCGACGCCCACCGTTTCTACGAGCGGCTCGGCTTCGAGGCCACCCACGTGGGTTTCAAACTGCCGCTCTGAGCAGCGATTCCGAGACTTCCTGTGGGGCCCCGTTTCACGTGAAACATCGCGAGCCGGAACCCCATCACTCACGGAACCGCGCCTACGAGATCCCGCGCCACCCCTCGGGATCCACTCCACCCGGCACCGGAGCCCCCTCGTCGTACGGCTGGCGCGTGAACACGAACGACCCGAGGTCCAGGTGGCTCGCGGTCCCGTCGGGCCTTCGTACGGCCCGCAGGAGCTCGCCGGCGAAGTAGCCGTTGAGCCCGGTCCAACTGCCGTCGTCGTTGACCCGGAAGCGAGCGCCGCGCAGGGTGGCGGAGAGCGGGTCCAGTGAAAGCCCGCCGTCGGCTAGGAGACGCAACGCGAAACTGTACGTCCCCCAGTACCAAGGGCCGGCCAACTCCAGGACCGAGCGGTCCACCTCGGGCAACGGCCGCCAAGGCTCAGGGATCCGCGGCTCGGCCTCCGCCACGATGCGGACGAGGTCGGCGGCCACCTCCGAGACCACCGGCCCGGAGGTGCAGTTGGTCAGCACGACGGCCGCCACATCGTCCTCGACACTGATGATGAGCTGTGCGAGGAAGCCGGGAACCGAACCACTGTGACCGACGAGGAACCGGCCGTCCCGGTGCTGAAGCTGCATCCCGAGCCCGTAGGCCGAACCGGCCGACACGTCGGCGGCCTCTCCCGGCGCCGCCGGCGTCCGCATCTCCCGGACGGACTCCGCACTCAGCACCCGGTCGTCCCCCTGGGCCAGGAAGACCGCGAAGCGCGCCAAGTCGGCCGCCGTCGACCAGAGTTGACCGGCGGGGCCCATACGGCCCAAGTCCTCGACCTGCTCAGGCAGCATCACGTCCGCCCAGGGATGCACGGCCCAGCCGCCGGCATGCGGTGCCTCCGGGTGCCACGTCGTGCGGAGCAGGCCGAGCGGTTCGAGCACCTCGCGCCGCAGGACGTCCTCCCAGGGAGCGCCCCGCAACTGTTCGACGAGCGCGCCGAGGAGAGTGAAGCCGGGGTTGGAATAGTGGAAGCGGCGGCCGACGGGGTGGCGGTGGGGCCGCTCGCCGAGCACATCGGCCAGTTCCGGGCGCAGGGAGCCCGGAGTGCGCTCCCACCAGGGCGACGGCGACTCGGCCGCCAGTCCGCCCGTGTGCGCGAGAAGTTCGGCGATGGTCGCCTCCCCCGCGCCGGTTCCCGGCAGCTGCTTCTCCAGCGGGTCGCCGAGGTCCAGCACACCCTCGTCACGAAGCCGCAGGACCAGAACAGCGGTGAAGGTCTTGGTGATCGAGCCGATCCGGTACTGCACGTTCGCGTCCGGCGCGTGCCCCTCAACCATGGTCCGCGCCCCGTTCCACACCGTCTCCCCGCCCCGGACCACCGCCGCGACCAGCGACGGTGCCCGCCCCTCGGTCTGAGCGACGGCGATACGGTGCAGCAGAGCCCGGCGCGTGGCGGGAAGCAGCTCTTCCTGAGGTGTTGTCATGCGCCCAGTCCATCGGGCCGGACACCGTGCGTCGAGCGCATTTTCTCGGGTCAGGTCTGTGCCATGTCCACGAACCGCGAGTAGTGGCCCTGGAAGGCGACCGTGATCGTGGCCGTCGGACCGTTACGGTGCTTGCCCACGATGATGTCGGCCTCGCCCGCGCGCGGCGACTCCTTCTCGTACGCGTCCTCGCGGTGCAGCAGGATCACCATGTCCGCGTCCTGCTCGATCGATCCCGACTCTCGCAGGTCGGAGACCATGGGCTTCTTGTCCGTGCGCTGCTCAGGGCCACGGTTGAGCTGCGACAGCGCGATCACCGGCAGCTCTAGCTCCTTGGCCAGCAGCTTCAGGTTTCGCGACATGTCCGAGACTTCCTGCTGGCGACTCTCGGACCGCTTGCCGCCGGACTGCATGAGCTGCAGATAGTCGATGATGACGAGCTTCAGGTCGTTGCGCTGCTTCAGGCGTCGGCACTTGGCGCGAATCTCCATCATCGACAGGTTCGGGGAGTCGTCGATGAAGAGCGGTGCGGCCGAGACGTCCGGCATCCGGCGGGCCAGTCGCGTCCAGTCCTCGTCCGTCATCGTGCCGGAGCGCATGTGGTGCAGGGCCACGCGCGCCTCGGCCGACAGCAGACGCATCGCGATCTCGTTGCGCCCCATTTCGAGCGAGAAGATCACGCTCGGCATGTTGTGCTTGATCGAACAAGCGCGCGCGAAGTCCAGCGCCAGAGTGGACTTACCCATGGCGGGACGGGCCGCGATGATGATCATCTGGCCCGGATGCAGACCGTTGGTGAGCTGGTCGAGGTCGGTGAAGCCCGTCGGCACACCGGTCATCTCCCCCGACCGTGAACCGATCGCCTCGATCTCGTCGAGCGCGCCCTCCATGATGTCGCCGAGCGGCAGATAGTCCTCGGTGGTGCGCTGCTCGGTGACCGCGAAGATCTCGGCCTGGGCTCTGTTGACGATCTCGTCCACATCGTCGTCGGCCGCGTATCCCATCTGGGTGATGCGGGTACCGGCCTCGACCAGGCGGCGCAGGACGGCGCGCTCATGGACGATCTCCGCGTAGTACTCGGCGTTCGCCGCCGTCGGCACCGTCTGGACCAGGGTGTGCAGATACGAGGCGCCGCCGACCTTGGTGATCTCTCCGCGCTTGGTGAGCTCGGCGGCAATGGTGATGGGGTCGGCGGGCTCTCCCTTGGCGTAGATGTCGAGAATCGCCTGGTAGATCGTCTCGTGCGCCGGCTTGTAGAAGTCGGGGCCCTTGAGGATCTCGACCACGTCGGCGATGGCGTCCTTCGACAGCAACATGCCGCCGAGGACCGACTGCTCGGCGTCGAGGTCCTGCGGTGGCACACGTTCGAAGGCCGAACCTCCGCCGTCCCACTCCCCGTTGTCCCGGCCGCGGTCGTGCCGCTCGTCCCTGCTCTTCCCGCCCTCGTCGTGACGTCGGCGGGAGGAGGGCAGACGATCACTCGGCCCGCTGTCGGCCCACGGGTCGTCCAAGGGCTCGGAAATGCTCACCGAGCGACCTCCTCCCGTCCGCCGAGCGGACCTCGCCGTGCTTCTCATTTCTACGGCACGACACTGACAAATAAGAGGCCCAACTCCGGTTCTGGCGCGTCGGTTTTGCGAGGTTTTCGCGATCTGCCGAGGAGCGGGCGCCGCACCACCGTAGGCCCGTCGGCACCGTCAGCCAATCTGGTTATCCACAGGCCATGTGGACGACGGCCCGGATGCTGTGGAGAACCCCACAAAACCTGTGCACGACTCGGTGGACAGGGCTGTGAACAAGACCTCGCCCCTTCCGACGAATACTCCCTGACCTGCACTTTTACCGTCCACTGGCTGTGCAGAAGAAAAACTTTCCCGACCGGATCAAGATCATCACGTTCCCTGCGCGAGAACGCACTGGACCAGGCGCCATGTAATAGTCACTAGCCCATTGCATCTCTTACCTGTGGAAGATTAGATTGGTGGTCATGACACAGGCTTCCGCGCTCCGCAGGACCACCCGGCGCCGACACGATCGTGAGATCATCACGCTGGCTGTTCCGGCCTTCGGCGCGCTCGTCGCCGAGCCACTCTTCCTGATGGTCGACACCGCCATCGTCGGCCACCTAGGGACCGCGCAACTGGCCGGCCTCGGCGTCGCTTCGGCCCTCCTCGTCACCGCGGTGAGCGTCTTCGTCTTCCTCGCCTACGCCACCACGGCCGCAGTCGCCCGACGCGTCGGAGCCGGGGATCTGCGGGCAGCCATCCGCCAGGGCATGGACGGCATCTGGCTCGCCCTGCTGCTGGGCGCGGCCGTCGTCGCTGTCGTCGTGCCCACGGCACCCATGCTCGTCGCCCTCTTCGGTACCTCGGACACCGCGACTCCCTATGCCACGACCTATCTGCGCATCTCGGCACTCGGGATCCCGGCCATGCTCGTCGTACTCGCCGCCACCGGTGTACTGCGAGGCCTCCAGGACACGAAGACACCTCTGTACGTCGCCGTGGCGGGCTTCGTCGCCAACGGCGCCCTGAACGCAGGCCTTGTCTATGGCGCCGACCTGGGCATCGCGGGATCCGCCTGGGGCACGGTCATCGCCCAGGTCGGCATGGCTGTCGCATACCTCTGGGTGGTGATCCGCGGTGCCCGCAGACATGGCGCCTCATTGCGTCCGGATGCCATCGGCATACGTGCCTCGGCTCAGGCAGGGGCGCCCCTGCTGGTCCGTACGCTCTCACTGCGAGCCGTCCTCATGATCGCCACGGCGGTCGCCGCCCGGCTCGGGGACAAGGACATCGCCGCGCACCAGATCATTCTCGCGCTCTGGAGCCTGCTCGCCTTCGCTTTGGACGCAATCGCCATCGCCGGACAGGCCATCATCGGCCGCTACCTCGGCGCGGGCGACGCCCAGGGAGCCCGCGAGGCCTGCCGCCGGATGGTGCAGTGGGGGATCGCCACGGGTGCCGTCCTCGGACTGCTGGTGATCCTCGCCCGCCCCGTGTTCATCCCGCTCTTCACAGACGACCCGACGGTGCAGGCAACCGCGCTCCCCGCTCTCATCGTCGTGGCGCTCGCCCAGCCGATCTCTGGGATCGTCTTCGTTCTCGACGGCGTACTCGTGGGCGCTGGAGACGGCCCCTACCTCGCCCGAGCCATGTTGCTGACCCTGGCGGTCTTCATCCCGGCCGCTCTGCTCGTCCCCACCTTCGGCGGTGGTCTCACCGCCCTCTGGGGCGCCATGACACTCATGATGGCAACACGCATGCTGACTCTCTGGCTGCGATCCCGTTCCGGCCTATGGATCGTCACCGGAGCGACGCGCTGATTGCAGGACTTGCATCCGGCGTCGTTTCACGTGAAACATCGCCCAACTCTCTGTGTTTCACGTGAAACAGTCGCTTCGCTGACATCCTGAGTCGATCGACACCGGTCAGCAATGGACCCGACAAGCATGTGGGGCCGCACCCTTCACAGGGTGCGGCCCCATACACCGCTTCAGCGAGCGCGACCCTTAGGCCGCGATGACCTCGATGTTGACCTTGGCGGCAACCTCGGGGTGAAGACGCACGGACGTCTCGTGGGCGCCCAGCGTCTTGATCGCAGAAGTCAGCTCGATGCGGCGCTTGTCGACCTCGGGGCCACCGGAAGCCTTGATCGCGGAAGCGATGTCGGCCGGAGTGACGGAACCGAAGAGACGACCGGCGTCGCCGGAGCGGACAGCCAGACGGACCCTGACAGCCTCGAGCTGGCCCTTGATCTGGTTGGCCTGCTCGATGGTCTGGATCTCGTGGATCTTGCGAGCACGACGGATCTGCTCGACGTCCTTCTCGCCACCCTTGGTCCAGCGGATAGCGAACTTCCGCGGGATCAGGTAGTTGCGAGCGTAGCCGTCCTTGACGTCGACGACGTCTCCTGCAGCGCCGAGGCCGGAGACCTCGTGAGTAAGGATGATCTTCATTATTCGGTCACCCTTCCTTAGCGCGCGGTGGACGTGTAGGGCAGCAGCGCCATCTCACGGCTGTTCTTGACGGCCGTGGCGACGTCACGCTGGTGCTGCGTGCAGTTGCCGGTCACGCGACGGGCACGGATCTTGCCGCGGTCGGAAATGAACTTCCGCAGCATGTTCGTGTCCTTGTAGTCCACGTACGTGACCTTGTCCTTGCAAAAAGCGCAGACCTTCTTCTTAGGCTTGCGCACAGGCGGCTTCGCCATGGTGTTTCTCCTGTGTGATCAAGAAGTTTGGGGTACGGCCCCGCCTTCGACCTCGAGGACCGGTGATCCGGCCAGGAAGCCTTAGAAGGGGGGCTCGTCCGAGTAGCCGCCACCGCCGCCGGAGCTTCCGCCCCAGCCGCCGCCGCTGCCGCCCTGGTTGCCGGCCTGGTTGCCACCGGCAGGAGCGCCGCTGGCCCACGGGTCGTCGGCGGGAGCGCCGCCGCCCTGCTGGCCGCCGCCGGAGCTTCCGCCCCAGCCGCCGCCACCCTGGCCGCCACCGTTACCGCCGCCACCGCCGCCGTAACCACCCTGGCCACCGCGGCCACCGCCGGCGGTCTTGGTGACCTTGGCCGTGGCACTGCGCAGGCTGGCGCCGACTTCCTCGACGTCCAGCTCGTAGACCGTGCGCTTGACGCCCTCACGGTCCTCGTAGGACCGCTGCTTCAGCCGGCCCTGCACGATGACGCGCATGCCTCGCTGGAGCGACTCGGCGACGTTCTCCGCCGCCTGACGCCAGACCGAGCAGGTCAGGAACAGGCTCTCGCCGTCCTTCCACTCGTTGGTCTGACGGTCGAAGGTGCGGGGAGTGGACGCGACACGGAACTTCGCGACCGCCGCACCGGAAGGGGTGAAGCGCAGCTCGGGGTCGTCGACAAGATTGCCGACGACCGTGATGACGGTCTCGCCTGCCATGGGGGTACCTCTCGGCGGGTTTGCTGCTGGCTGCTAGTGCTGCTACTCGGATCCCGGGATCAGCTGAGCGGGAGAGCTCAGTGGGTCTCGGGGCGGAGGACCTTGGTCCGGAGGACCGACTCGTTCAGGTTCATCTGGCGGTCGAGCTCCTTGACGACCGCAGGCTCGGCCTGCAGATCGATGACCGAGTAGATGCCCTCAGGCTTCTTCTTGATCTCGTACGAGAGACGACGACGGCCCCAGGTGTCGACCTTCTCGACCTTTCCGTTGCCCTCACGGACGACGGAGAGGAAGTTCTCGATCAGAGGGGCGACAGCGCGCTCCTCCAGATCGGGGTCGAGGATGACCATCACCTCGTAGTGACGCATGTAGAACCCACCTCCTTTGGACTCAGCGGCCACGGTCGTTCCGTGGCAGGAGGGTCGTGATGCGTACGCAACGGTATCGGCAGCCACTGACAATCGGGGTCCCCGCTGGGGATCCCTGCCATGGCCTGGGCAGACACCGGTGCAGACGCTACAGACTACCTGCACCCCCGCTTCCGGTTGAAATCCAGGGGTGGTGACCGTCAGTCTGTACACATCGGGTGTGTATGGCGCTACGATGCGCCGCCTTCCGCAGGAGGTGCCCTATGGCACAGACATTGCGACCCAACATCGCCGGCTCTCTGTTCGCCACCGACGACAAGCCCCACCCAGTACAGGACACCCTGCTGGCCATGACGCTCGTACTCGGGGCGGTCTCCTTCGTCACCGCGATGTTCCACCATCTGCACCTGCTCAGTTCCTGGGCAGGGTTGGTGGGGATTCTGACCGGCGCGTACGGGCAGTTCATCTCGGAGACGACCCGTGAGCGCTTCGGCCTGATCGTGGGTCTCGGTGCCTCGGCCGTCGGCTTCTTCCTCGGCATGGCCCATGGAGGTCTCTTCGGCGGGGTCATCGGCTGACTCCGTACCCCGGCCGCGCGGGCGGCGGACCGTACTTGTAGCTGTCCGCCGCCCTACATCGGACCAAGCAGCCGAATAGCACCACCTGGTGTCCCGGCCGCATACTGGCCGGGCCCCAGGTTCCATACGGCCATTCGAGGCGCCCGCAGGGCGCAGTAGGCTTCGGCGCGAGAGCCGGAGCCCCTGTACCCATGGGGACACACCAGCCCGAGGAGCGCCCTGAATGAGCCTGACCCTGAGGACGATCAGCCGTGAGCAGCATCTGGCTTACATCCAGAGCCTGCCCTCGGCTAGCCACATGCAGGTCCCGGCCTGGGCCGACGTCAAGGCCGAGTGGCGCTCCGAGAGCCTCGGGTGGTTCGACGACAAGACCGGTGAGATGGTCGGCGCCGGCCTGGTGCTGTACCGCCAACTGCCCAAGATCAAGCGCTATCTCGCCTATCTGCCCGAGGGCCCGGTCATCAACTGGTTCGCCCCGAACCTCACCGACTGGCTGGAGCCGATGCTCGCGCATCTGAAGCAGCAGGGCGCCTTCTCGGTGAAGATGGGCCCACCGGTGATCATCAGGCGTTGGGAAGCCACCTCCATCAAGGCGGGCATCCAGAACCCGGACGTGAAGCGTCTGCGTGACATCGAGGCCGACTTCATCGAGCCACGCGCCTTCGAGGTCGCCGACAAACTGCGCCGCATGGGCTGGCAGCAGGGCGAGGACGGCGGGGCCGGCTTCGGTGACGTACAGCCCCGCTACGTCTACCAGGTGCCGCTGGCCAACCGCTCCCTGGAAGAGGTTCACAGAAACTTCAACCAGCTGTGGCGCCGCAACATCAAGAAGGCCGAGAAGGCGGGCGTCGAGGTCGTCCAGGGCGGTTACCAAGACCTGGAGGAGTGGCAGCGGCTGTACGAGATCACGGCCCTGCGCGACCGCTTCCGGCCCCGCCCGCTGTCGTACTTCCAACGTATGTGGACGGCCCTCAACACCGAGGACCCCAACCGCATGCGGCTCTACTTCGCCCGGCACAACGGCGTGAACCTGTCCGCCGCGACCATGCTGGTCGTCGGCGGGCACGTCTGGTACTCCTACGGTGCCTCGGACAACATCGGCCGTGAGGTCCGGCCCTCGAACGCGATGCAGTGGCGCATGCTGCGCGACGCCTACGCTCTTGGCGCGACCGTCTACGACCTGCGCGGTATCTCCGACTCGCTGGACGAGACGGATCACCTCTTCGGTCTGATCCAGTTCAAGGTGGGCACGGGCGGACAGGCCGCCGAATACCTCGGTGAGTGGGACTTCCCGCTGAACAAGCTGCTCCACAAGGCACTCGACATCTACATGTCGCGCCGCTGACGCCCCCGTTTTTGCTTCCATACCTCTGATACACCGCAGCCACGAGAAAGGTTCCGGGACCGTCCATGGCGCTCACGCTGTACGTCGACACCGCGCGCTGGCGGGCACACCACAAGCATGTTCAGGAGCAGTTCCCGGGACTCGTCCCCGTCTGCAAGGGCAACGGCTACGGCTTCGGGCACGAGAAGCTGGCGGAAGAGGCCACGCGCCTCGGGTCGGACATCCTCGCCGTCGGCACCACGTACGAGGCCGCCCGGATCAAGGACTGGTTCAGCGGCGACCTGCTGGTGCTGACGCCCTACCGGCGCGCTGAGGAGCCCGTACCCCTGCCCGACCGTGTCATCCGTTCCGTGTCGTCGGTCGACGGCGTGTACGGGCTCGTGGGTGCCCGTGTCGTCATCGAGGTCATGTCCTCGATGAAGCGGCACGGAGTGAGCGAGCAGGAACTGCCCCAGCTCCACGCAGCCATAGAGAACGTGCGCCTGGAGGGCTTCGCCATCCACCTGCCGCTGGACCGCACCGACGGCTCGGACGCCGTCGAGGAGGTCATCGGCTGGATGGACCGCCTGCGCGCGGCCCGGCTGCCTCTGCACACCATGTTCGTGAGCCACCTCAAGTCCGAGGACCTCATCCGCCTCCAGCAGCAGTTCCCGCAGACCCGTTTCCGGGCCCGCATCGGCACGCGGCTGTGGCTGGGTGACCACGAGGCGACCGAGTACCGCGGGGCCGTGCTGGACGTGACCCGCGTCGCCAAGGGCGACCGCTTCGGTTACCGGCAGCAGAAGGCGGCCTCCGACGGCTTCCTGGTCGTCGTGGCGGGCGGTACGTCGCACGGGGTGGGTCTGGAGGCGCCGAAGGCGCTGCACGGCGTCATGCCGCGCGCCAAGGGCGTCGCACGGGCAGGCCTCGCCACGGTCAACCGGAACCTTTCTCCATTCGTCTGGGGCGGCAAACAGCGCTGGTTCGCCGAGCCGCCGCACATGCAGGTGTCGATCCTCTTCGTGCCGTCGGACGCCCCGGAGCCGAAGGTCGGCGAGGAACTGGTGGCCCATCTGCGGCACACCACCACGCAGTTCGACCGGATCGTCGACCGCTGAGCCCCTGCCTCCCGAGAGGCGAGGGAACGAATCGCCGGACGGATCATCCGCGGTGCAACGCGGAGGGCCGTACACGAGACCTCGTGTACGGCCCTCCGCGTTACCTGCCCGCGCTCTGTTCGCTCAGGGCGAACTGTTTCCCGGATCACGGCTTCCCCACTCCACCTGTGCCCCTTCGAAGTGCATCGCGTGCCGCGGGGGATGGGCCGCCGCGCCGTACACATGAACGTCCTCCGCGCCGTCGAGCACTCCACCGGAGGGATCGTCGTCGCCCGCCCGGCGCACCGTGTCGCGCTCGGGCATGAAGATGTCCCGCACGACGAGGACGCACAGGTACAGCGTCCCCAACAGGTGCGCCATGATGGCGAGTTGGTAGCCCTCGGCAGGCAGACCCTTGTGGGCGTCCCCGCTGGTCGTGTACGCGAGGTACATCCAGATCCCCAGGAAGTACGCCACTTCGCACGCCTGCCAGATGAGGAAGTCCCGCCAGCGGGGCCGGGCCAGCGCGGCGAGCGGCACCAGCCAGAGCACGTACTGCGGCGAGTAGACCTTGTTGGTGAGGATGAAGGCCGCGACGATCAGGAAGGCAAGTTGCGCGAAGCGCGGGCGGCGCGGTGCGGTCAGTGTGAGCGCGGCGATGCCCGCGCAGACGAGCACCATCGAGACCATCGCATACGCGTTCGCGGTCTCGGCCGTGATCTGGATGTTCATCCGCTGCGCGACGACGAGGAAGAAGGAGCCGAAGTCAACGCCACGTTCCTGGCTGAAGCGGTAGAACTTCGCCCATCCGTCGGGGGCAAGGAGCATCACCGGGATGTTCACCGCGAGCCAGGCCCCGACGGTGCCTAGCAGAGCGGTCACGAACGCGCGCCACTTGCCCGCCCGCCAGCACAGCACGAAGAGCGGTCCGAGCACCAGGAACGGATAGAACTTGGCGGCAGTGGCGAGTCCGATCAGCACACCGAAGGCGAGGGGCCTCCCGCGCGACCACATCAGCATCGCTGCGGCCAGCAGAGCCACGGCGAGCAGGTCCCAGTTGATGGTGGCGGTCAGCGCGAAAGCGGGCGCCAGAGCCACCAGAAGGCCGTCCCAGGGGCGTCGGCGGTGAATGCGCGCGCAGCAGACAGCGATGACCGCCGCGCACGCCATCAGCATCCCTGCGTTGACCATCCAGTACCACTGCTCTTGTTCCTGGATGGTACCGCTGCCCGGGGTGAGCCAGGCGGCGACCTCCATGAACACACCGGTCAGCACCGGGTACTCGAGGTACTCCATGTCGCCGGGGATCTTGTCGAAGTACGGCACGAGCCCGTCGGCGAAGCCACGCCCCTGGTAGAGGTGGGGGATGTCCGAGTAGCAGGCGTGCGTGTACTGGGAGCTGGCCCCGAAGAACCAGGCGCCGTCATAGCAGGGCAGCTTCTGCACCATGCCGAGCGCGAACACGCCGATCGCCACAAGCGCCACAACCCGTACCGGCGTCCACCAGGACGTGCCGAGCAGCGCCCGTCGCCCGATCGGGCCGCCGATCAGCTCACTGCCGGTCGAAGCGACCTCGTCCTCCCTGGTCGGCCGCACGGGCTCCGGCTCGTCCACGCTCACTCGCGTCGTCTCTGCACTGGGCATGCCGCACATCCTGCCGTACGCGCCTGGGAATACGCCGAGGGCTACCGCATCCCGTCGTGTGCGACAGCCCATGTTTCACGTGAAACACGCCCTGGCCTCCTGATGCCCGGGTCCCACAGGAACGGCAAGGGCCACCGCACCTGACCGGTGGGGTGGCCCTTGTTTCACGTGAAACACATTCTGCCGAGCGGGGGGCTACCCTTCGGAGCCTCCGAAGAGTCCCCCGTTCTGATTGCCTCTCGTATCGTCCTCCGACTCCGTCGGGGTCGGGGTCACCCCACCAACGGTTCCACCGGCGTCCGTACCGCCCGCGTCCGTCTCGCCGGTGTCCTCACAGGTGGTGTCGAACGGGTTGCGGCAGGTCTCGCTGGGTGTCGGCGACGGCAGGATCTCGCTCTCGGTCGGCGTCGGGCTCGGCTCGGGGCGCTCCTCCTCGGACTCGGTCGGCGTCGGGGTCGGCGTCGGGTCCGGGTCGTCGTTCACGATCACACCGATCGGCTGGGGCTCGGGGAAGTCCACAGCCGGCTCGCCCTTGAGCGCGTCCTCCATGTAGTCGTGCCAGATCTCGGCCGGGAACGACGCACCGTGGATCGTCTCCTGGCCACCCGTGCCGTACATCTCCAAGAACTTGCGGTTCTTGTTCGACTCGTCGTCGTCCATGCGGTACATGCTGATCGCGGTCGACAACTGCGGGGTGTACCCGACGAACCAGGCCGACTTGTTGCCGTCGGTGGTACCGGTCTTGCCCGCCACCTCACGGCCGGTGAGCTGGGCCGACGTACCGGTTCCCTCGTCGACGACGGTCTTGAGGACGTCGGTGACGTTGTCGGCGACCTCCGACGTGAAGGCCCGCTTGGGCTCGGCGATTTCGTCGTGGTCGAACCTCGTCAGACCGTCGTACTCGACCGTCTTCACCGAGAACGGGTCGTTCTGCTTGCCGCTGGCGGCGAAGGTCGCGTAGGAGCCGGCCATACGGATCGCGCTGGGGTCGGAGATACCGATCGAGAAGGACGGGAAGCTGGTGCCGGCCAGGCTGCTCTCCTTGAGGCCCGCCTCGATGGCCGCTTCCTTCACCCGGTCCAGACCGACGTCCATGCCCAGCTGCACGAAGGCCGAGTTCGCCGAGACCCGCATCGCCTCACGGAGGTCGATCTGGTACTTCGGCGCACTGCCGTACGACGCGTCATCGTCGTTGGCCTGTAGCCACTCCTCACCCTTCTCATTCGTCCAGACCTGGCCGTCGTAGTCCTTGATCTTGAGGTTGTTCCTGCCGCTGTAAAGGCTCTTCGGCGAGACGATGGTGCGCTCGTCCTGCGCCTGGTCCCCATCGAGGTTGGGGTCGCGCTTGCCCCAGGTCATGGCTGCCGCGAGGACGTACGTCTTGAACGTCGAACCGACCTGCGCACCGGTGACATCGGCGTTGTTGGTGAAGTGCTTGGTGGCGTCCACACCGCCGTAGATCGCCTCGATGGCACCCGACTTCGGATTCACCGACGCGCCGCCGAACTGCACATGGGTGTCGGTCTTCGGACGCAGGTCGGGCTTGATGTTCCCCTTGCGGACCTTCGCCACGGCCTTCTCGAGTTCCTTGACCTTGTTCTTGTCGAAAGTCGTGTGGATCTCGTAGCCGCCCCGCTCGAGCGCCTTCTGGTCGATATTCGTGTTGTTGAGGATGTAACCCTTGGCCGTGTCGACGAGGTAGCCGATCTGGCCCCCCAGCTGGGCGTTCGACCGTGGGCTCTGGATCTTGGGGAAGTCGGGGTACTTCGCCCGTTCTGCCGCGGACAGGTGCTTGTCCTTGACCATCTCGTCGAGGATCCAGCGCCAGCGCAACGTGGCCCGTTTGCGGTTGTTCTCCGGCGAGGCCTCCGGGTCGATCGACGGCGCGCCGGCCGGGTCGTAGTACGTGGCGCCCTTGAGGACAGCGGCGAGGAAGGCGCACTGGCTCGGATCGAGCTTGTCGGCGTCCTCGCCGAAGTACGTGCGGGCGGCCGCCTGAATACCGTACGCACCGCGTCCGTAGTACGCGGTGTTCAGGTACCCCCGCATGATGTCTTCCTTCTCGACCGAGGTGCCCACCTTGACCGAGATGAAGAGCTCCTTGACCTTCCGCGACAGGGTCTGCGACTGGTCGTCGAGCATGGCGTTCTTCACGTACTGCTGGGTGATGGTCGAACCACCCTGCGTCTGACCACCCTTGGCCATGTTGACGACGGCTCGGGCGATACCCATCGGGTCGACGCCGCTGTCGGTCTCGAACGTCTTGTTCTCGGCCGACATGACGGCGTAGCGCATCTCCTTGGGGATCTTCTCGTACGCGATGATCTGGCGGTTGACCTCACCACCCGTCGCGACCATCTGCGAGCCGTCCGACCAGTAGTAGACGTTGTTCTGCGCCGTCGCGGCCTCGGCAGGGTTGGGTACGGCCACGACCGCGTATCCGATGCCCGCCGCCGCCACCAGGCTTCCGAAGAACCCGATGAACAGCCCGGTCACCTGGCGCCACGACGGCACCCAGCGCATCGCCCCGTATTTGCCGGCACGCGGGTAGTCGATAAGGCGCTTCTTCCCTGGCGGAGCCGCGCCACGGCCACGGCCGGGTCCACGCCCTGCGGGTTCGGCGGCTCTACGGCGGCCGCCGACGCCGGGGTCGCTGCTTCTCTGCGACGCCCGTCGAGTGGCACGGCCCTCGTACTGGATCTCCTCACCTCCCGCGCCATAGGTGTCGGAAAGTGACCCGGTGGCGCCCCGCGGTGCCGCGCGGCGGCCGGCGGACGCCGACTGGCCGCGTCGGGCCGCGGCACGTCCGCCTCCCTGCGGCTGCGGCGGTTTGCGACGGTGCTCGCTCATCGAACGACTACTCCTCGGGCAGGCGCACCCGTGCGCGCCTGGAAACGGCGGCTGGTTTCCGGTCCCCCCGAAGTACGGATGCGGCCCTGCTGGCATTCATCCGTACCGCACCCAGGACGACGACGTGCTCAAACGTCACTCGGCTCCCAGTGGTGTGCATGCCGCACAGACTACGCACCGCCAAAACCCACTGAGCACCGAACTTCATCCCAAATCAGGCAACTTGCTTCCTACTAATCGGTGATGTGACCCCGTTCACCGGATCCCCACTTGTCGCATCCGTAGGGGCGTTCTATCGTCTGGATGTATCGAGTCGATACATCAGCTCGGCATAAAACGTGTCGACAGGGCCAGCGGGAGAGGGGAGGCGACGATGAGCCGGCGCTCCGGGATACTCGAGTTCGCTGTCCTCGGTCTGCTCCGCGAAGCCCCGATGCACGGCTATGAGCTGCGCAAACGACTCAACACGTCGTTGGGTGTGTTCCGTGCGTTCAGCTACGGGACGCTCTACCCGTGCCTCAAGACGCTGGTCGCGAACGGCTGGTTGATCGAGGAGTCGGGTGGTACCCCGGAAGATGCTGCCGCCGCCCCACTCACGGGCCGCCGCGCCAAGATCGTCTACCGGTTGACGGCGGAAGGTAAGGAGCACTTCGAGGAGCTGCTCTCGCAGACGGGTCCGGACGCCTACGAGGACGAGCACTTCGCTGCTCGCTTCGCGTTCTTCGGGCAGACCTCCCGTGATGTGCGCATGCGCGTCCTGGAGGGCCGTCGCAGCCGTTTGGAGGAACGGCTGGAGAAGATGCGTGCCTCCCTGGCACGCACCCGCGAGCGCCTCGACGACTACACGCTCGAGCTCCAGCGCCACGGGATGGAGTCCGTGGAGCGCGAAGTGCGCTGGCTGAACGAGCTCATCGAAAGCGAGCGGGCAGGTCGGGACCTGAAGGGTCCCGCCCACGGAGAACCCGCTCGCGACACCACAGAGGGAGCGCCGGGCGCCCTGCCCCGGCCCGGGGACATCCCCGGGCCGGAAGCGCCCGGCGACACCACCACGTGAGGTCCCTGCCAGGACCTCACTCGTACACACAGGGAGCAACCGGAATGGGTTCGGTTCGCGTAGCCGTCGTCGGCGTGGGCAACTGCGCCGCGTCGCTGGTGCAGGGAGTCGAGTACTACAAGGACGCCGACCCGGCGTCGAGGGTCCCCGGCCTCATGCACGTGCAGTTCGGTGACTACCACGTCCGTGACGTGGAGTTCGTCGCGGCCTTCGATGTCGACGCCAAGAAAGTCGGTCTCGACCTCGCGGACGCCATCGGCGCCTCCGAGAACAACACCATCAAGATCTGTGACGTGCCCGCCACAGGTGTGAGCGTGCAGCGCGGCCACACCCTCGACGGCCTCGGCAAGTACTACCGCGAGACCATCGAGGAGTCCGCCGACGCCCCGGTCGACGTGGTCCAGGTCCTCAAGGACAAGCAGGTCGACGTCCTCGTCTGCTACCTGCCCGTCGGGTCCGAGGCCGCGGCGAAGTTCTACGCCCAGTGCGCCCTCGACGCCAAGGTCGCCTTTGTCAACGCGCTTCCGGTCTTCATCGCCGGCACCAAGGAGTGGGCGGACAAGTTCGTCGAGGCGGGCGTCCCGATCGTCGGTGACGACATCAAGTCGCAGGTCGGCGCCACGATCACGCACCGCGTGATGGCGAAGCTGTTCGAGGACCGCGGTGTGGTCCTGGACCGCACGATGCAGCTGAACGTCGGCGGCAACATGGACTTCAAGAACATGCTCGAGCGCGAACGCCTGGAGTCCAAGAAGATCTCCAAGACCCAGGCCGTCACCTCCCAGATCCGTGACCGCGAACTCGGCGCCGACAATGTCCACATCGGACCGTCCGACTACGTGGCCTGGCTCGACGACCGCAAGTGGGCGTACGTCCGCCTCGAAGGCCGCGCATTCGGTGACGTCCCGCTGAACCTGGAGTACAAGCTCGAGGTCTGGGACTCCCCGAACTCCGCTGGTGTCATCATCGACGCCGTGCGCGCCGCGAAGATCGCCAAGGACCGCGGCATCGGCGGCCCGATCCTGTCGGCGTCCTCGTACTTCATGAAGTCCCCGCCTGTGCAGTACTTCGACGACGAGGCCCGAGAGAACGTCGAGAAGTTCATCAAGGGCGAGGTCGAGCGCTGACCAGGCGCTGGTAGTGGGCTATTGAGGGTCTCCGGGTCATGCGCCCGGGGGCCCTCCCCGTATGTGAGGCTGTGCCCCATGTCCGTCGTGCGCGACCTGCGTGTCCTGCTCCGCCTCCGAGACTTCCGGCACCTGCTGGCCGTACGGCTGCTGTCCCAGGGAGCCGACGGCGTCTATCAGGTCGCGCTCGCCACGTACGTCGTGTTCTCCCCCGAGAAGCAGACCTCGGCGGCCGCGATCGCCTCCGCCATGGCGATCCTGCTCCTGCCGTACTCCCTCGTCGGCCCCTTCGCGGGCGTCCTGCTGGACCGCTGGCGACGTCGCCAGGTGCTGCTGTACGGAAACCTGCTACGCGCCCTGCTGGCGTGTGTGACAGCCGTCCTGATCCTGAGCCACGTGCCCGACTGGCTCTTCTACGTCTCCGCTCTGTGCGTCACCGCGGTCAACCGCTTCGTGCTGGCGGGGCTCTCCGCCGCACTGCCCCGCGTGGTGGACGCCGACCGCCTGGTCGTCGCCAACTCGCTCTCCCCGACGGCCGGAACGCTCGCCGCGACCGTCGGCGGCGGACTTGCCTTCGCCGTTCGGCTGGTGGTCTCGGACTCCGACGCGGTGGTCGTCCTCCTCGGCTCGGTCCTGTACCTGTGCGCGGCCCTGGCCTCGCTGCGTATCGCCCGAGAGCTGCTCGGCCCGGAACCGGAGTTGGTGCAGCCTCGGCTGTGGGTGGCGCTCGCCGGGACCGCGCGAGGCCTGGCGGCGGGCGTACGACATCTTGCCGAACCGGGGCGGCGTACGGCTGCCTGGGCGTTGGCCTCGATGACGCTGATGCGGTTCTGCTACGGCGCCCTGACCGTCATGGTGCTCATGCTCTGTCGGTATGCCTGGTCGTCCGACAGTTCCGGGGCTCCCGACTCCGAGCAGGGGTTGGCCCTCCTCGGTCTCGCCGTGGGGATCTCGGGAGCCGGGTTCTTCACCGCTGCGGTGATCACGCCCTGGGCAGCCGGACGGTTGGGGCCGGGCCTCTGGATCGTCACCTGCTCCGCTGCCGCCGCACTGCTCGAACCGGCCCTCGGCCTGCCGTTCGCGGAAGCGCCCCTGTTGATCGCGGCGTTCGTCCTGGGTCTGATCACCCAGGGCGCGAAGATCTCCACGGACACAATCGTCCAGTCCTCTGTCGACGACGGCTACCGGGGCCGGATCTTCTCCCTGTACGACGTTCTGTTCAACGTCGCCTTCGTCGGCGCCGCCGCCGTGGCCGCTCTGATGCTTCCTCCGGACGGCCGCTCAGCCGCTCTGGTGATCACCGTGGCCGTGATCTACGGACTGATCGCTGCGGTCATGGCCCGCTTCGGGGTGGCAAGGCGGCGACGATGCGGGGGCCACGATGTTTCACGTGAAACATCGCCCCCTCGGTGACCACACCCCTTACCGACTCCCAGGACAGCAGAGCGGTGCGATGTTTCACGTGAAACATCGCACCGCTCTGCTGTCCTGGACAGGCAGGTGCCCACCTGTCGTCAAGAAGCCCGTGACGTCTGGGCCCACCAGTCCTTGAGTGCTGTCACGGCCTCGCCGTGTTCCATCGGCCCGTTCTCCAACCGCAGTTCCAGCAGGAACTTGTACGCCTGCCCGATCACCGGCCCGGGGCCGACGCTCAAGATCTCCATGATCTGGTTGCCGTCGAGGTCCGGGCGGATGGCGTCAAGTTCCTCCTGCTCCTGGAGCTGGGCAATGCGCTCCTCCAGACCGTCGTACGCGCGAGACAGGGCGTTCGCCTTGCGCTTGTTCCGCGTCGTGCAGTCGGAGCGGGTCAGCTTGTGGAGCCGCTCCAGGAGCGGGCCGGCATCGCGTACGTAGCGGCGGACGGCCGAGTCCGTCCACTCACCCATTCCATACCCGTGGAAGCGCAGGTGGAGTTCGACCAGACGCGAGACATCCTTGACGAGTTCGTTGGAGTACTTCAGGGCAGTCATGCGCTTCTTGGTCATCTTGGCGCCCACCACCTCGTGGTGATGGAAGGAGACCCTGCCGTCCGTCTCGAATCGACGAGTGCGGGGCTTGCCGATGTCGTGCAGCAGAGCGGCGAGCCGCAGAGTGAGGTCCGGTCCGCCGTCCTCGAGCGCGATCGCCTGCTCCAGAACGATCAGCGTGTGGTCGTAGACGTCCTTGTGCCGATGGTGCTCGTCCCGTTCCAGCCGCAACGCCGGGAGCTCGGGCAGGACGTACTCGGCGAGGCCGGTATCGACCAGCAGGCTCAGGCCCTCGCGGGGGTGGGCGGACAGAATGAGCTTGTTCAGCTCGTCCCGTACCCGCTCCGCCGAGACGATCTCGAGACGGCCGGCCATCCCGGTCATCGCCGAGACGACCTCGGGGGCCACCTCGAAGTCCAACTGCGCGGCAAAACGCGCGGCACGCATCATGCGCAGCGGATCGTCGGAAAAGGAGTCCTCAGGCGTGCCGGGAGTACGCAGTAGGCGTGCCGAGAGGTCCCCAAGCCCACCATGGGGGTCGATGAACTCCTTCTCGGGGAGGGCCACCGCCATCGCGTTCACGGTGAAGTCGCGGCGTACGAGATCTTCCTCGATCGAGTCGCCGTACGACACCTCGGGCTTGCGCGAGGTCCGGTCGTACGCCTCTGACCGATAGGTCGTGACCTCGATCTGATAGCCGTCCTTCTGCGCCCCCACCGTGCCGAAGGCGATGCCGACCTCCCAGACGGCGTCCGCCCAGGGGCGCACGATCTTCAGCACGTCCTCGGGGCGGGCGTCCGTCGTGAAGTCCAGGTCGTTGCCGAGCCTGCCGAGCAGCGCGTCCCTGACCGAACCGCCGACCAGAGCGAGTGAGAACCCGGCCTCCTGGAATCGGCGGGCGAGGTCGTCGGCGACCGGGGACACCCGCAGCAGTTCACTCACCGCGCGGCGCTGCACCTGGCTCAGGGCACTGATGTCTTCGTTGGCGTTCGGCACAACAGAAAAGGGTACGGGGCGCCGGTGGCAGCGGTCGCCTCCATTGAAAGTGCACAAGGGCTTCGCGCAGGTGCTCCCCTCCCCGACCCCCTTGATACGTGCACATACGGGGACAGCTCGACCTAGCCCCCGATCTTGTGGAGCGGACCGCGGCACTTCCCCTCAGCGCGCATCGTTACCATGCGTGGACGCACATTCCGACGACCACTGACACGACGAGGGACGGGCGAGCGCGTGGCCGAGGCGGCAGACTTCCAGGGGACGAGTCCCTCACCTGCCCGCCGGTGGCTGCTGCGCACCGGAGCGCTGTTCGCCGGGGCACCGCTGCTGGCCGGTCTGGTTCAGCTGCCCGCGGCCCTGTCCGCGGAGGCGGCGCCGAAAGCCTCCCTGACCGAGGCCACGGGGTCGAACACGGTCGAGGTCTCCCTGGACTCGCTCAGCCCCAGCCTGCCCACCGACGGCGACACGGTCACCGTCTCCGGCACGGTCACGAACAAGGGCAAGCAGACGGTCACGGATGCCCACGTGGGCCTGCGTGTGGCCTCAGGGGCCGTGACGGGCCGCTCGGCCATCGACGACGCGGCCAAACGTACCGGCTTCGACCAGTTCACGGACGGGACGGAGGTCGGCGGGAAGTACGTGGAGAAGTTTCCCGAGCTCGCCTCCGGTGTGGCCCAGCCCTTCACCATCTCGGTGCCCGTCAAGGAGCTGGATCTCGGCTCGGACGGTGTCTATCAGCTGGGTGTCTCGCTGTCGGGCAAGACCGCCGCCGCTCAGTACGACCAGGTCCTCGGCATCCAGCGCACCTTCCTGCCGTGGCAGCCCGACGCTGCGGGTGCCAAGACGAAGACGACGTACCTCTGGCCGCTGATCTCCACCACCCACCTGACGGCCGAGACCGGTCCCGGCGAGCAACAGACGCCTGTCTTCCTGAACGACGACCTGGCCAAGGAGATCTCGGCCGGCGGGCGCCTGGAGCAGATGCTGACGCTGGGCAAGGACCTGGACATCACCTGGGTGATCGATCCGGATCTGCTGGCATCGGTGGTCGCGATGACGGGGAGCTACCGGGTCCGGAGCGAAGGAACCACCGTCGCGGGCAAGAACCAGGCCGTCGCCAAGGAGTGGCTGACGGAGCTCGAGACGGCGGTCCAGGGCGAGGAGGTGATCGCTCTCCCCTTCGCCGACCCCGACCTCGCTTCGTTGGCCCACAACGGAAAGACGATCACGGGCTCCCTCAGCCGACTCAAGGGCGCCACCGATGTGGCCTCGGACACCGTCCGGAACATCCTCCGGGTGGAACCCGACACGGACTTCACCTGGCCCGTCAACGGCGCCGTCGACCCGTCGATCGTCAAGGTCGCCATCTCCGCGGGCGCCGACAAGGTGATCGCCCGCAGCGACAGCCTGCAGGAGAGCAGCAGCCTGTCCTACACGCCCAACGCCGCCCGCCCCATCGGCGGCGGCACCACGGCAGTGGTCGCGGACGCCCGGCTGTCGACTGCGTTCCAGGGCGACATGACGAAGGCCGAGAGCTCCACGCTGGCGGTGCAGAGGTTCCTCGCCCAGAGCCTGGTGACGGACCTCCAGAACAACAAGCAGCGCAGCATCGTGATCGCCCCGCAGCGCATGCCGTCGGCGAGCCAGGCGCAGACGATGGCGCAGGCACTGACGGCGCTCCAGGGGGGAAACTGGTCGCAACCCCAGGAACTGTCCGAGGCCGCCGCCGCGAAGCCCGACCCGGACGCCAACACCAGGATCCCGTCAGCCTCGGCCTACCCCAAGTCGCTGCGGAAGCAGGCACTGCCGAAGTCGGCGTTCGAGGAGATCCACGCCACCCAGGCCGACCTCGACCGCTTCAAGGTGATCCTCTCCGACGAATCCCGCGTGGTCACGCCGTTCGGCAGGACCATGGACCGAGAGATGTCCACGTCCTGGCGGGGCCACTCCATGAACGCGGCGGTCTATCGCAACGACGTGCAGTCGTACCTCAACTCGCTCACCGACCAGGTCCGGCTGATCGAGAAGTCCGAGACGAAACTCTCGGGCCGCAGCGCAACGATCCCTGTGACCGTGCAGAACAACCTCGTGCAGGGTGTCGACAATCTGACACTTCGCCTCACGTCGAAGGCCCCGAAGCGCCTGAAGATCGGTGACGATGACTTCGACGAGCACTCCGTCGACATCTCCGGCGGTCACAGCGAATCGGTGAAGTTCACCACCAACGCCAAGGCCAACGGCAAGGCCGATGTCGTCGCCCAGCTCTACACGGCGGACGGCGAGAAGTATGGTGACGAGGTCAGATTCACCGTGAACGTCACCGAGATCACGGCCACGGTCATGCTGGTCATCGCCGGTGGCGTCCTGCTCCTCGTCCTCGCAGGATTCCGGATGTACACCCAGCGCAAGCGCGCCGCTGCCCGGCAGGCGGCGGAAGAAGCCTCCATGGACGACGACGACCCGTCGGAAAGCGTCCCGACGGACGAGGACGCGAACGCCGAAGCGGCCTCTGTCGTACACACTGCCGAAGAGCAGTCCCCGGCGAAGTCCGGGTCAGATGAGCCGGAGCACCCGAGTGACCCGGCACCGGACACCGCTCCGGAAAGTGCCGACCCCTCCGGCACGGGTGAGAGAGTGGACCGTTGAGCGACTGTCGTGGCCGGTTGGCCCGGGGACGATGAGGTGGGGTAACCATGAACGCGCCGTACGACGGTGACCGCGGCCAGGGCGCGGCCGACTCGGGGTATCCCGACGGCCGCCAGCCCGGGCCGGGCCAGGTACCGCCGCAGCCCCCCGCGGACATGTACCTCCAGGATGCCTACGGCCAGGACCCCTACCGCGCGCGCGATCTGGCCGCCCAGGACCCGGTGGCCGAGGCGCTCTACGACCGTGCCGCGCACCCGCCGCCCGCTCCGGGCACCTACCAGCCGCAGCAGCCGCCGCTCTACTCCCAGCCGTCGGCGCCTCAGTACGCGCCCGACCCCCGTGTGTGGGCCCAGACGCCCGCGCCCGAGCCCGAAGGGCCGACCCGCCATCTGCCGTACGGCGACGACGCGCGTACGACCCAGTTCGTGGGCGTGGACGACCTGGTGACCCAGGCCGGCGAGGAGCGCCACGAGCCGGACGCGTTCGCCCATCTCTTCCGCGACCAGCAGCAGGGCGGCGCCCCCATGGGGCAGCCCTCGGTTCCCGGACCGGCCCCCGCCCCGTCGCCCGGTCCGGGCCGCCCTGAGTACCAGGAGCCCGCCCCCGCTCCGACACCCGCGCCTCCGGCGAAGAAGGGCGGGCGGGCCTCCGGCCTGCTGAAGTCGAGCGCCGTGATGGCGGCGGGCACCATGGTGTCGCGCCTCACGGGGTTCATCCGCTCGGCGATGATCGTCTCGGCGCTGGGCCTCGCACTTCTCGGTGAGTCCTTCCAGGTCGCCTACCAACTACCGACGATGATCTACATCCTGACCGTCGGCGGTGGTCTCAACTCCGTCTTCGTGCCGCAGCTCGTCCGTGCCATGAAGGACGACGACGACGGCGGAGAGGCGTACGCCAACAGGCTGCTGACCCTGGTCATGGTGATCCTGGGCCTCCTCACCGCGCTCGCGATGTTCGCCGCACCCCTGCTCGTCCGCGCGCTGTCGACGCCCCTCGCCACCAACGCCGAGGCCAACGACGTCGCCGTCACCTTCACCCGTTACTTCCTGCCCTCGATCTTCTTCATGGGCATCCACGTGGTGATGGGGCAGATCCTCAACGCCCGCGGCCGCTTCGGCGCGATGATGTGGACGCCGGTCCTCAACAACATCGTCATCATCGTCACCCTCGGCGCCTTCCTGTGGGTCTACGGCAGCGCGGCAGACTCCGGCATGACGGTCGAGAACATCCCGCCGGAGGGCGAGCAGCTGCTCGGCATCGGCATCCTCCTGGGCCTCGTGGTCCAGGCCCTCGCGATGATCCCGTACCTGCGGGAGACCGGGTTCCGGATGCGGCTGCGCTTCGACTGGAAGGGCCACGGCCTCGGCAAAGCCGCGATGCTCGCCAAGTGGACGATCCTTTTCGTGCTCGCCAACCAGGCGGGCGCCCTCGTCGTCACACAGCTGGCGACCGCGGCGGTCACGGAGACCAGGATCGCCGGAACCGGTTTCAGCGCCTACGCCAACGCCCAGCTCATCTGGGGCCTGCCGCAGGCCATCATCACCGTCTCGCTCATGGCCGCCCTCCTGCCGCGTATCTCCCGCTCGGCCGCCGAGGACGACACGGGCGCCGTCCGTGACGACATCTCACAGGGCCTGCGCACCACGGCCGTTGCCATCGTGCCGATCGCCTTCGGCTTCCTCGCCCTCGGCATCCCGATGTGTACGCTGATCTTCGGCCCCTCCGGCACCGGCGCCGCCACCAACATGGGCTTCATGCTGATGGCCTTCGGGCTCGGTCTGATCCCGTACTCCGTGCAGTACGTCGTCCTGCGCGCCTTCTACGCGTACGAGGACACCCGGACCCCGTTCTACAACACGGTCATCGTGGCCGCCGTCAACGCGAGCGCCTCCGCGGTCTGCTTCTTCGTGATCCCGGCCCGCTGGGCCGTGGTCGGCATGGCGGCCTCGTACGGCCTGGCCTACATGATCGGTGTCGGCATCGCCTGGCGCCGACTCAAGAAGCGGCTGGGAGGCGACCTGGACGGTTCCAGGGTCATGCGGACGTACGCGCGGCTGTCCATCGCCTCGCTGCCCGCGGCGCTGCTCAGCGGCGCCGCCTGCTACGGCATCAGCCGGGCCCTGGGACAGGGCGTCGGCGGCTCGATGCTCGCACTCGTCGGGGGAGGAATCGTGCTGCTCGGTGTCTTCTACGTAGCCGCGCGACGCATGCGCATCGAAGAGCTCAACTCGATGGTCGGCATGGTTCGCGGACGGCTGGGGCGCTGAGGCTGGGGTACGCGCACAACCATCGTCCGCCGCCGCGTGTCGCTCATAGCGGCGGACTGTGGGCACAATTGGCTTTGGCGTCTCGGAGCGCTCAACGGATGGGGAGGCAGGAACGACGGTGGCGGAACGGAGCACGGCTGCCGTCGACGTGGCAGACAACAGCGGCGACGAGCCGCTGACCGCACAAGCGGACCAGTCCACGGCCGACGGGGAGGCCCAGAACCGGGAGCGGGACACGGAAAGCTCGGCGAGCGAAGAGGCACAAGGGAGCAGCGGTACCGAGGGCCCTTCGAAGACGACACCGCCCGAACTGCACAGCGGCCACAAACTCGCCAGGCGCTACCGCCTCGAGGAGTGCGTCACCCGTCTGGACGGTTTCAGCAGTTGGCGTGCCGTGGACGAGAAACTGCGGCGCGCGGTCGGGGTGCATGTGCTGCCCGCAGACCACGCCCGCGGTCGTTCCGTGCTGGCGGCGGCCCGCTCCTCGGCGTTGCTGGGGGACCCCCGCTTCGTCCAGGTGCTGGACGCAGTCGAGGAGAACGACCTCGTGTACGTGGTGCACGAATGGCTGCCCGACGCCACGGAGCTGACGGCGCTGCTGGCGCACGGTCCGCTGGAACCTCATGACGCGTACCAGATGGTCACGCAGGTCTCCCACGCCATGGCCGCCGCGCACCGCGAAGGCCTCTCGCATCTGCGGCTCAACCCGAGCGCCGTGCTGCGTTCCGGTTCCGGGCAGTGGCGTATCCGCGGTCTCGCCGTGAACGCCGCGCTGCGCGGCATCGCCTCGGACACCCCGCAGCGCACGGACACAGAGGCGATCGGCGCCCTGCTGTACGCGGCGCTCACCCAGCGCTGGCCGTACGAGAACGACGCACACGGCCTCTCCGGGCTCCCCAAGGGCGTCGGGCTCATCGCGCCCGACCAGGTCCGTGCGGGCGTCCACAGGGGGCTGTCGGAGCTCTCCATGCGCGCGCTCGTCAACGACGGTGCCACCGCCTCCCGCCACCAGTCTCCGTGCACGACGCCGGAGGAACTGGTGAAGGCTGTCGGTGAGATGCCCCGCATCCGCCCGCCGGAGCCCACGTTCACCGCGCCGCCCGACTACCAGCGCACGACGTACCAGCAGGGGACATACGGCCGTCAGACGCCCCGCCCCGGCGCTACCCAGCCGATCTCGATGCCCCCGCCCCCCTTGCAGAGCCGTACCGGCAAGGCCCTCAAGTGGGCCGTGTCGGCACTTCTCATCGCCGCTCTGGGGCTCGGCAGCTGGCAGCTCGCGGACGCGCTGATAGGCGAAGGCAAGAGCGACGATGAGAAGCCGGCGCAGACCCCCTCAAGCAGCGACAAAGCCCCATCACCGTCCACCACGGGCAAGTCAATCACCATCGCCCGCGCGTTCGATTTCGACCCATTCGGCAATGACGGTTCCGAGAACTCGTCCGACGTCGGAAAGCTCTCCGACAGCAGCATGAGCACGTACTGGGAGACCAGCTTCTACACCAGTGCGGATTTCGGGCGGCTCAAGAGTGGGGTCGGGGTCGTTCTCGATCTTGGAAAAGTGCAGCAGGTCGGAAAGGTACGTGTCTCCTTCGTGGGGAGCACATCTGTCGAACTGCGCGCGGCTACGGGCAGTGCCACACAGCCCGGCTCCTTCGACGACTACAGCAAAGTTACGGACGGCACCGGCGCAAGTGTGACACTTGAACCGAAAGAGTCCGTGAAGGCCCGATACCTGTTGGTTTGGCTGACTAAACTCCCCTTGACGGCCGACGGGAATTACCGTGGAAAGGTACTGGACGTGAAGGTGACCAGCTGACTTCCGTTTCAGGGAAGCCAGTCGGCAAAAACACTGCGTTGCCGAATCCGTGCAGCAGATTCGGCTCTAGACCTCATGCCGGAATCATCCGCTCACTACGTTGCTGCCACCATGAGTCAAAGCGCCGTGCAAGGCTGCGGCCTTCCTTCAAACATCCGCGGCACAGATCTGCTCCGGTCTACCCGGGACGGTGTTGGTGACCCAGCACATTTGGGCGCCGGCGGCGGACGCAATCTATCCGAGGTGCTCCAGCTCGGTGCGGCCTTGGAGATCCCGGCGTCCCCGCCGATGGCCTTGACCAGGTCGTCCACGCCACGAGTGGAGACGCTTTGCACGTCCGCCTCCCTCGGTACCCGTTGCGCATCCTCGTGCGTGTCTCGGTGTGCTCGCCGAGTTCGGCGACTATCCGGGCAGTAGCTTCGGCCTTGATGAGATCCTGCAGGGTCCGATGGGCCAGGACCCTGATCAACTCAATTACGTCTGCGGTGTGCAGTGACTCCATCAGGCGGACCCGAAGAGGTTGCGCGAGGCCGCCCCGTGGCCAGGGGCTATGCAGAGATCGCTGCTACACCACTCGGTGGGACATTCGGTGGAGCCCGTCCCACACCTCATCAAAGGCAGTCCACGGTGACGCCCGCATTCCGAATCGAGCCCTCAGCTCGGCTTCTGTCCCGGACACGGCAAACAGGATCGGTTCACCCTCATTGGATTGCTGCTATTAAGCAGTTCGACAGAAAGGAGCCTGCACCGAAGGCGCAGCGGCCAACATCGCAACAGCCGTTGCACCCAACGTCACCATTGCAACACTCTTGCGCATGTATACTCATTTCAATTACGCATGCCATCGGTAGGTCAAATCGATATGGCCATCATAGCGATCACACAGATCTTTTCGTAAAATTCTATCTAAATCGTGACGTGGTGCCACCAATGCCCCTGAAATAAGGAAACCTCGCAACCAATCGGACTATTCACGATTTCCACCCATACGTCCTGACCTAGTCCTACTCTTTCTGTATGCGGCTTAAATCTTTACACTGTGCACTTCTTCGGTGAAACTGGGAAGGAGGGGCAGAAACGGATGCAAGATGATTGCCAAGGAGTCTCTGATCAAGCACTCCTCGCAAGGCACCTTGAGGGTGACCCGGAAGCCTTCGGTGAGCTTGTACGCCGGCACCGGGACCGCCTGTGGGCCGTGGCTCTGCGCACCCTGGGGGACCGCGAGGAAGCGGCCGACGCAGTCCAGGACGCCCTCGTCTCCGCCTACCGGGCTGCCCACACCTTCCGCGGCCAATCGGCCGTCACAACATGGCTGCACCGCATCACGGTGAACGCCTGTCTCGACCGCGCCCGCAAGGCCGCGTCCCGGAAGACCTCGCCTGTCGATGACACCGAGCGCCTGGAGCAGCTCTTGGAGCCGTACGAGGCGGCGTCCGCTCCGGTGGAGCGCAACGACCTGCACCGCCAGCTCCTGGAGGCGCTCGGCACCCTACCCGCCGACCAGCGTGCCGCGCTCGTCCTGGTGGACATGCAGGGCTATCCGGTGGCGGAGGCGGCCAGGATCCTCGACGTGCCCACCGGCACCGTGAAAAGCCGGTGTGCCCGTGGCAGAGCCAGGCTTCTGCCTCTCGTCACCCATCTCCGTACGGAGGGCGGTGGCAGGGACGGCAAGAAGTCGGCAGGGAAAAGGAACCGGACGCAGGAGACATCCGTCCCACCCGCAGCAGGACCACATGATGCAGGACCAAGCGATTCAGCTGCTGTGAGGGGCGGAGGTGGCCGAGCGTGACATCCACGACCGACACGGCCGAGCACCCGGAGGTCACGGAGCTCTCCGACCTCATCGAGGGTCTGCTCCCGCCTTCCCGTACCGCGGACGTGCTACAGCACCTGGACGAGTGCCCGCTCTGCGCTGACGTGTACGCCTCCTTGGAAGAGATCGGCGGTTTGTTGGGCACCCTGCCGGGCCCTCCCCTTATGCCCAATGACGTGGCGGGGCGGATCGATGCCGCCCTGGCTGCCGAGGCTCTGCTGAACGCCACAGCATCCGAACGCGATACCGCCGATGAGTCTGCCGCTGCCAACGTCTCCCGCGCGACGGCAAGCGAGGACGGCGTGCATGTTTCACGTGAAACATGCACGCCGGTGGATCGCCCTGCCGGTCATCCACGCGCGTCCATCGGCCCAGGCCGCACGATCCAGAAGCGCCGAAACCGACGTGTGACGGTCATCGGGACCGCCTTCGCGATCGCAGCCCTGGGCCTCGGTACCGTCCTTGTCCAGTCGATCGGTGAGAGCAACGGTCCCACGAGCACAGCTCCGACACCGACCTCCGTCACCTTCTCCGGCGTCAAGCTGGAGGAACGGGTCAATGACCTCCTGGACGAGACCGAGAAGCAGAGCTCCCCCGAGAAGGATTCCTTCGGGACTGCCGCGACCCCGGACAAGAGTAGGAACACAGTCTTCAGGGCCGACGTGCCCATCTGTATCGCGAAAGGCATTGGCGACACCACGGGCGCTATCGCGTCCGAACGGGGCACCTTTCGAGGAGCGGACGCCTATCTCGTGCTGCTGCCCGACCGTTCCGACGACTCACGCGTCACCGCTTATGTCGTCGACGCCTCCTGCTTGGACAAGGCTTCGGAGCCGGCCGGCGACATTTTCGTGAAGCAGTCCTACGCCCGCCCCTGAGGGCTGTCGCTCGCGTGCACCATCCCTGGCATCCCTGCGCGGTGCCTTGTCTCCGTGTGCCCGGACACACCGGGAATGCGCGCCCCTTAGGATCCGTTGGGTGGGGTGAGAGTTCCGAGAGCAGCTCCCACCGGCAGTACACCAGCAGTCTCCAGAGACGAGGAATCAAGCCGTGAGCGACGTCCGAAACGTGATCATCATCGGCTCCGGGCCCGCCGGCTACACGGCGGCGCTCTACACCGCGCGCGCGTCGCTGAAGCCGCTGGTGTTCGAGGGCGCCGTCACCGCAGGCGGCGCGCTGATGAACACCACCGAGGTGGAGAACTTCCCCGGCTTCCGGGAGGGCATCATGGGCCCCGATCTCATGGACAACATGCGGGCGCAGGCCGAACGCTTCGGTGCCGAGCTCATCCCGGACGACATCGTCGCCGTCGACCTGAGCGGCGAGATCAAGACCGTCACGGACACCGCAGGCACGGTGCACCGCGCCAAGGCCGTCATCGTCACCACGGGCTCCCAGCATCGCAAGCTCGGGCTGCCCAACGAGGATGCTCTCTCCGGCCGCGGTGTTTCCTGGTGTGCCACCTGTGACGGGTTCTTCTTCAAGGACCAGGACATCGCCGTGATCGGCGGCGGGGACACGGCGATGGAGGAGGCCACCTTCCTCTCGCGGTTCGCCAAGTCCGTGACCATCGTCCACCGCCGGGACACGCTGCGTGCTTCCAAGGCGATGCAGGAGCGCGCGTTCGCCGACCCGAAGATTTCCTTCGTGTGGGACAGTGAGGTCGCCGAGATCCAGGGCGACCAGAAGCTCGCCGGACTGAAGCTGCGCAACCTCAAGACGGGCGAGACCTCCGAGCTGCCGGCGACGGGTCTCTTCATCGCGATCGGCCACGACCCTCGCACGGAACTCTTCAAGGGCCAGCTCGACCTGGACGACGAGGGCTACCTGAAGGTGGTCTCCCCGTCGACCCGGACGAACCTGACCGGTGTCTTCGGCGCCGGTGACGTCGTCGACCACACGTACCGCCAGGCGATCACCGCGGCCGGCACCGGCTGCTCCGCCGCCCTCGACGCCGAGCGCTACCTCGCCGCCCTCGCCGACGGCGACCAGGTCGCCGAGCCCGAGAAGACCGCCGTCTGACCCCCGTCCGCCTCACCGCACCAACCAGTTAGGAGCCCTCAGTGGCCGGCACTCTGAAGAACGTGACCGACGACTCCTTCGAGCAGGACGTCCTCAAGAACGACAAGCCCGTCCTGGTGGACTTCTGGGCCGCCTGGTGCGGTCCGTGCCGCCAGATCGCGCCGTCCCTCGAAGCGATCGCCAACGAGTACGGCGACAAGATCGAGATCGTCAAGCTCAACATCGACGAGAACCCGGCCACCGCTGCCAAGTACGGCGTCATGTCCATCCCGACACTGAACGTCTACCAGGGTGGCGAGGTCGCCAAGACCATCGTCGGTGCCAAGCCCAAGGCAGCGATCGTGCGTGACCTCGAGGACTTCATCGCCGAGTGATGTTTCACGTGAAACACGAAGGGGCCAACCCAAGCGGGTTGGCCCCTTCGCTTTAGAGCGGTCGCAACGCCGGCTCCTTCTGCACAGCTCCCAGAAGCCGGTCCAACGCCAGCTCGACGTCCTCCTTCCAGGAAAGCGTCGTCCGCAGCTCCAACCGCAGCCGGGGATAAGCGGGATGGGGGCGGACTGTCTTGAAGCCCACGGCCGTCAGATGGTCGGCGGGGAGAACACACGCCGGATCCCTCCAACGAGCGTCCCCGAAAGCCTCGATCGCCTTGAAGCCCCTCCGCAACAGATCCTTGGCAACCGTCTGGACCATCACACGGCCGAGCCCCTGGCCTTGGTAGCCCTGCACGATGAAGGCGGTCATCAACTGAACCGCGTCGGGAGACACCGGACTCGTGGGGAACGCCATAGCGCGGGGAACATAGGCCGGAGGCGCGTACAGCACGAAGCCCACCGGTACCTCGTCCACGTAGGCAACCCGGCCGCAGGACCCCCAGTCCAGCAGGACGGCGGAGATCCACGCCTCCTTCTCCAGAGCTGGAGTACCTGCTTTCAGCGCGGCCTCGCCGCTGACTGGGTCCAACTCCCAGAAGACACACGATCGGCAGCGCTTGGGAAGGTCCTGAAGGTTGTCCAGCGTGAGCGGTACGAGCCGACGCCCCATGAAGGCTGTTCCTCGCTTCCTTCGCCCGCGGCGTCGCGAGCGGCTGTCAGAGCGCTCCGCTCCCTGATCAGACTGCCGATGAATCCGCCGACCGCACCCAGTCCCAGGCCTGCGGTCAACAGTCCGGAACGGCTCACGGTTCGCATGGGCCCCGCCTCTCCAAAGAAGACCCGCCAGGTCGATGCGCCATACCCGAACGCATCGTATCCACGATGCGATTGCCTAGATACCGCCTCGAAGCAAAGAGCGGGCTGTGACCGGTATACATCGGTCACAGCCCGCTCAGGCGGTCGACGGGCCGAAGACCGTCCTTCCATTCGACCGCTCAGGCCTCCGTGTCCTCCGAGTCGTCGTCCAGAAGGCTCTTCTGGAGAGCGAGCTTCTCGCCCGGAGCGAGCGTGCTCAGAATCCGCTCAAGATCCTCCGTGGACGCGAACTCCACAGTGATCTTGCCCTTCTTCTGGCCCAGATCAATCTTCACCCGCGTCTCGAAGCGATCCGAGAGACGGGTCGCGAGTTCGCCCAGCGCTGGGGAAGGCACGGAGCCGGCGCGAGGGCCCCTGGACCGTGCAGCAGTCTGCGTATGCGATCCCATGAGGGTGACGATCTCTTCGACAGCTCGGACCGAGAGCCCCTCGGCCACGATCCGGTGAGCCAGCTTGTCCTGCTCCTCGGAGTCCTCGACAGAGAGCAGCGCCCGAGCGTGCCCGGCTGAGAGAACACCGGCGGCCACACGACGCTGGACCGCCACCGAGAGCTTCAGCAGGCGCAGCGTGTTGGAGACCTGCGGGCGGGATCGGCCAATACGGTCCGCCAGCTGGTCGTGCGTGCAGTTGAAGTCCTTGAGCAACTGATCATAGGCAAACGCCTCTTCCAGCGGGTTCAGCTGGGCACGGTGCAAGTTCTCCAGGAGCGCGTCCAGAAGAAGCTTCTCGTCGTCCGTGGCCCGGACGATCGCCGGAATTGCCTCCAGACCGGCCTCACGGCAGGCTCGCCAGCGCCGCTCACCCATGATGAGCTCGTAGCGGGCCGGACCCACCTGCCGTACGACGATGGGCTGGAGAAGACCGACCTCCTTGATGGAGGTGACGAGTTCCTGAAGAAGGTCATCGTCGAACACCTCACGCGGCTGGCGTGGGTTCCGGGAGATGGAGTCGAGAGGCAGCTCGGCGAAGTAGGCACCGACAGGTGCTGCGGGTAGTTCCGCCGCGCCATCCGGCGGCAGCTCCTCTGTTTCACGTGAAACAGGCGGGAGAGTGGCCACCTTCGAGGCTCCCAGCCCACGCTCGGGGGCGAAGACAGATGGCACCGCCGGTGGTGTGGGTGCGGTTGCTCCCGCTGCTGGAGATTCCTTCTCTCCTGTCGCAGCCGCTGGGATCAGTGCGGCAAGACCACGGCCCAACCCCCTCCGTCGATCACTCACTGGATCCCCTCCACCACACTCGGATTGTTCTGAGCACCGATATGGGCGTGCGTCGGGTCGTACCCCATACCCACGCCCCTCAGTGCGATTTCTCGTGCCGCCTCAAGGTAGGAGAGGGCACCACTCGATCCTGGATCGTAGGTCAGCACCGTCTGCCCATAGCTCGGCGCCTCGGAGATACGGACCGAGCGAGGAATGCTCGTCCGTAGCACCTCCTCGCCGAAGTGGGTGCGCACCTCGTCGGCGACCTGGGACGCCAGGCGCGTCCGGCCGTCGTACATGGTGAGCAGGATGGTCGACACATGAAGGACGGGGTTGAGGTGCCCACGTACCAGGTCGACATTGCGGAGCAGCTGGCCGAGGCCCTCCAGCGCGTAGTACTCGCACTGGATCGGAATGAGAACTTCCTGGCCTGCGACCATCGCGTTCACCGTCAGCAGGCCGAGCGAGGGCGGGCAGTCGATGAGGATGTAGTCCAGGGGCTGCTCGTACGCCTGAATCGCTCGCTGCAGCCGACTCTCTCGTGCCACCAGGGACACCAGCTCGATCTCGGCACCAGCGAGATCGATCGTGGCGGGCGCGCAGAAGAGACCCTCAACATCAAGAACGGGCTGAACGACTTCCGCCAACGGCTTGCTGTCGATCAACACGTCGTAGATGGACGGCACCTCGGCATGATGGTCGATCCCCAACGCGGTGGACGCGTTGCCCTGGGGGTCAAGATCGATCACCAGGACACGGGCGCCGTGCAGAGCCAGCGAAGCAGCAAGGTTGACCGTCGTCGTGGTCTTGCCGACACCGCCCTTCTGGTTGGCGACCACCATGACTCTGGTCTGCTCGGGCCGAGGCAGACCCTCGCCGGCGCGGCCCAGAGCTTCTACCGCCAGTTGGGCGGCACGACCGATGGGAGTGTCGTCCATCGGAGGCGGTGTTTCACGTGAAACATCCTCCCCCATCGACTCGGTACGGGGACCGGGGACCGGATCGGTCATCGGTCCCGCGATGTTGGCGTCGGACCGCAACGATTCACTCTCCTCGACTTCAGGCTCGCAATGAACAGAGCCTCCCATGCCTTCGGGGTCGTGAACCAGTGAGGCCTGGTCTTCTGTGGAGAATTCCACCTCTGTGGAAAACTCCGTTACCTCTCCGAGTGACCCGAGAGGCTTCCGGTCGCGCGGTTCGGCCGCGGCGCGGCCACGGCTGATAATGCCGTGCAGCAGTGAGCGACGTTTCACGTGAAACACGATGCCCAGCGACACGGACCAAGCTCGCGCGACACTCCGAGATGCATAGGTTTGGAAGCTTGTGTGGAGTACGACTCGTCGTCAGGACGGATCAGCGAACGTCCAGATCAATGTCTAGCGACGTCGACGTGCTCGCCCCGTCCGGGCCGCCTTGGCGCGCTTCGCCGCGAAGCGCACGCCTCCTGGGCTCTCCCCGACCTCCACGCGGACCACGGTGGACAGTGGATCGACCACGCCCTCTCCGACATGGAGGACCGAGGTCTCCACCGCGCCGAGCTTGCTCAGGGCCGAGGCAGCACTCTTCAGCTCCTCCTCCGCGGTGTCGCCCTTGAGCGCCAGCATCTCTCCATATGGCCGCAATAGAGGGATGCCCCACGCGGCCAATCGGTCCAGTGGGGCCACGGCCCGAGCCGTCACCACATGGACGGGCTGCAACGTCCCGAGGACCTCTTCGGCTCGGCCTCGGACGACGGTCACATGGTCCAGGCCCAAAAGCTCGACGACCTCGGCCAGGAAGTTCGTGCGCCGCAGAAGTGGCTCCAGCAGCGTGATCTTCAGGTCCTCCCGGACGAGGGCCAGCGGAATCCCGGGCAGTCCGGCACCGGAGCCGACATCGCACACCGTCACCCCCTCGGGCACGACCTCCGAGAGCACCGCACAGTTCAACAGGTGCCTCTCCCACAGGCGTGGTACCTCCCGCGGGCCGATGAGCCCGCGCTGTACTCCCGCCTCAGCCAGGAGCTCGGCGTACCGGACCGCATCCGCGTAGCGATCACCGAATACGTCACGCGCCTGCTCGGGCGCAGGGGGGAGCTCCGCTGACTCCGTCACGGGGACCGTCCTTCCGTACCGCAAGAGCGCACTCGGCGCTGACACCAGACCAACAGGCTGACAAAGTTCGGCCCCGCCTGCGGGCAGACGGGGCCGGAGAAGCGTACGTACCGAATCAGGCGGGCAGCACGACGACGAAGCGCTGCGGCTCCTCGCCCTCGGATTCACTGCGCAGGCCCGCGGACTTGACCGCGTCGTGCACGACCTTGCGCTCGAAGGGCGTCATCGGCTTCAGCTTCACGGGCTCGCCGGTGCTCTTGGCCTCGGCCGCCGCCTTGGCACCCAGCTCGGAGAGCTCGGCACGCTTCTGGGCACGGTAGCCCGCGATGTCCAGCATCAGACGGCTGCGGTCACCGGTCTCCCGGTGCACGGCCAGGCGCGTGAGCTCCTGGAGCGCCTCGAGCACCTCGCCCTCCCGGCCGACGAGCTTGTTCAGATCGCGGCCGCCGGAGTCGCTGATGATCGAGACAGAGGCACGGTCGGCCTCGACGTCCATGTCGATGTCGCCGTCGAGATCTGCGATGTCCAGCAGACCTTCCAGGTAGTCCGCCGCGATCTCACCCTCCTGCTCCAGGCGGGTCAGGGTGTCGCCACCCTCGGAGGCGGTGGAGGTGGTGCCTTCCGTCACGGGAGGGGCTCCTTCTTACTTCTTGGACGGGGACTTGGGGCGCTGCTGGCCCTTGCGCTGACCGGACTGGGCCTTGCTGCGGCCACCGGTACCGGGCTTGGGCGCGGCCTTCTTGGCAGCAGCCGCCGGCTTGGCGTCCTCCGGCTGGTCGGACTTGATCAGCGAAGTGGGCTCAGTCTGCGGCTCCTCGTCGTCGGTGGTCTTCGCACCACCGGACTGACGCTGGGCCTTGGTCTGGCGCTTGGGCTGCTGACGCTTGGGGGTGCCAGGCATCGACGTACCGTCCTCGGCCGTAAGGACGGTCGAGACCTCGCTCTTGACCACGGTGCCGTCGCCCTGGGCCGCGAGGCCTTCCTTGCCCAGACCGGTGATGAACTTCCGCTCGTACTCGTTGCGGTCGCGGCCCTTGGCGACGATCGCCTTGACGATGGCGCGCTCACGGCGGTTGCGGGTCTTGCCGTGCCGCGTGACGTGCTTGAAGAGGCGCTCCAGGTAAGCGGCCTGGGCCGTGGAACCCGGGGTCGGGTTGTTGTGGATGACGTACATCTGCTGGCCCATGGTCCACACGTTGGTGGTCAGCCAGTAGACGAGGACACCGACCGGGAAGTTGATGCCGAAGACGGCGAACATGACCGGGAAGACGTACAGCAGCATCTTCTGCTGCTGCATGAACGGCGTCTTCACCGTGGTGTCGACGTTCTTCTTCATCAGCTGACGCTGCGTGTAGAACTGCGACGCCGACATCAGGACGATCATGATCGCGGTGACGATGCGGACCGTGACCAGCGAAGCGTCGAGCGCCGCGACGTCCGCGGAACTGTCGGTGAACTTCGCGGCCAGCGGAGCACCGACGATGTGCGCCTTCTGCGCGCTCTGCAGCAGGCTCTCGTTGATGACACCGATGGTGTCGTTGTTCGCGATGCTGTTGAGCACGTGGTACAGCGCGAAGAAGAACGGGGACTGCGCCAGGATGGGAAGGCACGAGGAGAGCGGGTTGGTGCCCGTCTCCTTGTACAGCTTCATCATCTCTTCGGACTGGCGCTGCTTGTCGTTCTTGTAGCGCTCCTGAATCTTCTTCATCTCGGGCTGCAGCGTCTGCATCGCCCGGGTCGCCTTGATCTGCTTCACGAAGAGCGGGATCAGGCAGATACGGATCAGGATCACCAAGGACACGATGGACAGGCCCCAGGCCCACCCGGTGTCAGCGCCGAAGAGGGCGCCGTACACGCTGTGGAACTGGACGATGACCCAGGAGACAGGTGTCGTGATGAAGCTGAAGAGGCTGGCAATCGTGTCCACTAATCATGCTCCTTGGGCATGGGACGGGCTCTCGGCGGCCGGGCTCGAGGGAACGTGCCCCTCGATGGCCGGTTCGGCGGCGGAGGACCCGCCCTTGCGTGCGCGCCACGTGCCACGCACCATCTCGTGCCACCGTGGGCGCTTGCGCGGCGGGACATGGTCCACGCCGCCGAGCGACCACGGATTGCACCGCAGGATGCGCCAGGCAGTGAGTGCCGTTCCCTTGATCGCACCGTGCCGGTCGATGGCCGTGTAGCCGTAGTGGGAGCACGACGGGTAGTACTTGCACACCGGCCCGAGCAGCGGACTGATCGTCCACTGGTACAGCTTGATCAGCGCCAGCAGCGGGTACTTCATCGTGCGCCCCCTCCCAGCAGCCGCCCCAGGGCGGCATCCAGGTCTTGGGCCAGTTGTACGTGGTCGGCGTCACCCGCTCCGGGCAGCGCCCGTACCACTACCAGGCTACCGGGGGGCAACAGGGCGACTCGATCGCGCATCAGATGGCGAAGCCTGCGCTTCACCTTGTTGCGTACGACCGAGCCACCGACGGCCTTGCTCACGACGAAACCCGCACGCGTCGGGGGAGCGCTCTCCCCAGGCGCGTGCGGGTCCGTGGCACCGCTACGTAGGTGAATGACGAGGAGCGGGCGGCCGGCCCGGCGTCCTCGTCGTACCGCGGTCGCGAAGTCCTCGCGCCGCCTCAGCCGATGCTCGGTAGGCAGCACGACGTCATGACCTGATCGGGATCAGGCGGACAGGCTTGAGCGACCCTTGCTGCGGCGGTTCGCGAGAATCGCGCGACCGGCACGGGTACGCATCCGCAGGCGGAAGCCGTGGGTCTTGGCGCGACGACGGTTGTTCGGCTGGAAGGTGCGCTTGCTCACTCGGGGGCTCCAGAAAGAAATCGGTGTTTGCGGGTGCCGTCCTGGCTGTCACCGTGCGCCCACGAGTAGCTCGTATAAACGCCCGAGTGCACCGCTGTCCGATCACCTGACGCGATCTGTGCCCATCGGAGGCAGGCGGCAGCAGCCATCGACAACTCGACCTGTTTACGGTACGCGCGGCTACGCCATCCGGTCAAACCGAGGGTTGCGGGGAGACACTATCCACAGCCTGGGGACAACAACTTGAACCGTACCGGTCGCCGTGACTACCGTGACTGAACTCCGATTCCTTCCCCTTCCTTTGGCTGCTGGGCACCGACCCACCCACCAGCACCTCGTCCCGAGTGCCCCACCCGAGTTCCAAACCAACCTGTCCCACAACCACACGTTCGTGGGACCTGTGAGAGAGCGTGCCCTGTGGCTGACGTACCTGCCGATCTTGCCGCAGTGTGGCCACGCGTATTGGAAAAGCTCCTCGGCGAGGGCCATGGCCAAGGCGTGGAGGTGAAGGACGAGCGCTGGATCAAGCGCTGTCAGCCGCTCGCGCTGGTAGCGGACACGGCTCTCCTCGCCGTCCCGAACGAGTTCGCGAAGGGCGTACTCGAAGGCCGTCTCGCGCCGATCGTCAGTGAGACCCTGAGCAGGGAGTGCGGCCGGCCGATCCGTATCGCGATCACCGTCGACAGCTCCGTCGGCGAGCCCCCGCCCTCGCCGGTCCAGCGCCGCTTCGACGAGCCGGAGCTCCCCTCCGTCCCTGCCCAGAACCGCGACGGCTACGACGGCAGGACCGCGTACGACGGCCAGGGGCGCGATGCGCGCGGTGGGTACGAGAACCAGAACGCGTACGAGAGCCAGAACGGATACGACGGCCAGCCCCGTGATCCCTACGAGGGGTACGGCCGCCACCGGGCCGACGACCGCGGTCCTGGACGCGGCGAACAGCCGGGCGGCGGACCCGGCGACCAGTTGCCGCCCCCCCGCGCGGACCAGCTCCCCACCGGCCGCTCGGACCAGCTTCCGACCGCGCGCCCCGCGTATCCGTCCGAGTACCAGCGGCCCGAGCCGGGCGCCTGGCCGCGGCCGCCGCAGGACGACTACGGCTGGCAGCAGCAGCGGCTCGGTTTCCCGGAACGGGACCCGTACGCTTCGCCGTCGTCTGACTACCGCTCGCAGTCGATGGACCGGCCACCGTACGACCAGCAGCGTTCCGAGTACGACCAGCCCCGCGGCGACTACGACCGGCCGGGTGCCGACTCCGACTATCCACGCCAGAACAGGCGTGGCCTTCCCGAGCAGTCGCCGGGTTCGGGACATGTGCACCGGGGTGGCCCGGCGAGCAGCGCGCCCGGCCCGCTGGCTGCCCAGCCCGCGCCGGCGCCCGGTCCGGGTGAGCCGACGGCACGCCTGAACCCGAAGTACCTCTTCGACACCTTCGTCATCGGCGCCTCGAACCGTTTCGCGCACGCGGCCGCGGTGGCCGTCGCCGAGGCGCCGGCGAAGGCGTACAACCCCCTCTTCATCTACGGGGAGTCCGGCCTCGGCAAGACCCACCTGCTGCACGCGATCGGGCACTACGCGCGCAGTCTCTATCCGGGCACGCGGGTGCGGTACGTGAGCTCGGAGGAGTTCACCAACGAGTTCATCAACTCCATCCGCGACGGCAAGGGCGACAGCTTCCGCAAGCGGTACCGGGAGATGGACATCCTGCTCGTGGACGACATCCAGTTCCTGGCGGACAAGGAGTCGACGCAGGAGGAGTTCTTCCACACCTTCAACACGCTCCACAACGCGAACAAGCAGATCGTGCTCTCCAGCGACCGGCCGCCGAAGCAGCTGGTGACTCTGGAGGACCGGCTGCGGAACCGTTTCGAGTGGGGTCTGATCACCGACGTCCAGCCGCCCGAGCTGGAGACGCGTATCGCGATCCTGCGCAAGAAGGCGGTGCAGGAGCAGCTCAACGCCCCGCCGGAGGTACTGGAGTTCATCGCCTCCCGTATCTCGCGCAACATCCGCGAGCTGGAGGGCGCGCTGATCCGGGTGACGGCGTTCGCCTCGCTCAACCGGCAGCCGGTGGACCTCGGTCTGACCGAGATCGTGCTCAAGGACCTGATCCCGGGCGGCGAGAACGCGTCTCCCGAGATCACCGCCACCGCGATCATGGGCGCGACGGCCGACTACTTCGGGCTCACGGTCGAGGATCTCTGCGGCACCTCGCGCGGCCGCGCTCTGGTGACCGCCCGGCAGATCGCCATGTACCTGTGCCGTGAGCTGACCGACCTGTCGTTGCCCAAGATCGGCGCGCAGTTCGGCAACCGTGACCACACCACCGTCATGCACGCCGACCGCAAGATCCGCGCGCTGATGGCCGAACGGCGCTCCATCTACAACCAGGTGACGGAGCTGACGAACCGCATCAAGAACGGCTGACAGAAGGCCGTCGTACGTCGCTGAGGGCGCCCCGGGACGAGTTCCCGAGGGCGCCTTCGGCGTTCCGGGGAAGCTTCCTCCGTCGCCGGTCAGGCACCAGGTGTTCGAATACCTGCCGCGTTACGGCCTCCCTCCACAGATTCCGGGACTTTTTCCCGTCCACACCCTGGGGACCGGCAAGTTATGCAGATCGTGTCCACAGGGCAGGCTGCTGAGGGATCATCGGGCCAGGTCAGTGCCCTGTGGATTCGTGGACAAAAGATCTCCACAGGCTGTGGACGAAGCGGAGATCCACAGACTGTGGACGGAGTTGTCCACCGACGGCCCACAGGCTGCGGCCTGTTGTCCCCAGTGATCGTCGGCTTCTCCACATGCCTGTCCACTGTTCGGCAAGCCGACGCGCCTCCTCACCGTGTCGAGTGAAAGGCGTCACACGAAGTTGCCTGGTTGGGCTGTGGGTAAGACGGGTAAACCTGGGGACGCCGTTGGGGAGAACTGCCCCGGGGCTGTGCACGGTGTGTGCAGAACTTTCCGTTCTCCACAGATACCCCTGGTTGTCCACCGCCTCCACCCACAGGCCCGGTGGACAAAATTTGCCGCCTGAGCTGCGAAAACGGGGTTATCCACGGTTTCCACAGCCCCTACTACTACTCCCAACTAGAGAGAGCTGGGAATCCGTTTCGAAGTGGGTCCTGTGCACAACTCGCTCTGGGCTGCCCGACCGCGCCTCATCACGACTTGACCCCGAGAGGCTCCGAGTGTCAGTGGTGTGCGTCAGACTGTTCCCGGTGTCCTTCCCCTCACAGGAACCAGCGACACCGAGACAGACGACGAAGCCAGGCAGGGCGAGAAGCGCCGGCAACAGCAGGAGGCGGCAACAGTGAAGATCCGGGTGGAACGCGACGTACTCGCGGAGGCAGTGGCCTGGGCGGCGCGCAGCCTCCCGGCCCGGCCGCCGGCGCCTGTTCTCGCCGGCCTCCTTCTGAAGGCCGAGGAAGGCCAGCTGAGCCTCTCCAGCTTCGACTACGAGGTCTCCGCTCGTGTGTCCGTGGAGGCGGAGGTCGACGAGGAGGGCACGGTGCTCGTCTCCGGCCGGCTTCTCGCCGACATCTGCCGCGCCCTCCCCAACCGCCCGGTGGAGATCTCCACAGACGGTGTACGGGCGACGGTGGTCTGCGGTTCCTCCCGGTTCACGCTCCACACACTGCCTGTGGAGGAGTACCCGTCCCTGCCGCAGATGCCGAACGCCACGGGCACCGTCCCCGGTGAGGTCTTCGCCTCCGCCGCCGCCCAGGTGGCCATCGCCGCCGGGCGTGACGACACGCTGCCCGTCCTCACCGGTGTCCGTATCGAGATCGAGGGCGACACGGTCACGCTGGCCTCCACCGACCGCTACCGCTTCGCGGTCCGCGAGTTCCTGTGGAAGCCGGAGAACCCCGAGGCGTCCGCTGTGGCCCTGGTGCCTGCCAAGACGCTCCTGGACACCGCCAAGGCCCTCACGAGCGGCGACAGCGTCATCCTGGCGCTCTCCGGCTCGGGCTCGGGTGAGGGTCTGATCGGTTTCGAGGGCGCGGGCCGTCGTACGACCACCAGGCTGCTGGAGGGCGACCTCCCGAAGTACCGCACGCTGTTCCCGACGGAGTTCAACAGCGTGGCCGTCATCGAGACGGCGCCCTTCGTCGAGGCCGTCAAGCGTGTCGCCCTGGTCGCCGAGCGGAACACCCCGGTGCGGCTGAGCTTCGAGCAGGGCGTGCTGATCCTGGAGGCCGGCTCCAGCGACGACGCACAGGCTGTGGAAAGGGTCGACGCCCAGCTGGAGGGCGACGACATCTCGATCGCCTTCAACCCCACCTTCCTGCTGGACGGCCTCAGCGCCATCGACTCCCCGGTCGCCCAGCTGTCGTTCACCACCTCCACCAAGCCTGCGCTGCTCAGCGGCAAGCCGGCCGTGGACGCCGAGGCGGACGAGGCCTACAAGTACCTGATCATGCCGGTGCGGCTCAGCGGCTGACCGGCCGGACGCCGCCGCGGCCGAGCCGCCAGAGGTGGTCCACAGCGCTGTGGGGCCCGGTGGAGCACCGGGCCCTCGGTGCGAAGCCGCAGGTCGGGGCGTACGAATGAGCGGGTATGCCCACAGGTGTGCGTGAGTGTGCGGGTTTAGGCTCGTGCGTGGGTACGCAGGTGCCCTCATGCCACGTCGCAACCTAAGGAACAACTGATGGAGCTCGGTCTCGTCGGCCTCGGCAAGATGGGCGGCAACATGCGCGAGCGGATGCGCCGCGCAGGTCACACCGTCATCGGATACGACCGGAACCCGGATCTCGCCGATGTCCACAGCCTCGAGGAGCTTGTGGGCAGGCTCAAGGGCCCGCGGGTCGTGTGGGTGATGGTCCCGGCCGGTGCAGCCACCCAGTCGACCGTCGACGAGCTGGCCGAACTGCTCCAGCCCGGTGACGTCGTCGTGGACGGCGGCAACTCCCGCTGGACGGACGACGAGAAGCATGCCGAGGAGCTGGCGGCCAAGGGCATCGGCTTCGTCGACTGCGGTGTCTCCGGCGGAGTCTGGGGTCTGGAGAACGGCTATGCGCTGATGTACGGCGGTGACGCGGAGAACGTCGCCAAGGTGCGGCCCGTCTTCGACGCGCTGAAGCCCGAGGGTGACCTCGGCGCGGTGCACGCCGGCAAGGTCGGTGCCGGGCACTTCGCGAAGATGGTCCACAACGGCATCGAGTACGCCATGATGCAGGCGTACGCCGAGGGTTGGGAGCTCCTGGAGAAGGTCCACTCGGTGACGGACGTCCGCGAGGTCTTCCGTTCCTGGCAGGACGGAACGGTCATCCGCTCCTGGCTGCTCGACCTGGCGGTGAACGCCCTGGACGAGGACGAACACCTGGACGGGCTGAAGGGCTACGCACAGGACTCGGGCGAGGGCCGCTGGACCGTGGAGGCCGCCATCGACCACGCCGTGCCGCTGCCGGCGATCACGGCCTCGCTCTTCGCGCGGTTCGCGTCGCGTCAGGAGGACTCTCCGCAGATGAAGATGGTCGCGGCGCTGCGGAACCAGTTCGGCGGCCACGCGGTCGAGAAGAAGTAGCCCACGGCACCGAAGGCAAGACCGAACACACGAAACCAGTCGACGAGAAGTCGTTCACAGGTCCGCACAGCGGTCCACAACCCTGGGGGAGGTCGGCACCCGACCATGCACGTCACGCATCTGTCGCTGGCCGACTTCCGCTCCTACGCCCGGGTCGAGGTCCCGCTCGACCCGGGCGTCACCGCGTTCGTGGGCCCCAACGGGCAGGGAAAGACGAACCTGGTCGAGGCGGTCGGCTATCTCGCGACCCTCGGCAGCCACCGGGTGTCGTCGGACGCGCCCCTGGTCCGCATGGGCGCCGACCGCGCGGTGATCCGGGCGCAGGTGCGGCAGGGCGAGCGACAGCAGCTCGTCGAGCTGGAGCTGAACCCCGGCAAGGCGAACCGGGCACGCGTCAACAGGTCGTCGCAGGTCAGGCCGCGTGATGTGCTCGGCATCGTGCGGACGGTGCTGTTCGCGCCGGAGGACCTCGCGCTGGTCAAGGGTGATCCCGGTGAACGGCGGCGCTTCCTCGACGAGTTGATCACCGCACGGGCCCCACGCATGGCGGGCGTGCGCTCCGACTACGAGCGGGTGCTCAAGCAGCGCAACACGCTCCTCAAGACGGCCGCGCTGGCCCGCAGGCATGGCGGCCGCACCATGGACCTGTCCACGCTCGACGTGTGGGACCAGCATCTCGCGCGCGTGGGCGCCGAGTTGCTCGCCCAGCGGCTGGACCTGGTCGCCGCGATCCAACCGCTCGCCGACAAGGCGTACGAGCAGCTGGCGCCTGGGGGCGGACCGGTGAGTCTGGACTACAAACCTTCCTCGCCCGGCATTGTCGGTCACGCGCGCGATGAGCTGTACGAGCAGCTGATGGCCGCCCTCGGCGAGAGCCGCAAGCAGGAGATCGAGCGGGGCGTCACCCTCGTAGGACCTCATCGGGACGATGTGAACCTCAGACTCGGCCAGCTCCCCGCCAAGGGATACGCCTCCCACGGCGAGTCCTGGTCGTACGCCCTGGCCCTGCGGCTCGCCTCGTACGATCTGCTGCGGGCCGAGGGGAACGAGCCGGTGCTGATCCTCGACGACGTCTTCGCCGAGTTGGACGCCCGCCGACGCGAGCGCCTGGCGGAGCTGGTCGCGCCGGGCGAGCAGGTGCTGGTCACGGCCGCGGTCGACGACGACGTACCGGGCGTACTGACAGGGACGCGGTATTCCGTGTCCGACGGGACGGTGGAGCGCGCATGAGCGGATCCGAGGGAACCCCTACGCCTCCCGAGCCCTCCGGTGTGGACCTCGCGCGCGTGGCGCTGCGCGCCGCGAAGGAGGCCGCACGCGCGCGTGGGGACGCCGCACAGCAGAAGAAGCAGGTGCGACGGGGTGCCGGTCTGCGCTCCGGCGCGCGTGCCGACGGCCGCGACCCGATGGCCCTCGGCTCCGCCATCAACCGGCTGATCACCGAACGCGGCTGGGAGACCCCGGCCGCCGTCGGCGGGGTCATGGGCCGCTGGCCGCAGATCGTCGGTGAGGATCTGGCGAGGAAGTGCGTACCGGAGCGGTACGACGAGGACGAGCGGGTCCTGCATGTGCGGTGCGACTCCACGGCGTGGGCGACGAACCTGCGGCTGCTCGCCCCGCAGCTGGTCGCCCGGCTCAACGAGGACCTGGGCCACGGCACCGTACGGCTGCTCAAGGTCCACGGCCCCAGTGGTTCCGCCCGTCGCTACGGGCCCCTGCGCGCCCCGGGGAGCACCGGGCCCGGCGACACCTACGGGTGACCGTAGTCACATTTCAGGGCGCCTCCGTGTCCATGACCGGGGGTCCTTCACTGCCCGGCGAACGACCGTGTGCTCCGGCGCGCACGGTCGCGTGCGGTTGCGAACGCCGACCTGACCCGGGAGTAGCAAAGGGTTCACAGCCGGAAGCTCTGAGTGCCGCTGTGAGCCTCTTGGAGCCCCGCTCCGCATATGGGGAGTCGGGAGAGACCGGTTCAGGGCGGCACATGCGGACTCAGGTACCGGCAAACCCCCATCACTGTCGGCGCTACCGGTAGACTGGAAGCTAATCCCGCCCCATTCGTGGGGACCGCTTCGGAAACTCTCTGCAACGCTGACAAAGGCTTTCACCGCAACATGCCGCAGCCGCTCCGGCAAACCCGCCTGGAGCCTGGTTTGTGCTGTGCCAGAAAGGGCGCTTCGTGGCCGATTCCGGCAACCCCAACGAGAACATCCCGTCCACCGGCGCCGGCGCCAACGGCGAGGTCACAGCCTCGTACGACGCCAGCGCCATCACCGTCCTCGAAGGGCTGGACGCGGTCCGCAAGCGGCCCGGCATGTACATCGGCTCGACCGGTGAGCGTGGTCTGCACCACCTGGTGCAGGAGGTCGTCGACAACTCGGTCGACGAGGCGCTGGCCGGTCACGCGGACACCATCGACGTGACGATCCTCGCCGACGGCGGTGTGCGCGTCATCGACAACGGCCGTGGCATCCCGGTGGGCATCGTTCCGTCCGAGGGCAAACCCGCCGTCGAGGTCGTGCTGACCGTGCTGCACGCGGGCGGCAAGTTCGGCGGCGGCGGCTACGCGGTCTCCGGCGGTCTGCACGGCGTCGGCGTCTCCGTCGTGAACGCCCTGTCCAGCAGGGTCGCCGTCGAGGTCAGGACCGACGGCTACCGCTGGACGCAGGACTACAAGCTGGGCGTCCCGACGGCTCCGCTGGCCCAGCACGAGGCGACGGACGAGCACGGCACGTCGGTCACCTTCTGGGCCGACGGCGACATCTTCGAGACCACCGAGTACTCCTTCGAGACGCTGTCGCGGCGCTTCCAGGAGATGGCGTTCCTCAACAAGGGGTTGACGATCAACCTCACTGACGAGCGCGAGGTGGCGAAGGCCACGACCGGTGCGGACGAGGCGGGTGCCGACGAGAAGGACGAGGTCAGGACCGTCTCGTACCACTACGAGGGCGGCATCGTCGACTTCGTGAAGCACCTCAACTCCCGCAAGGGAGACGTGGTGCACCCGACCGTCATCGACCTAGAGGCGGAGGACAAGGACAAGAGCCTGTCCCTCGAGGTCGCGATGCAGTGGAACACCGGTTACAGCGAGGGTGTGTACTCCTTCGCCAACATCATCCACACGCACGAGGGCGGTACGCACGAGGAGGGCTTCCGGGCCGCGCTGACTTCGCTGATCAACAAGTACGCGCGCGACAAGAAACTGCTCCGTGAGAAGGACGACAACCTCACGGGCGACGACATCCGCGAGGGTCTGACCGCGATCATCTCGGTCAAGCTCAGCGAGCCGCAGTTCGAGGGCCAGACGAAGACCAAGCTGGGCAACACGGAGGCGAAGACCTTCGTACAGAAGGCGGTCTACGAGCACCTCAACGACTGGCTGGACCGCAATCCGGTCGAGGCCTCGGACATCATCCGCAAGGGCATCCAGGCGGCCACCGCGCGCGTGGCGGCCCGTAAGGCCCGCGACCTCACGCGTCGCAAGGGTCTGCTGGAGACCGCGTCGCTGCCGGGCAAGCTGTCCGACTGCCAGTCGAACGATCCCATCAAGTGCGAGATCTTCATCGTCGAGGGTGACTCCGCCGGCGGTTCGGCCAAGTCCGGCCGCAATCCGCAGTACCAGGCGATCCTCCCGATCCGCGGCAAGATCCTGAACGTCGAGAAGGCGCGGATCGACAAGATCCTGCAGAACCAGGAGATCCAGGCGCTGATCTCGGCCTTCGGTACCGGGGTCCACGAGGACTTCGACATCGAGAAGCTGCGCTATCACAAGATCATCCTGATGGCGGACGCCGACGTCGACGGCCAGCACATCAACACCCTGTTGCTGACCTTCCTCTTCCGCTTCATGCGCCCGCTGGTCGAGGCCGGACACGTGTTCCTGTCCCGTCCCCCGCTGTACAAGATCAAGTGGGGTCGGGACGACTTCGAGTACGCGTACTCGGACCGTGAGCGCGACGCCCTGATCGAGCTGGGCCGGCAGAACGGCAAGCGGGTCCGCGAGGACTCGATCCAGCGCTTCAAGGGTCTCGGCGAGATGAACGCCGAGGAGCTGCGCATCACGACGATGGACCAGGAGCACCGGGTCCTCGGCCAGGTCACGCTCGACGACGCCGCGCAGGCCGACGACCTGTTCTCGGTCCTGATGGGCGAGGACGTCGAGGCGCGCCGCGCGTTCATCCAGCGCAATGCCAAGGACGTCCGCTTCCTCGACATCTGAGTCGGTCTCAGCTGACCGCACCAGAAAGGATCTTCACCAGCAATGACCGACGAGACACCTCTTCCCCCCACTGGTCCGAGCACTCCCGAAGAGGGCGAGGTCGCCCTGCGCGTCGAGCCCGTCGGGCTCGAGACCGAGATGCAGCGCTCGTATCTCGACTACGCGATGTCCGTCATCGTGTCGCGCGCGCTGCCCGACGTACGGGACGGTCTCAAGCCCGTCCACCGCCGGGTCCTGTACGCGATGTACGACGGTGGTTACCGCCCCGAGAAGGGCTTCTACAAGTGCGCCCGCGTCGTCGGTGACGTCATGGGCACCTACCACCCGCACGGCGACTCCTCGATCTACGACGCGCTGGTCCGTCTCGCGCAGCCGTGGTCGATGCGGATGCCGCTGGTGGACTCCAACGGCAACTTCGGTTCCCCGGGCAACGACCCGGCCGCGGCCATGCGGTACACCGAGTGCAAGCTGAAGCCGCTGTCCATGGAGATGGTCCGTGACATCGACGAGGAGACCGTCGACTTCACGGACAACTACGACGGCCGTAACCAGGAGCCGACGGTTCTGCCGGCGCGCTTCCCGAACCTGCTGATCAACGGCTCGGCGGGCATCGCGGTCGGTATGGCGACGAACATCCCGCCGCACAACCTCCGTGAGGTCGCGGCCGGTGCCCAGTGGTATCTGGAGAACCCCGAGGCCTCCCACGAGGAGCTGCTCGATGCCCTGATCGAGCGCATCAAGGGCCCGGATTTCCCCAGTGGTGCCCTGGTGGTGGGCCGCAAGGGCATCGAGGAGGCGTACCGCACGGGCCGTGGCTCCATCACGATGCGCGCGGTCGTCGACGTCGAGGAGATCCAGAACCGCCAGTGCCTGGTGGTCACCGAACTCCCCTACCAGGTCAACCCGGACAACCTCGCGCAGAAGATCGCCGACCTGGTGAAGGACGGCAAGATCGGCGGCATCGCGGACGTCCGCGACGAGACGTCCTCCCGTACGGGCCAGCGCCTGGTCATCGTCCTGAAGCGGGACGCGGTCGCCAAGGTCGTCCTGAACAACCTCTACAAGCACACCGACCTGCAGACGAACTTCGGCGCGAACATGCTGGCGCTGGTGGACGGCGTACCGAGGACCCTGTCCCTGGACGCCTTCATCCGTCACTGGGTGACGCACCAGATCGAGGTCATCGTCCGGCGTACGCGATTCAGGCTGCGCAAGGCCGAGGAGCGCGCGCACATCCTGCGTGGCCTCCTGAAGGCCCTGGACGCCATCGACGAGGTCATCGCGCTGATCCGGCGCAGTGACACCGTCGAGATCGCGCGTGAGGGCCTGATGGGCCTCCTGGAGATCGACGAGATCCAGGCCAACGCGATCCTCGAGATGCAGCTGCGACGCCTGGCGGCTCTGGAGCGTCAGAAGATCGTCGCCGAGCACGACGAGCTGCAGGCGAAGATCCGCGAGTACAACGCGATCCTCGCCTCGCCGGTGCGTCAGCGCGGCATCATCAGCGAGGAACTCGCCGCGATCGTCGAGAAGTTCGGCGACGACCGTCGCTCCAAGCTGGTCCCCTTCGACGGTGACATGTCCATCGAGGACCTGATCGCCGAAGAGGACATCGTCGTCACCATCTCGCGCGGCGGCTATGTCAAGCGGACCAAGACCGAGGACTACCGTTCGCAGAAGCGCGGCGGCAAGGGCGTACGCGGCACGAAGCTCAAGGAAGACGACATCGTCGACCACTTCTTCGTGTCGACCACGCACCACTGGCTGCTGTTCTTCACGAACAAGGGCCGTGTCTACCGGGCCAAGGCCTACGAGTTGCCGGACGCCGGACGTGACGCGCGTGGACAGCACGTCGCCAACCTGCTGGCCTTCCAGCCGGACGAGTCGATCGCCGAGATCCTCGCGATCCGCGACTACGAGGCCACGCCCTACCTGGTGCTCGCCACCAAGGGTGGTCTTGTGAAGAAGACGCCTCTGAAGGATTACGATTCGCCCCGTTCCGGCGGCGTCATCGCGATCAACCTTCGTGAGAAGGAGGACGGTTCCGATGACGAACTGATCGGAGCCGAACTCGTATCGGCCGAGGATGACATCCTTCTGATCAGCAAGAAGGCACAGTCGATCCGCTTCACGGCGACGGACGAGGCGCTGCGGCCCATGGGCCGTGCCACCTCGGGTGTCAAGGGCATGAGTTTCCGTGAGGGGGACGAGCTGCTCTCGATGAATGTTGTTCGACCCGGTACGTTCGTGTTCACTGCCACAGACGGCGGGTACGCGAAGCGGACCGGCGTCGACGAGTACCGCGTCCAGGGTCGCGGTGGCCTCGGTATCAAGGCCGCCAAGATCGTCGAGGACCGCGGTTCGCTCGTTGGCGCGCTGGTGGTCGAGGAGACCGACGAGATCCTCGCCATCACGCTGTCAGGCGGTGTGATTCGTACGCGAGTCAACGAGATCAGGGAAACCGGCCGTGACACCATGGGCGTCCAACTGATCAACCTGGGCAAGCGCGATGCCGTGGTCGGCATCGCTCGTAACGCCGAGGCAGGGCGGGAGGCGGAGGAGATCGACGGCGACGAGGCCGTTGACGAGACCGCCGAGGGTGCCGCGACGACCGGTACGGACGAGGGTGAGGCGCCCTCGTCCGAGTAGCACGAGGAGTGAGTCAGCGTGAGCGGAGCCACGGGCGCCGGATCGTCCGGTACTTCGGCCGGTAATTCGACCGGGTCGGAGGCGGATGGCGGCGGCCGTGGCTCCGCCGCGCGTGCGATGGACACGCACACGACCCAACTGAAAGCGATCAAGACGGGCGCGACCGATTCGGCTGCGCCCGCGCCCTCGCCCGAGAAGTCTGGATCCCAGGGGGGAACCGTGACGGACACCCGTGGTCCGCAGACCCAGCAGTCCGCGCCGGGCAGCCCGGCCGCGGCTGCGGGCGGGCCCGCCCGCCAGGCTCCGGCGCAGCCCCCGGCCCAGGCGGCTCAGTCCGGTGGTTCCGCGCTGCCCGGTGAGCGGCAGTCGCAGCAGCAGGCCGGCCCGTACCACCCGCCACAGGCCTACCAGCCGACGCCGGAGGGCTCGTCCCGCAAGCCGCGTACGGGAGCACGCACGACGCCTCGTACGCGCAAGGCGCGATTGCGGGTGGCCAAGGCCGATCCGTGGTCCGTGATGAAGGTCAGCTTCCTGCTCTCCATCGCTCTCGGCATCTGCACGGTCGTCGCGGCCGCGGTGCTGTGGATGGTCATGAACGCGATGGGTGTGTTCTCCTCAGTCGGCGCCACCATCTCCGAGGCCACCGGCTCCAACGAGTCCAACGGATTCGATCTGCAGTCGTTCCTGTCCTTGCCCAACGTGCTGATCTTCACCACGATCATCGCGGTCATCGACGTCGTCCTCGCGACCGCCCTCGCCACCCTCGGCGCCTTCATCTACAACCTGTCCGCAGGCTTCGTGGGCGGCATCGAGCTGACGCTCGCCGAGGACGAGTGAGCGCGGAGAGGATGTAGGGGACGGACTACGGGGACTGCGCCGAGCGCCGTCCCCGACAGGGCGCGCCACCGTGTCACGGTCCCCCTCCGGGTATCGATTTTGGGACTCCCCACGTCGTGCGCTAATCTTCAGGAGTCAGCGCGCGGGACACACACCGCAGAGCGCGGCGGGGCTATAGCTCAGTTGGTTAGAGCGCATCCCTGATAAGGATGAGGCCACAGGTTCAAATCCTGTTAGCCCCACCATCGCAAAGACCCCCAGCCGGTACCGGCTGGGGGTCTTTGTCATCTACGGCTGACATCGTGGCGGATTCCCCCGGCTCATCAGATGCTGTGTGCCGGACAAGAGGCGCAGCGACCACCTGGCAGGGATGCGCTTGATACCGACTTCAGCGGCCGGCACCCACAGCAGTGAACAGGGGCGGACCTGGAGGGTTCGCCACGACCGCCGCTGAGCCGCCCACCCGGCGAATCGCAGGGCCCAGAAGCCGCCATGATCTGATCGACCTGGTAGGTATCAGGTCACGGGCTCGAATCCTGTAGGCCCATCGGTAGGAACGCCCTCGACCGATAGCGATCGAGGGCGTTCGTCGTTCACGGCGGAGGCCGGCGGGGCGCGCATGCAGGAACCCCCGGCCATCCCGGCCGGGGGTTCCTGTTGTTCTGTGGGGCTGTACTACGGGCGTCGTACGCAAGATCGCCACGATGGTTGTGCGGGATACTGCCCGGTCCGAATCAGCGCTGGAGGGGTGCGGCGGGCTGCTCGGCTCGCGGGTGAGGGGGCTCCAGGGCGGCGCCGTCAATGGCCGCCGTGTCCAAGGGCGTGCGGTGGCGGCACGAGGGTGAGGAGCCGTGGGCCTCGGCGCGGATGCGTTGCTTCATCGTGGGGGGCAGGGCGCGATCGTGAGGCCGGGCCGGAGAAGTCATCGCCGCCGGTGTCGTCGTGGGGACCGCGCAGTTGCGGGTGCTCTCGGTCTGCGGTACCGCGGCCGACGCCGTGGTCGTGATCAGTCCGAGCGCCGTGCACAGGGTCAGGACGGCGGTGACGATGGCGGTCCACAACTTCATGACCGTGTTCTGGGCCATGGCCCCTCACTTTCGGGTTGGGCGATTTGCGTACTTTCCTCATGATGTGTATGGGGGCTCCGAAATCACGGACCGACGCCCATGGCGCGTGGATCTTCGGATGAACACCACTCGGATGGGCGCAAGGGGCTCGGAAGGCCCCAGGGGCCCCGCAGGCGCCCGCAGGTGCCTGCCGACGGCTGCGGGAATGCGCAGGGCAGTGGGTGCGGCGGACGGGGTGCGGCCTCCGGGGCCCGTCGCGTGTGCGAGATGTGGGGGACCTGTGTGATGAGCCTGCGATCGGAACAATGGCATCCGGTTCTACTGCGGTCTTCCCGGCGGGAGTTGAGGGGGCGACGCAGGTCACCGATCGGTATCGGTCGGTGTGTATAGTCGGGCGCCAGAGGTCCCCTACGTCAAGGAAAGACGAGGTCGCGCGGTGAAGAAGCTTCTCCTGGTCGCACTGGCCGCCATCGGCGGGCTCCTCGTGTACCGCCAGATCCAGGCGGATCGCGCCGAGCAGGACCTGTGGACGGAGGCAACTGACTCCGTGCCCACGGGTTCGTGAACATCGACATCAGTCTCAGAGCAGACCCCGGCCGCGCCAGCGGTCGGGGTTTTGTGTCGCTCGGGCACGCAGTCCACGTCATTCCGGATATTCAGGCGTATACCCCTGGTCCGAGATTCGCCTTGGCAAACGATTTGGTTGCCTCGGTAAAAGCGGCGGTCTGTGTAGGGGCCGTTTTCGGCCGCTCCTTCCCAGGAACGCGGGCACCGGCGCGCAGGGCCCGGCAGGATGGGCGCGTTCAGGGCCGTGGCTTCCGGGAAGCCGCTGCGTAACCACGACCGCTGGGCGGGGTCTGCCGGCATGTATCCGGGCATCGCTGCCTGGCTTCTCCCCGGGCCTTCTTCCGGGCTTCGACTTCGGAGCCGCGACTTCGGGTCTTACGACGAGGGGTGGCGCTTGATGGGGCGGCGCACGGTCTGGTGGCGAACTGCGGCAGCCATGGCTACGGCCCTGTGCGCGACGACGGCGTCGATCGGACCCGCCGCGGCGGCTGACGCGCCCACTCCTTACTCCTACGCCGAAGACGCTAGGACGGTGGAGGGCGCCACGAGCAGCACGGGAGCCGTGCGGCTGGCGGCCGGCAGGACATACCGGAGCTCCATCGGCCCGGGCGGCAAGCTCTACTACCGCCTCGATCTCGGTGCCGCCGCCAACGCGTACGTCTCGGCCACAGCCGTACCCGGTGCCGGAGCGGAGGTAGCCTCCGCCGACGGCGTCCGGGTGTCCCTGCAGGACGCCGACGCACATCGCTGCTCCTACGAGACCGCCCGCTTCGGCCCGACCCGCAGTGCGCACCCCGTCACCGCCTGGGCCTCGCGTGAGATCGGCAGCGACGAGTACATGTGTCAGGAGGCAGGGGCGTACTACGTCGTCGTGGAACGGGTCGGCTCGGCCGTGGGAACCGGTACGGGGGCGAGTGCGGGTTCGGCTACCGGCTCGGTGTCGGGTTCGCCCTCGGAGGGCTCGTCGGAGGAGTGGGGGCTGGAGATCGGCTTCGTGTCGGAGCCCGCTGTGACGACGGGCGGTTCGACGAGTGCCCCCGAGAGCTGGAACTCCGCTCCGCCCGAAGGCCTGTCGGGTGACCCCGAGCTCCGTCGCGGTGGGAGCGGCTTCGCGACGGCGAGTCCCGTGACGCAGGGCGTCTGGCAGGACGAGGCCGGGATCAGAGCCGGGGAGACGCTCTTCTACAGGGTGCCGGTCGGCTGGGGGCAGCAGCTGTACGCCACCGCCGAACTGGGCAGCACCACCGACGGCGACGGGTACGTGGGGAACGCGTTCGTCATGTCGCTCTACAACCCCGTACGTGGCTTCGTGGACGACAGGACCGCCAGCTACGGGGGCGAGCAACGGTCCACCGCCCTGGACCCGCTCCCGCCAGTCGCGTACGAGAACCGCTTCTCCCTCGACGACGAAGTGAGCGGGATGCGGTTCGCCGGCTGGTACTACCTGGCACTGCACGTCGGGACGTCGGTCGCCGACCGGTATGGCGAGAAGCCTCTCGGGTTGACCCTGCGGGTGCGGCTGGAGGGAAAGGCCGGGGCCGGGCCGGGGTATCTGGGTGACTCCGAGCCGAGTGGGGTCTTCGAGGTCACCGCGGAGGATCAGGAGGCCGCGGAGGGCGGGACCACAGGAGACACGCTGGACGGAGCGGGGGACAGCGACGGTGGAGGAGGCACGGAGACTTCCGGCGGTGGAGAGGGTTCCGGGAAATCCGGGGGCACCGGGGACCGGCGTCTCGCCATGACGGTCGTCGCGGCGGGCGGCATCGGCACGGGGAGCCTGCTGGTGTTCGGGCTCGTGATGTGGACTCTCGTGGCGCGCAGGAGGGCGTCCGCCGGTGCGCAGGCGGAGCGGACGAAGGCGGGCACGGCTCCGCGGGGGCGGCATGGGGTGTCCCGGGGGTGGTAGGACGATCAAGCTGCGGATCGACCGGGTAGGGCGGGGGCGGACGCGTGGGCGCCGGTCCCGGAGCAAGCTGGTAGCAGGTACTGGCCGCTCGGCTCCTGGCCGCCCGGCGCCCGGCCTCCCGGTCGTCGCCTTGTGGTGCTTGTCGTGGCTGGGGAACAGTGACGGCCGGGCGCTGGCGGCGGACCTGGGCGGGCGGCGGTTGTGACGGTGCCGCGGCTGACTCAGCGGGGCGGCGCCGTCGTCGGTATGACGCGGATTCGGCCGGAGAGGGGTGGGTCGACATCGCTCAATGTCGTTTTGTATCCGCGGCTATCAGCCAGTATCAGCCGGTGTGTCCGGGAGGGATTCAGAGTTGGCCCAGTGCCCAGAACCCCACCGCGAAACAGGCCAGTGCCAGCAGAAGGACCGGAAGGACCACCTTGACGGGCGGGCCCGGACGGCGTCGGCGAAGCGCCCGCGATCGACGTGGAACCTGTGGCGGGCGAGCGGTGTATGAACCAGTAGAGGCGTAAGCGTGCTGTTGCACCGCCGCGGTCGGGGCCTGGGAGAGGCCCAACGGCGGGTGTGACTGGGGGGAGGGCACATGCGCGGGTTCGGGGTGTTGCGCTGGGGCAGCTTGGACGGGCGTCGCGGTGGGGGGAGTGGCCTGCTGCTCGGTTTGGTGCTCGGGGTAGCCAGGTTTGGGGGTGTGCTGTTGCTCCGCCTGCCGCGACGGTGCGTGGGCGGCGATCATCTGGGGCGGCGGCAGATGGAAGCTGCCGGTGTCCGACATCGTGGACGGCCGCGGCGGCACGGGGTCGCGTTCGGGCCGAGGGGGTACGGCGGTGGAGGGCGACTCGGGCGCCACGTGACCGGTATGCGGCGAAGAGGCCGAAGATGCCGAGGGGGCGGAATCGTGAGACCACTGCCCGGTGCCGCTGGAGCCGGTGCGGGGCGGGGCGGTGGTGGGCATGGGCGGCGGAGATATGGAGCCCGTGTGCGGGGGCTGGGGTACGGAGCCTGTGGACGGTGCGGGTAGCGCGGTGCCTGGGCCGGACTGGGGCGGCGGGCCCGGGGGCGGCGGGCTGTATGCCGGCGGATTGTGAGGCGGCGGCGGTGTCGTCTCCGCGCCGGACGGTGAGGCGACCCCCATGACCGGCCCTGAGGACGAGGGTGAGGACGCAGACAGGGAGGGCGGTGAAGCAGCGGAGGGGGAAGAGGCGGAAGCCGAGGGAACGGTAGGACCCGAAGGAGATGAAGGGGCGTGCCGGCCGGGCGAGTCGGAAAAAACGTCCGTGCCTGGGCCGGGGGCCGGCGAGAACGCGGCGCCAGTGCCTGTTCCGCTGGTGCCCGTGCCTGTCCCGGTCTTGTCCAGCCCCGATGCCCTCTGCAGGGGTCCTTCGGGGGCGAAGCCCTTGGGGAGCGGGCCGAGTTGGTCGAATACCTCCACCAACTCGTCGTCGGGCCCTGGGGCGGGCAGGAGCTCCCTGGCCGCGCCAAGAGCCTTGCGGGCGCCCGTGGCCGTGCGGAAGCGGGAGTTGGGGTCGGGCTGGAGCAGTGTGGCGATGACCTGCCACAGAGGCTCGGGGATGCCTCGAGGGGCGTTCGGGGTGCCGTGCGCGGCGAAGTGCTCGATGAGGGCCTTGGCGTCGGGTTTCGCGCCCTCCAGGAGGTACAGGGCGACGAGGCCCACCGCGAAGAGGTCTGCCGGGAAGTCCGGGTCGGCGCCCAGCATCTGCTCGGGAGCGAAGTAACCCGGCGTTCCCACCACGTAGTTGGTCTCGGTCAGGCGGGGCTCGCCCAGACGCATGGCGATGCCGAAGTCGGACAGGCGCAGGCGGGGCCGCGCCGTGCCGGTGGCCTCCAGCAGCACGTTGGCGGGCTTGATGTCGCGGTGGATGACGCCCTCGGCGTGCACGGCGGCAAGACCGGACAGCAGTTGGTCGAGCAGGCCACAGACGTAGGCGGGCGGAAGGGGACCGTAGTCGTTGACGAGGTTGACCAGGGAGCCTCCGGCCACCAGGTCCATGGTGAACAGGACCTTGTCGTCGTCGGCAGCCCAGCTGGCGGGCGCGAGCACATGGGGATGGTCGATCCGCACGGCCTGCTCGCGGACGAAGCGCAGCAGGGCGTGCGCGTCACGCTGTTGCAGGACCTTGGCGGCCACATAGCGGCGGCGGCGGTGGTCCCAGGTGCGCCAGACCGCGCCGACTCCCCCGCGCCCGATCGGGTCGACCAGTTCGTACCGGCCGGCGAAGACCTCACCCATGGTTGTGCGTCGTTCCCCCTTCGGCTCCCCCCTTGGCTGCCCGTCGGCGGAGGACACGGCGCTCGTGCCGTCCTCCGCGGAACCGGCTCGCACGTGTCCGGCTGCCCCCGGAGCTTGCTTCTCGCCTCTGTCCCCCTGCCACTCTGTTCTGCTGCACTTGTCGGCTCTCCTGGAGCCTACGTCCACGTCTTCGTGCTCTCGAGGGGCCTACAGACCCCTCGTCGACCTCATCGGCCTCGGCCCGGCCGCCGAACCCCCTTCCGGGGACCGGGCCTTGGGCTCAGTTCTGGTGGGACTGGTAGTGCGCCACCGCGTCCGAGGTGCGGCCCGCGCCGTACACCCGGAGGAACTCTGCCAGTTCCGGGTGGGTCGGGGCGAGAGTGTCCGCCGCGTCGATGATGTCGCCCGCCGCCGCCACCGAGCGAAGCAGCGACTGGATCTCGCGGACGACCCGCTTGACCGTGGGCGCTCCCGAACTCGTCGTCGACTGCGTGGTGTTGCTGAGCACTGATCCCCCCTGTGACTTCTTGATCTCGTCCATGCGCTCGGTCGCTTCGGCGGCGCTCACGCTGCCGTCCGCGACCTGACCCGCCAGGTCCTGCAGCAACTGCACCCGCTGGACCACTGCCGGGTTGCCGATCTTGGCACGCTGACCACTCATCAGCTGCGACAGCATCGGTGCGGACAGGCCCAGCACCCCCGCGAGACGAGCCTGGTTGAGACCCAGGTCCTCGATGAGCCTACGGAAGAGCGCCCCCAGCGGCTCTCCGTACCAGTTCCGCTGCAGCTCCCGGGCTCTTGCGGTCGCTTCCTGCTGTGCGGCGTCCATTGCGTCTCCCCATCGCTTCCCCAAATACCGTGGTTCGCTGTAGCGAACCACGACGAGCATCTTACGGAGAGTGGTCGTTCACGGGGACCCCTAATCTTTTTGCGAGATCCCGGGGGTGACCCGGTACTCTGGTCTGCGAAGCCTCCCGGTGGTCGGTTGTTCCGGGTGGACGCTTCCCTTTCGGGGCCTTAGCTCAGTTGGTAGAGCGCTGTCTTTGCATGGCAGATGTCAGGGGTTCGACTCCCCTAGGCTCCACAGCGGATTGGCCGGGCCGGATGTCTCAGGACATCCGGCCCGGCCTTTTTCCTGCCTTCGGTTCCCGGTCGCCGATGGGGCCCCGGATGGGGGCTCGTCGCGATCGCTATCTGTGCACTCCGTGCAGAGAGGGCCGCTGGGACGGGGTGACGGTCGCTGGCGCGCGTCGGCGTACGCATATGCGAAAACGGTGCTCTGTGTCACAAGGGTGCGCGGCGGAATGTGTGCATCACCCTTCGCAACCGGATCAATACATTCCGGGGTGCCGTGTTCCCTGCCCTGGAGGGTGGGACGTTTCACGTGAAACAGCCCTGTGGGGCAGAAGACCTGCAAGTCTTCTGCCCCACAGGGCTGTTGAAAGGTGTCCTGCCGAACGTGCCTCCGGGCACGCGAGGCCGAGCCGGAAGAGAGTTCGTCACGGCGCGGCAGCAGCCGCGAAAAAAATACCTCGGCTGCCGGTCCTCAGCGGTGGTCGTCGCGGTCGGCGGCCTCCTCCTCGGCCTGCTTGGCCTGGACCTCGGGGTCGAGGGCGGACTGGCCGCTGCCGTCGACGGAGGACAGGCGACCGGGGTCGGAGACCTCGGTGGCGGCGGGAGGCTCGACCAGCCAGTCGGGGTTGGCCTGCTTGTCCCACCACTTCCAGGCGGCGAAGGCGCCGCCCGCCAGGACGCCCAGCACGGCCAGGCCCTTGACGGCGCTACCGAGCCTCGCGCGGCGCTGCTGCCTGCGGACCAGCTTCTGGATCTGCTGGGGCGAGACCTGTCCGCGCAGGGCGGCCAGCGCCGCGACACTGCGGGCGGTGGCCTCCTCGCGGACGGGGCCGGCGGCGGCCACGGCCTGTTCGATGCGGGGACGGGAGTAGTCGGCGGCCTGGCGGGCCGCCTTGCGGGTGCGGACGGCGGCTTCATGGGCCGCGTAGTCGACCTTCGGCGGCACATGCGTGCGGGCCTGCTCCAGGCGCGGGACGACAAGGGCGCCGTACTGGACGCGTGCCTGTTCCGCAGCCTGTGACACCTTCGGCGCGATCAGTACGCGTGCCTCGTGCGCGTAGTGCGAGGCCTTGTCCTTTGCCGTGTCGGCGTAGGGCGCCACCACTTCCGCGGCGTGCAGCACGCTGTCCTTGGCCGAGCCGGTCGCGGCGCGCACGCTGTCGATGCGGGTCACGGGATCCTCCTCCTCGGTGGCGTACGTCATTCGACTTTCCACCCTTTTGGGGATCATGCCTCCCGGAGTGATCCGGGGCATGTGCGGGCGGGCATCCGGGTCATGGGCACCGACTCCGGCTGATCATCGAGCAAGAGCCGCTCTGAACCGGTCATGTGCAATAGAGGATGAATACGGGACAACGGGAACTTGTCCCCGACAGTGCCGACAATGCCACGGATCGCCGCGAAGCGCGCCGGTAAAGGGGGTACTCGACCGGTTTTCCGCGCACCCGCCGTACAAGAGGGTGGGCGTCGGGGGACGGACGGCGTCGTCCGTGCGAGGATCGGGGGAGTCACAGAGGACAACGGAAGGCAGATCGTGGCAGAGCAGCTGTACGCCACCCTGAAGACGAACCACGGCGACATCGAGGTGCGGCTGCTGCCGAACCACGCGCCCAAGACGGTCCGTAACTTCGTCGAGCTCGCCCAGGGCGAGCGTGAGTGGACCAATCCGGCCACCGGCCAGAAGTCCACTGACAAGCTCTACGACGGCACGGTCTTCCACCGGGTGATCAGTGGATTCATGATCCAGGGCGGTGACCCGCTGGGGAACGGCACCGGTGGTCCCGGCTACCAGTTCGCGGACGAGTTCCACCCGGACCTCGGCTTCGACAAGCCCTACCTGCTGGCCATGGCCAACGCCGGTCCGGGCACCAACGGCTCGCAGTTCTTCATCACCGTCTCGCCGACGGCGTGGCTGACCCGCAAGCACACCATCTTCGGTGAGGTGGTCGACGCGGCCAGCCAGAAGATCGTGGACGCCATCGCCGGTGCCCAGACCAACCCGCGCACCGACCGCCCGGTCAACGACGTCGTCATCGAGTCGGTCGTCGTCGAGACCCGCCAGGGCTGAGCCCGCCGGGGTTCACCGTGCGAGGGCCGGACCCGAAAGGTTCACAAGGTCCCGAAGGGAACCAATCGCCCCGCCCATCCGTAAGGATGGGCGGGGCGATTGGTTCCGCACAGGAGATGGAGGGGACCCGATGGACCAGGTGCCGAGCGGCTCGCAGGACGCGCAGAGACTGCCCACCTGCTACCGGCACCCGGACCGCGAGACGGGTATCCGCTGTACCCGATGCGAGCGCCCCATCTGTCCCGAGTGCATGGTGAGCGCCTCCGTGGGCTTTCAGTGCCCCGAATGCGTCCGCGGCGGCTCCGGCACGGGCCACGCGCCCTCCGCCTCCGCCCCGCGCACCCTCGCGGGCGGCACGGTCACAGCCGACCCCCGGCTCCTCACCAAGATCCTGATCGGCGTGAACCTGCTGCTCTTCCTGGTGCAGATGTCGGCGGGCGACACGTTCACGGACCGGTTCAGCCTCATCGGGCGGGCCTGGGTCCCGGAACTGGGCTCCTCGCTCCAAGGCGTCGCCGAGGGCCAGTGGTACCGGCTGGTGACATCGATGTTCCTGCACAGCAGCAGCAGCGTCACACACATCGTGTTCAACATGCTCAGCCTGTGGTGGATCGGCGGTCCTCTGGAGGCGGCCCTCGGCCGTGCCCGCTATCTGGCGCTCTACTTCGTCTCCGGCCTCGCGGGCAGCGCGCTCACCTACCTGCTCGCCGAGCAGAACCAACCGTCGCTCGGCGCCTCCGGCGCCATCTTCGGCCTCTTCGGCGCGACCGGCGTCCTCATGCGCCGCCTCAACTACGACATGCGTCCGTTGATCATCCTGCTGGTGATCAACCTGATCTTCACCTTCAGCCCGATGTTCAACATCGCCTGGGAAGCCCACGTCGGCGGTCTCGTCGCCGGTGTCCTGATCGGCTACGCGATGGTGCACGCACCGCGTGAGCGGCGGGCGCTGATCCAGTACGGCGTGTGTGCTCTGGTACTGGCCGCCGTGGTGGTCATGACGCTGCTCAGGACCGCGCAGCTGACCTGAGGTGATGTCGGGCCTTCACCGGTCAGGCCCTTCGTCGGCACTGTTACAGCACTGTTGTCCACAGACCGTGGCGGATCTTGTGCATAGAGTTCGGGAACAGGTGTGCCCCCTGTCGCTCACCTGCGTTCTCGCAGGTCAGGCAGGGGGCGAACATGCTTGCGGATGCCGGTAGGTCAGTCATACCGGCGTCAACGCCCGGTGAGTTATCCACAGATGGTCGTTCTTTTTCCCCACTGTGGAAAACACCTGTGGATAACTCTGGGGAGAGCTCTGGGGAGAGCTACTTCCACCGGGCGGGGACCTCTACTTCCACTGGGTCGAGACGCCGAATCCCGCGGCGATGAACCCGAAGCCGACCACGATGTTCCAGTTGCCCAGCGAATCGATCGGCAACGAACCGTCGGTCACATAGAAGACCACGATCCAGGCCAGCCCGATGAGGAACATGGCCAGCATGACCGGGGCCACCCAGCCATGGCTGTTCAGCTTGATGTTCGTGGCCTGCTTGGACGGCGGCGGCGTGTAGTCGGCCTTCTTGCGGATACGTGACTTCGGCACGAGGGTCTCTCCTGTCGATGCGCTGCGTGGCCGCGCAGGGAACTGTGGCGGGCTCCGGGGCAGCGTACAAGGGGACACTGAATGCTCCCCCGGGCGTCCGTTAGCGTAGTGCTTCCGCGGCGCCTAAGGAGATAAGGGTACGTTGAGCAATTCAGCCGACTCCCCCAAGGCTGGTTCCGGCACCTCCCCGGAGGCCGGGTCCGGCGACTTCTCCGGGACTGGCTCCGACCCCGCCACCGGGAACGGCGACACCTCCACCCGGGGCGGGTTCCGCCCCGTGCGCGTGCTGACCGTCGGGGTCTTCGCCCTCGCCGGGCTGATCTTCTTCACCAGCTTCGACACGGCCAAGGGCACCAACATCCGTACGGACGCCTCGTTGCTGAAGCTCTCCGACCTCATCCAGGAACGCAGCCACAAGAACGGGCAGCTCGACGAGTCCAACGCGGTGCTCCGGGACGATGTCGAGGCCCTCGCCGAGCGGGACGACGGCAGCACCGATGCCGAGGACGCCCGGCTCAAGGCCCTGGAGAAGAACGCCGGGACCCAGAGCCTCAAGGGCGAGGCCCTCACGGTCACTCTCAACGACGCTCCGCCGGACGCCACCGCCAAGCTTCCCGGTTACCCCGAGCCGCAGCCCGACTATCTGGTCATCCACCAGCAGGACCTGCAGGCCGTGGTGAACGCCCTGTGGCTGGGCGGCGCCCAGGGCATCAAGGTCATGGACCAGCGGCTGATCTCCACCAGCGCCGTGCGCTGCGTCGGAAACACCCTGATCCTCCAGGGCCGCGTCTACTCGCCCCCGTACAAGATCCAGGCGGTCGGTGACCCGGAGAAGCTGCAGAAGGCGCTCGCCGCGAGCGAGGCGATCCAGAACTACATGGTGTACGTCAACGTCTACGGGCTGGGCTGGAAAGTCACCGAGGACGGGCCGGTGACTCTTCCCGGCTACTCGGGCACAGTGGATCTGAAGTACGCGAAGCCCGTGGAGTAACGGCAGCCGGGGGACCCGTGTCGGTGCGCGTGATCGTGAGGACCGTCAGCGAGCTCTGTATCACCGCCGGCGCCCTGATCGTGCTCTTCGTCGTCTATGTGCTGTTCTGGACCGGCGTGAAGGCCGACACCGAGATGGACCACCAGGTCGACCTGCTCCAGGACCAGTGGGCGAAGCAGTCGGCGAAGCCGACGTCCGGCCCCGGCGCCTCGGTGGCTCCGGAGCCGCCCGCCCCGTACAGGGACGCCAGACCCTTCGCGCTCATGTACATCCCGCGCCTTGGTTCCACGTGGCACAAGCCCGTCCTCGAGGGCACGAAGACGGACACGCTGAAGAAAGGGCTCGGGCACTACGCGAACACCACGCAGTTGGGGCAGAAGGGGAACTTCGCGGTCGCCGGCCACCGCCGCACCTACGGTGATCCCTTCAAAGATTTTCCCAAGCTGCGCCCCGGCGACACGGTCGTCCTGACCGACGGCGACGACTGGTTCACGTACGTCATCGACAAGGGGCCCTATCGGACATTGCCCACGGACGTCCAGGTCATCGACCCCGTGCCGACGAAGTCCGGGTACACGCGCGCGGGGCGCTATCTGACGCTGACGACGTGCGACCCGGAGTGGGGACACAGCCATCGGCTCATCGTCTGGGGCCATCTGGATTCCACACAGCCTGTGGAGTCAGGGAAACCGGAGGCACTACGCCGTTAGTCTGGTGGCGGTACGGCGTGAGTCCGGTGCCGTGGTGTGAAGGAAGGGACGGCATGTACGGCTGGATCTGGCGGCATCTGCCGGGTAACACGTGGCTGAAGGCGCTGGTTTCCCTCGTGCTGACCCTGGCCGTGGTCTATGTCCTCTTCCAATACGTCTTTCCCTGGGCGGAGCCCCTGCTCCCCTTCAACGATGTGACGGTGAACGACCAGTGAGTGCCGCCCGACCCGCCCGGGTCCTCGTCGTCGACAACTACGACAGCTTCGTCTTCAACCTGGTCCAGTACCTGTACCAGCTCGGCGCCGAGTGCGAGGTGCTGCGCAACGACGAGGTGGCGACCACGCACGCCCAGGACGGCTTCGACGGCGTGCTCCTGTCCCCCGGGCCGGGCACCCCCGAGGAGGCCGGTATCTGCGTCGACATGGTCCGCCACTGCGCCGCGACCGGTGTCCCCGTCTTCGGCGTCTGCCTCGGCATGCAGTCCATGCAGGTGGCGTACGGCGGTGTCGTCGACCGCGCGCCCGAACTGCTGCACGGCAAGACGTCACTGGTTGAGCACGAGGGCAGGGGCGTCTTCGCGGGCCTGCCCACCCCCTTCACGGCGACCCGCTACCACTCCCTGGCAGCCGAGCCGACGACCGTACCGGCCGAGCTTGAGGTCACGGCGCGCACCCACGACGGGATCATCATGGGCCTCAGGCATCGTGAACTGCCCGTCGAGGGCGTGCAGTTCCACCCCGAGTCGGTGCTCACCGAACACGGCCACCGCATGCTCGCCAACTGGCTGGCGGAATGCGGCGACCAAGGGGCCGTGGCGAGGTCGACGGGGCTCGCCCCCGTGGTGGGCAGGGCCACGGCGTGACGGCACTGCGCCCCGAGCGTGAGAGTGCCCCCTACGGCGGCGAGGCCGCGTACGGGGGCGCCGAGTCGTTCGAGGCGGAGGCCTTCGAGCCCGGGACGCCGTTCAGCGACGCGGCCGAGCCCCAGCAGTGGGCCGCCCACCAGGCGCCGCAGTACGCCCCGGGCGACTGGTACGGGCAGCAGCAGCCGTACGCGCGGCCCTCGTACGAGCCGTACGAGGACTACGGACAGCGTCCCCAGGCCTCGTACGACGGTCCGTACGACGCCTACGCGGCGCCGAGTGCCCGTGCCGACTTCTCGGCCGACACCGCCCACGAGCACCCTCCGATCGACGAGGAGACCGTGGCGCTCCGGGTGGAGGAGGCGCGGCGGACAGCGGCAACGGCCGAGTACATACCTCCCTCGGCCGTCACGGCGGGCCGTGCGGCCCGCCGTAAGGCCGCCAGGCGCCACGGGAGGCACGGAGGCCCCCCTGGTGCCCACGCGGCCTCCAGGGCCGCTCAGGGGCCGGAGAAGCCCTTACTCGCGGCCGGTGAGGCGTCGGCGTCGGCGCCCCGCTCCAGGATCGAGGCGCGGCGGGCGGCCAGGGCGCGGAAACCCAGCGCCGGTGTGCTTGCCAGCCGGGCCATCGGTGAGGTGTTCATCACCACCGGTGTCGTGATGTTGCTGTTCGTCACCTACCAGCTCTGGTGGTCGAACATCCGGGCCCACCAGCAGGCGGGCCGGGAGGCGACGAGCCTCCAGGAGGAGTGGAAGAACGGCAAGCGCGCGCCGGGCGCGTTCGAGCCGGGACAGGGCTTCGCCATCCTGCACATCCCGAAGCTGGATGTCGTCGTGCCGATCGCCGAGGGCATCAGCAAGTCGAAGGTGCTGGACCGCGGGATGGTCGGGCACTACGACGTGAACAGCATCAAGACGGCGATGCCCGAGGACAAGACGGGCAACTTCGGTATCGCCGGCCACCGCAACACCCATGGTGAACCGTTCCGTTACATCAACCGGCTCAAGCCGGGCGACCCGATCGTCGTGGAGACGCAGGACAAGTACTACGTCTACGACATGGCCTCGATTCTGCCGGTGACACCGCCGTCGAACGTCAGCGTGCTCAATGCCGTGCCCCCCGGGTCGGGGTTCACCGAGCCGGGCCGCTACATCACGCTGACCACGTGCACGCCGGAGTTCACGAGCAAGTACCGCATGATCGTGTGGGGCAAGATGGTGGAGGAACGGCCGCGCAGCGAGGGAAAGCCCGACGCGCTCGTCCAGTAGGGGCTCGACCAAGGGCGGAAGAACTGTGGCAGTGACCACCGACGACACCGAAGAGAAGACGGGCGCGCCCGAGACCACGCCGCGCCGCCGTATGAGCCGGCTGGCCATGGCGGTCAGTGTCTTCGGTGAACTCCTCATCACCGCGGGCCTGGTGCTCGGGCTGTTCGTCGTCTACTCGCTGTGGTGGACGAACGTGCTCGCGGACCGCGAGGCGGGCAAGGAAGCGAACAAGGTCCGCGACAACTGGGCCTCCGACAACGGTCCGGGCGCCCTGGACACCAAGGACGGTATCGGCTTCCTGCACGTCCCCGCCATGAACAACGGCGAGGTCCTGGTGAAGAAGGGCACCTCCACCAAGATCCTCAACGGTGGCGTCGCGGGGTACTACACCAACCCGGTCAAGGCGACGCTGCCCAGCTCCGACAAGGACGGCAACTTCACCCTCGCCGCCCACCGCGACGGCCACGGCGCGAAGTTCCACAACATCGACAAGCTCGGCAAGGGCGACTCGATCGTCTTCGAGACCCGCGACAACTGGTACGTCTACAAGGTCTACGACACCCTCACCGAGACCTCGAAGTACAACGTCAAGGTCCTCTCGAACATCCCCAAGGAGTCCGGCAGGAAGAAGGCCGGCAAGTACATCACCCTCACCACCTGCACGCCCGTCTACACGTCCCGGTACCGGTTCATCGTGTGGGGCGAGCTGGAGCGGGTGGAGCGGGTGAACGCGGAGCGGACGCTGCCGAAGGAACTGCGGTAGCTACCTCGAGCTGATTTCCAGCTCTTAGGGATGTTTCACGTGAAACAGTCGGATTCACGTGAAACATCGGAATACGAAGGAGCCCCGGCACCCCCTTCAGGGAGGGTGTCGGGGCTCCTTCGTCATGCGGGCCGAGGTGGTGGTGGATCAGTCCTCGTCCTGGGAATCGGCGGGGCTAATCGAAGAAGCCACCGCCGTCGCTCCCGCCATTGTTGTTGTTGCCGTTGTTACCGCCGAAGCCGACCGACGCGAGGGTGATCGTCGTCTGGGCCGGGTCGGCGTCGTTGCCGCCGTCCGGGTCCTGGTCGGTGACGAACGCGGTGTCGCTCTGGTCGCTGCCGTTGGCGAACTGGATGTTGGTGAAGCCGGCCGCCTGCAGGATCTGCTTCGCCTGCCCCACGGTCCGTCCCACGACGTTCGGGACCTCGGCCTCCGGCTTCTCCTCCTCGGCCGCCTTGCCGATCTGGATGGTGACCGTGTCGCCCTTGTTCAGCTCGGAACCCGCCTCGGGGTTGGTCGCGACGACCTTGCCTACGAGGCTGTCGTCGTCGGTCTCTACCTCGGTGCAGGTGCCGACGAGGTTGTTGGCCGCGATCTGGTTCTTGGCAGCGTCACAGCTCTGCCGGGCCACGTCCGGGACGGTTTCCTTGTCCGGAGCCCTGGCGACCGTCAGCGTGACCGTGGAGCCCTTTTCGATCTTGCCGCCATCCGGGTCTTGGTCGATCACGATGCCTGCGGTGCGGTCGGACTCCTCGGTCTTCTTCTCGACCTTCAAGCCCTTGTCCAGGAGCTGGGCCTCGGCCTCGTCGAACTTGATGCCCTGGACGTCGGGAACCGTGACCCTCGGAGCGCCCGTCGAGATTACCAGGGCGATGGTGTCGCCCTTCTTGACCGGATCACCTACTCCAGGCGCCTGCTTGCAGACATTGCCCGCCTTCTCGTTTTCGCATTCGTCCTTAGTGACGGTCACCTTAAGATCAACATTGACTGCTGCTCTCTTGGCCTCGGCCTCCGTCTGTCCGACGAAGCTGGGGTTCTTGAACGTCTCCTTGGAGGCGTCGTTCCCCGGGAACATCCACCGGCCGATGAGGATCGCGCCGATCAGTACCAGCACACCCGCGAGGACCAGGAGGATCGTCGAGGTGTTGTTCTTCTTCTGCTGGCGGCGGCGGCCCTGGCGGTCGTCGTAGCCGTAGCCGTCGTCCGGGCCGACCGGGGGCAGCATCGTCGTGGCACCGGCGTCGGCGCGCAGGGCGGTGGTCGGCTGGTCGTCGGGGTAGCCGCCGTAGCCGACCGAGCCCATGGCCGCGGTGGCCGCGACGGGCTGGCCGTCGAGGCAGGCCTCGATGTCGGCACGCATCTCGTCGGCGGACTGGTAGCGGTAGTCCGGGTCCTTGACCAGCGCACGCAGGACGATGGCGTCCATCTCCGGCGTGATCTCCGGGTCGAAGACGCTTGGGGGCTGCGGCTCCTCCCGCACGTGCTGGTAGGCGACCGCCACGGGGGAGTCACCGATGAACGGCGGGCGGACCGTCAGGAGCTCGTAGAGCAGACAGCCCGTCGAGTACAGGTCTGAACGGGCGTCCACCTGCTCGCCCTTGGCCTGCTCCGGGGAGAGGTACTGGGCGGTGCCGATGACCGCGGATGTCTGCGTCATCGTCATTCCGGAGTCGCCCATGGCGCGGGCGATGCCGAAGTCCATGACCTTGACCTGGCCGTTGCGCGTCAGCATGACGTTGGCCGGCTTGATGTCGCGGTGGACGATCTGGTTGCGGTGGGCGTACTCCAGGCCCTGGAGGATGCCGATGGTCATCTCCATGGAGCGCTCCGGCAGCAGCCTGCGGCCGCTGTGAAGAAGCTCACGGAGGGTGGAACCCTCGACGTACTCCATGACGATGTACGGGATCGAGACCCCGTCGATGTAGTCCTCGCCCGTGTCGTAGACCGCCACGATCGCGGGGTGGTTGAGTGAGGCGGCCGACTGGGCCTCCCGGCGGAACCTGGCCTGGAAGGTGGGGTCGCGCGCGAGGTCCGCTCGCAGCGTCTTCACCGCCACGGTGCGGCCGAGGCGGGTGTCCATCGCGAGGTAGACCTCCGCCATGCCACCACGGCCGAGCACCTGGCCCAGCTCGTACCGGCCGCCGAGGCGACGCGGCTCTTCCATAGCTTGCTACCAGCCCTCTCCGTCGGTCCCGACCGCACCCATGTGTGGTCCGGCGGCTGTGCTCCGGGCATACGGTACCCGGCTCGCCTTCTGTGACCTGGCCAACCGCGTCACCCGATACAGGACCGGTATCGCAACGTGCGTCGATGTGAAGGCGACGTGAGCGGGGTCACTTCTTGCTGTCGATCACTGCCTGCATCACGCTCTTCGCGATCGGTGCGGCGAGACCGCCACCGGAGATCTCACCACGGTCGGCCGCACCGTCCTCGACGACCACGGCCACGGCGACCGGCGAGCTGCCGTCGCTGAGCTGGGCGTACGAGATGAACCAGGCGTACGGCTTCTCCTTGTTGTCCACGCCGTGCTGCGCGGTACCGGTCTTGCCGCCGACGGTGACACCCTGGATCTTCGCCTTGCCGCCCGTGCCCTGTGGGTCGTTGACGACGGTCTTCATCATGTCCTGCAGCTTCTGGGCGGTCTCCGGTGAGACCGCCTGGGACAGCGTCTCGGGCTCGTGCGCCTCGATGACGTCGAGGTTGGAGGCGCGCAGTTGGTCGACCATGTACGGCTTCATCAGCTCGCCGTCGTTGGCGACTGCCGAGGCGACCATGGCCATCTGCAGCGGGGTGCTGCGGTTGGAGGCCTGGCCGATGCCGTCCATGGCGTTCTGGGGCTCGTTGTCCTCGGGGTAGACGCTCTCGGCGGCGCGGACCGGGACGTCCAGCTCGTCCTCGTTGAAGCCGAACTTCTCGGCCTGCTCGATCATCTTCTCGTTGCCGACGTTGTCCGACATCTTCGCGAAGACGGTGTTGCAGGAGACCATCAGCGCGTAGCGCAGGGTGGCGTTCTTGCACACGCCGTGCTCGTTGGTGAGGTCGGTCTTCGTGCCGGGGAGCTGGTACGGGTCCGGGGTCTTCGTCTTGTCGTCGATGCCCGAGACGATGTTGTTCTCCAGGGCCGCGGCGGCCGTGACCACCTTGAACGTGGAGCCCGGCGGGTAGGTCTCGCGCAGCGCGCGGTTCAGCATCGGCTTGTCGGAGTCCTTCTCCAGCTTCGTGAAGGTCTCGCTGTCCTTGTTGCTGATACCGGCGAAGGTCGACGGGTCGTACGACGGGGTCGAGGCCAGGGCGAGGATCGCGCCGGTCTCGGGGTCGAGCGCGGCGACGGCGCCCTTCTTGTCGCCGAGACCCTCGAAGGCCGCCTTCTGCGCTGCGGCGTTGAGGGTGGTGACGACGTTGCCACCCTCCTTCTTCTTGCCTGTGATCATGTCGAGCGTGTTCCGGAAGAACAGCCGGTCGTCGTTGCCGGTGAGGATGCCGTCCTCGAGGTTCTCCAGCTGGGAGGCGCCGACGATCTGCGAGGAATAGCCGGTGACCGGCGCCCACATCTCGCCGTTCTTCCAGGTGCGCTTGTACTTGTAGTCGAGGCCCTTGGAAGCGGTGGACCCGGTGATGGCCTTGCCGTCGACGATGATGTCGCCACGAGGCGTGGCATAGCGCTCGATGGCGACGCGCCGGTTGTCCTTGTGGGTGGCAAGGGAATCCGCCTGGACGTACTGGAGCCAGTTGTTGCGGATGAGCAGGGCGAGGACCAGGAGCCCGCAGAAGATCGCGATGCGGCGCAGAGGTTTGTTCATGACGGGCGGACCACCTGGGTCATCTCGGCATCGGGGTTCGGGGCGGGGGCGGGGGCGGGCCGGCGCGCGGTGTCGCTGATTCTGATCAGAATGCCGATGAGTGCCCAGTTGGCGATGACGGACGAACCGCCGTACGCCAGGAAGGGCATCGTCATACCGGTCAGGGGGATGAGGCCCATCACGCCGCCGGCGACGACGAAGACCTGGAGGGCGAACGCGCCGGACAGGCCGATGGCGAGCAGCTTGCCGAACGGGTCGCGGGCGGCGAGGGCGGTGCGGATGCCGCGCTCCACGATCAGGCCGTAGAGCAGCAGGATCGCCATCACGCCGGCCAGTCCCAGTTCCTCACCGAAGGTGGCGAGGATGAAGTCGGAGTTGGCGGCGAACCGGATGAGCTCGGAGTGGCCCTGACCCCAGCCGGTGCCGAGGGTGCCACCGGAGCCGAACGCCCACAGGGCCTGCATGGCCTGCTCGGAGTGGACGATGCCGTCGTTGGTCCCGGCGCGGCTGAGCTGGTACTCGCGGTACGGGTCGAGCCAGGCCTGGACACGGGTCTGGACGTGCGGTTCGAAGCTGGCGACGCCGACGGCGCCGGCCGCGGACATCAGCAGACCGAAGACGATCCAGCTGGTCCGCTCGGTGGCGACGTACAGCATGATCACGAACATGCCGAAGAACAGCAGCGAGGTACCGAGGTCGGTCTCGAAGACCAGGATGAGGATCGAGATCGCCCAGACGACGATGATCGGGCCGAGGTCGCGGCCGCGCGGCAGGTACAGGCCCACGAAGCGGCGGCTGGCCAGCGCGAGCGCGTCGCGCTTCACCATCAGGTAGCCGGCGAAGAACACCGCCAGCACGATCTTGGCGAACTCGCCGGGCTGGATGGTGAAGCTGCCGACCTGGATCCAGATCTTGGCGCCGTAGGTGATGTCGGCGCCCAGGCCCGGGACCAGGGGGAGCAACAGCAGGACCAGCGCACCGACCATGGAGATGTAGGTGTAGCGCTGCAGGGTGCGGTGGTCCTTGAGGAAGATCAGCACGGCGATGAGGAGCGCGATGCCCATCGCCGTGTAGATCAGCTGGTTGGTCGCCTTTCCGCCGGCAACACCGAGGCCTCGCAGGAGGCTCGACTGGTCCAGTCGCCAGATGGCCACCAGCCCCAGGCCGTTCAGCAGCGTGGCCAGCGGCAGCAGCAGTGGGTCCGCGTACGGGGCGAACTTGCGTACGACGAGGTGGCCGATGCCGGCCAGCACGCCGAGGCCGATGCCGTAGGCGGCCAGACCGGCCGGGACCTCGTCGTTCAGGGCGAGACCCACGTTGACGTAGGCGAACACCGGGATGACGACCGCGAACGCCAGCAGCGCCAGCTCGGTGTTGCGTCGGCTCGGGGTGCCGATCGCGCCGATCGTGGACGTGTGCTGCGTCGACGGGTTGGTAGTACTGCTCATCGTGTGAGTGGGCCCCTCGCGGCTTGCCTACTGCTCACCGCACCGTGAGACCAGTTCCTGCTCCTCCTCCGAGAGGCTGGGGCCGGTCGACGGTGTGGGTGCGGTCTGGGTCGGGGTCGGGGACGTCGACGATGTCGACGTCGGGGACGGTGTGGCCTTGGACGTGAGGGAGGTCTTCGTGGTTCCCGTGGCTCCGCCGGCCTCGCCCTCGCCGGTCTTGGCGTTGTTGTCCGCCGCCTCGCGGCGCTCGGCGTTCTTCTTGCACGCCGACGCCTGGGTGGAGAGCTCCGTGATCTTCTTCTCGGCGTCGTTCAGACCGCCCTCGGCGATCGTGGCCTCGACCAGCTTCTGCTGGTAGGACGGGAGGTACTTGAGTTCGATCTCGGGGTGATCCTTCTCCACGTTCGAGAGGGAGATCCAGGCCAGGTCCTGGCTGATGCCGCGGTACAGCGCCACGTGGTCGTCGTTGGCGCCGACGTAGTACTGCGTCTGCGTCCAGCGGTACCCGCTGTACAGGCCCCCGCCGACCACGGCGAGGGCGAGGATGCCGAAGAAGGATCTCTTCAGCCACCTGCGCTTCTTGCGCGGCTTGACGAAGTCGTCGTCCGAGTAGTCGTCGAAGCTGCCCGCGGCCGGCATGTACCCGGTGGCGTCGCCGGAGCCGGGCGGGCCGAACTCGCCGCCGCCCTGTCCGTGTCCTTGGCGGCCGAGCCCGGAGGCGCGGCCGGCCGGGGTCTGCATGATGCCGTTGTCCTGCAGGTGGAGCTGGTTCTCTGCGACCGCGCCGACCACGACCGGGGTGTCGGAGAGCTGCCCGGCGAGGGTGTCCCCGGTGTCGAGGTCGAGGACGTCGGCGATGATGACCGTGATGTTGTCCGGTCCGCCGCCGCGCAGCGCGAGCTGGATCAGCTCCTGCACGGTTTCCTGCGGGCCCTGGTAGCTGGCGAGGGTCTCCTCCATCGTCTGGTGGGACACGACGCCGGACAGACCGTCGGAGCAGATCAGGTACCGGTCGCCGGCGCGGACCTCGCGGATGGAGAGGTCGGGCTCGACGTGGTCGCCGCTGCCCAGCGCGCGCATCAGCAGGGAGCGCTGCGGGTGGGTGGTGGCCTCCTCCTCGGTGATGCGGCCCTCGTCGACCAGGCGCTGCACCCAGGTGTGGTCCTGGGTGATCTGCGTGAGGACGCCGTCCCTGAGGAGGTACGCGCGGGAGTCGCCGACGTGCACGAGGCCGAGTCGCTGGCCGGTCCACAGCAGGGCGGTGAGCGTGGTGCCCATGCCCTCCAGCTGGGGGTCCTCCTCGACCATCGCGCGCAGCTGGTCGTTGGCGCGCTGCACGGCGGTGCCGAGGGAGGTGAGGATGTCCGAGCCGGGGATGTCGTCGTCGAGCGTCACGAGGGTGGAGATCACCTCGGAGGAGGCGACCTCACCGGCCGCCTGGCCGCCCATGCCGTCGGCGATCGCGAGCAGCCGGGGACCGGCGTAGCCCGAGTCCTCGTTGCCCTCGCGGATCATGCCTTTGTGCGATCCGGCGGCGAAGCGCAGTGACAGACTCATGCGCACCTCGCCTGTCGGCTCCGGGTACATCCGCACGGTGCCCACCCTCCGGTCGGGAGCGCGCCGGGGCCCCTGGTGGGGGCCGCCGCCGCGTGCTCGCTCCGCTCGCGCCTACTCATGATGTAGCACTACTTCCGCAGCTCGATGACGGTCTTGCCGATGCGGATCGGCGCGCCGAGCGGAATCGGCGTGGGAGTCGTCAGTCGGTTCCGGTCGAGATACGTGCCGTTGGTGGACCCCAGGTCCTCGACGATCCACTGGCCGTCGCGGTCCGGGTAGATCCGGGCATGCCGGCTGGAGGCGTAGTCGTCGTCCAGCACGATCGTGGAGTCGTGCGCGCGGCCCAGGCTGATGGTCTGGCCTTGCAGTGCCACGGTCGTACCCGTCAGCGTGCCCTCGCTGACGACGAGTTTGGTCGGCGCGTTGCGCCCGCGGCGCCCACCACCGGTGGCGGGCGCGGGCTGCTGGCCGCGCTGCTGTGGAGGGGCGGCCTGGCGGGCGGCCTGCGGTTGCCGCGCGGCCTCCCGGCGCGACCCCCGCTGGGTGACGCGCGTACCGAACAGGTCGCTGCGGATGACCTGCACGGCCACGATCACGAACAGCCACAGTACGGCCAGGAAACCCAGCCGCATGACCGTGAGGGTCAGCTCTGACATTGCCCCCGCTTCACCCTTCGGCTTGCCGGTAAATGATGGTGCTGCTGCCCACGACGATCCGCGAGCCGTCGCGGAGCGTAGCGCGGGTGGTGTGCTGCCCGTCCACCACGATGCCGTTGGTGGATCCGAGATCCTGGATCGTCGAGGGCGTTCCGGTCCGGATCTCGCAGTGCCGACGGGAGACGCCGGGGTCGTCGATCCGCACGTCGGCTTCCGTGCTGCGCCCCAGTACCAGCGTCGGGCGGGAGATCTGATGGCGGGTGCCGTTGACCTCGATCCAGTAGCGCATGCGTCCGCCGGCCGTCGGAGCGGCGGGCGGCCGCTGGCCGAGCGGGGAGGCGCCGGGGCGGCCACCGCCGGGCGGCGCGGCCGGCATGGGCGGGGCGCCCGCGGGTGCCGCGGTGGGCGGATAGCCGTATCCGCCCGGGCGGCCCGCGGCGGGGCTTGCAGGGGCGCCCGAGGGGGCCTGCTGGTCGGTGGAGGAGGCGAGCGTACGGCTGCGCACCCGGTACAGACCGGTGTCGAGGTCGTCGGCCTTCTCCAGATGGACCTTGATGGCGCCCATGAAGGTGTAGCGCTGCTGCTTGGCGTAGTCGCGCACCATGCCGGCGAGCTCATCGCCGAGCTGCCCGGAGTAGGGGCTGAGGCGCTCGAAGTCGGGCGTGCTCAGCTCCACGATGAAGTCGTTGGGGACGACCGTGCGGTCGCGGTTCCAGATGGTCGCGTTGTTGTCGCACTCCCGCTGGAGCGCTCCCGCGATCTCCACGGGCTGGACCTCGGACTTGAACACCTTGGCGAAGGTGCCGTTGACCAGACCTTCGAGACGTTGCTCGAACTTCTTCAGGACTCCCATGGGGCACCTCCTCCGTCGTCACCGCTCTGCGTACCGTGTCGGTACTGCTTACTGATCGTATCCACGCGCCGGGAATTCGGCTGGTTCCCCCCGTCGGCCGGGTCGACCGGTGTCACCCGGTATCGATGCCCGCTGAGGTCCCTTCCCGGATTCCCGCCGGAGCTCCTTTTCGAACTACCCCGTCCGAACTCTGCCAAGGATCGTAGAGGCGGTGCGAGACCAGTGTCCCGCACCGGACCGTGCACCCCGTCCCTCTCCAGTGGAGATGGCCGGGACCGGTACGAGGTTGATACGTGAACCAGCACGCGTTGATACGTGACCGGAGGAGCCGTGTGTTCGGTCCGTGCTGGTCGGCCGGTCACGCCGCCGCGGGGCGGGGTCGGCTGCGGATAAGGGATGTGAAGCCACCCTCTCCAGCGTGCTAATCTTCTCGATGTCGGAAGGCGCCAGCACCGCAAGGTACGGGGCCCAGGACACACCTAATGCGCGGGTGGCGGAATAGGCAGACGCGCTGGATTCAGGTTCCAGTGCCCGCAAGGGCGTGGGGGTTCAACTCCCCCCTCGCGCACAGCGAAGCGGTCCCATCGTGATCACGATGGGACCGCTTCTTTTTTTGTTCGCTCGTGGACTGCCTGGAGGGCTGAACGTGTTCCAGTGGGGCTCTGAAGTGTGAGGAGTCTCTCAGAGCGTTCAGCAAGGGCTTTCGGCTTCCGGTGGCGCGGGAGGGCGTGGGGGCGTGGGGGCGTGCCGAGTCTCGCGCGCGCGGGCGTGGGTGGTGCCGGAGTCAGCGTCACGTGAATCGTCGTAGATGGGGATACGGGCGATGTTTCACGTGAAACGGCGCTGAGGGCGTGTGTGTAGCCGCCCCGCCTGGCGCTTGGGTCACGGGAAACCCGTCAGAACCGTTGACGCGAGCCTGCCTCATACCTATCTTCTGGTCGGTAATTCGTACAATGTTCGCCATTTCGAACAAGCCCCTTTCGGGCCCCACACCTGCCAGAGACGAGGCGCACATGGCACCGCCCCTCTCCAGACGCTTTCTCCTCCAGTCCGCGTTGCTCGCCGCGGCCGTACCCGGAGTTTCCTTTGCGGCGGGTGGTGGCCGAGCGTTCGCCGCCACTGTTCCGATGCCTTCCACCTGGTCGGTGCGACCCTTCGAGTTGAAGGACGTGGCGCTCGGCCAGGGCCTGTTCGCCGACAAACGTCAGTTGATGCTCGACCACGGCCGCGGCTACGACGTCGACCGGCTGTTGCAGGTCTTCCGTGCCAACGCGGGCCTTTCCACCAAGGGTGCGGTCGCTCCCGGCGGCTGGGAGGGGCTCGACGGCGAGGCCAACGGCAACCTCCGCGGCCACTACACCGGGCACTTCCTGACCATGCTCGCCCAGGCCTACGCGAGCACCAAGGACACGGCGTACTCCGACAAGATCCGCTACATGGTCGGCGCGTTGACCGAGGTGCGCACGGCGTTGCGCACCGACCCGCGCATGCTCGCCGTCACCGGGAAGTTCGGCGGTGCCCATGAGAACGTCCGGGGCTCCTACCAGTACGTCGACCTGCCGAACAGCGTGCTCGGCGGCGCGTCGGCGATCACCCTGTCGGCCTGGGTGAAGCCCACACACAACGCCAACTGGCAGCGGGTCTTCGACTTCGGCGACAACACCACCCGCTACATGTACCTGGTCACTCGCAACGCGAGCGGGGTTCCGCGCTTCGCCATCACCACCGGCGGAGCGGGCGGGGAGCAGAGCCTCAACGGCACCGCCGCGCTGCCACTGAACCAGTGGAGCCACCTGGCGGTGACCATCTCCGGCAGCACGGGCACCCTCTACGTCAACGGCACCGCCGTCGCCCAGAACACCTCGATGACCCTCAACCCATCGGTCCTGGGCACCCTGACGAACAACTGGCTGGGCCGCTCCAACTACTCCGCCGACCCGATGTTCGCGGGCGTCTTCGACGAGTTCAACATCTGGTCGAGGGCGCTGACCGCGGCGGAGATCACCTCACTGCAGACCAACGAGGCCAAGAAGTCCTCCGCGGGGCTCGGCAACCTCGCGTCGTACTACTTCTTCGCCACCACCGGCGGCACCTTCGACGACGCCTCCGGACGCGGCCTGACCGCCACGCTGCGCCGCACCTGGGGCGGGCCGAGCCATCCCGGGTTCCTCGCCGCCTACCCGGAGACGCAGTTCATCGATCTGGAGTCGCGGACCAGCGCCGACTACACCGTGGTGTGGGCGCCGTACTACACCGCGCACAAGATCCTCAAGGGTCTGCTCGACGCCTACCTCGCCACGGACGACGCCCGGGCGCTCGACCTCGCGTCCGGCATGTGCGACTGGATGTACTCCCGGCTGTCCAAGCTGCCCGAGTCCACGCTGCAGCGGATGTGGGGCATCTTCTCCAGCGGTGAGTTCGGCGGCATCGTCGAGACGATCGTCGACCTGTACTCGATCACCGGCAAGGCCGACCACCTCGCACTGGCCAAGCTGTTCGACCTCGACCGGCTCATCGACGCCTGCGCCGCCGGCACCGACATCCTGGACGGCCTCCACGCCAACCAGCACATCCCGATCATGACCGGTTACGTCCGGCTGTACGACGCGACGGGCGAGACCCGCTACCTCACCGCCGCGAAGAACTTCTGGGGCATGGTGATCCCGCAGCGCATGTACGGGATCGGCGGCACCAGCACGGCCGAGTTCTGGAAGGCGCGCGGGGTCGTCGCGGGGACGATCAGCGACACCAACGCCGAGACCTGCTGCGCCTACAACCTGCTCAAGCTGAGCCGGAGCCTGTTCTTCCACGATCAGGACCCGAAGTACATGGACTACTACGAGCGGGCCCTGCTCAACCAGATCCTCGGCTCCAAGCAGGACAAGGCCGACGCCGAGAAGCCGCTGGTCACGTACTTCATCGGGCTGAAGCCCGGTCATGTGCGCGACTACACCCCCAAGCAGGGCACCACCTGCTGCGAGGGCACCGGCATGGAGAGCGCCACCAAGTACCAGGACTCGGTGTACTTCACCAAGGCCGACGGCAGCGCGCTGTACGTCAACCTGTACAGCGCCGCCACGCTGAACTGGTCCGCGAAGGGCGTGACGGTCGCCCAGAGTACGGACTACCCCAGGGAACAGGGCTCCACGATCACCATCGGGGGCGGCAGCGGGGCCTTCGAGATGCGACTGCGGGTGCCGTCATGGGCGGGTTCCGGCTTCCGGGTGACCGTCAACGGCAGCGCGGTGAGTGGCACTCCGGCCGCGGGGAGCTACTTCACGATCCCCTCCCGCACCTGGCGCGGCGGGGACGTCGTACGCGTGACGATCCCGTTCCGGCTGAGGGTGGAGAAGGCCCTCGACGATCCGTCGCTCCAGACGCTGTTCTACGGGCCGGTCAACCTGGTGGGCAGGAACAGCGGTACGAGTTACCTGTCGGTCGGGTTGTACCGGAACGCCGGGCTCTCCGGTGACCTGTTGCCCTCCCTCGCTCCGGTGAGCGGAAAGCCGCTGCACTACACGCTGGGCGGCATCGAGTTCGCTCCCTTCTACGAAGGGAGCGAGGATCCGACGCACGCCTACGTCAAGCGCGCCGAACCGAAGGTCGTCCTCGGCGGTACCGATTCGGGCGTCGCCAATCCTGCGAAGTCCGACGGCACGACCCTGCTGGACGAGATCTGGGCTGGTGCGCCGTTCGCCGACAAGGGCGCACTGGTGGCGCGTGTGCAGTCGACCGTCAATTCCTGGGTGTCTGCCGGGCTGCTGAGCCAGGCCGACGGACAGAAGGTGGTGACCACCGCGCAGGACGCGACGTACGCGGCCTGACCGGCACGGGCGGTTGCTCCCACGGCGGGGCGGCCGCCCTTCGCGTTCCCCGGGAGGATCTACGCGGCGAGGCGCTCGGCCAGAGGCTCGACCTTGACGCCCGTGCCGTCGAAAGCCTTGCTGCGGTAGGCCTCCGAGAGTGGGATCAGCCTGCTCATGGCGGGGTTGTGCGGGGCCATCGTGAGCTCCGGGACGATGAAGTCGATCTCCGGGCCGAGGGCTTTCGAGTACCCGCTCACGGCCGTGCGGCCGATGAGGGCCACGTTGTCCAGCCACGCCTTGAGGGTCGACGGGATCGAGGAGCGAGCGCATGCTCTCCGACCTGCTCACGAACTCGGCGCCGCCGGGCTGGTACTGCGCGAGGTCGACGAAGGGCCACCACTGCGTGTCACCTACCGGCTGACCGAGGCAGGGCCGCGCTTGAACTGGCGCTGCAGGAACCGGCGCTGCAGGAACCGGCGGTACGGGGTCCGGCCCAGCCGTACCGTCTCCTCGTACACGTGGGTCGACTCGGCAGCTAGCGGGCAGAGTTTTCCACAGGTGGGGACCAGTGGGGCGCCGGGTTGTCCACAGGGTCTGACGCGTTTCGGCCACCGGCTGTACCGTCGTCACGAGTTGATGTTCGTGCGAGGACGGGTGCGGGGGAGGCGGTCGCTGTGACCGAGACCAGTACGACGGCAGGGCCGGTGGCCGAGGCGGATCTCGGGGCGAAGGCGGCGTCGCCTTCGGTCGGCGCGCGCGTGCCGGGGGTGCCGGGGTTCGCCCGGTGGCCCTCGGAGGGGTCGCCCAAGGACGAGGGCAAGGCGCTGCGCACGCGGGTGCCCCGCAGCGCGCACGCGGATGTGACCCTCACCGCCGGCCGGCCGGACGCGGTGTCCGCGGTGGAGGAGTCCAACCACGGCCGGATCGCCGGCCTCACCCCGATACGGGTCGGCAGGATGGCGGCCACCCCCTTCGCGTTCCTGCGCGGCTCGGCAGGCCTGATGGCCTACGACCTCGCCCGTACGCCCATGACCGGCATCGGCACCCAGATCTGCGGCGACGCCCACGCGGCCAACTTCGGCCTGTACGGGGACGCGCGCGGCGAACTCGTCATGGACCTCAACGACTTCGACGAGACCGTGCACGGTCCCTGGGAATGGGACCTCAAGCGCCTCGCCGCCTCCCTGGTGCTCGCCGGTCGCGAGGCGGGCGCCGACGAGGACATCTGCCGCAAGGCGGCCTACGACGCGACGGGTGCGTATCGGCGCACGATGCGGCTCCTCGCCAAGCTCTCGGCGCTCGACGCGTGGAACGCCATCGCGGACGAGGAACTGGTCTCCTACACCGACGCCCACGACCTGCTGGGCACGCTGGAGCGGGTCTCGGAGAAGGCGCGCGCCAACACGAGCGGCCGTTTCGCGGCCAAGGCGACCCGGCCGGTGGAGGGTGGGGGCCGCCACTTCGTGGACGCTTTGCCCGTGCTGCGCCGCGTGGACGACGAGGAGGCCGCCGCCGTGGCCACCTCCCTGACGCAGTACCTGACCACCCTTTCGGAGGACCGCCATCCACTGCTCGCCCGGTACGCCGTGCACGATGTGGCGTTCCGCGTGGTCGGCACCGGCAGTGTGGGCACCCGCTCGTACGTCGTCCTGCTGCTGGACCACCGAGGGGAACCGCTCGTCCTCCAGGTGAAGGAAGCCCGCCCTTCGGTGCTCGAGCCGCACCTCGCGACCGCCGGCTTCGAGGTGCCGGAGACGGAACACGAGGGGCGCCGGGTGGTACTCGGCCAGAAGCGTATGCAGGTCGTCAGCGACATCCTGCTGGGCTGGACCACCGTCGACGGACTCCCCTTCCAGGTACGCCAGTTCCGCAACCGCAAGGGCAGCGTCGACCCCGCGGCCCTGGCCGCCGACCAGATCGACGACTACGGCCGTATGACCGGCGCCCTCCTCGCCCGTGCCCACGCCCACAGCGCCGACCCCCGCCTGATCGCCGGCTACTGCGGCAAGAACGAGGAGCTCGACGAGGCGACGGCCACGTTCGCCGTGACCTACGCGGACCGCACGGAGGCGGACCACGCGGACCTGGTGACGGCTGTGCGGGCGGGGCGGATCGCGGCGGAGACAGGGGTCTGAGGGGAGAGCGAACAGGAGCATCAGGGCGGCTGGAGGGCTTCGGACCGGCTGGGGTGCCCGGAGCGGGGACGTGTTGTGAGCGCGCGGAGGCTTCGGATACGTCCGTCGGGTGGCAGGGGTGTCCGGATGAGCCGACTGCGCTGACCGGGCAGCCGGTGAAGCGGGGGCGATATCACTCGCCCCCGGGTCTTTGGCGGCTTTCGGTGGGGCTCGGAGCCGTGGCCTAGGCTGGGTCGGGTGACGACCCCGGAAGCCGAGCAGACACCGTCCGAGCGCCCCACCGAGCCCGTGGAGCCTGATGAGGGCGCGGAGCCTGTCGAAGGCGCGACAGCCGCCGGGGGCGCGGCGTCTGCCGGGGGTGAGGCCTCCGCCGACGGTGAGGCCTCCGCCGGGGGGCCGTCGTCCGCGGAAGGGTCGACCTCTGCCGAGGGCGCGAGCTCGGGGCGGCCCGAGGAGCGGCTGGAGCGGGCCGTGCGGGCGGCCGAGCAGGCGCTGATCGAGTACGAGATCGCCGTCGAGACCTTCCGGGTCGAGGTGGAGAACTTTTCCCGGTTGCACCACCAGAAGCTCGGCCCCGTGTACGCGAGGCTCGACGAGCTGGACGCCCAGATCGCCGAAGCGAAGGCCGCGTGCACCGGTGACCCCGAGGATGTGCGCAAGGCTCAGGAGGCGCGGGCCCGGGTCATGCCCATGCCGGGTGTGGAGGAGCTTTTCCACGGCTGGATGGACTCCGAGGGCCTGTTCCCCGAGGCCGCGGCGATGCTCACCGACCAGCCCGTACGTTCCCCGGAGCGGGTGCGGCCGAGCGACGAGGCCCGCAGGCTCTACCGCGAGCTGGTCCGCAAGGCCCACCCCGACCTGGCACAGGACGACAAGGAGCGGGAGCGGCGGGGCGAGTTCATAGCCCGGGTGAACGCCGCGTACGGCCGTGGTGACGAGGTGCTGCTGCGGGAGCTGGCCGAGGAGTGGGCGGCCGGGCCCGTTCCGGAGGAGCGCAGGCCGAGCCGCGCCGAGGAGCTGTACGCCCGGCTCGAATGGCTCGCCCAACGCAAGGAGCTGCTCGCCCTCGTCGCCCGGGAGCTGGAGGAGGGCGCCATCGGCTCCATGCTCCGCCTGGCCCCGGACGACCCCGACCGTCTCCTCGAGGAGATCGCCGATCAGCTGCTGGCGGAGGTCGAACAGCGGGAAGCGGAGCTGGCGGGGTTGGTCGGCCAGGACGAGTAGCCCGGCAGGCATGCCTGCTCTGCGCGCACTGCCCGGCCGGAACGGTCGAGGGCTCGGGTCGGCGGCCGGCCGGTCGGGTAGCGTCGTATGCATGCATCTCGGAGCTGGTGTGCCCACGGTTGAGGTCGGAGACCTCAAGGACGACGACTTTCTGCTGGATGTCCGGGAGGACGACGAGTGGCAGGCAGGTCATGCCGAAGGGGCGCTGCACATCCCCATCAGTGAGTTCGTGGCGCGCTACGGAGAGGTGACCGAGGCGGCTCCGCAGGACGGCAGGATTCATGTGATCTGCCGCTCGGGCGGTCGTTCGGCGCAGGTCACGATGTTTCTCGTCCAGCGGGGCGTCGACGCGGTGAACGTCGACGGCGGCATGCAGGTATGGGCAGCCGCCGGCCGGCCGGTGGTGGACGACAAGGGCGGGTCGGGCTTCGTTCTCTAGGGAACTTCGTCTCCCGGGATCACGCGCCGGACCGCAGGTGGGCGGACCGCACGTGGGTGGGGCGCACCTGGGTGGGGCGCGCGGGCAGGACGTGCGCGCCCCGAGGCGTGGGGTGCGCGGCACTCAGCCCAGTGGGTGTGCCGCCAGCAGGTCGCCCAGAGCCTCCTCGTGGGCCGCGGCGGGGCCGAGTGACAGTTCGAGGTGCTTGGCCCAGGCGTGATAGCGGTGCAGGGGGTATTCGACGTCGGCGCCGAAGCCCCCGTGCAGATGCTGGGCGGTCTGCACGACCCGCCGTACGCCCTCCGAGGCCCAGATCTTGGCCACGGCGACATCCCCGGCGGCGGGCAGCGCACCCCCCGCCCCGGAGCTGATGCGCCACGCGGCCTGCCACAGCGTCGCCTCCATCGCACGAAGGTCGATGAAGCGGTCGGCGGCCTGTACGGCGACGGCCTGGAACGAGGCGATCGGGAAGCCGAACTGTTCCCGTTTGCCGGCGTATTCGCTGGTCATGCCGAGTACACCCTCACCCAGGCCGAGCGCCAGCGCGCACGTCCCGGTGGTCAGCAGCTCCCGCAGCCGCTCCCACGCCCCCTCGGCGTCGATGACGTCCCGCCCGGCGATCCGGGCCGACTCCAGCCGCAGCTCCGCGAGCCGTTCGCCGCTGGTGGAGAACTGCTCGGCGAGCGTCACCCCCTCGTGGACTCGGGGAACGAGGGCGAGCACCGTCCGGCCGTCGGCGTCGGCGGCCGAGTCCGGCTCGGCTCCGTCACCGGGCAGGCGGGGGGCGACCGACTCCGGTGAGAGCGTCGCGGGGACGACGACGAAGTCCGCGTTGTGCGCCCAGGGCACCGCCGTCTGTACGCCGTCCAGGACCCAGGTGCCGTCGGCGTCCCGCCGTGCGGTCACGGCGAGTTCGGCCGGGTCGTGGCCGGTGCGGCCGTGGGCGGCGACGGTCAGGACGACCTCGCCCCGGCCGACGCGGGCGAGCAGATCCGCCTTCAGCTGCTCGCTCCCGTGCGCCTGTACTGCCACGGCGGCTGCGCTGCTCTCCAGCAGTGGCCCCCTGGCCAGCACCTTCGCCGACTCGCGCAGTACCAGGCACAGGGCGATCGGATCGAGGCCCGAGCCGCCGTACCGGGGGTCCAGCAACAGGCTGAGCAGGTCCGCGTCGGCGAGTCTCGCCCACAGGGCGCGGTCGAAGTCGTCGGCCACGGCGCCCGCCACGAGCGCCGGGCTCGGTACCCCGTCCGGCGCGACCCCGGCGAACACCGCCCGCGCCGCTTCGGCCGCCGCCTGCTGCTCCTCGGTGAAGGTGAAGTCCACGGTTCCGCCCCTTCGGTGTCGCCGATGACAGGGCGTCAAGATAGAACAGGTTCTAGAAGAGGGGAATGGTGCGGGGCGGGGCGGTGGTCGCGCGCCGGGCGCGCCAGGCGGCTGAGCGGCCGTGGCGGCTCTCGGGAGAGAGGCGGACCACACTGCGCCGTAAGGTGTCCCCCGCTGTGGATAACCTCGTGGGTGCCGTGTGAGCGGTGTGACGATGTGACTGCTGTGGCCATCGGGGCTGTGCCGGAGGGACGCGGCTGAGTAAGTTCCGGTGGGGAAGTGGACCGGGTAGTGGGAATCGGGGAGCGGGGCGGAATGGACGCGAACGACGAGGTCTCGAACGCCCGGCGGGGGCCGGACGAGCCCGAGGGCTCCGACTCCGCGAGCGAGGCGAACCCGCAGGCCAAGCCGTCCCAGCCGCCCCAGTCGTCACGGCAGACCCCGGACCCTGCCTCGCCCTCAGCCTCGCCCCCGGTGCCGGCCCAGGCCACCGCGGCCCCGGACCCGCTGCCCTCACCGTCACCGCTGCTCTCACCTTCGCCGTCACAGACGCCGTCACAGACGCCGTCACAGACGCCGTCACAGACGTCATCGCATACGCCGCCGGAGTCGCCTCCCCCACCACGACCCGAGCAGACGGCCGAGCCGACGCAGCCCGTCTCCGGTATCGCCGCGCTCACCCTGCCGTACCAGATCGCCGTGGCGCTGGTGCTCGCGATCGTGGCGGTGGCGACCTGTGCGCATCTCGGGCTGGTCTTTCTCCATATCGCGCCCTCGAACACGCTGACGAAGCAGCACGGTCGGGCGGTGGACGAATGGGTGTACCCGGAGTTCGAGCAGAACTGGAAGCTGTTCGCGCCGAACCCGTTGCAGCAGAACATCGCGGTGCAGGCGCGCGCCGAGGTCCGTACCGCGGACGGTGAGAGGCGCGAGACCGGCTGGTACGACCTGTCCGCGCTGGACGGCGCCGCGATCGACAGGAACTTCGTGCCGAGCCACACCCAGCAGAACGAGCTGCGCCGGGCCTGGGACTTCTATCTCGCCACGCATGACGGCGAGGACCGCGCCACCACCTCGCGCGGCGACCTCTCCGAGCGCTATGTGCGCCGCATCGTGGTGATGCGCCTCGACCGCGAGGAGGCCGACGGCCCCGGCGGTGTGATCGAGCGGATCCAGCTCCGGTCCCGTACGACCAACGTGCCGTCGCCCGACTGGAGCGAGGAAAAGGTGTCCGACAAGCCCGTCGTCCGTGAGCTGCCCTGGTGGTCGGTGACCGACAACGACCGGACGGACGCCGCCGCCAACGCGGGCGGCGCCGGCCGGGCCGTCACCGGTCGGACGGAGGCGAGCGCCGAATGAGCTCCACGAGCCTGCCCGACCCGGTCCGGCCGATGAGCCCGACAGGGCGCCTCACCGCCGCGATAGGCAACGGGATCACGCGTGTCACGGATCGCGCGCTGGGCCCGTACCAGAGCGCGATCGTCCGTATCGGCTTCTCCGCGACCTGGCTGCTGTTCCTGCTGCGCGAGTTCCCGCACCGACGCGAGTTGTACGGTCCCGAGGGGCCCTGGAGCTGGGAGCTGGCCCAGCAGCTGATCGCGACCAACGACGCCTTCACAGTGCTGATGTGGTCCGACAGCATGGTGTGGTTCGAGATCGTCTACGCCGTCGCCGTCCTGGCCACCTTCCTTCTGCTGCTCGGCTGGCGCACCCGCGCCGTGAGCGTGCTCTTCATGGTGGGCGTGCTCTCGCTGCAGAACCGCAGCGTCTTCATGGGCGACGGCGGCGACAACGTCCTCCACCTCATGGCGATCTATCTCGTCTTCGTCCGCTGCGCCCAGGTCTGGTCGCTGGACGCGCGGCGCGCACGGCGCGGGCGCGAGCGCCTGGAGCGGGACGGCAGGGCACCTCAGGACCGGGTGGGCCCCGCCCTGTGGTGTGTGCTCGGGTTCGCGCTGCTGGTGGCGACGTTCGGTGGTCTGATTCCCGGCGGCGATCTGGTACCGGGTGGCTGGCTGACGTTCTTCTGGGGGCTGTGGGTGGTGCATGCCCTGTGGTGGGCCACCGGCCGCATCGCGTCGGACACCAAGCCGCGCGCGCTGCTCGACATCGTCGGCAATCTCACGCACAACGCCGCCCTGGTCGTGATCATGGCCGAGGCGTGTCTGATCTACGCGGCGGCCGGCTGGTACAAGATCCAGGGCGCGCGCTGGCAGGACGGCACGGCCGCCTACTACCCGTTCCACCTGGACTACTTCTCGCCCTGGGCCGCGCTCTCCGACCTGCTGTCGTCCAGCGGCACGATGGTGATGCTGGTGACGTACGGGACGGTGATCGTGCAGGTCGCCTTCCCCTTCACGCTCTTCAACCGGCGCGTCAAGAACGTCCTGCTGGCGGTCATGATGACCGAGCACGCCGTGATCGCCGTCGTGCTGGGCCTGCCGTTCTTCTCGCTCGCGATGATCGCCGCCGACGCCGTCTTCCTGCCGACACCCTTCCTGAAGCGCCTGGGTGGCCTGGTGGCAGGCGCGCGTGACCGCGTCGTACGTCGCGTGCTACCCGGGCGCAGCCGCACGATCCCGGGCCCGCGCGACCCGAGGCAGCCACCGCTCCCCCAGGAGAAGGAGGCGGCCGAGCAGGCCCACGTAGGCTTCACCGCATGAACGATCCGGTGCACGATCCGGTGAGCGGACCGGAGGGCGGACCGGCGGACGGACCGGCGGGCGACCCCCTGCGGGCCTGGCGCCGCCTTGCCGGGACCGCGGTCCTGCTCGACGGTTTCCACACCCTCAAGCACGCGGTGCGCTTCGGTGCCGAGGTGCCGGTGGCCGTCACCGCCGACCGTACGGCGGTGCTCGCCCTCGCCGACGAACTGGCCCCGGACGTCCGGGACCGGCTCGCGCGCCTTCTCCAGGAGGTGCCGCAGGAGGCGTACCGGTCCCTCGTGCCGCGCCCGCACCCCACCGCCGTCGCCGCCCTGGCCGTACGCCCTGCGCGCGCGTCCCAGCTGGCGGCTCTCGCCCACACCCCGCGCACCGCCCCCGTCGTCGTCCTCGACAATCCGCGCAACCTGGGCAACGCGGGGGCCGTGATCCGGCTGGCCGCCGGTTTCGGCGCGACCGGCGTGGTCACCACGGGCACCCTGGACCCCTGGCACCCCACCGTCGTACGCGGCGGGGCGGGTCTGCACTTCGCGACCGCCGTCGAGCGCCTGGAGGTCGCCGACCTGCCTCCGGGCCCGCTCTTCGCGCTCGACCCCGAGGGCGACGACATCCGGGGCCTGAAGCTCCCGGACGACGCCGTCCTCGCCTTCGGATCCGAACGCAGCGGCCTCTCCACCGAACTACGCGCCCGCGCCGACCACTTGCTTTCCCTCCCGATGCGCCCCCAGGTCTCCAGCTACAACCTGGCGACCAGCGTGGCGATGACGCTGTACCACTGGAGCACGGGATCCTTCTGAAGGAGCGCGGCGGGAGCTCCCCTTCGGGGGCGCGGGCAACTGCGTGACCAGCCGGCGACGGCCCGCAGATGCCCGGCCGCCACCGCGGTCACCCGCACTCCTAGCGGAGCGCCTCGCGCCGAACCTCGACCACCCGGAACCGATTGGCCACGAACGCTCCGTCGCACAACGCCGCGTTCGCCGCCGGATTGCCACCGGACCCGTGGAAGTCCGAGAACGCCGCGGTCTGGTTCACGTACACCCCGCCCGTGAGGTTCAACGACAACTGCGCGCACTCCTCAAGGCAGACCTCCTCGACAGCCTCGGCCACCTCGTCGGACGTCGTGTACGCGCCGACGGTCATCGCGCCCTTCTCGCCGATGGTCCGCCGCAGCAACTCCAGGCCGTCCGCGGCCGAGTCGACGGCGACGGCGAACGACACCGGCCCGAAGCACTCGCTCATGAAGGCGGCCTCGTCCTCGGTCCGGTCCCAGTACTTCCGCGCGCCGTCGAGCTTCACGATCACCGGTGTGCGGACGACAGCGCCGGGGAACTCCGGGTTGCTGATCTCCCGTGAGACGAGGGCGACCTCGCCGAGTGATGCGGCGGCTTCGAGCCGGGCCTTGACGTCGGGGTTCACGATCGCGCCGAGCAGCGCGTTCGCGCGTGCGTCGTCGCCCAGCAGGCCGCCGACCGACTTGGCGAGGTCGGCGACGACCTCGTCGTAGGACTTGGGGCCCTCGTCGGTGGTGATGCCGTCGCGGGGGATGAGCAGGTTCTGCGGGGTGGTGCACATCTGGCCGCTGTACAGGGACAGGGAGAAGGCCAGGTTGGAGAGCATGCCCTTGTAGTCGTCGGTGGAGTCGACGAGCACCGTGTTGACGCCGGCCTTCTCCGTGTAGACCTCCGCCTGGCGGGCGTTGGCCTCCAGCCAGTCGCCGAAGGACGTCGAGCCGGTGTAGTCGATGATGCGGATCTCGGGGCGGGTGGCCAGGTCCTTGGCGATGCCCTCGCCGGGGCGTTCGGCGGCCAGCGCGACCAGGTTGGGGTCGAAGCCGACTTCGGCGAGGACCTCGCGGGCGACCTGCACGGTGAGGGCGAGCGGCAGCACCGCGCGCGGGTGGGGCTTCACGAGGACCGCGTTGCCGGTGGCTAGGGAGGCGAACAGGCCCGGGTAGCCGTTCCACGTCGGGAAGGTGTTGCAGCCGATGACGAGGGCGGTGCCGCGCGGGACCGGCTTGAACTTCTTGGTGAGCGTGAGCGGATCGCGCTTGCCCTGGGGCTTGGTCCACTCCGCGTCGTTTGGGGTGCGGACCTGCTCCGCGTACGCGTACGCCACCGCCTCCAGGCCCCGGTCCTGGGCGTGTGGGCCGCCGGCCTGGAAGGCCATCATGAAGGCCTGGCCGCTGGTGTGCATGACGGCGTGGGCGAACTCGTGGGTGCGGTCGCTGATCCGCTTGAGGATCTCCAGACACACCGCCGCGCGCGCCTCCGCGCCCGCGTCGCGCCACGCGCGCCGGCCCGCCCTCATGGCGGGCAGCAGCGTGTCGATGTCCGCGTGCGGGTAGGTGACGCCCAGCTCGATGCCGTACGGGGAGGTCTCGCCGCCCACCCAGTCGTCGGTGCCGGGCTGGCCGAGGTCGAGTCGGGTGCCGAGCAGGGCGTCGAAGGCGGCCTTGCCCTCGGCCATGCCCAGGCTGCCGTTCTCGCCGTACGCCTTGGGGTGCTCGGGGTGGGGCGACCAGTACGCGCGTGTGCGGATCGCTTCCAGTGCCTGGTCGAGCGTGGGCCGGTGCTTGGCGATCAGGGCGTGCGCGGACGGTTCGGCGGCCATGCTTGACCAACTCCTCACGTCGGAAGCTCTTCATCGAGCTCTGACCTGGGCAGGAATGAATTTGAGGGGTGGCGCGAAGCGCCTCGTTCAGAGTGCTGGTGAGCGACGGGCGAGCGGACAAGGCTAGAGTAACCGAACGATCGGTCGGGACAAGGGGGTCCGCCGCATCTGTGGACAACCCCGTGCGGGAGGATCGCGCACATGACAGGACTCGACCCCGGCAGCCCCGTGGCCGTCGTAGGCACCGGCACCATGGGCCAGGGCATCGCCCAGGTCGCGCTGGTCGCGGGCCACCCCGTACGACTGTTCGATGTCGCCCCCGGCCGGGCGCGGGAGGCCGCCCAGGCGATCGGCGCCCGGCTCGACCGGCTCGTCGCGAAGGACCGCATGACCGGCGCCGAGCGGGACGCCGCGCGCGCCCGGCTGCACGCCGCCGAGGCCGTCGCCGACCTCGCGGACTGCGGCCTCGTCGTCGAGGCGGTCGTGGAGCGGCTGGACGTCAAGCAGGAGCTGTTCCGCGCGCTGGAGGACGTCGTCGGCGAGGACTGCCTGCTCGCCACCAACACCTCCTCCCTGTCCGTCACGGCCATCGGCGGAGCCCTGCGCAATCCGGGCCGTTTCGTGGGCCTGCACTTCTTCAACCCCGCGCCGCTGCTGCCCCTCGTCGAGGTCGTCTCCGGGTTCGCCACCGACGTCACGTCGGCCACGCGCGCGTACGAGACGGCCCGCGCCTGGGGCAAGACGCCGGTCGCCTGCGCCGACACCCCCGGCTTCATCGTCAACCGCATCGCACGGCCGTTCTACGCCGAGGCCTTCGCGGTGTACGAGTCGCAGGCCGCCGAGCCCGTCACCATCGACGCGATCCTGCGCGAGTGCGGTGGATTCAGAATGGGCGCCTTCGAGCTGACCGACCTGATCGGCCAGGACGTCAACGAATCCGTCACCCACTCCGTGTGGCAGGCCTTCTTCCAGGACGTGCGCTTCACGCCCTCGCTGGCCCAGCGGCGGCTCGTCGAGTCCGGTCGGCTCGGCCGTAAGACGGGGCAGGGCTGGTACGAGTACGCCGACGACGCCGAGCGCCCCGAGCCGCACACCGCCGACCCGGTTCCGGCGCCCGCGTACGTGGTCGTCGAGGGTGATCTGGGCCCCGCCTCCGAGCTGCTCCCGCTGATCCGGGAGGCGGGCATCGTCGTCCGCGAGGACGAGGAGGACCACGGCACCCGGCTCGTCCTGCCGAGCGGCGGCCAGCTGGCCCTCGCCGACGGGCAGACCTCCGTGGAGTTCCGGGACGTCGTCTACTTCGACCTCGCGCTCGACTACCGCAGGGCCACCAGGATCGCGCTGTCCGCCTCCCAGGACACCTCACCGCAGACCCTCGCGGAGGCCACCGGGCTCTTCCAGGCGCTCGGCAAGGACGTCAGCGTCATCGGGGACGCCCCCGGCATGATCGTCGCCCGCACGGTGGCGCGGATCATCGATCTCGCGCACGACGCCGTCGCCAAGGGCGTGGCCACCACGGAGGACATCGACACGGCGATGCGGCTGGGCGTCAACTACCCGCTGGGCCCCTTCGAATGGAGCCGCAGGCTGGGCCGGAACTGGGCGTACGCCCTCCTGGACGACCTGCACCTGCGCGACCCCTCCGGGCGCTACGCGCCGTCGCTGGCGCTCTACCGCCACGCCTACGCCTCCGACAAGCGGGAGGGCACGTCCTCATGACCACCGCCAAGCGCGACACGTACACCCCGGAGACGCTGCTGTCCGTCGCGGTCCGGGTCTTCAACGAACGTGGCTACGACGGCACGTCCATGGAGCACCTGTCCAAGGCGGCCGGTATCTCCAAGTCGTCGATATACCACCACGTCACCGGCAAGGAGGAGCTGCTGCGCCGGGCCGTCAGCCGGGCGCTGGACGGCCTCTTCGGGATCCTCGACGAGGAACCCGCGCGCGAGGGACGTGCGGTGGAGTGCCTGGAGCACGTCGTACGGCGCATGGTCGAGGTGCTCATGAGCGAGCTTCCCTACGTGACCCTGCTGCTGCGCGTGCGCGGCAACACCGACACCGAGCGCTGGGCGCTGGAGCGGCGCCGCGACTTCGACCACCGGGTCGCCGAGCTGCTGAAGGCCGCGGCCGCCGAGGGCGACGTACGCCGTGACGTGGAGGTGCGGCTCGCGACCCGGCTCGTCTTCGGGATGATCAACTCGATCGTGGAGTGGTACCGGCCGGACGGGCGGGGCATGGGCGAGCGGGAAGTGTCCGACGCGGTGACGCACCTGGTCTTCGCGGGGCTTCGCGCCCAGGACTGACAGGGCCGGCCGAGACGGACCAGGGCTGACCGGGACCGAATCGATCCTCCGAGGGCTGGGTCGATCGATTCTCCGCGGGTTCGGACCCGATCAGCCCTCCGGTTCCACGTCCTCCTCCTCGAACACCAGCAGTGTCCGGGTGCTGAGCACCTCCGGAATGGCCTGGAGCTTGGTGAGGACGACCTCGCGCAGGGCCCTGTTGTCCGAGGTGTGCACCAGGAGCAGGACGTCGTAGTCGCCGCCCACCAGCGCGATGTGGGCGGCGCCGGACAGCTGGCGCAGCTGGTCGCGGACCGTGCGCCAGGAGTTCTGCACGATCTTGAGGGTGATGTAGGCCGAGGTGCCCTTTCCGGCGCGCTCGTGGTTCACGCGCGCCCCGAAGCCGCGGATCACGCCGTCCTCGATGAGGCGGTTGATGCGGGCGTAGGCGTTGGCGCGGGAGACGTGGACGCGTTCGGCGACGGACCGTATCGAAGCGCGGCCGTCGGCCTGGAGCATGCGCAGGATGTCCTGATCTATGGCGTCCAGTGGTCGAGGGGGCGGCAGGGCCGGGCCGTGCTCCGGCGGCTCGGCCATTTGTTCAGGCGCCATGTGCCCCTGCCTCCCTACCATGGACGTACTGCGTTCATTTCAGGCTGTGCAGAACCGTTTGTCCACAGCCTGAGGGTGCCTGTAGCCAAAATGCGTCAACGACCGAACAATCGGTAGGTGAGACGCGTCACAGCCGTGCCGCGTCCCAGAGCCACTCCCACGAGGAGGTGCCGTATGACGGTCATGGAGCAGCGGGGCGCGTACCGCCCGACACCGCCGCCCGCCTGGCAGCCCCGCACGGACCCCGCGCCGCTGCTGCCCGACGCAACTCCGTACCGCGTGCTCGGCACGGACGCGGCGGCCGACGCCGACCCCGCGCTGCTGCGCCGGCTCTACGCCGAGCTGGTGCGCGGCCGTCGCTACAACACGCAGGCCACGGCCCTGACCAAGCAGGGCAGGCTCGCCGTCTACCCCTCCAGCACCGGCCAGGAGGCCTGCGAGGTCGCCGCCGCGCTCGTCCTCGAAGAGCGGGACTGGCTCTTCCCCAGCTACCGCGACACGCTCGCCGCCGTCGCCCGCGGCCTCGACCCCGTGCAGGCGCTCACGCTGCTGCGCGGCGACTGGCACACCGGCTACGACCCCCGCGAGCACCGCGTCGCCCCGCTGTGCACCCCGCTGGCCACCCAGCTCCCGCACGCAGTCGGTCTCGCGCACGCCGCCCGACTCAAGGGCGACGACGTGGTGGCGCTCGCCCTGGTCGGCGACGGCGGCACCAGCGAGGGCGACTTCCACGAGGCGCTCAACTTCGCCGCCGTCTGGCAGGCCCCGGTCGTCTTCCTCGTCCAGAACAACGGCTTCGCGATCTCCGTCCCGCTTGCCAAGCAGACCGCCGCCCCGTCGCTCGCCCACAAGGCCGTCGGCTACGGGATGCCGGGCCGCCTGGTCGACGGAAACGATGCGGCGGCCGTGCACCAGGTGCTCGCCGAAGCGGTGGCCCACGCGCGCGCGGGTGGCGGTCCCACGCTGGTCGAGGCGGTGACGTACCGCATCGACGCCCACACCAACGCCGACGACGCGACCCGCTACCGGGGCGACGCCGAGGTCGAGACCTGGCGCGCGCACGACCCGATCACTCTCCTGGAGCACGAGCTGACCGAGCGCGGCCTCCTCGACGAGGAGGGCGTCCGGGCCGCCCGCGACGCCGCCGAGACGATGGCGGCCGACCTGCGCGAGCGCATGAACCAGGACCCGGTGCTCGACCCCATGGACCTCTTCGCCCACGTCTACGCCGAGCCCACTCCGCAGCTGCGCGAGCAGGAGGCCCTGCTCAGGGCCGAGCTGGCTGCGGAACAAGAAGGGGCGCACCGATGACCACCGTCGCGCTCAAGCCCGCCACCATGGCGCAGGCGCTCAACCGCGCCCTGCGTGACGCCATGACCGCCGACCCCACCGTGCACGTCATGGGCGAGGACGTCGGCGCCCTCGGCGGTGTCTTCCGGGTCACCGACGGGCTCGCGAAGGAGTTCGGCGAGGACCGGGTCACCGACACCCCGCTCGCCGAGGCGGGCATCCTCGGCACGGCCGTCGGCATGGCCATGTACGGGCTCCGGCCGGTCGTGGAGATGCAGTTCGACGCGTTCGCCTACCCGGCGTTCGAGCAGCTCATCAGTCATGTCGCCCGTATGCGCAACCGCACGCGCGGGGCGATGCCGCTGCCGATCACCATCCGCGTCCCGTACGGCGGCGGCATCGGTGGTGTCGAGCACCACAGCGACTCCTCCGAGGCGTACTACATGGCGACCCCGGGGCTCCATGTCGTCACACCCGCCACGGTCGCCGACGCATACGGGCTGCTGCGCGCCGCCATCGCCTCCGACGACCCGGTCGTCCTCCTGGAACCCAAGCGCCTGTACTGGTCGAAGGACTCCTGGAACCCCGAGGAACCGCAGGCCGTCGAGCCGATCGGCCGTGCGGTCGTGCGCCGCGCCGGCCGCAGCGCCACGCTCCTCACCTACGGCCCGTCCGTGCCCGTCTGCCTGGAGGCCGCCGAGGCGGCCACGGCCGAGGGCTGGGACCTGGAAGTCGTCGACCTGCGCTCCCTGGTGCCCTTCGACGACGAGACGGTCGCCGCGTCCGTACGGCGGACCGGGCGCGCGGTCGTCGTCCATGAGTCCGGCTCCTACGGCGGGCCGGGCGGCGAGATCGCGGCCCGTGTCACCGAGCGCTGCTTCCACCACCTGGAGGCGCCCGTGCTGCGCGTCGCCGGGTTCGACATCCCGTATCCGCCGCCGATGCTGGAGCGGCACCATCTCCCCGGCGTCGACCGGATCCTGGACGCCGTGGGGCGCCTGCAGTGGGAGGCGGACAACTGATGGCCCAGGTGCTGGAGTTCAAGCTGCCCGACCTCGGTGAGGGGCTGACCGAGGCCGAGATCGTCCGCTGGCTGGTCCAGGTCGGGGACGTCGTCGCGATCGACCAGCCGGTCGTCGAGGTCGAGACGGCCAAGGCCATGGTCGAGGTCCCCTGCCCCTACGGCGGTGTCGTCACCGCCCGCTTCGGCGAGGAGGGCACGGAACTGCCCGTCGGGGCACCGCTGCTGACGGTGGCCGTGGGGGCGCCCGCCTCCGGTGTCAACGCCGACGAGGGCTCCGGCAACGTGCTGGTCGGATACGGCACCGGGGCGCCGCAGGCACGACGCAGGCGGGTGCGGCCCGGGGAGCCGATCCGGCCCGTGGCGCCTGCCGCGCCGGCGGTGCGGCTCACCACCGCCGAAACGTCGGCCGCTCCCGAGCGCCCGGACGGACCCGTGCCGGTCATTTCCCCGCTCGTCCGCCGCCTCGCCCGCGAGAACGGCCTGGACCTGCGGAAGTTGAACGGCACGGGCCCCGAGGGCCTGATCCTGCGGTCGGACGTGGAGCACGCGCTGCGGGCGGCCACGGCCCCGGTTCAGGTGCCGCAGGCCGTGACCGCGCAGCCGGTCGCAGCGCCCGTCGCGCAGCCCGCGCCCGCCGGGGCCCCCTCCGCCACCCGCGTCCCCCTCCGTGGTGTCCGGGGCGCCGTCGCCGACAAGCTCTCCCGCAGCCGGCGCGAGATTCCCGACGCGACCTGCTGGGTGGACGCCGACGCGACGGAGCTGATGAACGCCCGCACGACGCTGAACGCGGCCGGCGGCCCGAAGATCTCCGTCCTCGCGCTGCTCGCCCGGATCTGCACCGCGGCGCTGGCCCGCTTCCCCGAGCTGAACTCGACGGTCGACATGGAGGCCCGCGAGATCGTACGGCTCGACCAGGTGCACCTCGGGTTCGCCGCGCAGACGGAACGGGGGCTGGTCGTGCCCGTCGTACGGGACGCGCACACCAGGAACGCGGAGTCGCTCGGCGCCGAGTTCGCCCGGCTGACCGAGGCGGCACGGACCGGGACCCTGACGCCCGGCCAGCTGACCGGCGGGACCTTCACGCTGAACAACTACGGCGTTTTCGGCGTCGACGGTTCCACGCCGATCATCAACCACCCCGAGGCCGCCATGCTCGGCGTCGGCCGCATCGTCGCCAAGCCCTGGGTGCACGAGGGCGAGCTGGCGGTACGGCAGGTCGTGCAGCTCTCGCTCACTTTCGACCACCGGGTGTGCGACGGCGGCACGGCGGGAGGCTTCCTGCGGTTCGTGGCGGACTGTGTCGAACAGCCGGCGGTGCTGCTGCGCACGCTCTGATCACCGACTTCGCCCGGTCGAGTCCGATCGCTCTCCGTCGTCGGGGCCGACCGGGCCGTGATTGCGCGGTCTCCCCGCGTTCCCTGTGATCGTCGGGGCCCGCATACTCAGGGGGTGACCGCGTACGAGCCCCCGGGCGACCCCGGTACCGAGGCGTTCGACGCCGTCGTGCTCGCCGGAGGCGCCGCCCGGCGGCTCGGCGGCGCCGACAAGCCCGCCGTGCGCGTGGGCGGACGGGCCCTGCTCGACCGGGTGCTGACCGCCTGCGCCGGCGCCGGGGCGACCGTCGTCGTCGCCGAACCCCGGCCCACCGCGCGGCCCGTGCTGTGGGCCCGCGAGGAACCCCCGGGCGGCGGCCCTCTCGCCGCACTGGGTGCCGGACTCCGGCATACCACCGCGCCGTACGTCGTCGTCCTCTCCGCCGACCTGCCGTTCCTGGAGGAGGCGACGGTACGGCGACTGCGCGACGCCCTCTCGCAGAGCGCCGGCCCCGCCGACGGCGTCCTGGTCACCGACCCCGACGGCCGTGACCAGCCCCTCGTGGCCGTCTACCGGGCCGAGGTCCTGCGCCGTGAGCTCGCGCGGCTCGCCGCCGGGCACGACGGCCTCACCGGGCTCCCCCTGCGGCGGCTGACCGCCACGCTGCGCCTCACCCGCATCACCGACCCGGTCGCGTCCTTCGACTGCGACACCTGGGACGACATCGCCGCCGCCCGCGCACGGATCAGGGAGCATGGCCACGTGTTGGATGAATGGATTTCCGCAGTCAAGGACGAGCTGGGGATCGACCTCGACGTCGACATCACCGAACTGCTCGACCTCGCCCGTGACGCCGCGCACAGCGTGGCCCGGCCCGCCGCTCCGCTGACCACGTTCCTGATCGGCTACGCCGCCGCCCAGGCCGGGGGAGGCCCCGAGGCGGTCACCGAGGCCGCCCGCAAGGCGTCCGCCCTGGCCCTCCGCTGGGCCGACGAGAACACCCCCGACGCCAAGCCCGATGCCAAGCCCGATGCCAAGCCCGACGCCAAGCCCGACGCCGGGACCGGGACCGGTACCGGCCAGAACACCGGCCCGGCCGCCGGATGACCACCCAGGACGCCGAAGAACTCGACGTGGAGGAGGCGCTGGCCGTGGCCAACGACAGGGCCGTACGGGGGCCGGACGAGCCCCGCTCCTCCCGCGAAGCCACCACGACCGGCCAGGCCGACCCGCACCGGGCCAAGGACCACGCCCACCACAGGGCCACCTCCTGGCCCGAGGCCCGAGCCGTCGCCGAACGCGCCGCCCGCTCGGCCGGTCGCCGGGCGCCCGTGTCGGTCACCGTCGACCAGGCCCTCGGCCTCGTTCTCGCCGCCTCCCTCACCGCCCTCACCGACCTCCCCTCCTTCGACACCTCCGCCATGGACGGCTGGGCGGTCGCGGGACCCGGCCCCTGGGACGTACGGGAGAACGGTGTGCTGGCAGGGCACGCCGATCCCGTGCGGCTCACGGACGGGGAGGCGGTGCGGATCGCCACGGGCGCCCGCATCCCCCTCGACACGACCGCCGTCCTGCGCAGCGAGCACGGCCGCACCGACGACAAGGGACGGCTGCACCCGATCCGGGACCTCGCCCACGGACAGGACATCCGCCCACGGGGCCAGGAGTGCCGCAACGGCGACCAACTGCTGCCGCTCGGCACGCAGATCACCCCGGCCGCGCTCGGACTCGCGGCGGCCGCCGGATACGACACGGTGAGCGTGCTCCCACGCCCGCGCGTCGAACTGCTTGTCCTGGGCGATGAACTGCTCACCGAAGGGCTTCCGCGCGAGGGCCTGATCCGGGACGCACTCGGCCCCATGCTGCCGTCCTGGCTCCGGGCACTCGGCGCCGAGGTCGCCGCCGTACGCCGCCTCGGGGACGATGCCGACGCCCTGTACCGGGCCGTGAAGAAGTCCTCCGCCGACCTCATCGTCACCACCGGCGGCACGGCCGCCGGACCCGTCGACCACGTCCACCCCATCCTGCGCCGCGTCGGGGCCGAACTCCTCGTCGACGGCGTGAAGGTGCGGCCCGGCCACCCCATGCTGCTGGCCCGTATCAAGCAGGACCAGCACCTCGTCGGTCTGCCCGGCAATCCCCTGGCCGCCGTCTCGGGGCTGTTCACGCTCGCCGAGCCTCTGCTGCGGACCCTCGCCGGACGCGCCGCCCCGGAGCCGTATGCGATGCCTCTGCGGGAGGCGGTGCACGGCCACCCGTACGACACCCGGCTCGTTCCCGTCGCCCTGCGCGGTGACGATGCCGTGCCACTGCACTACAACGGTCCCGCTATGCTCCGCGGAATCGCCACCGCCGATGCCCTTGCCGTCGTACCGCCCGGAGGCGCGCGCCCCGGCCGGGAGCTGGAGCTGCTCGACCTGCCCTGGGCGACAGCGGGGATGCAGGTGTGTTTCACGTGAAACATTCCCATGGTCAACCGGCCTGGAGACCAACGGTGTTTCACGTGAAACAACGGGCGGAGGGGGGCGAAGTGCAGCCAGGGGATGTACGTCGAAACGGGGAGTGTTTCACGTGAAACTGCCGGGCCATGATGCGATCGCCCGCAACGCGGACGAGCGTCTGGTGACCCACCAGGTGAAATTGCCGAAACGGGAGGTCGAGCGGCCGATCCGGCAGGTCGGCAAGCGACTGGCAATGGCCTTGTTCGTGCTGGTCGCGACCGCGTTCATCGTCTACGCCGACCGTGGCGGGTACAACGACAACTCCGACGGTTCCGTCGACCTGCTCGACGCTTTCTACTACGCCACCGTCACTCTCTCCACCACCGGGTACGGCGACATCACCCCGGTCAGCGACGCTGCCCGGTTCACCAACATCTTCGTGATCACGCCCCTGCGTGTGCTGTTTCTGATCATCCTGGTCGGGACCACGCTGGAGGTCCTCACGGAGCGCACGCGTGAGGAATGGCGACTGAAACGCTGGAGGGCGACCTTGAGGGAGCACACCGTTGTAGTCGGCTGGGGGACGAAAGGACGGTCGGCGATCCAGACCGTCTGTGCGACCGGGCTGAAGAAGGAGCAGGTCGTCGTCGTGGATCCCAGCTCCAAGGTCATCGACGCCGCGACGGCCGACGGATACACGGGCGTGGTCGGGGACGCGACCCGCAGCGATGTGCTGTTGCAGGCCGAGGCGCAGAAGGCGCGGCAGATCATCATCTCGACCGCGCGGGACGACACCGCCGTGCTGGTCGCGCTGACCGCCCGCCAGCTCAACCGCGGGGCGAAGATCGTGGCCGCCGTACGCGAGGAGGAGAACGCGCCGCTGCTGAAGCAGTCAGGGGCGGACGTCGTCATCACCAGCGCCAGCGCGGCCGGACGGCTCCTCGGGCTCTCCGTGCTCAGCCCCGCCGCCGGCATGGTCATGGAAGACCTCATCCAGCAGGGCAGCGGGCTCGACATCGCCGAACGGCCGGTCATAAAGGCCGAGGTGGGGCGCGGTGTGCGGGAGACCGAGGACCTGGTGGTCAGCGTGCTGCGCGGACACCGGGTGCTCGGCTACGACGATCCGTCCATCGGCGAGCTCCAGTTGACGGACCGGCTCATCACCATCGTCCGCGCCACGCCGAGCACGAAGATCACCCCCGAGACCAAGCACCTGCCGTAGCGGTCGGGCCGACTGCGACGGAGCGGGAACAACGAAGAGGGCGCCTCGGGGACGTATCCCCGGGGCGCCCTCACTGCATGGACCCACTGGTCCGGGCGGACCGTTACTTACGGTTGTACAGCCGCATCGTGATCGGTCCGAAGACCAGCACGAACAGGGCCGACCAGCCCAGCGTCCAGGCGATCTCCGCGGTCGGCCACTCACCCGCCATCAACTCGCGGACCGCCGAGGCCAGATGCGTGACCGGGCTGTTGTTGACGAACGCCTGGAGCCAGCCCGGCATCGTGCCCGGGTCGACGAAGACATTGGACAGGAAGGTCAGCGGGAAGATCACCATCATGCTGACGCCCATCACGGACTTCTCGGTGCGCAGCATCAGGCCGAACATCGTCCAGATCCACGAGAACGCGAACGAGAAGACGATGAGCAGCACGACCCCGGCGACCACGCCCGGCACCCCGCCGTCCGGGCGGTAGCCGAGGATCATGCCGACCGTGAGCATCACCACGGACGCGATCGCGTAGCGCAGGGCATCGCCCAGCAGATAGCCGACCATCGTCGACGGCCGCCAGATCGGCAGCGAGCGGAACCGGTCGAAGACCCCCTTCTCGATGTCCGTGTTGACCGAGACCCCGGTGTACATCGTGATCATCACGACCGACATCACCAGGATGCCCGGCAGCAGGAACTGGATGTACTCCTCCGGGGAGCCTGCCAGCGCACCGCCGAAGAGGTACGTGTACATCAGCACCATCATGATCGGGAAGGCGGTGACGTCGAAGAGCTGTTCCGGCACGTGCTTGATCTTGAGCATGGCCCGCCAGCCGAAGGTCAGGGACGCCGACAGGGCGCTGGGACGCGGCGGCCTTTCCCTGGAGATGAGCAGCGCGGCGAGCGACTCGGCGCTGACGGGGGCGAGTTCCTTGTTCTCGGGGGTGGTCACGGTGCTCATGCCGCCGCCTCGTCCTTCGTGTTGACGACCTTGGAGTCGTGGGCCTTCGTGTCGTGTCCGGTGAGGGCGAGGAACACCTCGTCCAGGCTGGGCTGCCCCAGCGAGAAGTTGTCGACGGTGATGCCTCTGCGGGCCAGCTCGGCCAGCGCTCGGGCGGCCGCCTCGGCGGCACCCTGCCCGTTTCCGGACCCCGCGCCCACACGTGCCGTCAGTGCCACCGGGTCCGGCTCCCGCTGCACATCGGCGTCGAGGGCGAGTCGCAGTACCTCCTCGGCCTGCGGCCGCTGGGCCGCGTCGCGCAGCCGCAGATGGACGGACCCGGCGCCCACGGACGCCTTCAGCTCGCCCTTCGTGCCCTCCGCGATCACCTTGCCCTGGTCGATGACCGCGATCCGGGACGCCAGCTGGTCCGCCTCGTCCAGATACTGCGTGGTCAGCAGCACGGTCGTGCCCTGGGCGACCACCGCGCGCACGATGTCCCACACCTGGTTGCGGCTGCGTGGGTCGAGGCCGGTCGTCGGCTCGTCCAGGAACAGCAGGTCGGGCGTGTTCAGGATGGACGCGGCGATGTCGATACGGCGCCGCATGCCGCCCGAGTAGTGCTTGACCTGTTTTCCGGCCGCTTCGCTCAGCCCGAAGGCCTCCAGTAGTTGCTCGGCACGATGGCGGGCCGCCCGTTTGTCGTGGCCGAGGAGCCGGGCGAGCAGCACCAGATTCTCGGTGCCGGTCAGGTCCTCGTCCACGGAGGCGTACTGCCCGGTCAGGCTCACCCGGCCGCGTACCTCGTCGGCCTCCCGGACGACGTCGTGACCGAACACGTGCGCCTCGCCCCCGTCGGGGCGCAGCAGGGTGGCGAGCATCTTCACCGTGGTCGTCTTGCCGGCGCCGTTCGGGCCGAGGACGCCATAGACCGTGCCGGCGGGCACGGCCAGGTCGACGCCGTCGACGGCCCGGGTCTCGCCGAAGGTCTTCACCAGACCCGCGGTCTCGATCGCGAGGCCGGACGTCTGTGCGCTCATGTCTGGGTTCCTTCCGCGTGCGGGGCCCGTGTCCGGGGCTACGAGAGGGGAGACCACCGGGACCGCCGAAACTCATCGGTCGCCGCGCGAGGAGTCGGGACCGCTTCGCCACCGGGGGCGAAGCGCGTCGGCGAGGACCCGTGCGGCCGTGCAGTCCCCACGGTCTCGCCCATGGAGTGCGGGCGCACCTCAATTAGGACCAAGGGCGGAGGCGGTTCGGGCCGGAGGCGCAGGCAGGTGCGGGGTCCGGGACGCGCTCGGATCGGCGGGGCCACGGGTCCGCCGGGCTGGGGTCGCGGGCCGACCGGGAACGAGGGGCGGCCGGTATCGGCAAGGTGGGCCGGCTGGGATCGGCGATGTGGGCCGGTCGGCGATGCGGGCCGGCTGGACCGAGGAAGCGGGTCGGCGGGCCGGTGGTTCGGCCGGGGGTGTGAGGGTGCGGGGTCCGGGACGCGCTCGGATCGGCGGGGCCACGGGTCCGCCGGGCTGGGGTCGCGGGCCGACCGGGAACGAGGGGCGGCCGGCGTCGGCAAGGTGGGTCGGCTGGGATCGGCGATGTGGGCCGGTCGGCGATGCGGGCCGGCTGGACCGAGGAAGCGGGTCGCCGGGCCGGTGGTTCGGCCGGGGATGTGAAGGTGCGGGGACCGGAGGCATGGCGCGGAGGCCGAGGAGTAGCGTCCCCCTCATGCATGCGATCACGATTCCCGAACCCGGTGGACCTGAGGCCCTGGTGTGGGACGAGGTCCCCGACCCGGTGCCCGGCGAGGGCGAAGTGCTCATCGAGGTGGCGGCGAGCGCGGTGAACCGCGCCGACCTGCTCCAGCGACAGGGTTTCTACGACCCACCGCCCGGCGCCTCCCCCTACCCCGGCCTGGAGTGCTCCGGGCGGATCGTGGAGATCGGGCCCGGTGCGGCCGGGTGGAGCGTCGGCGACGAGGTGTGCGCGCTGCTCTCGGGCGGCGGATACGCGGAGAAGGTCGTCGCCCCGGCCGCCCAGCTGCTGCCCGTGCCCGCCGGTGTCGGCCTGACACAGGCCGCCGCGCTGCCCGAGGTGACCTGCACGGTCTGGTCGAACGTCTTCATGATCGCCCACCTGCGCCCCGGCGAGACCCTCCTCGTGCACGGTGGGTCCAGCGGTATCGGCACGATGGCCATCCAGCTCGGCAAGGCCGTCGGTGCGAAGGTCGCGGTCACGGCGGGCACCGAGGAGAAGCTCGAACAGTGCGCCGCCCTGGGCGCCGACATCCTGATCAACTACCGCGAGCAGGACTTCGTCGAGGAGGTCCGCAGCGCCACGGACGGCCGGGGCGCGGACGTCGTCCTCGACAACATGGGCGCCAAGTACCTCGACCGAAACGTCCGGGTCCTCGCCGTCAACGGCCGCCTCGCGATCATCGGTATGCAGGGCGGCATCAAGGGCGAGTTGAACATCGGCGCCCTGCTCGCCAAGCGCGCCGCGATCAGCGCGACCTCGCTGCGCGCACGTCCGCCGGAGGAGAAGACCGCCATCGTCGCCGCCGTACGCGAGCACGTGTGGCCGCTGATCGACGGTGGCGACGTACGCCCGGTCGTCGACCGGGAGATCCCCATGGACGACGCGGCCACGGCCCACCAGGTGCTGGAGGAGAGCGGCCACATCGGCAAGGTGCTCCTGGTGGTGCCGTAGTCCGGCCCGGAACACCGTACGAGCTCCTGTTCGGCTCGGCCCCCCCGCCCGACCCGGCTCAGTCCCGCCTTATCCGCAGCCCGACGAAGGCCAGACCGAGGCCCAGGCCCACCAGCATGAGCCCGCTGGCGAGGGACACCACCTGCAGGACGGGTTCCTCGGAGGTCGCGGTGCCGGTGTCGGGCGGGGCGGCGGGGTAGGGCAGTGCGGCGTCCTGCGACGGCTCGGGGGCGATGGTGGCGTCCGGGCCGTCCGGTTCGGGGGCCGGCTCCGTCGAGGGCACGTACGCGTCCGAGGGCGCGGACGCGTCGCCCTCCGGTTCCACGGGCCCGACGTCCTGCCGCCCCGGCCGCTCGCGCCCCTCGCCCGCGCGGCTGCCGGCCCAGGAGGTCGCGGGGTCGGGCTCGGCCGCGTACACGGAGGGCACGGCCCCCGCCACCAGGACCACGAGCAGTCCCGCGACGGGGAGCAGTCCCGTCACGCGCGCCGAGCGGAGCCAAGGAGCCACGCCCCCAGACTCACACGCCACGCGCACCCCGGCATCTCGGTCCCCGGTCCGCCTATGATCCGACCGAAAGCCCCCACCGAGGGCGGTCCGCAAGGCCACCCTCAAGCCGCCCAGGCCCACAGAAGGCCGACCGAGGTCCGCCCAGGCCCACAGAAGGCCGACCGAGGTCCGCCCGGGCCGGGCAGAAGCCCGACCGATCCCCGCCCCCGGACGCGCTGGGGCCCGTCGAGGCCCACCTGACGGGCGTCGTCAGAGGCCCGCCGACGGGCCGGCCTTCGCCCTGGCCCGCGCGCCCGCCGACATCGGCCGGTGCGTTCCGGCCCGCCTCTCCGGCCCGCCCCGTCCGAAGCGTCCCGCTGCCGGGGACGCCCCTCGGGCCGACCGCCCCCCTCGGGCCGACCGCCCCTCGGGCCGACCGCCCCTCGGAGCCGACCGCCCCTCGGGCCGACCGGCCCTCGGGCCGACCGGCCCTCGGGCCGACCGGCCCTCACGGGGCCCAATCCGCCGCACCCGCCGCTGTCGCCCCGAGCCCGGCCGACGCCCCTCGAAGCCTCCGGCATCGTCAGCCACCGCCCAGGACACGAACAACTGGTACGTAAACGGTGGATCACCCTCTGTGGGGGGCACCAGGGTGATGAGGTCCACGTGTGCGAGAGAATGGCGGCATGGAGATGCCGAGGAACGAACGGTCGCCCGAACAGCCTCAGATCCTGGTCGTGGGCCAGGACGGAATGGCGGTGGGCGGCGCAGGGGACGAGGGCTCCCGCGAAATCCCGGTGACGGAGATGGTGGAACAGCCGGCCAAGGTCATGCGCATCGGCAGCATGATCAAGCAGTTGCTCGAAGAGGTGCGGGTCGCCCCCCTCGACGACGCCAGCCGGGCCCGGCTGAAGGAGATCCACGCCAGCTCGGTCAAGGAACTGGAGGACGGCCTGGCGCCCGAGCTGGTCGAGGAGCTGGAGCGGCTCTCCCTGCCCTTCACGGACGAGGCGATCCCGAGCGACGCGGAACTGCGGATCGCGCAGGCCCAGTTGGTCGGCTGGCTCGAAGGCCTCTTCCACGGGATCCAGACGACACTCTTCGCCCAGCAGATGGCCGCCAGGGCCCAGCTGGAGCAGATGCGCCGCGCGCTGCCGCCCGGCGTCGGCGGCCACGAGGGCGACGACGACCCGCGGACGATCGGCCGCTCGGGCGGCCCGTACCTCTAGCCCCCGACGAATCCCCCGCCCATACGTACACGAAGGGCCCGGCACGTGAAGTGCCGGGCCCTTCCTATGACTATGGCGCGTCAGGCCGGGTTGCCCGTCGAGACCTTGAGGATGATCGAGGGCATGTCCTTGGGGTCGACGTCCTCGTCGGCCGAGGGGTACTGCTCCATGACCGTGCCCTCGCCGTACGTGTTCTCGTCGACCTTCTGCACGTCGTACTCCCAGCCCGCGGCCTGGAGGCACTTCTTCACCGAGTCGATGTTCTTGAAGGTGAAGCCCGGCAGCTCGATCTTGTCGGGGTCGTTGTACGACTCCGTGGGCTCCGTGCACGCGGTCGACTCGATGACCTTCGACGTGTCCGGACCCTTGTGCCCCTCGACCACGGTCGGCGAGGCGGACACGTCCGTGCCGCTGTCGCCGCCCTCGGCCTCACTGCCGGAGTTCAGGCTGATCGCCGTGATCAGACCGCCGACCGCAAGGACCGACACGACGATCGCCCCCACGATCACACCCTTGTTGCTCTTCCCGCCCCCGGGACGCCCCGCCGGAGCCGACGACTGGTGGGGCGCGATGTTGTACGGCGGCGGGGTGGCCGATCCCTGCTGCGGCGCGTACGCGGCGGTCTGCGGCGGCGTCTGGTAGCCGCCCTGCTGCGGGTAGCCGTAGGACGGGGCGGGCGCGGGCGTCGGCGGACCGTATCCACCCGTCGCCTGCGGCTGGTACGGCGTCTGGACGCTGCCCGACTGCGGCGCGCCCGTGTGGTCGATCGGCGGGAAGACCGCGGAGGAGACCCCGGCTCCGCTGGACGTCTGCACGCCCGGCACGATGCTCGGCGCGGCGGGCTGGAGGGACGCGGCGACCCGCAGGCACTCGTCCCGCATCGCCTCCGCGCTCGGGAACCGCTCGTTCGGGTTCTTCTTCAGCGCGCGGGCGATGAGGGCGTCGACGGCCGGCGGCAGGGAACGGTTGATCGAGGAGGGAGCGACCGGCTCCTCCTGGACGTGCGCGTACGCGATGGCCAGCGGCGAGTCCGCCTCGAACGGCAGCCGGCCGGTGGTCAGCTGGAACAGCATGATGCCGACCGAGTACAGGTCGGAGCGGGCGTCGACCCCGCGGCCGAGGGCCTGCTCGGGCGACAGGTACTGCGGGGTGCCGACGACCATGCCGGTCTGCGTCATCGACGTGACGCCCGACTGCATGGCGCGGGCGATGCCGAAGTCCATGACCTTCACGATGTTGCGCTTGGTCATCATCACGTTGCCCGGCTTGATGTCCCGGTGGACCAGGCCCATCTCGTGGCTGATCTCCAGCGCCGCCAGCACGTCCGCGGTGATCTTCAGCGCCTTGTCGGCGGGCATCGCACCGAGCCGGCCGATGTCCGCGTCGAGCACCGAGCCGAGCGGCTGGCCCTCGACGTACTCCATGACGATGTACGGCGTCGTCATGCCGTCCATCTCGTCCTCGCCGGTGTCGAAGACCGAAACGATGTTCGTGTGGGTGAGCTTCGCCACGGCCTGCGCCTCACGGCGGAAGCGCTCACGGAAGGCCTGTTCGCGGCCCAGTTCGGTGTGAAGTGTCTTGATCGCGACCTGTCGGTCGAGCACCGAGTCGTACGCGAGATGGACGGAGGCCATGCCGCCCTCGCCGAGCAGGTCACGCAGCTGATAGCGGCCACCGGCTAGCGACCGCCCCGCGTACCGGCCCTGTGCGGCGTCCTGGCTCATCTTCCTGCGTCCCCCATCGGCGCGCGAAAGCAGACTGGCGTGGCTCCCGCGATCGGTGATCCCTGATACTGCTGGTGATCCTTTGTGCTATTCCCGGCCAAGTCTGCCCCAGGGCACCGACACGTCAAGCGCGGTGCCCGATCCGTGACCGTACGCGAAAGAAGCGTCGCGGAAGCGTTACAGGGGGCGTACGCCCGGTACACAGAACTTGCACGAGTGCGCGCGCTGCGGGTTTCATGGCCGATCAACCTTTGAATCCACCTTGAATCCGTCGTGAACCCGTCGCGCATCCAACCCGGACCGGCCACTTGCGTGAAGGCTGTAGCGTGGCCGACGGAGACCGTAACAAGTACCGCGCGGACCGCGGGCAGAAACGACGGCGAGGACTGATGGCACAGCAGCAGCGCTCTCAGGGCCCGTCCGACCCCGAGGCGACTGGCGGCGGCATGTCGGACGCGCCGGAGTTGTGGGGCAACGGCGGGCTTGTCGGTGACGGTCGGTACCGGATGACCCACAGACTCGGCCGGGGCGGTATGGCCGAGGTGTTCGCGGCCGAGGACGTGCGCCTCGGTCGTACGGTCGCGGTCAAACTGCTCCGTTCCGACCTCGCCGAAGACCCCATTTCCAAGGCCCGCTTCACGCGTGAGGCCCAGGCGGTGGCCGGTCTCAACCACCATTCGATCGTGGCGGTCTACGACTCCGGCGAGGACGTCGTGAACGGCACCCCCGTGCCGTACATCGTCATGGAGCTGGTCGAGGGCCGTACGATCCGCGATCTGTTGATCAACGCGGAGGCACCCGGCCCCGAGCAGGCGCTGATCATCGTCTCCGGTGTGCTGGAGGCGCTCGCCTACTCCCACCAGCACGGCATCGTGCACCGCGACATCAAGCCGGCGAACGTCATCATCACCGACAACGGGGCCGTGAAGGTGATGGACTTCGGCATCGCGCGCGCCCTGCACGGGGCGTCGACGACGATGACGCAGACCGGCATGGTCATGGGCACGCCCCAGTACCTCTCCCCGGAGCAGGCGCTCGGCAAGGCCGTCGACCACCGCTCCGACCTGTACGCCACCGGCTGCCTGCTCTACGAACTTCTCGCGCTCAGGCCGCCGTTCATCGGCGAGACCCCGCTGTCGGTGGTCTACCAGCACGTCCAGGACATCCCGACCCCGCCCTCGGAGGTCTCGGACGGGGCGGCGCCGCCGGAGCTCGACGGGCTCGCCATGCGCGCTCTCGCCAAGGAGCCGGACGACCGGTTCCAGACGGCCGAGGAGATGCGCGGCCTCGTCCAGTACGGCCTGCAGATGCTGTACGACCAGGGCGGCCACACCGGCACCTGGAACACCGGTCCCGTCACCGTCCACGACGGCCGGCACACACCGCCGGGCGGTATGTCCGGTACGACCGTCATGCCCCACCCCGGAGATCCGGGTACCTCGCAGATCGCTCAGCCGATCCTGCCCGGGTACGGCGGCGGTGGCCGGGACGACGGCGGTTTCGAGGGGCACGGCAACCGGGGCGGCGGCCGCGGCAAGCTGTGGATCCTCGCGGTTCTCGCGGTGATCGCCATCTCGGCGGGTGTCGCGCTGGCACTGAACACCAAGGACAGCGGTACCGGCGGCGACACCGGGACCACGAAGACTCCGACGGCCACGGCGCCCAGCAAGGACAAGGACGCCACCGAGTCGCCCAGCGACGAGGCGACCGAGGAGGAGACGGAGGAGAGCACCGGCTCGGGCGACAACCCCGATTACACGCCGTCGTACACGCGGTCCCCGTCCTTCAGCCAGTCGCCGACGCAGAGCCAGCCGACGGATGATCCGACGGAGGAACCGACGACCGAGGAACCGACGACGGAGGAACCGACGGAGGAACCGACGACCGAGGAACCGACCGACGACGGCAGCGGCGGGGACGCCGCCGGGGGCCTGACGGTCGGCGGGGGCGACGGCGAGGAGTGATCCGGTGGCGTGAGTGGAGTGGCCCGGCGAGGGTCACTCCACTCACGCCGGGCTCACTCCGGCGCCGGGCTCACTCCGCGAACGCCTCGCACACCGCTTCGTACTCCCGCGTCCACCACACCACCAGCGCCGAGGCCGCGGGGAACTGCGGGTCGGCGCGGTCGTCGTCGCGCTCGTAGTGCCAGCGCAGCATCCAGAAGTCGTTGAGCCGCTCCCACCACACGCGGTGCACGGCGGCCGCGAGTTCGGCCGGGGCGGCGCCCGTGGAACGCCGGTACGCGCGCGCGTAGGACCGTACTCTCGCCAGGTCCAGGGCGCCGACCGGACGAACGAAGAAGATCACCGCCGCCCGGACCGCCTCCTCCGCGCGCGGGTGCACCCCGAGCCGGTCCCAGTCGAGGATCGCGGCGGGCACATCGGGCACGTCGTCCCGGTAGAGCACGTTGAACGGGTGGAAGTCCCCGTGCACCCACCCCACCGAACCGCCCCTGGGCGGGCGCCGGTCCGCGTGCCGCTCCAGCAGCTCCCGCCGCTCCAGCAGCCGATGCCGGGCGAGCGCGTCGAAGGCGTCGGCCGGCCGGTGCCGCCGTACCCGGTCGAGCAGAGCGTCGATGAGGGCGAAGGTGCCGACGGGGTCGGCGCTCTCGGACCCGGCGGGACCGGCGCTCTCGGACCCGGCGGTTTCCGCGCCTCCAGGAACCCCTCCGGCCTCTACGGCCCCTAAGGCCCTTACGCCGCCCGCGCGACCCTCGACACGAGACGCGGTGGGTGCCCCTCCCTGGCTCTGCCGCTGGGCCGGGATCAGCCGTTTCCGCACCGGCGCCGCCGGCGTCACCCCCTCCTGTGCCGGCGTAACCCCTTCCGGCGCCGGCATCACCCGCTCCAGGCACGCGTGCACTATGCCCAGGAGCGCCCCCAGACGCCCGCACTGCCCGGGGGTGAGCTGGCCGCCGTGCCGGTGCCGGCCGTCGATCCACGGGTGCAGGGCGTAGGCGTGGCCGCCGACGACCGTGACGGTGTGCCCGTCGTGCCCGGCCAGGGGCGGGGCCACGGGCACGCCCAGGTCGGCGAGGCGCTGGGTGGCCCGGTGCTGGCGGACGATGGCGGCCGGGTCGGCGGTCTCGGGGTCGAAGTGGTGCTTGAGGAAGTACCGGCCGCGGGTGGTGGAGAGCCGGTAGCCGCGGTTGAGGAGTCCCTTGTCGACGGGTTCGCAGGTCAGTGGGGACCCGGCGGCGTACCGCTCCAACAGAGGGCCCAGAGGGGGCGCGTAGGGCACAGGGGGTGGTACAGATGAGCGCGGCACGCGCCAGATGTTAGGGCACGCGCCACGCCGCTGACCTCACGCTTGTCACACACAGTCGTTACCGATCACACGGTGCGCAGATCCGAACTGTGGCTCGACGCGCAGACGTGCGGGTCGGGCGGGCCGCCGGGCCCGAGAGGAACAGGGCGGGTCCGGTCGTGTTCACGTATGGAGCAACTTCCGCAGGCGATCTCGCGGCCCGCCTCCGGCGAAGTCTTCCCGTGGCCGGGGTGGCCGGGATAACGTGCCGGTGTTCCGGCCCCCTGCCAGGCTGTGACCAGTGCTGTGACCAGCAGCTGTTCCCTACGGACGCGACTTACTTGGACCTCCTAGTACCGAATTACTTGGAAATCCAAGGAAAAATCGCAGGTCAGTAGGGGTTTCACAGGAATGTGGAGCACTGGGTAACGTGCCTCGTGCAGGGCGCTCGCCGGGGCACCTGTCACGTCTGTTCCCGGCCAAGGGCACCCACCCCGTGCACGGGTTACCGGGATCAGGCGAGCCGCACTGGTCTTTCGGCAACCCCGGGGGCCGGACCGACGGAGGAGCACACGTGACCGTGGAGAGCACTGCCGCGCGCAAGCCGCGACGCAGCGCCGCAGGCAAGACCGGCACCACCGGCAGCAAGGCCGCCGGCACCACCGGGACCAGGCGGGCCACTGCGAAGAAGCCGACCGACGCGCAGCCCGAGCTCATTCAGCTGCTGACGCCCGAGGGCAGGCGCGTCAAGAACGCCGAGTACGACCCGTTCGTCGCCGACATCACCGCCGACGAGATGCGTGGTCTGTACCGCGACATGGTGCTGACGCGCCGCTTCGACGCCGAGGCCACCTCCCTGCAGCGCCAGGGCGAGCTGGGCCTGTGGGCGTCGCTGCTCGGCCAGGAGGCCGCCCAGATCGGCTCCGGGCGGGCCACCCGTGAGGACGACTACGTCTTCCCGACCTACCGTGAGCACGGCGTCGCCTGGTGCCGCGGCGTCGACCCGACCAATCTGCTCGGCATGTTCCGCGGTGTGAACAACGGCGGCTGGGACCCGAACAGCAACAACTTCCACCTCTACACGATCGTCATCGGCTCCCAGGCGCTGCACGCCACGGGCTACGCCATGGGCGTCGCCAAGGACGGCGCCGACTCGGCGGTCATCGCCTACTTCGGCGACGGCGCGTCCAGCCAGGGCGACGTCGCCGAGGCGTTCACCTTCTCCGCGGTCTACAACGCGCCGGTCGTGTTCTTCTGCCAGAACAACCAGTGGGCCATCTCGGAGCCCACGGAGAAGCAGACCCGCGTCCCGCTGTACCAGCGCGCCCAGGGCTTCGGCTTCCCGGGCGTCCGCGTCGACGGCAACGACGTCCTGGCCTGCCTCGCGGTCACCAAGTGGGCGCTGGAGCGCGCCCGCCGGGGCGAGGGCCCCACCCTGGTGGAGGCGTTCACGTACCGCATGGGCGCCCACACGACCTCCGACGACCCCACCCGTTACCGTCACGACGACGAGCGGGTGGCCTGGGAGGCCAAGGACCCGATCGCGCGTCTGCGCGGTTACCTGGAGTCCGAAACGGACACGAACGAGGGATTCTTCGCGGAACTCGAAGCGGAGAGCGAGGCGTTGGGAAGGCGAGTGCGCGAAGTGGTGCGTGCCATGCCCGACCCGGACCACTTCGCCATCTTCGAGAACGCGTACGCGGACGGACACGCGCTGGTGGACGAGGAGCGCGCCCAGTTCGCCGCGTACCAGGCGTCGTTCGCCGATGTGGACGTAGAGGAGGGCGAGTAGCGATGACCACGCAGACAGCCGCGCAGGCGGCAGGCCAGACCGCCGGGCATTCCGCCGTGAAGAGCATGGCGATCGCCAAGGCGATCAACGAATCGCTGCGCAGGGCCCTCGAAGCCGACCCCAAGGTGCTCGTCATGGGCGAGGACGTCGGCAAGCTCGGTGGTGTGTTCCGGGTGACGGACGGCCTCCAGAAGGACTTCGGCGAGGAGCGGGTGATCGACACCCCGCTCGCCGAGTCGGGCATCGTCGGCACCGCCATCGGCCTCGCCCTGCGCGGGTACCGCCCGGTGGTCGAAATCCAGTTCGATGGCTTCGTCTTCCCCGCGTACGACCAGATCGTCACCCAGCTCGCCAAGATGCACGCGCGCTCGCTGGGCAAGGTCAAGCTCCCGGTCGTCGTCCGTATCCCCTACGGCGGCGGCATCGGCGCGGTCGAGCACCACTCCGAGTCCCCGGAGGCGCTGTTCGCGCACGTGGCGGGCCTGAAGGTGGTCTCGCCGTCGAACGCGTCGGACGCCTACTGGATGATGCAGCAGGCCATCCAGAGCGACGACCCGGTGATCTTCTTCGAGCCCAAGCGGCGCTACTGGGACAAGGCCGAGGTCAATCCGGAAGCCATCCCCGGCCCGCTGCACAAGGCCCGTGTAGTCCGTGAGGGCACCGACCTCACGCTGGCCGCGTACGGCCCGATGGTGAAGCTCTGCCAGGAGGTCGCCGACGCGGCCGCCGAGGAGGGCCGGGCGCTGGAGATCCTGGACCTGCGGTCGGTGTCCCCGCTGGACTTCGACTCGATCCAGGCGTCCGTGGAGAGGACCCGCCGTCTGGTGGTGGTCCATGAGGCCCCGGTGTTCTTCGGTTCGGGCGCGGAGATCGCCGCCCGCATCACCGAGCGGTGCTTCTACCACCTGGAGGCCCCCGTCCTCCGCGTCGGCGGGTACCACGCCCCTTATCCGCCGGCCCGCCTGGAGGAGGAGTACCTGCCGAATCTGGACCGGGTGCTCGACGCCGTCGACCGCTCGCTGGCGTTCTGAGGAGAGGTCCGTGACGACGATGACAGACACGTCTCCGCGCGAGTTCAAGATGCCCGACGTGGGCGAGGGACTCACCGAGGCCGAGATCCTCAAGTGGTACGTCCAGCCCGGTGACACCGTCACCGACGGCCAGGTCGTCTGCGAGGTCGAGACGGCCAAGGCCGCCGTCGAACTGCCCATCCCGTACGACGGTGTCGTACGCGCGCTGCACTTCCCCGAGGGCACCACGGTCGACGTGGGCACGTCGATCATCGCGGTGGACGTGGCGGGCCGCGCTGGCCCGGCGTCCGCCCCTGCCTCAGCACCGGCATCGGCAGCGGCATCGGGCGAGGAAGCCGCGCCCGCCGCAGCCGCCGCGCCAGCCGCGAAGCCCGAGCCGGCGGCCAGGAAGATCGAGGGCCGTAAGCCGGTCCTCGTCGGCTACGGGGTCGCCGAGTCGTCCACGAAGCGCCGCCCCCGCAGGGGGGTCCCGGCCGCGGCAGCGCCCGCCGAGGACACGCTGTACGCGGCCACCGCGATCCAGGGTGTCCAGGGCGAGCTGAACGGGCACGGTTACGCCTCCGGCGGGCAGCGTCCGCTGGCGAAGCCGCCGGTCCGCAAGCTGGCCAAGGACCTCGGTGTGGACCTGACGACGATCACCCCGTCGGGCCCGGACGGCGTCATCACCCGCGAGGACGTCCACGCGGCCGTGGCCCCGCGAGAGGCCCCTGAGCCCGTGGTGGAGGCCGCCCCGGCCCAGGCCGCGCCCGCCGTCGCCCCGGCGCCGGTGGCGTCGTACGACGGCGCGCGGGAGACCCGTATCCCGGTCAAGGGGGTCCGGAAGGCCACGGCGGCGGCGATGGTCGGCTCGGCGTTCACCGCGCCGCACGTCACGGAGTTCGTGACGGTCGACGTGACGCGCACGATGAAGCTGGTCGACGAGCTGAAGCAGGACAGGGACCTGGCGGGCCTGCGGGTCAATCCGTTGTTGCTGATCGCCAAGGCCCTGCTCGTGGCGATCAAGCGCAACCCGGACATCAACGCCTCCTGGGACGAGGCCGCCCAGGAGATCGTGGTCAAGCACTACGTGAACCTGGGTATCGCGGCGGCCACCCCGCGAGGCCTGATCGTCCCGAACATCAAGGACGCCCACGCGAAGACGCTGCCCCAGCTGGCCGAGTCCCTGGGCGAGCTGGTCTCCACGGCCAAGGAGGGCCGGACCTCCCCGGCAGCCATGCAGGGCGGCACGGTCACCATCACCAACGTGGGCGTCTTCGGCATCGACACCGGCACGCCGATCCTCAACCCCGGCGAGTCCGCGATCCTCGCGGTCGGCTCGATCAAGCTCCAGCCGTGGGTCCACAAGGGCAAGGTGAAGGCCCGTCAGGTCACCACTCTGGCGCTCTCCTTCGACCACCGGCTGGTGGACGGGGAGCTGGGCTCGAAGGTGCTGGCGGACGTGGCGGCGATTCTGGAACAGCCGAAGAGGCTGATCACCTGGGCCTGAGGCCTCGACCGGATAGGCTCACTGTGAAGGGGCCGGTCGCAAATTCATCTTGCGACCGGCCCCTTCTGCTGTGGCTCCGCTCAGTGCCTGCCTGTCAGCGCTGGTTGAGCACGTACACCGGTGCCCCGTCCCCCGTCGCGCCGCGGGGGTGGATGCAGGCGTGCTTGCGCAGCATCCGGAGACATTCGTTGACGCGGTGCACCGACAGCCCCGTACGGGCGGCGATCGCCTCCAGCGGCTGACGCAGCTCACCCTTCTCGACGAGCACCGGGGCGATCACCACGGCCACCGTCCACACGTCCTCCGTCACCGACAACCGCTTCCGCCAGTCGGCCAGCACGGACTCCGTGGTCGGCTGCGTCGGGAACTCGGCGGCGGGTGCCGGCCGGTCGAGCGCGAGGGTGTCGAGCCTGTTCGCGATGCGTTCCATGGCCTGGGCGATGGCTTGTTGGGCATTCAGCGTCGCGAGCTGTGTCTCCACCATGGTGCGCTGCATCTCCACCATGGTCTGCTGTGTCTTCACCATGGTCCGCTGGGTCTCCAGCGACTCCCGTTGCAGAGCGAGTGCTTCCTGCTGCGCGACGGCGAGCTGTTCGTCCGCCTGAAGGTTGCGCTCCTCGAGCCGGACGATGGCCTCGGCGACCTGCTCGGGCATGGCGTACGCGATGGGAGCGCCCGGCTCGGCGGGCTGAACCTCGGCCTCCTCAAGGGTGTAGGAGCCCTCGCGCTGGACGGTCTCGATCACCTCGGCGACCCACTTCTTGAAGGGTGCGCACTCAGGTTTGGTGCAGGCGCTGACGAGAAGGATCAGCCCCTGGAGATCGATGAGATTCAGGTCTCGGCGCCACTCCCGACCTGCGGGAACGCTGAGACAGTGACCTCCAGTCACTGTCTCGAGAATGTCTCGATGCTCCTCTGGGACATGGTCGAGGAGGGCTTTTCGCGGCGTGGTGTAGCCCAACTGCTTGCAGACATCCACCGCCGGGAACCAGTGCGTCCCGTCCGGCATGGTCAGCCGGCGGACTCGGGCTCCGGTAGCCGCGTAGACGAAGTCGCCGACGTCGAGTGCGTCCTGCTGACGCATGCGGGGGTCGGGCTGGTGCCTGCTGGGTTCGATCATGTGAACCACCTCCGCTGGGGAACCTAGGGCGGAGGAAATCGAATATGCCATTTGAATTAACCATATTCACCAATGCGAGGTAAACAAGCCTCATCGGCTTGCGCGAAGAAACGGGAAGGGGGCCACCGCGGTGAGCGGTGGCCCCCTTCCCGTGCGATGCCCGGGTCGCCTACAGGGTGGCGAACCCGTAGTCCATGAGCTTCTTCACGTCCGCCATGCGCGTGGTCTCGTTGGTGGAGGTGAGGACGGTGCCCATGACGGTCTTGCCGCTGCGGGTGGCCGCGAAGACGAGGCAGTACTTGGCCTCGGTGCCCGAACCGGTCTTGATACCGATCGTGCCCTTCCAGCCGAGCAGCAGGTTGGTGTTGTTCCACGCCGCCATGGTGCGGGTGCTGCCGGTCTTGGTGATCGTCTTCGCCGTGTAGGACTTCGTAGCCACGATCTTCTTGAAGTTCGCGTTCTTCATGACGTCGCGCGCGAGCTTGGTGAGGTCACGCGGGGTCGAGGCGTTCGCGCCCTTGCTGATGCCGTCGAACGAGTCGAACTTGGTGTTCGTCATGCCGAGGTTCTTGGCCGTGGTGTTCATCTTGGCGATGAAGTTCTTGGTGCGGGCCGCGACCGTCGAGCCGGAACCGTACTTGTCGGCCAGGGCCATGGCGGCCTCGCAGCCCGACTTCAGCATCATCCCGTACAGCAGTTGGCGGACCGTGACCTTGTCGCCGACGATCAGATTGGCCGATGAGGCGCCGTTCTTGACGATGTAGTCGCTGTACGCCCCTTTGATCGTCACCTTGGCGTCGAGGTTCAGATTCGACTGCGACAGCACGACCTTGGCGGTCATGATCTTCGTGGTGGAAGCGGTGAGCCTCTTGGTGTCAGCGGCCTTGGTGAAGAGAGTCTTGCCATTGGCACTGTTCATCACGAACCCGCCCTTGGCGGTGATCGTGGGCTTCGCGGGGGCGGCCTGCGCGGGAGCGGAGCCGACCACCCCGGTCGCGATCATCGCGCCGGTGGTCACGACGACTGCAGCGGCTCTGCGGACACGTACGCCCTTTATGGCGGTAATCAAGTCAAGTACCCCGATTGCGTCAAATGTCTGTGGAGCGCGGCCACTTGGTTTCCGGTTGCGGGCAAGCGGGGCCGCTTCTCGTGTGACAAACGAGTAGCACAAAAGGTTGCGCTCCGGGTGGAGCGGGGGTCAATTCAAGTCCACCTCACACTCCTTCGACAGGTTTACGGTGGGTTTTCGTCCGGATCGTGGACGACCGCCACGCATGGGTGCGTGTTGTATCTAAGCTGTGGACATGTCCTCCGCCCCGGCTCCCGCCCCCGCCGTGAAGCAGCCCCCCGCCGCCGACCGTGTCTACGCCCACGTCAAGCAGGGCGTGCTGGAGCGCCGCTACGAGGGCGGCACGCTGCTCACCGAGGGCGAGCTGGCCGAGGCGGTCGGGGTGTCCCGGACGCCTGTGCGGGAGGCCCTTTTGCGGCTGGAGGTCGAGGGGCTGATCCGGCTCTACCCGAAGAAGGGCGCCCTGGTGCTGCCCGTCTCCGCGCAGGAGATCGCGGACGTGGTCGAGACCCGGCAGCTGGTCGAGGAGCACGCGGTCCGCAAGACGGTCCCGGCCTCGCCGCGGCTGATCGCCCGGCTGGAGGAACTGCTCGAACAGCAGAAGGCGCAGGCCGCCGTCGGGGATCTGGCGGGCGCCGCCGTCACCGACCGCTGTTTCCACGCCGAGATCGTCCGCAGTGGCGGGAACGAGATCCTGTCCCGCCTCTACGACCAGCTCCGCGACCGGCAGCTGCGGATGGGCGTCGCCGTGATGCACGCCCACCCGGACCGCATCACCAAGACGCTCGGCGAGCACGAGGAGATCCTCCAGGCGCTGCGCGCGGGTGACGCGGAGGCGGCCGTGGCGCTCGTGCACCGGCACGTCAGCTGGTTCTCCAACCTGGCTCGGGGAGAGGTCCGTTGAGCCGCCCCGCCCTGTCGTCGTCCGCCGGGTCCCTGCCCGGAGACCCGCCCGGCGGCCGTCGCGCCCTCGCCGTCTGGGGTGTGGGCGTCTCCGTCTACTTCGTCGCCGTCATCTTCCGTACGTCGCTGGGCGTGGCCGGCCTCGACGCCGCCGACCGCTTCCAGGTGGGCGCCTCCGCGCTGTCGACCTTCTCGATAATCCAACTGCTGGTCTACGCGGGCATGCAGATACCGGTCGGCCTGCTGGTCGACCGGCTCGGCACCAAGAAGGTGCTGACCCTGGGCATCCTGCTGTTCACGGCCGGCCAGATCGGCTTCGCGCTGTCGCCGTCGTACGGCACGGCGCTGGCGTCGCGGGCGCTGCTGGGCTGCGGCGACGCGATGACGTTCATCAGCGTGCTGCGGCTGGGCAGCCGGTGGTTCCCGGCCCGGCGCGGACCGATGGTCGCGCAGATGGCGGGTCTGGTCGGCATGGCGGGCAACCTGGTCTCGACGTTGCTGCTGGCCCGGCTGCTGCACGGGGTGGGCTGGACGGCGGCGTTCGCGGGCAGCTCGGTCGCCGGCCTCGTCGTCCTGGTCCTGACCCTGCTGTTCCTGAAGGACCATCCCGAGGGGCACGAGCCGGAGCCGTTCCCGCACCACGGGGCCGCGTACGTACGGCGGCAGATCGCGGCGTCCTGGCGGGAGCCCGGCACCCGGCTCGGGATGTGGGTGCACTTCACCACGCAGTTCCCGGCGATGGTGTTCCTGCTGCTGTGGGGGCTGCCGTTCCTGGTCCAGGCGCAGGGCCTCAGCCGCGGCACCGCCGGCGAACTGCTCACCCTCGTCGTCCTGTCCAACATGGTCGTCGGACTGGTGTACGGCCAGATCGTCGCCCGGCACCACGCGGCGCGGCTTCCGCTGGCGCTCGGCACGGTCCTCACGACGGCGGCGGTGTGGGCGACCACGATCCTGTACCCCGGTGAGCACGCACCGAAATGGCTCCTGGTCGTCCTCTGCGCGGTTCTCGGCGCCTGCGGCCCGGCCTCGATGCTCGGCTTCGACTTCGCCCGCCCGGCGAACCCGCCGGAGCGTCAGGGCACCGCCTCCGGGATCACCAACATGGGTGGTTTCGTCGCTTCCATGACCACGCTCTTCGCGGTCGGCGTCCTCCTTGACCTGACCGACGACGACTACCGCATCGCCTTCTCCGCCGTCTTCGTCCTCCAGGCCCTCGGCCTCACCCAGATCCTCCGCCTGCGCGGCCGCGCGGCCCGCCGCGAACGGGAACGGCTGGTGGCGAGCCGGGTGGAGACGGTGCACGTACCGGTGTGAGGGCCCGGCTTTCGGAAGCCCGGTGGCCCGGCGGTTACACCGTCACCGCGAACGCGCGCAGGATCGCCGCGATCAGGTGGGGGTCGCCCTCGGCCTTGATGCGGTCGGCGACGAGGTCGGCGGTGACGCGACCGCAGGCCAGGCGGACGTAGGTCTCCCAGTCGAGGGTCAGGGTGGCGGCCGGACCGAGGGCGGGGGTGGTCTCCAGGGTGCCGCGGCCCTGCATGTCGACGCGGACGGTACGGATGAACTCCACCGGGCCGTGCACGTCGAAGACGACGGCCGAACTGCGCGGCGCCTGCGCGTCCTCGGCGACGACCTTCGGCAGCACGGCCAGCAGCTCGTCACGGACGACGAGCGCGCCCGGCGAGTCCAGGTTCCCCGGCCGGCCCAGCGCGGAGCGCAGGTCCTGCTCGTGGACCCACACGTCGAACGCGCGGTTCCGCATGGCCTGTTCGAGGGTCTGTTCCGTGCCGAGCGGGCCGCGGATCTTACGACCCGGGTCCCGCGACTCGTTCCGCAGCTGGCGGTTGCGCCGGATGATCGTGTACTCCAGCTCGGAGGTCATCTCCGGCGCGGTGTGGTGACGACGGGCGTCGACCTGCATCTCCATGTACCGCTGGTGCTCGGTCCGTACGTGGTACAGGTCGCGCGGGAGGGTGTGGATCGGGCGCGGGTCGCCGAGCATCTCGCAGTCCAGGCCGATGACATGGGAGACCACATCGCGCACCGACCAGCCGGGGCACGGCGTCCGCCGGTTCCACTCACCCTCCACGAGCGGTGTCACCAGCTCGGATATCGCGTCCACGGAGTGGGTCCAGGCGTCGGCGTAGGGCTGAAGAGTGGGATGCAGACTCACGGAACGGGACCCCTCGGGCGGTCGGTACCTGTCAGTACGGTCGGTGCGTATCGGTATGTGGGTGGAGGGTTTCGGTAAGGACGTCGGCGTTGACGGCGGTGAGTGGGCGTCGGCGGCTGTCAGTGGGTGTTCTGGAACGTTAAGTTACGCTGCTGTGAGGCACCCCGGCAGTGCTTTGGTGTGACGATCGTAGGCCGGTGTGGACGTCTCGAATGCCAGGACGGTGGTAGTGTGCGCGCCTCGCTCATCCAGATCGGCGTAGACGAGGACGAATCGGTCGAATCGCGCAGGCGGCGTGTGGCCTCGCTGGTACGGGACCAGGCCGACGCCGATCTCGTCGTCCTCCCGGAGCTGTGGACCACCGGCGCATTCGCGTACGAATCCTTCACGGCCGAGGCCGAACCGCTGCAGGGGCCGACGTACGAGGCGATGGCCAAGGCGGCGAGCGACGCGGGCGTGTGGCTGCACGCGGGCTCGATCCCCGAACGTGATCCGGATGGACCTCTTTACAACACCTCCCTGGTCTTCTCACCGTCCGGCGACCTCGCCGCCGCCTACCGCAAGATCCACCGCTTCGGCTTCGACAAGGGCGAGGCCGTGCTGATGGGCGCGGGCGCGGAACTGGTGACGCTCCGCCTCCCCGAGACGACCATCGGCATCGCCACCTGCTACGACCTCCGCTTCCCCGAGCTGTTCCGCGGGCTCGTCGACGCGGGCGCCGAGACGTTCGTGCTGTCGGCGGGGTGGCCGGAGCGGCGGCGGTCGCACTGGACCCTGCTGGCGCAGGCGCGGGCCGTGGAGAACCAGGCCTACGTCCTCGCCTGCGGAACGGCCGGTACGCACGCGGGGGTTCCCCAGGCCGGTCACTCGATCGTGGTCGACCCCTGGGGCGAGGTACTGGCGGAGGCGGGCCCCGACGACGAGGTCCTCACGGTGGAGTTCGACCCGGCGAAGGTGGCGACCACGCGTGAGCAGTTCCCGGCGCTGAAGGACAGGCTGCTGGGGCTGGAGCCACCTCGTCGTTGAACCCGCCGCTCATCCCTCCGACGAGGTTGAGGTTCTGGACCCGTTCCGCAGCGTGCTGAGGAGCGCGTGGAGGGCGGTGGCCGAGGGCGACAGGATGGTGGCGGGGCTGTCGCTCTCGCGGAGGTGGAGAGTGGTGGAGGTGGTGGATATCTCCAGGCAGTCGTTGTCGGAGTCGCCCGCGGAGAACGACGACTTCTGCCATCGGAGGATTTGAGACACCGGGAGCCTTTCACAGATCTTGGGCGATACGGCGGATGAGGTCGAGGGAAGCGTCCTGTGGGAGTGCGGCGTTGTCAACGCGTTCGAGTGTGGCTCGGTACCGGTGCAGTTGCGCCGGAGCGTCGATGAATTCGGCACCGTGCGGCGTATCGATCTGCACGGTGTCCAGCTGTGGGACGCCTCCGCCGACGTACTGCACGGCAAGGCCCGCACCTGCGAAGCCTTCGGCGGCGAAGGGGATCGCGCGAAGGGTGACGGACTCCCTCTCGGACGCCTGAAGCAGGTGCATGAGCTGAGCGCGGGCAATCTTGGAGCCACCGACGCGCATGCGTAGCGCGGCCTCGTGGATGATCACGTCGTACGGTGTCCCCGAATCGAGTACCCGCTGGCGTCGCATCCGGAACTCGACGCGGGCCTCGCGGACGTCTTCCGGACACCCCGGCTCCACGAAGGCCAGGGCCGCCCGTACGTGATCCTCGGTCTGGAGTACTCCCGGAATGTGTACGACCTGAAAAGTGCTGACGTGCGACGCGTGGTGCTCCAACTCCGCGAGGTCGAGTGCCTTGGGTGCCAGAGCACTTCGGTACTCCTCCCACCAGCCCTTGTCCCGCTCGTTGGCCATGCCGGACAAGGCGTCGACGAGTTGGGTGTCATCGCAGGCGTAGTGCTCGGCGAGCCTGCGTAGCCGCTCCTCGCTGACGCCGTGCTTCCCCGACTCGATGTTGCTGATCTGGGCCTGGCTCGTACCCAGCCAGGCGGCGACGTCACGGGACACCAGGCCCGCCGCCTCGCGCAGCCTGCGCAACTCGGCGCCGAGGCGCACCTGACGTGCGGTGGGGATGACCCTCGGCGGCATGACGTCTCCTCGATTCCACAGAGCCGGTTGCGGCGTTGCAAATATACCGAGTACCTTCGTGGCGTACTCACGGAGGGTGCCCATGTGGTCACTCATCCGCAACTCCCGCACGCCCTCCCCCGTTGGAAGAGCCACCCCGACCATCGACACCGGGGCGCCGGACAGCAACGCGGACAGGCGCGCGCAACCCCCTCACCTCCACCGGAGTTGATGCCCCATGCCCTCGTACACCCTCATCTGTCCACCCCTCGAAACCTCCCCCCACATCGCCCGCGACTTCGTCGCCACCGTCCTGCGCGCGCTGCGCCTGGACCGCACCCTGGTCGACGACGCGGTCCTCTGCGCCTCCGAACTCGTCACCAACGCCTGCGTGCACGCGAAGGGCGGTGACGGCACCGTGCTGTGGCTGGCCGTGGAGGAGGGGCGACTGCGGGTGGTGGTGTACGACGGGGACGAAAACCCGCCGGTGACAAGGGAACTGACGACTGAGACCTGGGAGCGGGGCGGCGGCCGGGGGCTGTATCTGGTGGACGCCCTCACCGAGGGCCGCTGGGGGCACGGCCCGGACATCCCGTACGGCGGCCCGACGCACCCGGTGGGCAAGGCGGTGTGGTTCGACCTGCCAGTGGACCTGCCCGGGGGTCAGCCGGTGGACCTGCCCGTACGGCGAAAGGCGGTGCTGTGACCGCCGAGCCGCGAACGCCCGACAGGCGGCAGGAACTCGAATCGGCGGCCGTCGTCCTGGGCCTCGCGCGGTCCCTGGCGGAGGTTCTCAGGATCGCCGCCGGTCAGTGCGATCCCACGCCCGAACCGGGTGGAGGGGATGGGCGCCACGCCCCCACCCGCTCGATCACCCGCCCCTGGGGCCGGGCCGGTGGGTGGCGCCACCGGGTCCCCGTCGCTCGCCGAGCCGGACGACCCGCGTTCTCATCGGGATCTTCGTAGGGCGTCTGGCGGGCTGACGAGTGGTCTCAGTCGTCCCGCTCCTTCTCCGCCAGATTGATCACGCACACCGTCACGGCGATCAGCAGCGCGGGGTCCGCGTCGTCACGTACGACGTCGAGGCCGTAGGTCTCGCGGACGCGCAGCCATCTGCGGGAGATGTGCGCGAGGAGTTCGCCGTCGTACTCGATGACGAACTCACGGTTGAGGATCTTGCCGCTGACGTCGAGTTCGGTGCCGTCCGCCATGGTGACCCGGTAGTGGTTGCGCAGGAGGGAGAGGCGCTTGCGGCGGACGGTTGCGAGCGTTTCGCTCTCCCGTTCGATCACCATCGTGTCGCGCAGGGCGAACATCTTCCGGCGGATGTCGATCAGGACGTGCCCCTGGGTGTCCTTCAGCTCGAAGGTGTCCCGCAGTCGCATGGCCTTGCCGTCGACGAGGAAGGCTTTTCTGCCGTGCTCGTCCTCGATCCAGTAGTCGTCACCGATGCCGAGGAGCCGGTCGCGTACGAGGAATCTCATGTCTACAGGCGTTCCCCCGCGCCCGTTCCGAAACGTCGCCTGTAGGCCGAAGGGCTCAGCCCGGTCTCCTGGCGCAGGCGCGCGCGGAGGCGCCAGATGTGCAGCCCCAGGTCGAGCGAGGCCGCGCTGCCGGCCGAGCTCAGCAGGTCGCCTCGAGTTCTTCCTGGTCTTCGAGGGCGAACTGCACATCGGCCTGCGCGAACCGGAGGGGGAACGCACGGTCGTCCTGCCTCAGGGCTCGGTCTTCACCGTCCCACGAGGGGTCGAGCACAAGCCGTACGCCCCGTCCCGCGCCGCCATCCTCGCCATCGAACCGAGCGGTACGAGTACCGTCGGCGACCGGCATGGCGAGATCCCGGGCCATGTGGACGTGACCACGGGGCATGCGCTGAGCTGACCGGCTGGCTGGGGCGGCGGTCAGCGACACCTACAACCACGCGTTGTGCTGCTACGACCCGGCGACGGGCGAACCCACCACGCTGGCAACGGACTTGAGAGAGCCGAGTGACGCGGTCCTCGTCGGGGACGACATCGTGGTCGTGGAGTCCGCCCGCCACCGGCTGACCCGGCTGCGGTTGCCGGAGGAGGGTTGCCGGAGGAGACGGTGAAGGTCGAGGCCGTCGCCCACCGCGCCCGGCGCGCGACCACCGAAGTCGCCCCCGGCAGCCTGCGGCCGGGGGCGACTTCCAGGCCCCGGCGGGACAGAAGCGCGACGAGCGGTACGGCCCGTCGACCAGGCTGCTCGTCTCCGCGCCCCCGCCGATGACACCGCTCCTAGTACCCCTGGGCTCCTAGTACCCCTGGTACCCACCCCGCTGCCGGCCGTTCTCGTCGACGACCGGAGTCGTGGGAGGCACCACCACCCGCCTCCGCCTCGCGATGCTGCTGAACGTCGCGACTCCGATGAGTCCGACGATCATGAAGATGATGCCGACCAGGTCGAGGTTGACCCCCTGCATGTCCCAGTCGGTGGCGAACGTGAGGATGGCCCCCACGGCGATCAGAATGATGCACCCGCCCAGGCCCATGAGTGTTCCTCCCAAGTCCGGTCGGGTCGGCCGGTCGTTCCGGTCGTTCGGTCCTACCGGTCGACATCGGGTACCCGGACAGGCCCGTCCGTAACAGCCGTTGAGGGCCCGGGCGGTGGGCTCAGCCCTCCAGGAAGGCCACCAGAGCGTTCGCCAGGAGGTAGGGGTCCTTCGCGCCGCACAGTTCACGGACGCTGTGCATCGACAGGATGGCGACGCCGATGTCGACGGTGCGGATGCCGTGGCGGGCGGCGGTGATGGGGCCGATGGTGGTGCCGCAGGGCATGGAGTTGTTGGAGACGAACGTCTGGAACGGCACACCGGCCTTCTCGCAGGCGGCGGCGAAGACGGCGCGGCCCGAACCGTCCGTGGCGTAGCGGTTGTTGACGTTGACCTTGAGGAGCGGGCCGGCGTCCGCGCGCGGGTGGTGCGTCGGGTCGTGGCGCTCCGCGTAGTTGGGGTGGACGGCGTGCCCGGTGTCGGAGGAGAGACAGACCGTGCCGGCGAAGGCCCGCGCCCGGTCCTCGTAGGAGCCGCCGCGGGCGAAGACCGAGCGCTCCAGCACCCCGCCGAGCAGCGGGCCGTCCGCGCCGGTGTCGGACTGGGAGCCGTTCTCCTCGTGGTCGAAGGCGGCGAGGACGGGGATGTAGGGGAGTGCGTCACCGGAGCCGGCGACCGAGGCGAGCGCGGCCGTACCGGCGTGCACGGAGAGGAGGTTGTCCATGCGGGGGCCGGCGAGCAGTTCCTTGTCGCGGCCCAGGTAGGCGGGGGGTTCGACGGAGTGGGTCATCAGGTCCCAGCCGGTGACCTCGCCGGCGGGGAGGCCCGCCTCCTCCTCCAGGAAGGCGATCAGGTCGCCGTCGCGGACGTCGTCGCCGAGGCCCCAGACGGGCTGGAGGTGACGCTGCTTGTCGAGCTTCAGGCCGTCGGAGGTGACGTTGCGGTCTAGGTGGATGGCCAGTTGAGGGACGCGGAGAAGGGGTCTGTCGACGTTGACGAGGCGGGTGGTTCCGTCGCGCAGGGAGAGCCGGCCGGCGAGGCCGAGGTCGCGGTCGAGCCAGGAGTTGAGCAGCGGGCCGCCGTAGATCTCCACGGCGATCTGGCGCCAGCCGTGCGCGCCGCTGTCGGGGCGGGGTTTGACCCGGAGATTGGGGGAGTCGGTGTGGGCGCCGATGATGCGGAACGGGGTGTGGGCGTCGGCGCCCTCCGGCACGTACCAGGCGATGATCGCGCCGCCGCGCAGGACGTACTTCCCGCCCAGCGAGCCGTCCCACGCGTCGGTCTCCGAGACCTGCCGGAAGCCCGCCTTCTCCAGCCGCTCCGCGGCGCTCGCGACCGCGTGGTACGGGGTCGGGCTGCTCGTCAGGAAGGTCATGAGGTCGTCGGTGTGGCCGCGGTCGAAGCGTGGGGGTGTGCGCATGGGTTCACCTTAACGACGTACGAGGGCCCGCTCCCGGGGATGGGAACGGGCCCTCGTGGTGAGTGTGCGGAGAAGGGGGCGCCGGACGGACGGGCAGGGTCCGTCCGGCGCCACGACCGGGATGCGGCCGGGGAGAGGCTGTCCGGAATCCGTACTTCGCGGGTCTAGAACGCCGACTCGTCCAGCTCCATCAGGTCCAGTTCGACGCCCTCGGAGATCTTGCGGGCGAGGGTGACGCCCGGGAGGACGTTGGCCGCGAAGAACTTCGCAGCCGCGATCTTGCCGGTGTAGAAGGGCTTGTCCTTCGCGGAGGCCGTCTCCAGCTTCTCGGCGGCGACCGCGGCGCCCCGCAGGAGCAGGTAGCCGACGACCACGTCACCGGAGGCGAGCAGCAGGCGGGTGGTGTTGAGGCCCACCTTGTAGATGTTCTTGACGTCCTGCTCGGTGGCGGCGAGGTCGGTCAGGAGGAGGCCGACCATGGACTCCAGCTCGACGGCGGCCTTGGCGAGGTGCTCACGGGCGCCGGCCAGCTGCTCGCCGCCCTCGCCGAGCGCCAGGAACTTCTTGATCTCCTCGGCGAGGGTGTTCAGCGCGGCGCCCTGGTTGCGGACGATCTTCCGGAAGAAGAAGTCCTGGCCCTGGATCGCGGTGGTGCCCTCGTACAGGGTGTCGATCTTGGCGTCGCGGATGTACTGCTCGATCGGGTACTCCTGCAGGAAGCCGGAGCCGCCGAAGGTCTGCAGCGACTGGGCGAGCTGCTCGTAGCCCTTCTCGGAGCCGTAGCCCTTGACGATGGGCAGGAGCAGGTCGTTCAGGGCCTCCAGGGCGGAGATGTCCTCGCCCGCCGCCTCCTTGACCTGGATCTCGTCCTGGATGGAGGCCGTGTAGAGGACCAGCGAGCGCATGCCCTCCGCGTACGCCTTCTGCGTCATCAGCGAGCGGCGGACGTCGGGGTGGTGCGTGATGGTGACCTTGGGCGCGGTCTTGTCCATGAAGTTCGCCAGGTCGGTGCCCTGGACGCGCTCCTTGGCGTACTCCAGCGCGTTCAGGTAGCCCGTCGACAGCGTGGAGATCGCCTTCGTGCCGACCATCATGCGGGCGAACTCGATGATGCGGAACATCTGGCGGATGCCGTCGTGCTTGTCGCCGATCAGCCAGCCCTTGGCCGGGTGACGGTCGCCGAAGGTCATCTCGCAGGTGTTGGAGGCCTTGAGGCCCATCTTGTGCTCGACGTTGGTGGCGTAGGCGCCGTTGCGCATCCCCAGCTCGCCGGTCTCGAAGTCGAAGAGGTACTTCGGGACGAGGAAGAGGGAGAGGCCCTTGGTGCCGGGGCCGTGGCCCTCGGGGCGGGCGAGGACGTAGTGGAGGATGTTCTCCTCCATGTCGTGCTCACCGGAGGTGATGAAGCGCTTCACGCCCTCGATGTGCCAGGAGCCGTCCTCCTGCTGGATCGCCCTGGTGCGCCCGGCGCCCACGTCCGAGCCGGCGTCCGGCTCGGTGAGCACCATGGTGGAGCCCCAGGTCTTCTCGACCGCGATCTGGGCGATCTTCTTCTGTACGTCGTTGCCCTCGTCGTAGAGGATGCCGGCGAACGCCGGGCCGGAGGCGTACATCCACACGGCCGGGTTCGCGCCGAGCAGCAGCTCCGCGTAGGACCAGATCAGGGACCGCGGCGCGGTGGTGCCGCCGATCTCCTCGGGCAGGCCCAGACGCCAGTACTCGGAGTCCATGAAGGCCTTGTAGCTCTTCTTGAACGAGGCCGGTACCGGAGCGGTGTTCGTCTCCGGGTCGAAGACCGGCGGGTTGCGGTCGGCATCCGTGAAGGACTCCGCCAGCTCGTTCTCCGCGAGACGGGCCAGCTCCTCCAGGATGCTCTTGGCGGTGTCCGTGTCCATCTCCGCGAACGGGCCGGTGCCGTACAGCTTGTCGCGCCCGAGCACCTCGAAGAGGTTGAACTCGATGTCGCGGAGATTCGACTTGTAGTGCCCCATGGCGACGGCTCCGTAAGAGAGATCGGCGAGGCACTGGCTCCTCGCGCTAGTTCACATACCAACAAGTAGCTTCTATGTCGATGATGCTACCCATCGGTAATAAGAAGCAACCCCGAGCGGTCCATCTGTGACTCGTTACGCTTTGCCGCATGTACGGCTACGACCAGAGCGCCGGTTCCCAGCAGCAGTACGCCCCGCCGCCGCAGCAGCAGATGCCCGGGCAGATGCCCGGCGGCCAGATGGGGGGCGGTTACGGGCAGCAGGCACCGCTGTACCCGGAGCCGTCCCCGCCCTCCCTCGCGGACGCTGTGCGGGCCTTCACCACCGGGCAGCTGGCGGCGGAGGACTTCCAGCAGGTCTTCGCGACGTCCAAGGTGTACTGCCCGCGCGGCGACAACCCCGGGTTCCTGGCGCTGCACAACACGCAGCAGCCGGTGATCCCGATGTTCACCTCGCTCAAGGAGCTCCGCCGGTACGCGGGCAAGGAGTCCAAGTACTTCGTGATCACCGGTGCGGAGGTGATCGATCTGCTGCCGACCGGGTACGGCTTCGTCCTCGACATGGAGGGGGAGCACCGGATGGTGTTCGACGCGAAGGCCGTGGAGCAGATGGTGGAGTTCGCGATGCGGCGGATGTACGGGTAGCTCCGCCGGTCGGGCCGGGTCCGGGGGCGGGGTGGTGGGTTGCGCTTCGTTGCGGGGTGCGGGTGGTCCGTGGTTGCTCGCGCAGTTCCCCGCGCCCCTTGGGTGGGTTGCCGCTGGCCCATGGGGTTTGCTGAACCGTTCCTTCCGGGCCTTTCTGTCCCCTACTGTTCGCCGGTGACCGGGATTGATCTCGCCGCTGGTCCTCCGTGACCGGCGGCGTTCTGTTGCCCCGACCGCGAGGGAATGAGATGCGGTCTGTGCGCTGTTAGGGCTGGCAGGAAGTTCAATAATCAACTAAACTGAGCGCACAAGGAGGTACCGACATGCCCGCAGTGACCGTCGAGAACCCGCTGACCCTGCCCCGTGTCGCCGCACCGACCGACGCGGTGGCCCGTCCGGTGCTCACCGTGACGACCGCGCCCAGTGGTTTCGAGGGCGAGGGCTTCCCGGTCCGCCGTGCGTTCGCCGGGATCAACTACCGTCACCTCGACCCGTTCATCATGATGGACCAGATGGGTGAGGTTGAGTATCAGCCTGGGGAGCCGAAAGGGACCCCGTGGCACCCGCACCGCGGCTTCGAGACCGTCACCTACATCATCGACGGGATCTTCGACCACCAGGACAGCCAGGGCGGTGGCGGCACCATCACCAACGGCGACACGCAGTGGATGACGGCCGGCTCGGGCCTGCTCCACATCGAGGCGCCGCCGGAGTCACTGGTCATGTCCGGCGGTCTCTTCCACGGCCTGCAGCTGTGGGTGAACCTGCCGGCCAAGGACAAGATGATGGCGCCGCGCTACCAGGACATCCGCGGCGGGCACGTACAGCTCCTCAGTACCCCCGACGGCGGCGCGCTGCTGCGGGTCATCGCTGGCGAGCTGGATGGGCATGCGGGGCCGGGCATCACCCACACCCCGATCACCATGGTTCACGCGACCGTCGCGCCCGGCGCGGAGCTCACTCTTCCGTGGCGGGAGGACTTCAACGGCCTGGCGTACGTCCTCGCGGGCAAGGGCGCGGTCGGCGCGGAGCGCCGCCCGATCCATCTGGGGCAGACCGCGGTCTTCGGCGCGGGCTCCTCGCTGACGGTCCGCGCGGACGAGAAGCAGGACGCGAACACCCCGGACATGGAGGTCGTGCTGCTGGGCGGACAGCCGATCCGTGAGCCGATGGCGCACTACGGCCCCTTCGTCATGAACACCAAGGACGAGCTGCAGCAGGCGTTCGAGGACTTCCAGAAGGGGCGGCTGGGCACGATCCCGGCAGTGCACGGCATGTCTGAGGGCGGACTGTAGGGCTCACTACGGCCTCATGTGGACGAGTCCACCCGGAAAGGGGTGAGGCTCGTCCGCGCTCGCAGCCGCCTTCTTGGTCTCCAAGGTAATCGGCCGGGTCTGCGACCTGCAGTGATCTTTGCTGTGGGTCTCTGGCCTGTGGCCTTTTCTTGATGGTTGGCGACGGGGTGTGATGGACTTTATCGGGTGTCCTGCGGACTGTGTGCGGACTGGTATGTGAAGTGAAGCTTCTCCTCGACCATGGCCACCATCTCGAGGAGTCATCGCCTGTGCGCGCAGAACTCCGTACGTCGACTCCAGAGGGCTGACCCTCTTGGGCTCGGAGTGCAGCGCGCTGACGCCCTGAACCTCCATGTAAGCCTCGGCCACGAGAAGGGCGACGAGACCAGGGCCGGCCCAGGCAATTCGCGCGATGACACGTCACGCAAGCGGGTACTGACCGACCTCGGCGCGGCCGAGATCGACGCACCCAGAGACCGGACCGGTTCCTGGGCCGTTGACGCCAGGCATCGAGTTCTTCGGTGGCCTCGTCGGTCGCGCGGGAAACAGGTCGCGGGAGAGGTCCACGCCGCAGATCTCCGCGAAGACCACCAGGGCTTACGCAAGAAAGGAACACCGCGACGGAAGACTATTGATCCGAAACTCAAAGGGTTCTATTCGAGGATGTAGCGGACGTGGGGTCCGCCGAAGTAGCCGCGGACGATGTGTGGCTGACGTTGGCGTCGGTGGAAGAACCGGCGGGTCTCGGCGGCGAGTTGGGCCTGGTCGCGGGCCCGGTTGTGCATGGGCAGGCTCCGTTTGAGGTCGGCGTTGACCAGTTCGTCGGGGTTCAGTTCCGGCGAGTACGACGGCAGGAAGTGCAGCTCGATGCGGTCCGGGTGATCGGCCAGCCACGCACGGACCTTGCGGGAGCGGTGAGCGGAGTGGCCGTCCACGACGAGGTGCACTTTGTGGTCGAAGTGGCCTACGAGCCGGTCCAGGAAGCGGCACATGACGTCGGCGTCGAAGGTCTCGGTGAAGACCATGAAGTGCATGCGGCCCTTGGTGCTGATCGCGGACATCGCGTTCACCGAGAACCGGTTGCCCGTGCGGCGCACGATGGGGGTGCACCCCTGGCGCCCCAGGTGCGGCCGGTGACCTGGTCGGAACGGATGCCGACCTGGTCGGCGAAGAGCACCTCCCCGCCCGCGGCCCTCGCCCTGGCCCGGATCGCTGGCCAGGTCTCCTCCCACCAGACGCGGACCGCTTCCGCGTCCTGTTCGACGGCCCGCTTGTCCGGGCGCTGGAAGGACAGGCCCCAGCGGCGCAGGTACTTGCCCACGCCCTGGTCGGTCAGCCGCACCCGGTACAGCTTCGCGATCAGGTCCCCCACTCCCGCCCGCGTCCACAGCTGCCCCGCCAGCCCCAGGTCACAGGGACGGTGATCCAGTACGGCCTGCCGGATCGCCTGCTGTTCGACGGCGTCGAGAACCTGATGTTCGCCGACCCCGCGTCCGCGCGGCTGAGCTACGAGCGCTTCGCGCCCGTCGGCCAGCCACTTCCCCCACCAGTTGTCCACCGCCTTGAGCGAGACCCGGAACACCGCGGCGACATCCTCGCGAGTCCGGCCCGCCACCAACGCGGCCACCGCCCGCAGCCGAAGAGCCTCCTGCGCTGACGGCGGCAACTGCCGTGAAGCCCAAAGTTGTGGATGTACACTCAAGATCCCTCGCGGGGGATTCCCGCCAATGCGGCCTTCGCTCAATTCACCTCGTGATGCACACGCCTGCTCGCGATTCCAAACAAGAGGTACAACTGTGCGTAAGTTAGGAACCCGTAGTACCTGGAAGCGGATCGGTATGGTTGCTTCCATCTCGACCCTCCCATTGGCCCTCGCGAGCCCCGCTTGGGCTGTCGTGAAGGAATCGTTCGTACAGGCTGGAGTCGCCGGCTTCAACTCGAAGCCTCTGACCGATGACGGAGGTAGCGGCGGGAACAAGGTGGACTTCACCGGATGCCATACGGACTTGGGCAGAAGTGTGACTGTTCAGCTGCGTCGTGCTGTCATCGGACCCGACACCGGATTCGACACAAAGACGTACACGGCATGCTTCAACGGTGGAACGTCGTCCGGCGAGTGGGGTGCCGGAACCGAGGGCCACGACTACTACTTCCGCATCACCGAGGTCGATGGTAATTCGATAGTCGGCCCGACGATCAGCGTCGATAAGACCCGTATGTCGTTCTAGGTGACACTGGATTCTGAATACCTGGGTGGAGACCTGAAACGCAGGTCTCCACCTGCCTCTTGATGAAACAGACAGAGGCACCCCCACGCTGAAATACCAAGGTGTCGCATGCCCATTTCGATGTCCGAGTGTTTCTTCTCCTATCGGCGTAGACGCCCGGTGCTGCGTGATCTCAGCTATACGCTGCCGCCCGGGCGGACCGTGCTCCTGGGGCCGAACGGAGCGGGAAAGAGTACCCTGTTGGGCTTGTGCGCATCTGCGCTGCGCCCCGATTCCGGTTCCGTCACCTATGGCGACCTGAGCACCGGCCGGCGTCGCGCGCTGCCCGCGTTCCGTAGGCGTGTGGCATGGATGCCTCAGCAGGTGGGGCAGGTGCCGGGGCTCACGGCCCGGGATCAGGTCGCGTATTCCGGTTGGCTCAAGGGGATGCCCCGGCGCGAGGCGTGGCGTCAGGCTCTCAAGGCCCTGAACCGCGTGGAGTTGGCCGATCGGGCGGATGACAAGGTCCAGGAACTCTCCGGGGGGCAGCAGCGGCGCGTCGCAGTGGCGCAGGCCCTCGTGCATGACGCAGAGGTCCTTCTCCTCGATGAGCCGACAGCGGGTATGGATCCCCGGCAGCGGCAGGTCTTCCACCAGATTCTCGCCGATCTGTCGAAGGAGGTGCACATCGTTCTCTCCACCCATGACACCTCGGACATCGCCAACTCGTACGAATCGGTCGTGGTTCTGTTGGACGGTCAGGTGCGCTTCTCGGGAACGGTGGTGGACTTCCTTTCCCACGCGAGCGCGACGGCGACATCCGACGAGCAGCGGGCCACCTCCGCTTATCAGGAATTCACCGAGATCGATGGGGCGATCTCGTGGTGAACCGATTCCCCTTCGCTCGACACTCGGCCGTCATCGGGCTCGGAGCCCCGACGGTGGCTCTGGCCATATACTTCACCGCCTACCAGCCCATGCCGTTCACCGGTGAGGATTCCATCGTCGTGGTCTCGGTGGCCCTGAAGGTCGCCGCGCTGGGAATCGCCTTGGTGGCCGCCTGGGACGCAGGGAGGCTTCGCCAGGCTCGGATCACAGCCGCCCCGTCCAGCCGCCACCTGCTGCGAATACTTGTCGATGCGATGGCCCCCACCCTGGCCCTGGTGATCATCAGCTGGGTGGCGTCCTTCCTGTTGGTGATCAGCTATCTGGGAGGCCCCGCACCAGGGCTCCACGACACCGTTCCAATGGTCCGAAGTCTTGCGATCCCCTTCAGCGCAGTAGCAGTCGGTTTCTTCCTCGGGCTCTCCCTTCCGCCCGTTATCGCCCGCCCCCTTGCGGTGGTGATCACGGCGCTGTGGGTCTTCGTCGCCTATACGCTGGGTATCCCATGGCTGCGGGCGATATCCGGATTCGACATGAGCACTCCGACCTATACGGATGTCGTGGACCGCGCCTACCTCATGGCACCGGCGATCCTGGCTCTCGGGCTGCTGCTCGGTCTTGTCGCGCTCAGCCTGCTCTCACGTCCGGCGCTGCGCGCCGCCGCCGTGGCCTGCTGCGTCCTCGCGGGCTTCGGGGCGTCGTATCCTCTGGTGAGTGACGCCCCGCGCTACGCCGACCCCACCGTTCCCCGCACTTGGGCAACGACGTGTGAGCGAACTGCCCCGGTGATCTGTGTGCCCGGCGAGTTCGCCGACGACATCCCCGCGCTGCACCGCTCCGCTCAACACGCGCTGCCCCGCCTGCGAGAGGTCGGGTTCACCCCACCCCGGAAGCTGGCCTTCGTCTCGGAGGATCTACCGCTGGCACGCGACACCTGGCGAACCTTCCTCCAGAAGCCGGTGACCCGCCACCGCAGCCGGGCCGTCTACGTCAGCGCCTTGGTTCCGACAGGGCTCCACGACTGCCCGGACCTTCCTGATGACTACGTTTATCCGGGGCGCGGAGCCGCTTCCGCCTGGATCGGCCTGACGGTTGGGATGTCACAGGCAGAGGCCGCCCGCAGCTACGGACCCAGCGGTGTGTACCGGGCACGCTGGGTGCGCAGCCTCCCCGAGGCGAAGCAGTACGCCTGGTACAAGCAGCAGTTGAGTTACCTCGAGTCATGCGACGAGCAGGTCCACGAGAAGGCCCGGGCGGGAGCCAAGGCCGAGAACGAGCGGGGCCGAGCGCTGGGCCCGCAGTTGGAGGATCCGGCGGACAGGGCACCGGGGGTGGACCGTTGACCCTCTGGGCGCGCGTACGAAGAATCTGGCTGCTGCCTGTGGCCCTGTTCGCCTGGACGCTCCTCCTTGTACTCGTGCGCGACGACGTGGCGAAGGTTCCCCAGATCGCCGCGCAGGGCAGCTTCTCGATCAAGCTGATGAACTTCGTCCCGCTCATCCTGTGCATTCCGACGATGTACTGCATGAGCCGGCGCCTCATCGCCACCGAAACCACAGCGGCGCGAGCGGTCGCCGTCGTCGACCGGCTGGCTCTCCTGCTTCTGGGGGTGAGCGCGGCGGGACTGGGGTTTGCACTCGGGGAGTTCCTGGACATGCCGACAGCGGTGGCGGGCGGACGAAACACCGTCATGGTGCTGGGCCTCGCTCTCCTCGTACACAGCTGGTACGGCCCGATCGCCGGTGGCGCGGCGGCGACCATGTTCGTGATGGTCAGCATTGTCACCGGCCTGGCGGGAGACCAGAGGCCGTACCCGTGGGCGGTTCTCCTGATGGAGTCCACCAGCGTCGTGGCGGCAGTCGTGGCGGCGGTCAGTTTCACTGCCGGTCTGATCACGATGTCGTACCGCCGACAGATACCGGGTTGACATGCCCCTCGGGCTGAAGCCCGAGGATTCTGGCCGTCCCCTACCCGGTGCTGTGCGAGGAAGACCCCAAGGCCGGGGACTACAAGGTGGAGCTCTCCGAAAGGTTCGTCGGCACGGCGGCGGGCGGGGTCCGCGAGTACGTCGTCGCACCTCCGCTGCACGCCGAGATCGACAAGGACCTGTCCCTGGTCAAGAGTGCCGTCACCTAGTAGTGGGCCAGGTCATCGCCCTGCGGGGATCTCCCCGCAGGGCGATGACCTGGCCGTTCACTGATGACTGGCGATGGGGGCGGCGGCCGTAATCGAGTGTCCTGCAGACTGTGTGCGGACTGCCGAGCGCTACTCGTGGCTCAGAAGAGTGGGATGCCGAGGTTTGCCGAAACCAACTGGGCAACCCCTGTCCAGCCCAGGGCGGGCAGGTTAGCCCTGGCGCTCTGAAGCACCCTCTCCGCGAGCTGGCGAACCCGACCGGACTCAGGCGCGGCTATGCGAGCTCCGCCTGCAGAGCCTCCACGTCGGCGACGACCATGGCTCGGACCTCCTCTGGCACGTCCGCTGACTGCGCGGCGGCCAGAACCTTGCGCGCGAACTGCGTGAGCTGCTGGGGGTCGTAGCCGAAGGTGTTGTTCTGGGTGTTGTCCTGTCCCATCTGGGGCGCGCTCCCGTTAACGGTGTGCTCGCCGTGCGGCCTGGTGCACCCGCTGCTCCGAGCGGAACCGAAGCAGCCTGACGCGAAGCCGTGGCAGAACAGTCGATGCCCCCGCCGCGCCGTATGGCGAGGGCATCCGGCCGGGTTCAGCGGTGCCGACCACGTTCTTCGGACGTCATGTTCACTGGCGTGGCCGGAGGACGTGGAGCAGCGGAGGCGGACGTCGTGCCGCTTGTGGTGCTTTGCTTACGTGCTGCCTGTGCTCGCCTGTTCGGTTGAGCGGTGATGCGCCAGTTGAGGACCTCAGCGGGGCGATCGGCGGTGTCGAGTTCTCGCCGTGCGGCTACTTCGGCCAAGAGGTGTCGGGGGTTGTGGCCGGCGGTCTCGGCGCGGGCGAGGGTCGTGGTCAGGGCGGGCCAGGTGGGATCGGCGAGGACGCGGTCGGCGTGGTCGGGGAGGACTGCACGCAGATCCTGCTCGAAGCGGCTGGCGGTTGTGGCGCGCGGTGCACGACGGGCGAGATCCGCCAAGACCGGCTGGGCGGCCTGCTGGTAGCCGGCCTGCAGATGGCGGAAGGCTTCTTCGGCCGCTGCGGCCTGCTGCTCGTGGCCGCGCTGCTCATGCCACTTGGCGGCCGCGCGCGCCACGTGGAGCGCGGCGAAGATCAGGGCGATGGCGAGTCCGCCCGGATCGTGTGTGGCGTAGGCGAGTTCCTTGGCGGCTTCCCGTAGGGCGGTGGCGGCCTGGTGATCGGCTCGGATCACCGAGTGGCGGGCACGGTTGAACGCCCTTGCGGCGGCTTGCAGTTCGGCTCGGTGCCCGCCGTTGGCGGTGAGGGTCAGGTTGTGGAGGGCGTCGCCGAAGGCATCCAGATGTCCCTGGGCCGCGGCGTCGTCGCCCGAGTCGAGGGCGGTGTGGGCGTCGCGGACGGCGGTCTCGGCGCGGTGCCGCGGTTCGGCTGGGTCTACCGCCTGCTCGGGGCGGTCGGCCAGATCCTGGGTGGGAAGGCGTTCGCAGAGGCGGTTGTAGGACAGGTCGGGAGCGAGCCGTGAGCCGCCGTACCAGACCGGCTCACCTTGGGTGGTGTCGCCGGGAGCGGCCAGGCTGTAGCCGGTCACCTCGCCGGTCTCGGGGCCTATGCGCGGTTTGACCTGGATGCCGAGGGAGCGCAGCACGGTGAAGTACTCGTCGATGCTGCGTACGGCGGCGGCGACCGCGTACGCCTGCTCGCGCAGCCACTCCCGCGCGGTCTCATTTTGGCCCTGGCGTTCCACCTTCGCCCGCTCGGCGCCGGTCGGGGTACGCGGGGCGGTGAGGTCGCCGGACTTCAGGCCGCGCAGCCCGAACTCGGCCTCGATCTTTCGGCATTCGCGCTGTGCCCGCCAGCCGTCCCGGTTCGTACGGGGGCGGCGGCCGTCGGCTCGGACGTTGGTGGCCATGATGTGGATGTGGTCGTCGGCGTGCCGGACCGCGATCCAGCGGCACGCCTTGTCGTCTCCCTCGGGGGGCGATGCCCGTGGCGGCTACGACGCGGCGGGCAACCTCGGCCCACTCAGCGTCGGTGAGGTAGCGGTCGCCGGGCGCGGTGCGCACCGGGCAGTGCCACACATGCTGCGGTGGCTGCTTTCCGCCGAGTTCCCGGGTGCGCAGGTCGACGTGGTGGTCCAGGCGTCGGGCGAGCTGGGTGTAGGTGGCGGAGGGGTCGCGGCCGGGGTCGGGGGCGCCGGCCAAGTCCCAGGCCGCCACGATGTGGGGGTCGGTGTGTTCGTCGCGTCGACCCTTGCCGAAGAGGTAGTTGATCAGGCCGAGCGTGCTGGCGCCGGTGGAGACGTCAGGAACCATGACCAACCCCTTCCGCCAGGAGCCGGTCCATCAGTGCGTAACTGGCCTGGGCGGCCTGCTCAATGCGTTCGAGGACGGCCTTGGCGCGCTCGGGTATCGCGCCGGAGTGGATGGCTGCCGCGACCTGGTTGAGGTTGGTGCCGACCCGGTTCAACGCTTTGGTGTGGGCTTCGATGGCCTCCACCAGCGGGCGGATGGGGTCGTCCTCTGGACTGCCGATCACGCTCGCCTTGCCGAGCGCTACGGCGAGGGCGGCGTCGCCGACGAAGCTGGCGAACTTCTGGTGGCGCCGCCTGGCCTCGGCGTCGATGAGGCGGACCGCGGTCGGTGTGAAGCGGATTTTCTTCTCTTGGTCGCGCTTCTCGGTGGTGCGCTTGCGGTTCATCCGCGCGGGCAGCGCGGGAACGTCCGGCTCACGCCACGAGGGCTGCTCGACGGCGGCGGGCGGTCGACGGGCAGACGGCTCGGCATATGGGGTGACGGAGTCGGTGACGGGCTGCTCGGCGCTGTCGGCGGCAGACGCGGTGCGGGGCTCGTTCACCTCAAGCTCGGGCGCCCGCTGGCGCCCGGCCCCCTCTTCCTCCGCTACCCCAGGGGCGGAGGCAAGCGAGGACGAAGCCCCGTTAGGGGCTCGTTCGCTCCAGCTTGCTGCCGTTCGTCGGTCCCGGTTGAACCAACCCCAGCGGCGGGGAGAAGAGGGGTTCGTGTCGTTCGCAGTGTTCATGTTGGTGCTCCGGTGCAGCGAGGGATGGGGCTGTGTCACGTCCGTCGCATCCGTCGCACGCCTGGTCAGCACAGGTACGGACACGCGGGCAGGTACGGAGAACTCCGTCTCGGCGACAAAGTCCGTCCCCGCGCTGACCTGCGCGGGGACGGATGCGACGCAGTGATACGGACCCCGGTGGGATCAGAGAGCGCGCTTGGGTCCGGCGGGTCCACCGGGCGGGCCGACAGGCAGCGTCCCCGCCGAGGCGGCGGGCGGCTTGCTCTGGGCCATGCGGGCAGGAAAAGCGCCGTGTTCGGGCTCGGGTGCCGCCTCGACGAGGTCGGGGCAGTTGCGATGCGTAGTCCCCAGGCCCGATAGGGGATCACCGTTGCTCGCTGAGCCAGGCAGCGGATCAACTGCGGTGGCCTGCTCCCCGGGGCCGGAGCTGTGGGGACCGACTGGCTCAGCAATGCGGTCCTCGCCCTGGGGACGTGCGGCGGGATTCGATTCGAGCGACAGCATCGTCTGGCCGGGAATGGCGATCGGCGGCCAGATGACCTTCGTGGTGTTCTGCGGGTTGGGGAAGGTGTCTTCCATAGTGCTCCTGGGGTGCGCGCAGGCAGAGGCCCGCTACGCGGGGTGGATTCGTTCGGAAACGCCACTCAGGCGGCGAGGCTCAGCGCAGCGTTGGACGCCCAGGGGCCGAGCACTTTCACTACGGGCTTGTGGTAGCAGACCCGGCGGCCATTTTGGGTCGGGAACTCGACTGTTTGGATGGCGAGTTCGCAAAGCGCTGCGTCGCCATCGCGGCCAGTTGAGTGCGTATCCGTTGCACCCCCTCGGCGAAGCGCCAGGAGGAGGACCTGAAGCGGAACGAGCCGACGTCAGGACATCCGGCCAGGCGGAACAGAAGAGTCGTGACCGGCTGCGGCCCCTGGCCACGCCTGGCCCGCGCCTTGCGTTCGGCCATGGTGGACGGGCACCCACAAGGGTGACCTGCATCAGCTTCCGGGGACAAGAGCACACGCCCGTTGCAGTGGTGTGCGAGGCCACGGGAGTCCCACAGCTTCATCTGCGCCGTCAGCCTGTCTGGATCCTCAATGCGGACTTGGAGACCGGCCTTCTCGGCTACGACTTCGAACTGTTCCGGGCTGGTGGCCAATCGCCGCCGCGGCTCGGCTCCGAGTACGCTCGTGACGCTTTCTGCGGTCTGCGGCGGCACCGTGAGAAGACGCCAGACCGGCTGGGCGATCAGCTTGCCGTCAACGACGCGACCGAAGTCGCAGTCACCGACGACCGGTTCAGATGCCCCGGGCAGCGAGCAGGTCCGAGGGGTGCCGAGTCGCTGGTGACGGCCAGAAAAATCACCGCTGGCCGGCGAAGCGGCGGCCATGCTGAATCCGGGTGCGGGATTGTGCAAGAGACGGGCTCCTGATAGCTGGGAGACGCAGGGGCGCCAGAGCAGCGACGTGGCTGCCCGGCGCCCCCGAGGACACCGTCAATGCTCCGGAGAATGACCGGTTTTCCTAACCGGCGATGTGGGTGTACTCTCCCTCGCTCGTCCCGGATCTGCGGCGCATCAGACCGCTACCGCGAACACCTCCCCCTGCTGTGATTCGCCAGCCTCTGTGTCATCGCCCTTGGTCTGTTCCGGTCGTACGAACTCGACCTTTGCCCGCTTCTCGACAGGCGTCGACCTCCCCGCACCGGACGCCTTCGTGACCACGACCCTGCTCACGAACAACTTGACGAAGTCCCGGCGCTCCTGCGTCGTCGCGGCCTCCCACCACGAGCCCTCGCCCACCGGATCGACGTCTCCCGCGCCGATCGGCAGCCACAGGTGGATCGGGAGCGTGGGCGTCGCCGCCTCCTCCAGCTCTGCGAGGCGTGCTTCCGCCCGCTCCATCCGCCCGAGGAGCCGTTCCCGCCGCTCGCGGAACCGGCGTCGGCCGACCGGGTCGTCGTAGTCGCCGGCCTCTTCTCTGTCGTACAGCTCCTCCAGCGCGTGCTTGGCATCAGCGCGTTCGGTGACGAGACTGCGGCGTTCACCCACGATCTCCGGCTGTTCCGTCTGTGCCGTGTACCGCCGGGCAGCCTCGGCGAGAATGACCGCCGTCTCGGGGTCGTCCTCGGCCGTCTGGATGAGGGCGAAGATCCGCCGGGCAACGTACAGGTCCAGGGCCTGCATGCTGATCGTGCACTCGCCCTCGTGCTGGCCCGGCAGCGCTTTCCGGCGGCGGCAGCGGTACGCGGCCTTGTTGGGCGTGGTCGCGCGGTGTGACGTCATCACTGCGCCGCAGTCGCAGAACAGGAGGTCCATGGCGGAGAGCACGGCGTGCCCCCGGGACAGGCCCTTGCCCTGACCCCTGCCGTCGAGCCACTCCTGCAGTTCATGCCACTCGTCCGGCGTGATGATCGGCGGGTACGCCTGAACCGGCTTCATGGTCTCGGGGTCGCGCTCGATTCGGTAGCTCTCGATGGCGCTGGTCAGCTTGCCGTCTTCCCGGCGCTTGTACACCGGGATTGCCGCATAGCCCGCGATGCGGGGGTCCCGGAGGATGCGCATGGCCGTCTTCGGATCCCAGACGCTGTCTTTTGTCTTCTTGCCGACCCTCTGCCCCTTCGTCGGGACGCCGTCTGCTGTCATCTGGGCGCAGATGCCCGTGAGGGAGCCCGGGTGCCGACGTCCGCCTCCCGGCTGGTACGGCATGTCCTTGTGCTTCTTGATCCGCGCCCACATGTCCTGGATCACCGGGACTTCGTCGGGATCGTGCTCCAGGATCTGGATCACGACTGGCCTGCCCTCGGGCGTCATGCGGGTCACGGGGACCATACGGAAGCCGTACGGCGGTTTCCCGCCCACGTAGCCTCCGAGCTCCAGCGCCGCCTTCTTCGCCGCCCGGACGGCGTCGCTCTTGTTCTTGCTCTCGCTGTGAGCCGCGTCGAGCCGCAGGATCAGATGGATCAGGTCCATCAGATTGCCTTTGCGGAACTCGCCCTCGGTGAGGCTCACGATCGTCACGCCGAGGTTGAGCAGTTCCGTGACGATGGGGATGGCGTCGAGCGGGTCCATCCGCGACAGGCGGCTGATGTAGTAGACGATGATCAGGTTGATCCGGCCGTCGTGGCAGTCCTTCAACAGTCGGTCGAAGTCCGGGCGACCGTCGCCCGTGAACGCGGATATGCCGAGGTCCTCGTACTCGGTGACGCTGACGGCCCCGCGCCGCTTCGCCTCGGCCACGCCCGCAGCGCGCTGTGTGACCGTGCTGACCTCGGACTTGTTGGCGCGCCCCACGGACTGACGCCCATAGACCCCTGCATGGATGTCCATGCCGGTCACCACCCCTGGTCTGATCATGGGGGGACTCTAGCCGATTTTTTGACCCCCCAACTGGTTTCACCCAAGAGCACCCCCTGGCACCCGCACCGCGGCTTCGAGACCGTCACGTACATCATCGACGGGATCTTCGACCACCAGGACAGCCAGGGCGGTGGCGGCACCATCACCAACGGCGACACCCAGTGGATGACGGCCGGCTCGGGCCTCCTCCACATCGAGGCGCCGCCGGAGTCCCTCGTCATGTCCGGCGGTCTCTTCCACGGCATCCAGCTGTGGGTGAACCTCCCGGCCAGGGACAAGATGATGGCCCCGAGGTACCAGGACATCCGCGGCGGCCAGGTCCAGCTGCTCACCACCCCCGACGGCGGCGCGCTCCTGCGCGTCATCGCCGGTGAGCTGGACGGCCACGAGGGACCGGGCGTCACCCACACCCCGATCACCCTGCTCCACGCCACCGTCGCGCCGGGCGCGGAGATCACCCTGCCGTGGCGCGAGGACTTCAACGCCCTCGCGTACGTCCTCGGCGGGCGCGGCACCGTCGGTGCGGACCGGCGTCCGATCCAGCTCGGCCAGACGGCCGTCTTCGGCGCGGGCTCCTCGATCACCTTCCGCGCGGACGAGCAGCAGGACTCCAACGCCCCCGACCTGGAGATCGTGTTGCTCGGCGGGCAGCCGATCCGTGAGCCCATGGCCCACTACGGCCCGTTCGTCATGAACACCCGCGACGAGCTGCAGCAGGCGTTCGAGGACTTCCAGAAGGGACGGCTGGGGACGATCCCGGCGGTTCACGGGATGACCTCCGAGGGGCTGTAGGTCCGCGGCGAAGCTCAGGAAAGCCCCGTCCACACGTCATACGTGGACGGGGCTTCTTCCTGCGCGTTCTCTGTACTCGGTGGAGCGCGCGCCACCAAAGGCGGTAAGGGCGGTAAGGGCGGTAAAGGTGGTAAAGGCGGTAGGGGCTGACCTTCTTCGCCGATCGGGCTACGGAAGTGGTCCGGGTTCACTGCCTTTCGGGTGATCATGCCCACCCGAAAATGACTGGATCGGGTATCTTCCCCCCGCGTAGGTTCTGACATGTACACCCGGTCGGCTGACCTCCGGAACGGGTGGCTCTCAGGGGGAGATCAGTACTCGGATCCGCCTTGGCCTGTGGCCAGGGCGTGATTCGGCGTGCCCGCTGCCCTCACCGTATGAACAGGGGAACGGGGAGAGAAAACATGGGCAGAGTGCTTGATGACAGGGGTTTCCGCCGCCCGGACGCCCCCAGATCCCCGATCGCTTGAGTACCGATGCTCCGCTGCCTCTGATATCCCGCATGGCCGTCACGGCCGTCACGACTGCCTGCTCGGCGGCTGTGGCCGTGGTGCGGCGTCTGCCGCTCTGGTCGGTCCCGACGGGGTGGACTCTCGCGCTCGGCCTGTGGGGGCTGTCCCGGCAGCACACCGTGTGGCGGGACGAGGCCGCGACCTGGCAGGTGGCGCGGCGGTCGGCCGCCGACATCTGGCACATGCTGGGGCAGGTCGATGTCGTCCACGGGTTCTACTACCTGCTGATGCACGGTCTCTTCGAGTGCTTCGGACCCGGCACGACGACCCTGCGGCTGCCCTCTGTGCTGGCCATGGCGGTCGCGGCCGCCTGTGTGACGGTCATCGGCCGCCGGCTGGCCGGGGTCTGGGCGGGCCTGGGGGGCGGGCTGGCGTTCGGGCTGCTGCCGGCCGTGCAGTTCCATCTCCAGGAGGGTCGCCCGTACGCGTTGATCGCGGCGGGCGCGGGAATCTCGACGCTGCTGCTGGTCACCGTGCTCCAGCGGGAGCGGGGCGGCCGAGGGGCGCACCGGGCGGCCTGCTGGGCGGGGTACGGGGCCGCGGTCCTGGTGTGCGGGCTGTTGAACTGGCTGTCGTTGCTGATCGTGCCCGCGCATGCGGCGACCCTGGCGTGGACGGGGGTGTCGCGGGCGACATGGGCACGCTGGGCGGCGGCCTCGGTGGTCGCGACGGCGGGTGTCCTGCCGTTGGTCCTGTTCAGCCGGAGACAGTCCGGCCAGGTGTCCTGGATACCGCCGCTGACCTGGCACATGATGATCGGCCCGGCGATCCTGCTGACGATCGGCGGCATCGGAGCCCTGCTGAACCGGCCGCGGGCGGGGCGGCTGTCGGTGGCGGCCGTCGCGCTGCCGCTGTTGGCGGTGCCGCAGATCGGTCTGCTCGGCCTCTCCCTGTTCCGCCCCCTGTTCCTGGAGCGCTACGTCCTCTTCAGCATGCTCGGGCTGGCGCTCCTGATCGGGGCGGCCCTGAGCGCGGCGGTAGGGGCCGTCCGGCCGCGGTTCCCGAGGGCGTCGTCGTGGCTCGTCCCGGTGGTGGTCGCCGTCGCGGTGGTGGCGCTGTTGCCGCAGTCGCTGGCCAAACGGTCCCCCGCCAGCCGCGTCGACGACGTCCTCGCGACCGCCGAGGACGTGCGACGTCTGAAGCAGCCCGGCGACGCGGTGCTGTTCGCCCCGTCTGCCCGGCGCGACACCGCGCTGGTCTCCCCCGAAGACTTCGCGGGGTTACGGGACATCGCGCTGGCGCGGAGTCCCACGCTGTCCGGGACGCTGAAGGGGGTGGAGGCGGATCCGGCCCGGATACGGGCCGCGATGCTGGCGGAGCGGCGCATCCTGTTGATCACCGACGCGCCCGGCGTGGCCCGGCCGCTGACGGGCGGACGGGACGAGGTGAAGGCCGCCGTGCTGAAGAAGTACTTCACCGTGGTGGCGGACGAACGGACCCATGGGCGGCGGCTGATCGTGTACGAGCGGCTCTGACCGGGGTGGTGCGCCGCCGATGGGGCGGTGAGGATGGCGTCTGACGCGTTCGGCGGCGGTGGGTCGCTGAACTCCGGTACGGTGCGACGAGGCCCGAAGCCGCAACTTCGTTTTGCGACTTCGGGCCTGTCTCATGAGGGCTCCGCCACGGCGTTATGCCAGGACGTGGACCGGTGCCCCGTCCGGGGTGCAGCCCGTCTGTCGGACGCATCCCCGCTTGACGAGCATCCTGAGGCAGTCGTTGACGCGTTCATGGGGCAGCCCCGTACGGGTGGAGATGTCCTCCATGCGGTAACGGGCCTCGCCGCGTACCAGCGCCGGGGCGAGGTAGGCCGCGACCGCGTGGATGTCCTCGGTGACCACGAGGTTCTTCGCCTTCCATGTGGCGAGGAGGTCCTGAGGGGTCAACTCCGGTTCCGGGGTGGGGCGGGGGCGATCGGCCGGGTGCTTGAGGGTGGCGGCGATGTCCTGCAGAGCGTCGGCCATGATGCTCTGGCTGCGGTTGATCTGGCGAAGCAGGTCGTTCCGCTCTTCCTGGAACGCCGTCAGCATCTCGTCCGCCCGGATGTTCCGCTCTTCGAGCCGGACGATGGCGTCGGCCACTTGCTGGGGCATGGCGTAGGCGGTGCCGCCGGTGGGGGCGGGTTGTACGGGGGCGCGTTCGAGGGTGTAGGAGCCGTCGCGCTGGATGGTGGCGATGACTTCGGAGACCCACGTCTTGAAGGGAGCGCATTCGGGCTTGGCGCAACCGTTGACGAGTGCGACGAGCCCGCGCAGGTTCACCGTTTTCATCGACTTTTGCAGCCTGTGAGCTGCAAGTTTGCGTGAGGCGTCTACTGCATAGACGCCCTGTGCAATCTCCTCCAGCCGCCTTGTGCAGTCCGGTGCAACGTGCCAGATGAGTGCCTGGCGCGTGTTTGCGTAGCCCAGGTCCGTGGCCACGTCCGCCGCCACGAACCAGTGTTCCCCGTCCGGGGTCGTCAGCCTCCGCATTCGTGCCCCCGTCGCCGCGAACACGAAGTCGTTGATGTCGATCGCGTCCCGGTGTGCCGTCGGTTCTTCCTGCGGCGTGTCGTTCTGCTCGTGCATCGAGCATCACCTCCGCTCTGGAAGCTAGGCAGGTGGAGGTGCGACTCGTGTCCGTAGCAAGGAGGTTCACCCGATCGTGGGTGGAGTGATCGATTCTGCTGGGTTTGGGGGGCGGGATTCACGGGAGTTTTCGCTCTCGCCGTCTCTCGTGAGGCCTGTGACCTGCGGGTTTGTGCAGAGTGTGCGCTGTATAGACGCCTCGTGCAAACTCGGCGCTTCACCTCGTCCCGGTGGCACGGCCGTTCGGGGCGTGGTCCGCTGGGCGGGTGCAGTTGCTCCCTGAAGCCGTGCGTCGTGTGGCCGCGTGGTGTGCCGTCGTGCTGCTCGTCGCCGGAGTCGGGTACGTCGGTGTCCGGCTGTGCGTGGAGTTCAGGACCGCGGTGACGCCGGTGCTGCTCGCACTGTTGGGGACCGCGTTGCTCGGGCCGTTGCACCGGAGGCTGGTCAGGGCGCGGGTGCAACGGTCGGTGGCGGCGGGGCTCACGTGTGTGGCCGTGGTCGGGGTCGTCGGCGGGGCCGTGTACATCGTGGTCGCGGCGCTGATCGAAACAGGGGACCAGATCGTCGCCTCGCTGCGGAACGCGGCCGACGATCTCGCGTCGCACCTCGGGCCCGCCGGGACCTCGCTCGACGATCTGGCCGCCAACGCGAAGGATCTGCTCACCAGGTTCGGGGGGACGGCGGCGTCCAATGTCATCAGTGGGGTGAGTGTCGTCGGGGAGGCCGTCGCCATGGCCGTACTCGCGTTGTTCCTCGTCTTCTTCTTTCTGCGGGACTCCCATCGGGCCGTGGACACGATCCGGGCGCTGTCGCCGCGTGGCGGCGCGGACACGGTCGAGGCGATCGCGCGGCGGGCCTTCGAGGGGGTCGAGGGGTTCATGCGGGGGACGACGCTCATCGCGTTCATCGACGCGGTCTGTATCACGGTCGGGCTGCTGATCCTGGATGTGCCGGGGGCGGTCGGGCTCGGGGCGCTCGTCTTCGTGGGGGCGTACATCCCCTATCTCGGCGCGTTCGTCTCGGGGGCCGTGGCGGTGCTGGTCGCGCTCGCGGACCGGGGGGTCGTGATCGCGTCGTGGGTTCTCGGGGTGGTGCTCGCGGTGCAGGTGCTGGAAGGGCATGTGCTCATGCCGATGATCCAGAGCCGGACCGTGCAGATGCATCCGGCGGTCGTGATGCTCGCGATCACGGCGGGGGCGTCGGTGGCCGGGGTGCTCGGCATGTTGCTCGCGGTGCCGTTGACGGCGGCCGCGTTCGGGGTGGTGCATGAGCTGAGGGGGCGGTACGCGGCCGTGGGAGGCGGGCCTGAGGCGGCTGGGTGATGGCGAGGCCGCGGGGCGGTGGGGGCTGGGCGCGCGGTTCCCGGCTCCCTCGGACGGAGCGCGGCTGGTGCCGCGGCAGGCAGCCTTTGCCCGTGAAGGGGCGTCGCGACGGGGCGAACGTTGTCTGCCGCGGCACTAGTTCAGCGACCTCCCGTTCGAGCCGTCCGGTGGTGCCGTTTCGTACAGCTCGAACCAGATGCTCTTGCCGTCGCCGCGGGGGTCCACGCCCCAGGCGTCCGCGAGTACGTCCATGAGGACGAGGCCGCGGCCGGAAGAGGCGAGTTCGCCGGGGTGGCGTTTGTGAGGGAGGTCGTCGCTGGCGTCGGTGACCTCGACGCGCATCCGGCGCTTGCCGCCGTCGCCGGTCATCTCGGCGATGAGGAGGGCGTCGGCATCCGTGTGGACGAGGACGTTGGTGAGCATCTCTGACACCAGGAGGACCGCGGAGTCGACCTGGTCGCCGCAGCTCCAGTCGTGGAGCAGCTCGCGTACCTGCTGGCGGGCTCCGGCGATGCGTTCGGGCTCCGCCTGGGCGACGGTCAGCGCGGTGCGGCGTACGGGTGGCCGTACTGCGTTGGTGTCTCCCTGGCCGCGCCCCTCGCTCTCCCGGCACAGCAGCAGCATCGCTATGTCGTCCTCCCGCCGGTCGGCGAGCGGGCCGGGAGTGTGGTGGGACGAAGGGCCGTGCACCCCTTGGACCAGCGCGTCGGCCAACGCCTCCAGCCGGCCCGGCGCCAGGCCGCTCGGCTCAGGGCGGCGAGCGGGTGCGAGGGCGGTCGGCTCAGGGGTCCTCGGCGTGCGGTCGCCGTGCTCCGCGCCGCCTGCCGCGAGCGCATCCGCTGCCACTTCCGGGCGACCCGTTTCGACGTGACCCGGCTCGGGGCCGCGTGCTTCCTCGCCGCCCGCTTCCTGCCTGCCCGCTTCCCGACCGCCCGGCCGCGGACCACCGATGGCCGGGCCACCGATGGCTGGGCCACCGGTATCCGGGCCACCGGTATCCGGGCCACCGGCATGCGGTCCGTCGGCGCCCGGTCCGTCGGCAGTCGGGCCTCCCGTACCCGGCCCCCCGGCACCCTCTCCCTCGTGCGGGCCCGCGTCGAAGGATTCCAGGATCGTGCGGATGCGGCGCCAGCCCGTGTCGAGGTCGTGGCCGCCTGTTTCGATGAGGCCGTCGGTGCACAGGAGCATGGTCTCGCCGGGTTCGAGGACGAGGCGGGTGGTGGGGTAGTCCGCGTCGGGGTCGATGCCGAGGGGGAGGCCGCCCGGGGTCGGGCGGACGAGGACCGTGCCGTCGGCCATGCGGATCATCGGGTCGGGGTGCCCGGCGCGGGCGATGTCGAGTACGCCGGACACCGGGTCGACCTCGACGTAGAGGCAGGTCGCGAAGCGCAGGTCGGTGAAGTCGGCGGAGGAGTCGTTGGTGACACCGTGCAGGAAGCGGGAGGCGCGGGACAGGACGGCGTCCGGGGGGTGCCCCTCGGAGGCGTAGGCGCGCAGGGCTATGCGGAGCTGGCCCATGAGGCCGGCGGCGCGTACGTCGTGGCCCTGGACGTCGCCGATGACGAGGGCGAAGCGGCCTCCCCCAGACTTCGTCCGGGAGGTGCCCCCAGGCAGGGCGATCATGTCGTACCAGTCGCCGCCGACCTGGAGTCCGCCGCCGGTCGGGACGTAGCGTGCGGTGACGGTCATGCCCGGTATCTCGGGGCCCAGCGTGGGGAGCATCGTGCGCTGGAGGCCGTCGGTCAGCTCGCGTTCGGTCTCGGCGGCGCCCGCGCGGGAGAGGGCCTGGGCGAGCATGCGGGCGACGGTGGTCAGCACCGAGCGCTCGTCGGGGGTGAAGGTGACGGGGTGGGTGAAGCCCGCCATCCACGCGCCCATCGTGCGGCCGGCGACGGTCAGCGGCAGGAACGCCCACGACTGGCGGGCGAACTGTTCGGCGAGCGGCCAGGCCGTGGGGTAGCGCGCCTTGTAGTACTCGGGGGAGGAGAGATAGACGGCGCGGCCGGTGCGGACCACCTCGGCGGCCGGATAGTCCGTCTCCAGCGGCATGTGGGTGAAGGGACCCTCGGCGCCCTGGTTGTGCCCGTGGTGCCCGATGACGGTGAGGCGGTCGGCCTCCACCCCGAACACGGCGAGCCCGTCCGGGGAGAAGCCGGGCATCGCCAGGCCCGCCGCGACCCGCAGCACCTCCGCCGTGGACCGCGCCTCGGCCAGTGCCCGGCCCGCGTCCAGCAGGAACGCCTCGCGCGAGCGCCGCCAGTCGCCGGTGACGGACGGGGCGCGGGCGGCGGTCTCCGGCGAGGGCTCGGTGACCTCCTGGATGGTGCCGATCAGCTCGAAGGACTTGCGTATCGGGTCGAAGGTGGGCTTGGAACGGCTGCGGACCGTGCGGATCACGCGGCCCCGGTCGTCCATGACCCGGATCCGTACCTCGGCGAGGGTGTCCTCGGCGACGGCGAGCTGCACGACCGACACGATCTCGTTCCAGTCGACGGGGTGCAGACGTGCTCGCGCCCCGGCCTGGGTGAGGGTCGTCGGCTCCGCGGGCAGCCCCAGAAGGCGGGCGGCCTCGGCGTCCACCGTGACGGTTTCGGCAGCGCTGTCCCAGGTCCACAGTCCCGTCGCTAGGGCGGACAGGACGTCCCCCACAGTGGGCGGGGGCTCACCAGTGCGCATTGACCCACTCTAAGAACAGCTGATCGGACCGTGCCACCGAAGCTGTACCGGGCACCGGGCGGGACCGGAGGCCATGACAAGTAACCACGACCGGCGGCGACGGAGGTGACGGCAATCGACGCTAGCGACAGTAACCGCTTACGGTCCTGCCCATGGCTATGACCGTGCGTATCCGGTCAGTGTCACGGCGGCCGCCGGACCCGGGGTCCTGCCGCACGGTTCCCTCCGTGGTAAATGGTGGGGAGGTGATCTCGGGGTGGCCGGTACCCTTGGGTTTGTTTCACGTGCCCTTGGGTTTGTTTCACGTGAAACATCGGCCGCGAAACACCGGCCGTGAGACACCCGCCAAGATCCCCGATCAGCGAAGGCTGGATGAACGACGATGCATCGGTACAGGTCCCACACCTGCGGCGAGCTCCGCGCCTCTGACGTCGGCACCGACGTCCGGCTGAGCGGCTGGCTGCACAATCGGCGCGACCTGGGCGGCATCCTCTTCATCGATCTCCGCGATCACTACGGCATCACGCAGCTGGTGGCCCGTCCGGGCACCCCGGCCTACGAGGCGCTGGACAAGATCTCCAAGGAGTCGACCGTCCGCGTCGACGGCAAGGTCGTCTCGCGAGGCGCCGAGAACGTCAACCCGGACCTGCCCTCCGGCGAGATCGAGGTCGAGGTCGGCGAGGTCGAGCTGCTCGGCGCGGCCGCCCCGCTCCCCTTCACGATCAACGCCGAGGACGGGGTCAACGAGGAGCGGCGTCTGGAGTACCGCTTCCTCGACCTGCGCCGCGAGCGCATGCACCGCAACATCATGCTGCGTACGGCCGTGATCAGCGCCATTCGTCACAAGATGACGGCCCTCGGCTTCAACGAGATGGCGACCCCGATCCTGTCCGCCACCTCCCCCGAGGGCGCCCGCGACTTCGTCGTGCCGTCGCGCCTCAACCCGGGCAAGTTCTACGCCCTCCCCCAGGCTCCGCAGCAGTTCAAGCAGCTGCTGATGATCTCGGGCTTCGACCGGTACTTCCAGATCGCGCCCTGCTTCCGTGACGAGGACGCGCGCGCGGACCGTTCGCCGGGCGAGTTCTACCAGCTCGACGTGGAGATGTCCTTCGTCGAGCAGGAGGACGTGTTCCAGCCCATCGAGAAGCTCATGACCGAGCTGTTCGAGGAGTTCGGCAAGGGCCGGCACGTCACCTCGCCCTTCCCGCGCATCCCGTTCCGCGAGGCGATGCTCAAGTACGGCTCCGACAAGCCGGACCTGCGGGCCCAGCTGGAGCTGGTGGACATCACCGATGTCTTCGAGGGCTCGGAGTTCAAGGCGTTCGCCGGCAAGCACGTGCGCGCGCTCGCCGTGCCGGACGTCTCGGCCCAGCCGCGCAAGTTCTTCGACCAGCTCGGCGAGTACGCGATCGAGCAGGGCGCGAAGGGCCTGGCCTGGGTGCGGGTCGCCGAGGACGGTTCGCTGTCCGGCCCGATCGCCAAGTTCCTCACCGAGGAGAACGTCGCCGAGCTGACCAAGCGCCTGTCGCTGGCCGCCGGCCACGCGGTGTTCTTCGGCGCGGGAGAGTTCGACGAGGTCTCGAAGATCATGGGCGCGGTGCGGGTCGAGGCCGCCAAGCGTGCCGGGCACTTCGAGGAGGGCGTCTTCCGGTTCTGCTGGATCGTCGACTTCCCGATGTACGAGAAGGACGAGGAGACCGGCAAGATCGACTTCTCGCACAACCCCTTCTCCATGCCGCAGGGCGGCCTTGAGGCCCTGGAGACCCAGGACCCGCTGGACATCCTCGGCTGGCAGTACGACATCGTCTGCAACGGCGTCGAGCTGTCCTCCGGCGCGATCCGGAACCACGAGCCCGAGATCATGCTCAAGGCCTTCGAGATCGCGGGCTACGAGCGGGACACCGTCGAGGAGCAGTTCGCGGGCATGCTGCGCGCCTTCCGCTTCGGCGCCCCGCCGCACGGCGGTATCGCGCCGGGTGTCGACCGCATCGTCATGCTCCTCGCCGACGAGCCGAACATCCGCGAGACCATCGCCTTCCCGCTCAACGGCAACGCCCAGGACCTGATGATGGGCGCGCCGACCGAGCTGGAGGAGGCGCGGCTGCGCGAACTGCACCTGTCGGTGCGAAAGCCGCAGCCGAAGTAGGGAATTGAGTAAGGCAAGCCTCAGTGGGGCTTGAAAGGGAAAGGGTCCTGAAGTCGCCCGTCGATTTCAGGACCCTTTTCCGTGTGCGGGGAAAAGCGGCTGTTCTCTCAGCTCGTTGACAGGCTTCCTATCTAACTTCCCGGCGCATGACAGCGAATGAACAGGATCAGCGGGCCGAGCGGGATCAGCGGGATCAGCGGGACGAGCAGGCTCGGCAGCCGACGGCCGCCGGTGACCTGACGCGCCGCAAGGTCGTCGTGGCCGGCGCGGGTACCGTCGCGGCGGTGGGCCTGGGCGGTGCCATGGCGGCGAACGCCTCCGCCGGTGAGCGGGGAAGAGAACCCGGCGGTCGCGCTTCGGCCGCGGAGGAGTGCTATTTGCTGACGACGGAGACCACCGAGGGCCCGTACTACATCGACGCGGACAAGCTCCGCCGGGACGTCACCGAGGACCGGGAGGGCATCCCGCTCCTGCTCCGCCTCAAGGTGATCGACGCCGAGACGTGCCGACCGGTCCGCAACGCGGCCGTCGACATCTGGCACTGCGACGCGGCCGGTGTCTACTCCGGCTACGAGGACATGGGCAACGGCGGTGGCGGCCCGGCCCCCACCGGCGAACCCCCGACCGGTGACCCCTCCGGCCCGCCCCCGGGCGGCGGCCACCAGGAGCCGACGGACGACTCCCGCTATCTGCGCGGCACCTGGCGCACGGACTGGCAGGGCTTCGTCACCTTCAAGACCGTCTTTCCGGGCTGGTACCGGGGCCGCTGTGTGCACATCCACACCAAGGTGCACGTCAATGGCGAGTGGACCGACGCCGGTTACGAGGGCGGCACCACCTGCCACACCGGCCAGTTCTTCTTCGACGAGGAGTCCGTCCTCGCCTCCGCGGTGGTGGAGCCGTACGCGTCCAACACCGACGACCGTACGACGCTCGACGAGGACACGATCTACGACGGCAGCGGCACCCGGGGCGGACTGCTGAAGCTCCGCTACGACACACGGGACATCGCCAGGGGCGTCCGGGCCTCGCTCACGGTCGGCGTGGACCCGGAGGCGACCAACGACGGTACGGGGATGCCGCCGCAGCCGGGCGCCTCGGGGTCACCGTCTGCGAGCTAGAGCATAAGTAAGGCAACCCTGGCCAGATTCTTTGCCGAAATGGGGCCCGAAATAGACGGCGATTTCGGGCCCCTTTTCCCTCCGCGTGGGAATCCGCATGGAAATGCGGGGCAAACCACAGTCCTTTCCCACGACTTTGACAGCCTGCCTCCCTAATTTCCTGGTCATGACGGGAAACCAGACCGGAAACGAGAAGGCCCAGGGGCCGAGGCACAAGCGGGACCTGACGCGCCGCAAGGTGGTCGTGGCGGGCGCGGGCGCCGTGGCCGCGGTGGGCGTGGGCGGAGCGGTGGTCGCGACCGCGAGCGCGGGTACGAACAAGAAGGGAAGCGCGAAGCCCCTCGCCTCCACGAGCGCGAGCGCCGGCGAGGAGTGCTACAAGCTCACCTCGGAGACCACCGAGGGCCCGTACTACATCGACGCGGACAAGCTCCGCAAGGACATCACCGAGGACAAGGAGGGCATCCCCCTCACCCTCCGCCTGAAGGTGATCGACTCCGAGACCTGCAAGCCGATCCGCAACGCGGCCGTCGACATCTGGCACTGTGACGCGCTGGGCCTCTACTCGGGCTACGAGAGCTTCTCCGAGGGCGGCGGCACCGCCCCCACCGGCGCCCCCTCGGGCACCCCCACGGACGTACCGTCCGGCGCCCCGACCGGTGAACCCCCGTCCGGTGGCGGCGGTGGCGGCGGGCACGAGGAGCCGACCAGCGACACCCGCTATCTGCGCGGTACCTGGAAGACCGACAAGCAGGGCTTCGTCACCTTCGAGACGATCTTCCCGGGCTGGTACCGGGGCCGCTGTGTGCACGTCCACACCAAGGTGCACGTCAATGGCGAGTGGACCGACGCCGGTTACGAGGGCGGCACCACCTGCCACACCGGCCAGTTCTTCTTCGACGAGGAGTCGGTCCTCGCGTCCGCCGAGGTCGAGCCGTACTCGACCTCCACGACCGAGCGCACGACCCTCGACGACGACACCATCTACGACGGCAGCGGCGTCCAGGGCGGTCTGCTCAAGCTGAAGTACAAGAAGAAGGACGACATCGCCAAGGGGGTCGTCGGCTCCATCACGGTCGGCGTCGACCCGGAGGCCACGAACACCGGCACGGACGACTCCGTCCAGCCGGGCGCGTCGGACCCGGCGTCGGAGTCCGCCTCGGCGAGCTGATCCCGGCCGGCGTTACGGCGAAGGCCCGGAACCCCTCCCCCTTGGGTTCCGGGCCTTCGGCGTGCGCTCGGCCAGGTCTCGGGTACCCGCTTGGGAAGTCATCAGGAGACGCACAGGTTTCTCGTCGGACGATCACAGCGGGAGGGGGTGTGATGGGACGTACAGGGCGAGGAACCCGTACGAGCCGTACGGGACGTAAGAGCCGTACGGACGCAAAAAGCCGTACGGCACGAACAGGCCGTACGGGACGGAACGTCGGAATGCAGGAGGAGGCCATGAAGCTGGCCGTGCTGGTGGCAGTGTTGCTGATCGTCGGGGCGGTGGTCGCGATCGTCGCGCAGCGGCGGTCCGTGGACGGACCCGGTCCGTCGTCCGACCTGGACGCGGAGGCCGATGCCAACCGGTGGGTGGTCCGGCTGGGCGGCAGCCTGGCCGGCATCGACGTACGGGCGCAGGCCGGGGCGGGCGGCAGCGCGGCCGAGTCCCTGACCGACGCCACCGAACGTCTCCGCGCCGCTCGCGCCCAGCTGACCCGGGCCCGCACGCCCGACGAGTACGCGCAGGTCACGCGCACCGCGGTCGAGGGTCTGCGCCATGTCGGGGCGGCCCGTACGGCGCTGGGCATGGACACGGGGCCGGGTGCGGGACCGGGTGCGGGACCGGCCGAGGGAGCGGGGCCGGGGGCGAACGGTCAGGCCGAGGTGCCGGCGGCGTCACCGGTCCGGACGGCGAGCAGCAGGCCGCTCGACCAGGCCAGCCGGGTCGTCCGGAAGTCGGAGCGCCCCTCCAGAACCGCGAGCAGGTCGGTCACCGCGGCCTCGTGACCCTCCGGCCAGCCGGGGACGGGCGTCAGGTCGTCGACGACGTACGCGCCGCCGGGCGCCACGAGTTCCAGGGCGGCGTCGAGGTGGGTGAACTTGCCGGGCCAGGTGTCCGCGAAGACCAGGTCGAAGGGCGCGCCGTCGTACTCGTCCAGCCAGCGTCCGCCGTCCCCGGTGACGAAGGTGATCCGTTCGTCGCCGCCGAACCGCTCACGGGCGACGGCCTGTACGGGGTCGTCGAGTTCGACGGTGACCAGGGTCGCCGTCGCGTCCATTCCGCCGAGGAGCCAGGCGGTGCCTTCGCCGACGCCGGTTCCGAGTTCGAGGATCCGGCCGCCGGGGCGGGTGGCGGCGAGGGTGGCGAGCAGGCTGCCGGTGCGGGGTTCGCACGACATGGTGAACCCGGCGGTGCGGGCTGCCTCCTGCAACTCGGTGAGGGAGGAGGGCAGTTGGCTGAGCCTGGGGAAGTCGTCCATACGACGGATTCTGGGAGCGAGGGGGCGGGGGCCTCAACCCGTTTGTTCGCGACTGCCGACCCCTGGTGTTCGGAACCGCCGCCCCCTGGTGTTCGGTGGCCCCGGGCGACGGGGCGAGATCCGCTCACTCGGGGTCCTCCGGTGGGGATGCCAGGGCCTCCTCCTCCAAGAGGCGTTCGGCGATGTCGTCGGCCCAGGTCTGGGCCCATCGGCGCAGTCCCAGGACGGCTTCGGTGTCCAGGCCGTGGCGGGCGAACTCCCGGTCGTCGAGCCACTCGGTGCCCTCCAGGCGGGACTGGAGGTCGGCGAGGTCGAACGTGGTGGACGTGGCGGAGGTGTGGCGGCGGGCCAGTTCCTCCAGTTCGGCGACGGTCCAGTGGGCGGTGGCCGCGTGCACGGCGATCAGGTCGCGGGCCGAGCCCCGGTCGGCCACGGCCCGGACCTTCGTGCCGACCACGTCCTCCAGGGAGAGGGCGGGGCCCAGCGGTGTTCGGACCGGCGGGTGCCACAGGGTTTCCTTGAGGAGGTCGAGGGTGCGTTCCTCCGCCGTCGTGGGGTCGGTCACCAGGAGGCGCGCGGAGAGCGGGGCCGTCTCCACCGAGTGCACCAGCCAGCCGCGTTCCGCGAGGCCCACCCGGACCGTGGCGGCGATCTGCTCCATCGGGGCCGCGTGCTCCGTCGCCACCTCCAGGTCCCGCCCGGGTGGCCGCGCCTCGATCAGTCCGTGCGCCTGCGCCGCGTGGTCGCCGGTGAGAGCGAGGTCGTACGGGGCGCCGATGCTCAGCACGTCGACGAGGAACCGGCGGAGCTGGTCGGGGAGGCCGTTCACGTGTGGGGCCGAGTGCTGGTCGTTCGCGGGTGAACCCGGGGGGAAGTCGTTCACGCGCGGGCCTCAGGGGCGGTGGGGAATGACGGGGGTGGTGGGGCCATGGAGGGATTATCACGGCCCCTGACGTCCTTCCCCGGCCTTTCCCCGGGTCAGTACGGCCGTCGGCCCAGCCAGTTGCCCGGTGGATCGAAGTTGGCCACCACATAGGTCCAGCCGTCCCCGCACCGGGCCCTGGCCGCGCCGACGCGTGTCGAGGTGCGCCAGACCAGCTGGGTGTAGTGGAGGCATTCCCGGTCGTTCACACAGGAGTTGGAGGGGCGGTCGTAGTCGGACTTCTCGTCGAGCCACAGGCGGGCCGCGTCCGACAGGGAGTAGCGGGGGTCGGAACCCCTGGCCAGGTTCTCGCCGTACCGGCTGTTCGAGTGGATGAGCTCGCAGTCCGCGACCCGCACCCTCGCCCAGTGGCGGGCGTGCGCGGCCACGGACTCGTCCCAGACCAGCGGGGGGACCCCGACGTCCGCTCGCGCCTTGTTGACGATCGTCAGGAAGCCGCTGATCTCCGGTGGTCGCGCCGTCGGTGTCACCGCCCCGGCGGTGGCCACCCCGGCCGCCGCCGTCGCCGTGACCGTCTCCACGACCGTGGGCCGGGGACCGACCGCCCGAGCCGCCCCCGGAGTGAGCGCCAGCGTCGCCGCCGCGGTCACCGCGGCCATCGTCCGCGCCCTGTCCCGTCGCACCACTCGTGCCTCCTTCTGCTCCAACTTCCTTACCGGCGCTGCCACTTGTAAGGGACGGCGGCAGTTGGCCGGGGTCGACGGGAGCACCTGCCACCCCATCGGGGGAATCGGCGCGGGTCCAGGTTTCGGGCCGACGCGATCCGCCCGCGCACTCGGGGGAGTGCGCGGGCGGATCGCTCTGCAGCGGTTCGCCACAACGGTCGGCGACCGCGGTCAGCTCACCGCTCCAGCCGGCGCCGGGCGTCAGCGTCGCGGTGTCGCCGCCGGTGACCGTGACCTCGCTCGGGATCGAGAACAGTACGGCGCGCAGGGCGATCGGACTGGTGACCTCGTGGTGGCTGTGCGAGTCACTGAGGGCAGGGGAGCCGACGTGGGTTCAGGCTGAGGCTGGTGTAGAGGCGGCCGTCGCCGAGGACCAGGGAGGCGGTGCACTCGGTGTCGTGCGTCGCCGCGGCGACCGTCGTGACCCACGGGCCGGTGTGCTCCACCGTGTCGGGGCCGCTGTTGCCGGCCGGTGCGGCGATGAGGACGCCCGCCTTGGCCGCGTTGAACAGGGCCTCCATGTCGGGCTGGTCGGGGAGCGCACCGCCGATGGAGTAGTTGATGATGTCGACGCCGTCCGCCACCGCCTTGTCGATCGCGGCCGTGGTGTCCACGGTCGGGCAGCCGTTGCTCCAGCACGCCTTGTAGTAGGCGAGGCGGGCGGCCGGGGCGACACCGCTGAGCCTGCCCTCGGCGTTGCTGCCGGGGACCGACGCGGCGACGCCGTGATTCCCGGCGGCCGTGGTGCCCGTGTGTGTGCCGTGGTTGTCGGTGTCCATCGCCGAGGGGATGTCCTCGCCGTCCGGGTCGGCTCGGCCGACGCCGAACCACTGGGCGCCGATCACCTTGTTGTTGCAGGTCACCTTGTGTGCGGGGTCGTCGCCGGGCACGCAGTCGCCGTGCCACTTCCCGGCGATGGCCTCGGCGTCCGGGCGCGGCTCCGGGAGTGCGTCGAGCATCGGGTTGGACGTGGAGACGCCGGTGTCCACGATGCCGACGATGACGCCCTCGCCGGCATGCTCGGGGCCGCCGGCCTTCGCCCAGAGGTCCTTGTCACCGGAGAGGCCGAGGATGCGGGGGGTGTCGGGGAACCGGGCCGGGTCGGTGGTCCTGGACGCCTTGGAGCTCGGGGCGTGCGGTGTTCGGGCGGTCGCGGCCGCGGGTGCGGGTCCGGTGATGGCTGATCGCGCCCGCGCGGGGGAGCCGCATGTGTCACAGTCCCGCGCCCCTGAGGACGAGGGCCCTGCGTGCCACGCGTCCTTCGGAGGGGAAGGCGGCTGCTGGGCCTCCGGGGACGGGACCTCGGCGTCGGCCTCGGCCTCGGCGTCGGCCTTGTCCCCGGCCTCGATCCGCACGTAGGTCTTCGCCCGGCCGTCGGCACCCGCCCCCGGCCCGTGGTCCGGCCCCGTCGGCGTCAGCGGGGCGACCGTGTTGCGGGTCACCGAGACGACCCCGGGTGTGGCGGCCAGTTTCGCGGCCTGTCTGCCGGTCAGCTCGGCGGCGAATCCGTTGAACGTGTAGGCGTAGTCGTAGAGCGACTCCACCCCGGGCACGGCGGCGAGAATCCGCTCCCGGCGGTCGTCCAGATGCGCCACGTACTTCTCGACCGTGGCGGAGTCCGCGTCGAGCCGCCTGCCCGCCGCGGGCGCCGTCCGCTTCAGCCGGGGCAGCCCGCCCTCGTACGCGGCGACGGGCGCGTCGGCGAGCTTGACGATGTAGGTGTCGTTGCCGTAGCTGTCACCGCTGCCAGTGGAGTTGGAGTTGGAGTTGGAGTTGGAGTTGGCGGCGAAGGTGGGGGCGATGACCGCCGTGAGGGTCAGGGCTCCGGCGAGCAGGGGCACGAGAGTGGTGACGGCCACTCTCGGGCGTATGTGTGTGCGTGTCACTTGTGATCCATGTTGATCGATCGGGCGCCGCGGAGGCATCGGGCGCCAGGTGTACGGCCGTCGTCCGCCCCCGCGGCTGTGGGGGGTGTGGGGGTGTGGGGCGGCTATGGCGTGACGGTCAGGACGGTGCGCCCGAAGGTGGTCGAACCGTCGCCGTACTCGACGAGGCCGACGTAGGGCGCGGCCTTCAAAGCGGACCAGGTCACCTTGAGTTCGGGCCGATCGCCCGCGGCCACCGGCCGGCCGGCCGGGGTGACGGTGGCGGGGGCGTCGGGTTCGCCCTGGCCGACCTTCCAGCTCCAGAGCGTGTACTGCTGGGCGGTGGTGCCGGCCGGCAGTTCGTACTGGAGGACGTAGACGTCGTAGTCGCCGGGCGGCAGGTCGGCGTGTTCGTCGGAGCCGACGTCGGCCCATTCGCCGACGTGGTCGCCGTCGGTGTCGAAGGCGTAGAGGTCGAGGTCGCTGCCGGGCACATGGTCCGCGGCGGTGACGGCGACACGGGTGAAGGCGCCCTCGGGGACGCGGAGCCGGTGTCGCACCACGGCCGCGTTCTCGTGCTGGCTGTCCCAGAAGGCGGTGGTGTCGGTGCCGGTGAGGGTCCCGGTGGTCCTCTCACCCGCGTACAGGCCCGTGACCTCGGTCGTCAGCCTGCCCTTCCAGCCGATGCCCGGGGTGAGCGTGACGGGGCCGGTCGAGCCCTCGCCGCCGGTCACCGTGACCTCCGCGGGCGCCTGGATCCGTTCGGCGCTCAGGGTGATGGGGCTGGTCACCCGGTGGTGGCTGTGGGCGTCGCTCCAGGTGAGGGAGCCGAAGACCGACTGGCCGTAGGGCGCGGACGTCCGGGTGAACTTCACCCGGTACGTGGCCGACGCACCGGGCTTCAGCGTGAGCCGCTTCGGTGTGACCTCGGCCTTGTAGCCGGGTGGGGTCCGCAGCTTTGCCCGGTAGGTGGCGGTGACGTCGTCGACGTTGGTGACCGTGCGGGTCACGGTCTGGCTGCCGATGAGGCCACCGACGGAGAGGGACGGGTAGTTGAGGTCGCTGGGGTCGGTCTTCGGGGCAGTGGCGCAGGGGTCGGTGCCGTCCGCGGCGGTGGGCTGCTTGCCGAGGGCGCAGAGGTACGCCGTCCAGTCGGCGGGCGTCGAGTCGTAGACCAGGCCGGGGTCGGCGGCACGGGTCACCCTGGGCGAGCCCGCTCCGTAGTCGAGCGGGGTGGCGGAGGCGGTTTCGGTTCCCTCGTCGTTGTGCCGGCCGATCGGCTCGCCCTCGTTGTCGGTCGTGGTCGCCGTGGTCATCAGCGCGGACTTGACCTTCATCGGGGTCCAGTCCGGGTGCAGTTGCATGAGCAGGGTGGCGAGGCCGGCGATGTGCGGCGTCGCCATCGACGTACCGTTCATGAAGCCGTACTCACCGGTGTATCCGGCGAAGCCGCCGGGCACGGTGCCCGCCGCGATCAACTCGCCCGGTGCGGCGATGTCGGGCTTGAGCAGGTCGCCGCCGGAGAACGGGTCGGGACCCGAGGAGGAGAAGCCGGTGATGACGGGAGCCCGGACGTGCCCGCTCCTGGTCGGGGAGATCTCCGCGCCGGCCCCCGGACCGGCGGCGTACTCCTTGACCGTCTCCCGGTCCTTCGGGCTCACCGAGATCATGGGGAACTGCGGGTCCGTGACGAGGTCCTGGGCGCTGGTCGGCGTGTTGGCCAGGACCATCGCGACCGCGCCGGACTGCTTCAGCTCGTCGAACCTGTCCTGGTAGGTGAAGCCCTCGCCGCCCCGGTCGCAGACGACGATCTTCCCCTTCGCCTTGTCCGGATCGAGCGTGCCCGGCGCGCAGTGCTCGGTCTGCTTCGCGTCCTGCCTGCCGACCGCGACGGCGTTGACCAGCGGGGTGGAGGGTGTCCCCTTGGTGAGGCCGGGTTGGGTGAAGGAGCGGCCGTCGCCGAGGGTCAGGGTCGCGGTGAAACCGGTGTCGTGGGACTCCGCCGCGACCGTCGTGATCCAGGGAGCGGTGTTCTCCACGGTGTCCGGGCCCTCGTTGTTCGCCGCGGCCGAGACGAACACGCCTGCCTTCGCCGCGTTGAACATCGCCTCCGTGGAGGTCGGGTCGGTCAGGGTGCCGCCGATGGAGAAGCTGATGACGTCCACGCCGTCGGCCACCGCGCGGTCGATCGCGGCGGTGTTGTCCGCGCCGCCGCAACCGATGCTCCAGCAGGTCTTGTAGAAGGCCAGGCGGGCCGCCGGGGCCAGTCCGCTGAGCGTGCCGGTGATGTTCGTGCCGTCGATCGACGCCGGGGTCTCGTAGTTGCCGGCGATCGTGGTGCCGATGTGGGTGCCGTGGCTGTGCATGTCGAGCGGCGAGGGCACGTCGATCGGCTGGGGGTCCGGCACCTCGGCACGGAACCAGGCGGCCCCGATCACCTTGTTGTTGCAGGTGACCTGGTGGGTCGGGTCGCTGCTGTCGCCCTCGTCGCAGGTGCCGCGCCATTTCCTGGCGATGACGTCCGCGTCGGGGCGGGGCTCCGGCAGCGGGGCGAGCATCGGGTTCTTCGGACCGAACGGGTCGATCACCCCGACGATCATGCCCTCGCCGGCCCGCTCGGGACCGCCGGCCTTCGCCCACAGGCCCTTCTTCCCGGTGAGGCCGAGGAATCGGGGCACGTCAGGGAGGGCTGCCTCGGTGGTGCCGCTCTCGTCAGCGGTCGCGGGCGGGGACGCGGGCTCGGACAGGGGCGAGACCGGCGCGGTGCGCTCACCGCCGACGGCCCCCTTGGTCACCATGGCGCCCTTGGCCGTCCCGGCCACCGACTCCGGTGACGCGGGAGCGATCGGCTGCACGACCGTGGAGCGGGTCACCGACAGCACCCCGGGCGTCACGGCCAGCTTCGTGGCCTGCCGGCCGGTGAGCCGGGCGGCGAATCCGTTGAACGTGTAGTCGTAGTCGTACAGCTTCTTCGCGCCAGGGACGGCGTCCAGCACCTCGTCCCGGCGGGAGTCCAGATGCCGCACGTAGCTGCGGACCGCGGTGGAGCCGGCGTCGAGCCGCTTGCCCGCCGCGGGAGCCGTCCGTTTCAGCCGGGGCAGCCCGCCCTCGTACGCGGCGACGGGCGCGTCGGCGAGCTTCACGATGTAGGTGTAGGTGTAGGTGTCGTGGCCGTAACTGCCACTGCTCTCAGTAGAGTTGGCGTAGGAGGGAGCGGTGACCGCGGTCAGGGTCAGGGCTCCGGCGAGAAGCGGTGCCAGCAGGGTGGCGGCCGTCCTCGGGTGTATGTGATGGTTCGTCAACTGTGGGTCCATGTCGATCGATCCGAAAGATCTCGATCCCCCGAGGACCCCAATGTCACAGACAACTCGTCAGTAACAATCTTGAAATCTAAAATACTGGCGGGTCTCCACAGTCGTTTCACAAGAAGCGGCCGAAGTCGATCGAGTTCATCTGCCGTTTTCGCGCAGGACTTCTCAAGTTCCGTTAAGGGAAGGCAAAGCGCGCTCAAAGGTTGACCCTCGATTGTCTTTTGACATGGACCAGACCCTTCTCGTGGTTGCCGACCTGGCCGCCATCTCCGTACTGACCTTCGCGGTCTACTTCCCGCGTCACCACCGCCGGGACCTCATCGCCGCCTTCCTCGGAGTCAACGTCGGTGTTCTCGCGGTGGCGATGACGCTCAGCTCCTCGTCGGTCGGCATCGGCCTCGGGATGGGGCTCTTCGGCGTCCTGTCGATCATCCGGCTGCGGTCCAACGAGATCGCCCATCACGAGATCGCCTACTACTTCTCCGCGCTCGCGCTCGGCCTGCTGGCCGGACTGCCGGAGGAGGTCAACGTCCTCTCGGGCCTCCTCATGATGCTGATCGTCGCCACGCTGTACGTCGGCGACCACCCGAGGCTCTTCGGCCGCTACCGGCAGCGCAGCCTGCGGCTCGACGCCGCCTACACCGACGAGGACGCCCTGCGCGCGTACCTCGAAGTGCTGCTGGGCGGGCGGGTGGTGAACCTGTCCGTGCAGAGCGTCGACCTGGTCAACGACATGACCCTGGTCGACGTCCGGTACGTCGTCACCGGCGAGGGACCGCGCAGGCGCGAGGAGGCCGGCCCCCGGGTCGGGCAGGCGCAGGGACAGGAACAGGCGCACCAGCAGGCGCAGGGGCAGGCGCAGGGGCAAGGGGTCCGGGCATGACGGCCCTGGACTCCGTCGCCCCCGTGGTGGGGGCGCTGCGCCCCATCGGCCTGGACGAACTCGTCAGCCGTGCCGAGCTGCTGACCCGCCTGGACCGCAAGTACATGCTGCCCCTCACCGACCTTCCCTTCGTGCTCGGCGGGCTCGACGGCGGGGGCACCTCCCGGTCGAGCGGAGCCGACACCGGGGGAGTGCAGGTCCTGGAGGTCGACGGCGAGCGGCAGTTCGCGTACCGGTCCGTGTACTTCGACACCCCGGACATGGACGGCTATCTGGGCGCGGCCCGCCGCCGGCGACGCCGTTTCAAGCTGCGGATCCGGACGTATCTGGGGTCCGGGCAGCACTTCCTGGAGGTCAAGACGCGCGGCCCGCGCGGCACCACCGTCAAGCAGCGCGTCCCGTACGACGGGGAGCCGGAGCGGCTGGGCCCCGAGGCACGCGCCTACGCCGACGACGTCCTCGGCGAGGCGGGCATCGACGCGCGGGAGTTCCGCCTGGTGCCCACGCTCACCACCCGCTACAGCCGCACCACCCTCTTCCTGCCGGGCAGCGGCAGCCGGGTCACCGTCGACACCGACCTGACCTGGGCACTGCCCGACGGCACCGAACTGCGCACCCCCGAGCGGACCATCGTCGAGACCAAGGCCGGGCGCGCGGGCTCCGGCGCCGACCGGCTGCTGTGGTCGCTCAAGCACCGGCCCTGCCCGGTCTCCAAGTACGGCACCGGGCTCGCCGCGCTCCGGCCCGACCTGCCCGCCCACCGCTGGCTGCCCGTTCTGCGGCGCCACTTCCCCACCGCACCTGCACTGAACGGGAGCCCTGCATGAACATCCGTATGAACACGTGGAAGAGAAGGGCACGGGGGTTCCGTACGAAGGCGGTCGCCGCCCTCGCCTCCGTCGTCCTCGCGACCGCCGCGCTGGCCGGCTGCTCCTCCGGGAGCGACTCCGGCTCGGCGTCGTCCGACGCGTCGTCGAGTGCGAGCGCGGCGGCTGCCGTGGACGGGACGCAGGACGCGGCGGCCGTCCTCGCCGACAACGAGGACACGCACGCCGAGGACGGCGACACGGAGTACGAGAAGTCAAAGGCCGTCTCCATCGAGCTGAAGGGCGACTCCGCCTCCGCCGACGGCAAGGGGGTGGACGTCGACGGGTCCACCGTCACCATCACCTCCAGCGGCACGTATCTGCTGAGCGGGTCCCTCGACGACGGGCAGATCGTGGTCACCGCCCCCGAGGCGACCGTCAAGCTGGTCCTCGACGGGGTCGACATCTCCAGCTCCTCCGGGTCGGCGATCGCCGCGACCGAGGCGGAGCGGCTCGTGGTCGTCCTCGCGGACGGCAGCGAGAACAAGCTGAGCGACACGGACTCCTACGCCGACGACGCCGAGGCGAACGCCGCCCTGTACAGCGAGGGCGACCTGACGATCGGCGGCAGCGGCTCACTGAGCGTGAAGGGGAACGGCAACGACGCGATCGCCGGCAAGGACGGCCTGGTCGTCGAGGGCGGGAACGTCACCGTCGAGGCCGCCGACGACGGCATCCGGGGCAAGGACTACCTGGTGGTCACCGGTGGCACGGTCACCGTGACGGCGAAGGGCGACGGGCTCAAGTCCGACAACGCGGACGAGGAGGACGCGGGTTACATCGCCGTCTCGGGCGGCACGGTCTCCGTCACCGCGAACGGGGACGCCGTGGACGCCGCGACCGACCTCGTCGTCACCGGCGGCGAACTGACCGTGAAGAGCGAGGCCTCCGACGACACCTCCGCGCACGGCCTGAAGTCCGGCGTGATCACGGTGCTGGAGGGCGGCACGGTCGACGTGAACGCCTCCGCCGACGCCCTGCACGGCGACGCGGCCGTCCACCTCAACGGTGCCGACGTCACCCTCGCGGCCGGAGACGACGGCATCCACGCCGAGGGTGACCTCGTCATCAGCGAGGGCACGCTGGACATCACCGGCTCCAACGAGGGCCTGGAGGGCAAGGACATCCTCGTCCGGGGCGGCACCTCGAACGTCACCTCCGACGACGACGGCGTCAACGCGTCGGGCAGCGAGGCGACTTCCGAGGAGGACGCGCAGGGCGGACGGGGCGGCGGTCCCGGCGGGGGCGGTGGTGGCGAGAACGTCGGCGACTACTCCGCCAAGGTCACCGGCGGCACCCTGGTCCTCAACTCCCAGGGCGACGGCTTCGACTCCAACGGCACCGCCGAGATCACCGGCGGCACGATCGTCGTCAACGGCCCCGAGATGGGCGGCAACGGAGCGCTCGACGTCAACGGCAGCTTCACCGTCAGCGGCGGCACGCTCCTCGCCGCGGGCAGCGCGGGCATGGTCGTCGCCCCGGACGAGGGATCGGAACAGGGCTGGCTGTCGGCGACCCTGGACGCGTCGGTCGAGGCGGGCACGACCCTGCACATCGTCGACGCGGACGGAAAGGTCGTGGCGTCGTACGTCACCTCGAAGACCATCCAGAACGTCGTGTACTCGGGTGGGTCGATCAAGAGCGGCGAGAAGTACACGGTGTACTCCGGCGGCACCACCTCCGGCTCCGACACCGGCGGCCTCGCCGGGTCCGGCAAGCTCGGCTCGGCGAAGAAGATCGCCACGGTCACGGCGGGCGAGGCCCCGGAGGGCGGCGGCTTCGGGGGCGGTCCGGGCGGGGGTGGGGACCGGGGCTGAGGACTGAGGGCTGAACGGAGAAGGGCAGCCGGAAGTCCGCCATCGCCGCCGGGCCCTGTCGGCCTGGCGGCGACAGTGGTGCTGCTACACGTGACTGGACTCAGCCGCTCGATGCCGCGATGGCCCGATTGCCTCGCAGAGGGCAGACCGGGGCCTATACGAGGCCCTCACCGGACGGGGCATCGGCGGCCCCTGAGTTCTCCGGGTCCTCCGCGAAGAGTTCCTCCGCGTGCGTGACCGTGCCGGCCCGGTCGAGCCAGTCGCTGACTCGGATGGGGTCGGAGCATGTGGTGATGCGTTCGCGGACTTCGGGGGAGACGGGGACGCCGCGCACTTCCAGGACGGCCAGGACGCCCTTGGCTTCGCCCTTGGCCTCACCGTCGAGGTAGGCCTTCTCCAGGATCGTGCCCCGGCCGGGGAAGTAGTTGACGAACGTCATGATGTGCCTCCATTTGTCTCCGGCGGGGCTCTCCCCCAGGGCGTTCTCCAGGAACTGGCTGAAGTAGCCGGCGGCGCTCCAGTCCAGCTGCGCGAAGCCACGGTGCAATGCGTTCAGTATGGCGTCGCGCTCGGGGTTGTCGGCATGGGCCAGCGCGGAGAAGACGGCCATCGCGGGCTTCTCCGCCACGGTCCTCGCGTCGGTGATCACCGGGAGGTTGTCCGGTCCTGCGACGAGAGGGTACGTACGCTGGGCGACCCAGCCGCGGGCTCCGCAGTCGAACGGGCCGGTCGCCCACTTGGTCGTGGCCCGGTCGCGGCAGACCACGAGCAGGAGGACCGGCAGACGGTACCTCGACTGCAGATAGGCGATGTAGTAGGGCCAGCTTCGCTCCTTCCTCCTGTCGCGCCGCTCCTGCGCCTCGACGGCGAGCAGGAAGTCCTCGCCGTCGGACGGGTCGACGCGCAGCACCGTGTCGATGTGCCGCGCCATCGGCTTGGTCTCCGTGGCGTCGGTTGCGACCGCGTACACGCTCGCCTTGTCCGGTAACGCGATGCCCAGTGCCTCGAAGACAGGGGTCAGGATCTCGGGCCGCTCCTGGAAGATGCGGTGCATACCCTCGTGCGCTGAAGTGACCATGTGGTGGAACCTATGGGGCATCCCGCGCCGATTTGGGCCACTTGGGGGGTGATCACTCTTTCGAGCCAGGAAGAAACGTTCACACCGCCGTGGTCAGATCGCACCAGACGAATTTGCCGTCCGTGCGGTGGGGTTTGGCGGTGTGGATCGAGTTGAACCACCCCGGGTCCTCGGCGCAGGCATCGAGTTGAACCACCCCCGGTTCTCGGCGCAGGCCTCGACGAGGGCGAGGGCGAGGCCGCGGCCGGGCCCTTGGTGTCCTGGTGTCACTGTGCGGGTGATCCCGTTCGACGTGGACGGTTCGCGGGGGCCAGCGCCGCGTTGCTCTATGCCGGAGGTTCTGTCCCTTGACCCCGGCCGGTCAAGGGAATTCATCCATCGCCTGGTGAAGGAGCTGTGAGACGTGCCTCAATGGCAGAAGTCCTCGTTCTCCAGCGGCTCGGACGGCGCCTCATGCGTCGAACTCGCCCTGTCCCCTTCCCGCATACTCCTCCGTGAGAGCGACGACTCCGCCCGCATACTCCCCGTCACCCGACACGGCGCCGCCGCCCTCATACGGCACCTCGGGGGCTACGCCTGTGAGCCGAAGTTCTGGGTCCAGTAGTTGCCCGGTCCTGCCAGGCCGATGCCGATTTCCTTGAAGGCGCAGTTGAGGATGTTGGCCTTGTGGCCGGGGCTGTTCATCCAGCCGTCCATGACGCTCTCGGCGGTGCCGTAGCCGGCGGCGACGTTCTCGCCCGCCGTGCTGAAGCGGTAGCCGACGCGGGCGAGACGGTCACTCATGGACGAGCCGTCGGAACCGGTGTGGGACATGTTCGTGTGATCGGCCATGTCCTGGCTGTGGTCCTGCGCGGCCTTGGTGAGCTTGGTGTCCACGGTCACCGGCGAGCAACCCGCCTTGTCGCGTTCGGCGTTGACCAGGGTCAGTACACGGGCCGTGGGGCCGGAATCCGTGTCGCCGGCGGAGGTGGTGGGAGTAGTGGTGTCGGACCTCGTGGCCTTCGTCGCCTTGGGGGCTGTCGGAGGTGAGGTTGTCCTGTCCGGGGTGTCGGCCCTGTCGGGGGTGGACTTGGCGGCCGGACCGCCGGACTTCGAAGGGGACGCGCTCGGGCTCGCGGAGCGCGACGGGCGCTTCTTGCGCGACGGTGTGGGGGAGGCGCTCGCGGAGGCTTCTGCCGCGGACGGGGTGGGTGTGCGCGAGGGCTCCGGGGAAGCCTGGTCCGACTTGTTCCCTCCCCACCAGGAGGACGCCACACTGCTCCAGCCGCCCAGTCCGTGGCCGCCCGCCAGCGCCGCAGTGGGGATACCCACGGCACCCACGACCAGCACGACGGCGGTGGCGACGGCTATCTTCCGGCGCTTCGTTCTCGGACGCCCGGTTTCCGAACCCCTCGTACCCGAGCGTTTCGTCTTCCGGCGGTGACTGTTCATACGTGACATGCGTGGCCTCACTGAGTGGTCCGACTTCGTCCTGCTCTGGTCCTGAATGACCTCCTGGTCGGCCGCCGCCCTGGCGAGCCCGGTCATTATGGGGACCGCCGAGCGCACCGGGCAACGAACGTCCGTGCGACTGTCGAAGCGGTGTCGATCATGTTTCCCGGGGGTGGGAGGACGAACGAACCCAGCCGTCGGCGCACCCGCTCAGGCCCCTCGTGCGCAAGCGGGACCAGGCAGAAGACCTCCCCGCCGGGGCGGTGGGTGAGGGCATCGCGAAGCAGATGATCAGGTGAATTTGCCACTCGTGGCGGCAAGTGCCCCATAGATATCGAGGAGGTGGCATTTGTCGCTCCGGAAAAGCAGGTCGATCGATTCCATCAGGCGCATTTCGGTCGTGACGCAACTCACCCCGATTCGAGGTGTGCGTGATGCAGGCGCAGACTGGAAAGTGCGGGGTCCCGAGAGAGCGGACCCCGGCAGGGAGATTCCCGAGGCCCCGCGGCGGATCGGTCGTGGAGGAATCATGACGGCAGTCACGCGGACGGATGCACCCGTCGAGATCGAGGGCGACGGCGTCGAACTGCGTATGCGGGACATCGGCGGCGGCACGGAGGTCGCCTTCGTCCGGTTCCCCAAGGGGACGGACATGCGGCCGGCCCTCAAGGACGAGCCCGACGGCCTGTGCCAGGTCCCCCACTGGGGCTACATGTTCAAGGGTCGGCTCGTGATGCACACCAAGGAGGGCGACAAGACCTACGAGGAGGGTGAGGCCTTCTACTGGCCGCCCGGGCACGCACCGGAAGCGCTTGATGACTGCGAGTACGTGGACTTCTCGCCCAAGAAGGAGTTCGAGCAGGTCATCAGCCACGTGAAGTCGAACCTCGGCTGACCGCGGCTCAGATCCCCCGACGGACAGGGAAGTTGGAGGCAACCTTTCCCCGCGCGGCGACCACACATGAGTCGGAACCCCCTTCACGGGGGCTCCACACGAACCACGTGTTCCCCCGAATCACGTACGTTACGTAAGGACTCATCCGTGGCCTCTGCCTCCCCGCGCCCGTCCCACCGCCGGTCCCTCCGCACGCGCCGGACCCTCATGGTCTCCGCCGCGGCCGTGGCCGCCGCTGTCGGCGCCGGCGTCCTCGTGATGAACGCCAACGCCAACCCCACCGTGGACCTCTACCACCAGGTACTGCCCGCCAAGGACGGCTGGGCGGCGTCCGGTTCCGGTACGACCGGCGGTGCGAAGGCCGACGCGGCGCACACCTTCACGGTGTCGACCCGGGCGCAGCTCGTGAAGGCCCTCGGCTCCGCCACCGACACCACGCCCCGCATCATCAAGATCAAGGGCACGATCGACGCCAACACGAACGACTCCGGCAAGAAGCTGACCTGCGCGGACTACGCCTCCGGCACCGGCTACTCGCTCTCCGCCTACCTCAAGGCGTTCGACCCGTCGACGTACGGCAAGAAGGCCCCGAAGGGCACCCAGGAGACCGCCCGCGCGGCCGCCGCCAACAAGCAGAAGAAGAACATCGTCTTCAGGGTGCCGTCCAACACCACCATCGTGGGCGTCCCCGGCACCAAGGCCGGCATCCTCGGCGGCAGTGTCCTGGTCCAGAACGTGAAGAACGTCGTCATGCGCAACCTCACCTTCGCGGACACCCAGGACTGCTTCCCGCAGTGGGACCCGACCGACGGCTCGTCCGGCGAGTGGAACTCCAACTACGACTCCGTCACGCTGCGCGGCGCGACCAACGTCTGGGCGGACCACAACACGTTCACCGACGCGCCGACCTTCGACAAGACCGAGGCGACGCACTTCGGCCGCAAGTACCAGGTCCACGACGGTGCGTTGGACATCACCAACGGCTCCGACCTGGTGACGGTCGAGCGCAACCAGTTCCTCAACCACGACAAGACGATGCTGATCGGCAGCAGCGACACCGACTCCACCGGCAAGCTGCGCGTGACGATCCACCACAACCTGTGGAAGGGGATCGTGCAGCGGGCGCCCCTGGCCCGTATCGGCCAGATCCACCTCTACAACAACGTCTACGACACCACCACGGTCAACGGCTACGCCCCCAAGTACAGCCTCGACTCCCGCGCCAAGGCCCAGGTCGTCGCCGAGCGCAACGTCTGGAGGATCCCCGCCGACGCGAAGGTCGCCAAGCTGCTGAGCGGCGACGGCACGGGCTCGGTCGCCGGCAGCGGCAACATCGTCAACGGCAAGGCCACGGACCTCGTCTCCGCGTACAACGCCGCGAACTCGAAGAAGCTGAAGACGACCGTCAACTGGACCCCGGCCCTCACCGCCGGCCTCCAGACCACGGTCACCAGCCTCCTGACCGACCTGACCGGCACGACGGGCGCGGGCACCCTCTCCTGACCGCTCCCACGTATACGTGACGCCGCCCGGCCATCCTTCTCCGGTGGCCGGACGGCGTCACCATGTCCGCCGATCGGGGTCGCCGACGGGTGCGTGAGGGTGAAGGATCAGAGCCCTTCGCCGGGCCCCGCCGACCAGGTCGTCCGCCCCTGTCCGGCATCACGCGAGGCGCATGACGTCGTTCTCAGGCGCCAGAAGCCAGCGGAAGCATCCTTGAGCAGCTTCACTGCCTGCCCGTATGTCTTGCTCTTCACCTTCGGCACGGTGACCATGGCCATGTCGTCGTTCCTGGGGCAGGCAGTGCGGGGCGGGACGACGGAGAACTGAGCCTTGAAGTCGTATATCGACTCAATCGGCGTGCCGGCTAACGGGTACTGGAAGCACACCTTCCAGGAGTGCTTGGGGCTGCCGAGCTTCTTGACCGCCTTGAGCCACTTGATGTCGTCGATGTCGTCCGTCTTCACCGAGTCGGTGGCCTCACCGAGGGTCTCGCCGACGTGGTTCTTGAACGCGTACGCGCTTTCCGTCGGCGTGGGCTCGGCGCTGGCGGTGGTCTCGGCCACTTCCGGGTGTGGAGGACGAGGCGGAAGTCCCGGCCGGGGAGCCGGCCGTGCGTGGCGGCGTTCGCGGCGAGTTCTGCGACGAGGTGTTCGGCGGTGTCGAGGGGAACATCAAGGGGAGATCACCACGGATCCCGGGGCGAGGGATCACGGTGGTGACCGGGTGAGGGTGGGATCGCCAGGTGCGCTCACGTGGAGTGTACGGAGTCGGCTGCGCTCGGGAGATCCAGTTGGCCGTGGAGCTTTATGTGTTCGGGTGTCAGTCGACGGTGCCCTCTCGCGTCTCACTGTTGGAACGAGTCCGCATTGAAGACGATGAATCCGTCCTCTGCCCGACAGGTCGGGTCGATGCCGGAGTCGTTGACTCTCTTGTCATCGGCTTCCCAGAAGCTGCCGCCCGCGGCGATCGCGTCTCCCTCCAGGACGGCCCCGAAGCCGGGCACCCGCACGCCCCGCTTGCCGTTGCTGACGACGGGCTCAACACCCTTGGGCCAGATCGGGGTCGCTGTGAATTCCTCGTCGGCCCGTTTGCCGTGGACCAGAAGACACTTGCTTTCCCCTACATAGGCAAGGCGCCCTTTGACGGTCATCCCGGGAGCCACGGTCAGATCATGGACGATGACTGTGGGATCGGCACCGACGACAGAAACACCTTCAGCATCAGGCAAGGAAATTCCCTCCGTGCTCTCGGAGGGAGAAACGCCTGGCTCAGCACTCTCGCCGGAGCCTTCGCAGGCGGAAAGCGCCAGCATGCTCACGGACACGAAAAGCAGGACCTTCACTAACTTCACGAGGGCAACCTTCGCAACACGATGATCGGGGCGGGTGGCTGGTCCCCGCCTCGATCATCTCACTCACTGTCTAACGCGTCCACACGTCGTATCCGCGGTTCTGGTAGAGGTAGGCCGGCGTGAAGATGCATCGCTGCGCACCGTCTACGGGAACGATCCCGGTGTGAATGCCGTAGGCCGTTCCGCCGCTGAACCAGGGACCGCCGCTGTCACCGGGCTTGCAGACGTTCCCATTCATGACGACCATGTGTCCAAGACCACCGGCATTGACGTTCTTGTACCTGACGGTGCTGCAGGTCTTACCTGACGTTCTGCCGAACTTGCAGATCGACGTACCGACGGCCGGCATGGACCCTCGTTTGTCCGCGTACCTCGACTTGTTGACGTTGTGATAGAAGGTGCGGGTGCTGGCCTTGTCCCCCTTGGACGTGTAGCCGAGGTCGCCCGAGTCACCCTGGTGTGACCACTTGGTGCTGACGGTTGTCGAGCCACCATGGGTGCTGTGGTTGGAGTACGTCTGGGTGGCGACGGTCGTGCAGTGACCGGCCGTTCCAAGCCGCTTGGTGTCGCCGGATATCTGCTTCAGATTGAAGCCGGCCGTGCAGCCGATCGACAGATACCTATTAATTTTGCGGCGGTTGATCGAACGCTAGCACTACTGAGATTCCGGTCGTGATGTCACCCAACGAAGACCTGTCTGACTTGGAGGTCCCCTCAACCGTCCGGCGACATGACGTCGAGATCATCAGTAATTGGTCTGCGTAGTCCGCCTTCTCAGGGGGGTGACGTCGGGGGTGGCGTTATGGCCGTGGCAGGTCAGGTGCCGGAGAGGGCGGCACGTCCTTGAACGGGCCCGTTGGGGAGTTTGGGGAGTCAGGGGTGCCCGGCGCCGGTCTTCGGCGAGAGGTCCACCTCCGCCCAGATCGTCTTGCCCGGTCCGTTGCGGTCGGTCATGCCCCAGCGGTCGGCCAGGGCCTCGACCAGGATCAGGCCCCGGCCCCCGTCGGAGTCGGCGGACGGGTCCAGGGGCACCGGCAGGGCGGGATGGGTGTCGGACACCTCGACGCGTACGAGCGCGTGGACGAGCCGCAGCGCGAAGTCCCGCCCCGGGACCCTTCCGTGGAACACGGCGTTGGCGCTCAGCTCCGCGACGATGAGTACGGCGGCGTCGGACGCCGACGTGCCGTGAGGACCGGCGGGACGGTGAAGGCGCCGACGCGCCTGCCGCGACTGCCACTTCACACATCGTGCGCGGCGTTCCGCCCGGTCGCCGCGGACGAACATGGCCATGCGCCGTATCCATCACCTCTCGCATGAATTCGCCTGGTATCTTCCTGCCCCACCGGACGGCGCGGAGGGTCCTCCCACCAATGGCATGACGGCACGACGGACCGGACGAAGGAGGCTGCGCTGTGCGAGTTCTCATGGTCGGGGCGGGAGGCGTGGGCGGGGCGGTCGTCCGGATCGCGGCCCGGCGGGCGTTCTTCGAGCACATGGTGGTGGCCGACCACGACCCCGCACGGGCGGAGTCGGCCGTCGCGGCACTCGGGGAGGACGGGCACAGGTTCACGGCGGTGCGGCTCGACGCGTCGGACACCGACGCCGTGCGGGCGGCCCTCGCCGAGCATCGCTGCGATGTACTGCTCAACGCCACCGATCCACGGTTCGTCCCGTCCCTCTTCGACGCGGCGCTCGCCCACGGCGCCCACTACCTCGACATGGCGATGTCCCTGTCCCGGCCGCACCCGAGCCGCCCCTACGAGGAGTGCGGCGTCAAGCTGGGCGACGCCCAGTTCGAACGGGCCGCCGAGTGGGAGGCGGCCGGCCGGCTCGCGCTGGTCGGCATGGGCGTGGAGCCCGGCCTGTCGGACGTGTTCGCCCGGTACGCCGCCGACGAGCTGTTCGACGAGGACGGGATCGAGGAGATCGGTATCCGCGACGGGGCCGACCTGGTCGTGGACGGATACGACTTCGCGCCCTCCTTCAGTATCTGGACGACCATCGAGGAGTGCCTGAACCCGCCGGTCGTCTACGAGGAGGGGCGAGGCTGGTTCACCACGCCGCCCTTCAGCGAGCCGGAGGTCTTCGACTTCCCGGAGGGCATCGGGCCGGTGGAGTGCGTCAACGTCGAGCACGAGGAAGTGCTGCTGGTCCCCCGGTGGCTGAAGGCGAAGCGGGTCACCTTCAAGTACGGCCTGGGTGACGAGTTCATCGGCGTGCTCAAGACCCTCCACAAGCTGGGGCTCGACCGCACGGACCCCGTCACCGTCGGTACGGGGGGCGGCAAGGCCGCGGTCTCCCCGCGGGACGTCGTCGCCGCCTGCCTGCCCGACCCGGCCGGCCTCGGGGACCGTATGCGCGGAAAGACGTGCGCGGGCACCTGGGTCAAGGGCACCAAGGACGGGCGGCCCCGCGAGGTGTACCTCTACCACGTGGTCGACAACCAGTGGTCGATGCGGGAGTACGGCTCCCAGGCCGTGGTCTGGCAGACCGCGATCAACCCCGTGGTCGCCCTCGAACTCATCGCCTCCGGAGCCTGGCACGGCAGCGGCGTGCTCGGCCCCGAAGCGCTGCCTCCCCGGCCCTTCCTCGACCTGCTGACGGAGTACGGCTCGCCGTGGGGCATGCGCGAGGACGTCACAAGCGAGCCTGGATAGCGTAGAAAGTCCCTTAGCCCCCTGTTGTCTGGATTCACCTACAACCGGAGCGAGGGACCATGGCCGACGACACCGCTGACGCACGCCCGCCCGACGGACTGAAGCCCAACGCGATCGGCTTCGTCGACGCGCTCGTCATCGGGCTCAACGCGACCTCCCCCGCCTACTCCCTGGCGGCGGTCATCGGCCCGGTCGTGGCACTCGTGGGCATCTACGCCCCCGGCGTGATGGTCGCCTCGTTCGTACCGATGCTGCTGATCGCGTCGGCGTTCTACTACCTCAACAAGGTCGACCAGGACTGCGGTACGACCTTCTCGTGGGTCACCCGGGCGATGGGACCGTGGGCCGGCTGGCTCGGCGGCTGGGCCATCGCGATGACCGGGGTCCTGGTGGTCGGGTCGCTGGCGGACGTCGCCGTGAGCTTCGCCCTGCTCGCCTTCGGCCTCGACAGCTGGGCCGACAACGACGTCGTACGCCAGTCGCTCGCGGTGCTGCTCATCCTTGTGATGACGGCCGTGTGCGTCATCGGCACCGAGGTGTCGGCCAAGGTGCAGAACGTCCTGATCCTCGCCCAGGTCGTCTGCCTGCTCGCCTTCGCGGTGGTGGCGCTCTACCGCGTCTACGCCGACACCGGCACCCTCGACTCCGTCGATCCGTCGCTCGGCTGGCTGAACCCCTTCGGGGCCGGCGGCGCGACGCTCACCGCAGCCCTGCTGCTGGGCGTGTTCATCTACTGGGGCTGGGAGTCGGCGGTCAACCTCACCGAGGAGGTCGAGGACTCCGCCACCGCTCCCGGCAGGGCGGGCGTCTGGTCGACGGTCATTCTGCTGGTGACCTATGTATCGGTCGGCTACGCGGTCGTCGCCTATGCCGGAACCGCCTATCTGACCGACAACGCGGACGACGAGGAGTACATCTTCGCGCTGCTCGCCGGTGAGGTGATGGGCGGCTGGGACTGGGTCGTCCTGCTCGCGGTCTCGACGTCCGCGCTGGCGTCGACGCAGACGACGATCATCCCGGCGTCCCGCACGGCGCTGTCCATGGCCCGCAGGCACGCGCTGCCCGCGCACTTCGCGCACATCGCCCCGCGCTTCCGCACGCCAGACGTGAGCACGTGGTGGGTCGCCGCCATCGCCATCGCCTGGTACGTCGTCGTCAACCAGATCAGCGAGAACGCGCTCTTCGACTCGCTCACCGCGCTGTCACTGCTGATCGCGTTCTACTACGCGCTCACGGGCGTCGCCTGCGCGGTCTACTACCGTCGCCATCTGACCGAGAGCGTCCACCACTTCCTGCTCATCGGCCTCGGCCCGCTGGCCGGCGCCGGACTGCTGGCGTGGCTGCTGGTGGAATCGGTCTCCGACATGGCCGACCCCGCGAACTCCTACAGCGGCGTCTCCTGGTTCGGGCTCGGCCCGCCGCTCGTCATCGGCATCGGCATCGCGCTCACGGGCGTGGTGCTCATGGTCGTGCTGCGCCTGGTGACCCCCGCCTTCTGGTCGGAACGCCCGGGCGTCGCCGACCCCCGGCTCGTCCATGGAAAGGGCAAGGAGTCCTGAGATGCCGATCGTTCTCGGATACGACGAGTCGCCGGGCGCCCTGCGCGCGCTGCGGGTCGCGATCGAGGTGTCCGCCAACTACGGCGAGCCCCTCGTGCTGGTCTACGGCGCCGCGGTCCCGGGCGGCAGGGGCGAGGAGTACCGGACCCACCGTGAGGCACTCCACCAGGCCGGACGCGTCGCACTCGAACACGCTGTCACGGCGGCCGAGGCGGCCGGCGTACCGACCCTTGTCGAGATCATCGACCAGAAGCCGGCGCAGGCGCTGATCGACGCCGCGACACGCCACGAGGCCCGGCTCATCGTGGTGGGCACATGGGGCGAGAGCCCCATGCGCGGGGCCCTGCTGGGCTCGACCCCGCACAAACTGCTGCACCTGTCGCACTTCCCCGTCCTCTGCGTGCCGGCCGAGGAGGAATGAGGCACGCGGAGAACGGGGTGGAGCGGTCCTACGTGGTGACTGGTGTGGTCACTGCTCGGGCGTACCGCCGAAGCGCTCCTTGTACGTCTCCAGGTCTTCCTCCGTCAGCTTTGCGAAGAGGACCGGTGGGACGGTGAAGGGGGTGCCGGCCGGGACGAAGTCCAGGGTCTTGGCCTCCTCGGCGGTGACCCAGACGGCTGTGTCGTCCTTGAGGTCGAAGGCGGCGCGCATGGTGGCCGAGGACGCCGGGATGAAGGGCTCGGAGACCACCGAGTAGAGGTGGATCAGGTTCATGGCGGTGCGCAGGGTGAGGGCCGCGGCCTCCTGGTCGGTCTTGATCTCCAGCCAGGGGGCCTTCTCCTCCAGGTAGGAGTTGCCCGCCGACCACAGGGCGCGCAGCGCGGCCGCGGCCTTGCGGAACTGGAGGGCCTCCATCTGCGACTCGTACTCGGCGAGGAGACGGGCGATCTCCTCGCCCAGCTTCGCCTCCGGCTCGCCGGCCGCCGCGCCCGCGGGCACCTCGTCGCCGAAGCGCTTGCGGGAGAAGGACAGGACGCGGTTGACGAAGTTGCCGAGGGTGTCGGCGAGGTCCTTGTTGACCGTGGCGGTGAAGTGCTCCCAGGTGAAGGACGAGTCGTCCGACTCGGGGGCGTTGGCGATGAGGAAGTACCGCCAGTAGTCCGCCGGGAGGATCTCCAGCGCCTGGTCGGTGAAGACGCCCCGCTTCTGGGAGGTGGAGAACTTTCCGCCGTAGTACGTCAGCCAGTTGAAGGACTTGACGTAGTCGACCTTCTTCCACGGCTCACGGATGCCCAGCTCGGTGGCCGGGAACATCACCGTGTGGAAGGGGACGTTGTCCTTCGCCATGAACTGCGTGTAGCGGACCGGGTGGTCACCGGAGTCGGCCTCGTACCACCACGACTTCCAGTCCCGGGTCTCGCCGTCCGGGGCCGCGTCCGACCATTCCTTCGTCGCGCCGATGTACTCGATCGGGGCGTCGAACCAGACGTAGAAGACCTTGCCCTCCGCCGCCAGTTCCGGCCAGGTGTCGGCGGGGACCGGGACGCCCCAGTCCAGGTCACGGGTGATGGCGCGGTCGTGCAGGCCCTCGTTCAGCCACTTACGGGCGATGGAGGACGACAGGTGCGGCCACTCCTCCTCGTGGGCCGCCACCCACGCCTCGACCTCGTGCTGCAGCTTGGACTGCAGGAGGAAGAGGTGCTTGGTCTCGCGGACCTCCAGGTCGGTGGAGCCGGAGATCGCCGAGCGCGGGTCGATCAGGTCCGTGGGGTCCAGGACACGCGTGCAGTTCTCGCACTGGTCGCCGCGGGCCTTGTCGTAGCCGCAGTGCGGGCAGGTGCCCTCCACGTAGCGGTCCGGGAGGAAGCGGCCGTCGGTGGGCGAGTACACCTGGCGGATGGCCCGCTCCTCGATGAACCCGTTCTCCTTCAGCCGGCGGGCGAAGTGCTGGGTGATCTCGACGTTCTGCGGGCTGGAGCTGCGGCCGAAGTAGTCGAAGGCGAGCGCGAAGCCGTCGTAGACGGCCTTCTGCGCGTCGTGCGCCTGCGCGCAGAACTCGGCGACCGGCAGGCCCCGCTCCTTGGCGGCCAGCTCGGCCGGGGTGCCGTGCTCGTCCGTCGCACAGATGTACAGGACGTCGTGGCCGCGCTGACGGAGAAAGCGGGAGTACACGTCCGCCGGGAGCATGGACCCCACCATGTTGCCCAGGTGCTTGATCCCGTTGATGTACGGAAGGGCGCTGGTGATGAGGTGTCGAGCCATTGGAGGGCTGCTCCCAGGTTGGATTTCTTGCTGCTTTGCGAACTCTGAAATCGTAGCTGCGAGTGGACACTCCAGACGCCCATATATACTTTCCATGCGCTCATCTATACGGGGAGGTCTGTCATGTCGAAGCTGCTCATCGAGGTCGACGACGAGGCTCTGGCGGAGGCCCAGCTCCTGCTGGGCACGAAGACCAAGAAGGACACCGTCAACACCGCGCTGCTGGAAGTCGCCAAGCGGCGCAGCCGGGCCATAGCGCTGGCCAAGCTCCGTGAGAGGGGGGCGCGTGGTGACTTCGACATCCTTCTGGACAAGAGGAACTACCGCCGGTGAGTGATGTCTCGTATCTGATCGACACCTCGGCGGCCGTGCGCCTGCTCAGCAGCGATGCGTACGACGAAGGCTGGGGACAGGCGCTCGACAACGGGCTGGTCGCGCTGTGCGATCTGACCGAGTTGGAGATCCTCTTCTCCGCTCGCGGGCGAGCGGACCGCGAAGGCATTCAGGAGGAGCTGCGGCAACTGTTCAGCTGGACCCTGATGCCCGACGGCATCTATCAGCGTGCTCGCGAGGTTCAGCAGGCGCTCACCGACAACGGTGAGCACCGTTCGGCCGGACCGGTCGACCTGCTCGTGGCCGCCACGGCCGAGTTGTCGGGCCTGACCCTGCTCCACCACGACCGGGACTTCGACACCGTCGCCCGCCGTACGGGCCAGTCGACCGCCTGGCTGGCCGAGCCCGAGTCTCCCGGGTCACCTGAGTCCTGAGAACACTGGTGGACATGACTGGGCCCCGGGAACGGACAGCTCGTTCCCGGGGCCCAGTCACGCCCTTGTGTACGTGCTACGCGCTCGGCTTCTCCTCCAGGCGGGGGAACAGCACCGCGCCCTTGGTGATCGTCGCGCCCGCCGGGAGCCGGCCCCAGACGGCGGCGTCGGCGACCCTCTGGTCGGGGAGCGCGCCGAGAACGGCGTCCGCGCCGAGGGAGTCCCAGAGCTTCTGTGAGGTGTCCGGCATGACCGGGTTGAGCAGGACCGCCACCGCGCGGAGCGACTCCGCGGCCGTGTAGAGGATCGTCGACAGGCGGGCCCGGCTCTCCGGCGATTCGTCCTTGGCCACCTTCCACGGCTCCTGATCCGTGATGTAGCCGTTGACCTGCTTCACGAAGTCGAAGACCGCCAGGATGCCGCCCTGGAAGTCCAGGTCGTCGCCGATACGGCGGTCGGCCTCGGCCACCGCTTCGGCCAGGCCGCCCTGGATCGCCTTCTCGGCCTCGCCCGCGGCCGTCGCCTCGGGCAGTGTGCCGCCGAAGTACTTGCCGACCATCGCGGCCACGCGCGACGCGAGGTTGCCGTAGTCGTTGGCCAGCTCGCTCGTGTAGCGGGCGGAGAAGTCCTCCCAGGAGAACGAGCCGTCCTGGCCGAACGCGATGGCGCGCAGGAAGTACCAGCGGTACGCGTCCACACCGAAGTGGGAGGTCAGGTCCTGCGGCTTGATGCCCGTCAGATTCGACTTCGACATCTTCTCGCCGCCGACCATCAGCCAGCCGTTGGCCGCGACCTTGCCCGGCAGCGGGAGGTTCTGCGCCATCAGCATCGCGGGCCAGATGATCGCGTGGAAGCGGAGGATGTCCTTGCCGACCAGGTGCACATCAGCGGGGAAGGTGTTCTCGAACTTCTCCGGGTTCTCGTTGTAGCCGACTGCCGTCGCGTAGTTCAGCAGCGCGTCGATCCACACGTAGATCACGTGCCTGTCGTCCCACGGGACAGGAACGCCCCAGTCGAAGGTGGAACGGGAGATGGAGAGGTCCTGGAGGCCCTGGCGTACGAAGTTCACGACCTCGTTGCGCGCCGACTCGGGCTGGATGAAGTCCGGGTTCGCCTCGTAGTGGGCGAGCAGCTTCTCGCCGTACTCGCTGAGCTTGAAGAAGTAGTTCTCCTCCTTGAGGATCTCCACCGGCTTCTTGTGGATGGCACACAGCTTCGTGCCGTCCTCGGCCTCGATGAGGTCGCCGGGGAGCTTGTACTCCTCGCAGCCCACGCAGTACGGGCCCTCGTAGCCGCCCTTGTAGATCTCGCCCTTGTCGTGGAGATCCTGGACGAACTCCTGGACGCGGTCCGTGTGGCGCTTCTCCGTCGTACGGATGAAGTCGTCGTTCGAGATGTTCAGGTGCTCCCAGAGGGGCTTCCAGGCTTCGTCGACGAGTTTGTCCGCCCACTCCTGCGGGCTGACACCGTTCGCCTCCGCGGTGCGCATGATCTTCTGACCGTGCTCGTCCGTGCCGGTGAGATACCACACCCTCTCGCCGCGCTGACGGTGCCAGCGGGTGAGCACGTCGCCTGCGACGGTCGTATAGGCGTGGCCCAGGTGAGGAGCGTCGTTGACGTAATAAATGGGGGTGGAGACGTAGTACGCCTTCCTGCCCTGCTTCTCGGATCCAGTGGCCGCCATGGGCGAAATCCTACTGGCCGGGGGAAGATCGACTCACGCTGATTACGGGCGGGAGGATTACGGGGACAGGGCCCGGGGTAAGGCCGGGCCCTGTCGGTCGTTGTGCGGAAGGCTTTCCAGGTTCTCCAGGTTCTACGAGTGGGCTACGGCCGCCAGGTGGCCAGGATGCCCTCGTAGACCTCGGCGTCCGTGAGTTCGCGCGGGGTCTCGCCCGCCAGGAAGTGGGACGTGTTGTCCGTCTTCAGCTTGCGGAGATAGTCGAAGGCCTTGTTCTCCGGGTCACCGAACGCGACGAACGCGAAGTGGACGGCCGGGTGGCTCTTCGCGGCCTCCGCGAGCGCCTGGTTCGCGGGCGTCTTGGCGTCCGGGGCGCCGTCGGTCTGGAAGACGACGAGGGCGGGGGTGCCGGCGTCGGCCGCCTTCTGGTGCTGGGCGAGCACCTCCTCGACGGCCACGTGGTAGCTGGTACGGCCCATGCGTCCCAGTCCGCCGTGCAGCTCGTCGACCTTGTTGTCGTACGAGTCGAGGGTCAGCTCGCCCGTGCCGTCCAGCTCCGTGGAGAAGAAGACGACGGGGACGGTGGGGGACTCGGGGTCGAGGTGGGCGGCGAGGGCGAGGGTCTGCTCACCGAGTGCCTGTGCCGAGCCGTCCTTGTAGTAGCCGCGCATCGACGCGGACCTGTCCAGGACGAGGTACACCTTGGCGCGGGCGTCGGTGAGGTCCCGCTTCCCGAGTACGGCCTGTGCGGCGTCGTACGCGGTGCGCAGGCTCGCGGGCACGGCGACCTCGGCTCCGCCTTCGGCCCCCTCGGTCTTCCCAGCCGCACCACCCGTGCGGCTTTCGTCGTCGGCCGCGGGTGCCACCTGCGGGGCGCCCTCACCGTCGGCGACCGCGGGTTCGGGGGTGGCGGCTGTGGCTGCGGCTACGGCTGCGGCCACAGGTTCGGGCGCGGCCTCCGGCTCCGGAACGACGGCCGGCTCCGGAACGACGGCCGGCTCGGGAGCGGCTTCCGGTTCGGTGGCGGCGGTCGGCTCCGGGGTGGCTTCCGGCTCGGTGGCAGCCACCGGCTCGGGGGTGGGTTCGGGCTCAGGGGCGGCTGCGGGCTCCGGAGTGGCTTCGGGCTCGTCCGCGGCTTCCGGTTCCGCCTTCTCGGAGGCAGCGTCGCTCTCCGGCGCGGCCTCCGGCTCCTCCACGGCTTCCGGCTCCGGCGCGGCCTCCGGCTCCTCCACGGCTTCCGGCTCCGGCGCGGCCTCGGGCTGGGTCTCGGTCTCGGCCTCGGGGGAGGCCACCGGCTCGGGAGTGGCTTCGGGCTGGGTCTCGGTCTCGGTCTCGGAGGAGGCCACCGGCTCAGGGGCGCCTTCGGGAGCGGTGGTGGCCGTCGGCTCGGGCGCGGCCTCCGGGGCGGCTTCCTCTTCCTTTACGGCTTCCGGTTCGGGGGTCGCCTCAACGACGGGCGCGGCCTCCGGCTCCGCCTCGGCCACGGGCTCAGCGGCGGCCACGGCGGCGGGCTCCGGCGCCTCCACCCCGGCGGGCTCGGCCTCGGCGACCGGCTCCGGGGCATCCTCCTTCGCAGCCACCGGCTCGGGCTCGGCCTCGGCAGCGACCTCGGGCTCGGCCTCGGCAGCCACGACCGGCTCGGCGTCGGCGGCGGCCGGTGCCTCAGGCTCAGCCGCGACCTCCGCCTCAGGCTCGCTCTTCGACGCGGCGGGCTCGGCCTCGGCCACCGGCTCAGCAAACTCCGTGTCGGCCGCGGCTCTCACCTCGGCCTCGGCGGACGCCGCGGGCTCGGGCTCGGCCACCGGCGTCTCCGGCTGGGCCTCGGCCACCGGCGTCTCCGCCTCGGTCGCCGCCTCGGCCTCAGCCGTCGGTGCGGCCGTCGCCTCCGGCTCTACCTGCGGCTCTACCTGCGGCTCTACCTGCGGCTTCGCCTCGGTCTCCCCGCCCCGCGGCTTCGGCACCGTCACGTTGTCGAAGGCGGCGGAGACGAGTTCGTCGGCGACGGAGGTGGGCGGCGTGGAGGCCACGGGCCCGGCCGCGGTCGTCGGCTCGGGCTCGGCCGACGGGGCCGGAACCCTCGGCTCGGCCTCCCGCGGGGAAGCCTGCGGGGAAGCCTCGGCCTCCGCCGCGGCGGCGGCCTCCGGCGAGGAAACCTGCTCCGCCCCCTGCGAAGGAACCGTGTCGCGCCCCTTGCGTGAGCGGCTGAACGCATTCCGCAGGAGAGAGAGAATGCCCATGTGCGCAACCCTTCGGGTGAGTTGAAGCCCGTCAATCCCTGGCCAGGACGGACACGTAAGGTTAGCGGCCGGGCGTGGCGATCTTGGGGTGGGGCGGGGGGCTTTCACTATCTCCGCCACCCCGCGCTGTCAACACCGCCGCAACTGCCGCAGGTTCACCCCCCGTTCACCCTGCGTCCCCGTTCTCGAACACACGCCCCCCTAGCGTCGCACTCACATCGAAAAGGCACATAAGACCATCGAGGAGCGCGCTGTGCGCAAGCTGCTGCCCATGATCGGCTCGCATCCCGGCGGCCGTTCCGCCATGACCTGTCGGTTCCGCTGTGGTGACGCCTGCTTCCACGAGGTGCCGAACACCAGCACCAACGCCTACGTGGGTGACGTCATCGCGAGCGCGCTGAGCCGCCGCTCGGTGATGAGAGCCGCCGCCGTCGTCTCCGTGGCAGGCGCGGCCGGTACGGCCGTCACGCTCGGCACCGCCCCGCCCGCCGCAGCGGCCACGACGGCGGACGCCGCCGAGGTCGCGAAGGCCGCGGCGGCCAAGAGCAGGGCCAAGGCCGCCCGCGGTCTGCGGTTCACCGCCGTCGAGCCCAACACCGCCGACACCGTGACCGTCCCCGAGGGGTACCGGCAGAACGTCGTCATCCGCTGGGGTGAGCCGATCCTGCGCGGCGCGCCCGCCTTCGACCCGGAGAACCAGACGGCCAAGGCCCAGGCAGGCCAGTTCGGCTACAACAACGACTTCCTGGCGCTGCTCCCGCTGCCCGGCGAGCGCGGCCGTCAGCTCCTCGTCGCGAACCACGAGTACACCGACGAGATCCTGATGTTCCGCGGCTACGACGCCGCCAACCCGACCCGTGGCCAGGTCGAGGTCGCCTGGGCGGCCCATGGACTGTCCGCCGTCGTGGTCGAGGAGGACCGGCGCACCGGCAAGCTCTCCGCCGTGCCCCGGCACCACCTCAACCGGCGTGTCACCGCGACCACCGAGTTCCGGCTGACCGGCCCCGCCGCCGGGTCCGCCCTGCTCAGGACCTCCGCCGACCCGACCGGCCGCAAGGTCCTCGGCACCCTGAACAACTGCTCGGGCGGTACGACGCCCTGGGGCACCACGCTGCACGGCGAGGAGAACTTCAACCAGTACTTCGCGAACAGCAGCCGGACGACCGACAAGCGGTACGGCATCGGCACCGGCACCACCGAGCGCAAGTGGGAGCGGTTCGACAAGCGGTTCGACGTCGCCCAGGAGCCGAACGAGGTGCACCGCTTCGGGTATGTCGTCGAGTTCGATCCGTACGATCCGTCCTCCACGCCGCGCAAGCACACCGCGCTCGGACGGTTCAAGCACGAGGCCGCGACCATCCGGCTGACCTCGGACGGGCGTCCGGTCGTCTACTCCGGTGACGACGAGCGCTTCGACTACTTCTACAAGTTCGTCGGCAGCAAGCGGATGAAGAAGGGGTCGAGCCGCGCCGTCCGTGAGCACAACCTCTCGCTGCTCGACGAGGGCACGCTCTACGTCGCCAAGCTCACCGGTGACTCCCCGGCCATCGAGATCGACGGCACGGGCAGGCTGCCGGCCGACGGTGAGTTCGACGGCGCCGGTGAGTGGATTCCGCTGGCCACCGCCACCGCCAAGGGCGCCGTCTCGCACGTGGACGGGATGACGGCCGACGAGGTCTTCGTCTTCACCCGGGTCGCGGGTGACAAGGTCGGCGCCACCAAGATGGACCGGCCCGAGGACATCGAGCCCAACCCGGTCACCGGCAAGGTCTACGTCGCCCTCACCAACAACACCAACCGCGGTGTCGGCTCCAACGCCAAGGCGGACGAGGCCAACCCGCGCAACGCCAACAAGCACGGTCAGGTCCTCGAACTCACCGAACACCGCAACCGGCCCGAGAGCACGAAGTTCGGCTGGCTGCTGTTCCTCGTCGCGGGCGACCCCGAGGACCCGGCCACCTACTTCGCGGGCTTCCCGAAGGACGACGTCAGTCCGATCTCCTGCCCGGACAACGTCGCCTTCGACGCGCACGGCAACCTGTGGATCTCCACGGACGGCTCGCAGCTCGGCTCGCACGACGGTCTGTTCGGTGTCGCCACGAGCGGAAAGCGGCGCGGTGAGCTGAAGCAGTTCCTGACGGTTCCGAGCGGCGCCGAGACCTGTGGCCCGATCATCCAGGACCGCCGCGTCCTGGTCGCCGTCCAGCACCCGGGCGAGCTCGACGGAGCCACCGTCGAGAACCCGAAGAGCACCTGGCCCGACGGTCCGGGCAAGTACGTCCGTCCGGCGGTCGTCGCGGTGTGGCGCGCCGACGGCCGCGACATCGGCGTCTGATCCCGTACGCACACATGTGATCCCGTACGCACACATGCGAATGCGGGCCGTCCCCCTGTCGGGGAGGACGGCCCGCACGTCCTTGGGCTGCCGTGGAGGTCAGGGAGCCAGGCAGCTGACGCCCGGGGCGGCGGCCGGGTCCAGCAGACCGGCGGGGTCGAGCAGCACGGCCGGGTCGACGAGTTCCGTCACGCCGGCCGGGGTCTCGGCGATGCAGGTGACGGTGGAGACCGGGTCCGGGATCGCGTGGGCGGCCGGCGCCATGGCGCCGGCGAGGGCGAGGGTTCCGAGCAGGACGGTCGCGGTGCGACGCATGAAAAATCCCCTTATAGGTAGGGCGTTTGAACAGGATTGATCATTGCGTCTTTCCGCCTGCGAACTCGCCCCCCGTCACCCGTGCGGGGATGACGTAACGATTCAGCGCCCTGCGCCGAGTTGACCTTGAGGGAGGCGGGGGCTCAGCGGGGAGAGGCGATCGTCCTGGCCGCCGCCACCTCCTGGCGCAGCGGCTCCAGTACGCTTCCGGGCGGTCCGCTCAGGCTCCCGGGCGGTCCGCTCAGGTCGGAGCGGACCTCGTAGAGGGTCTTCGTCCTCCGTAGTCCGTCCGCCAACTCTCGCAGCTGGAGCGTGACCTGGCCGACCTCGGCGGTGGACGGCGGTTCCGCGCCCTGCTTGATCCGGACCCGTGCGGCCGCCGTGTCGCTGATGACGCCGGAGAGCGCGCCCATGGAGGCGAGCGCGCCGTACTCGGGCCGGCCGGCGGCGAGGCCGAGTGCGAGCGGCGGCGTCAGCGCGATGGCCGCGCGGGCGACGGCCGGCCGGTTGACGGGCGTCCGCTGCGGCCGGAGGTTCCGCACCAGCCAGTCGGGCGGGGCGAGGCCGATGGGGAAGGTGCGGGACATACGCCCATTATGGCGGCGGCATTTGGGGGGTCCTGGAGGGCTTTTGTGACCCTTTGGTTCACGCGCGCTCGTGCAGGGCGAGGTCCACGGTGACGGCGTTGTGGTCGGTGCCGGACAGTTCCCGGAAGCGGACCTCGCGTGCGGAGAAGTCCTCGGCGGAGACGAGGACGTGGTCGATCTGGGCGCCGAACCTCGGCGTCGTCCGGGAGGGCCAGGTCGGCCTCCGGTCCTGCCCGACCAGCCGGGCGGCGTCGCTCAGACCGGTGTCGAGGATGGCGCGGAAGGCCGCGTGGTCCTGGGAGGCGTTGAAGTCCCCGGCCAGGATGGTCGGCGTCCGGGTGTCCTTCGCCGCGTACGCCCGCAGCGCGCCCAGCTCCCGCCGCCAGGTGGCCAGCTGTCCCGGCAGCGGGGGCATGGGGTGCGCCAGCTGCAGCCGTACGGGGTGGCCCTCGATGTCGGCGACCGCGCCGGGCATGCCCATCGAGCCGGGGATCGGGGCGGCGGACTTCAGGGGGTGGCGGCTGAGGATGACGGAGCCGGTGGAGCCGTAGCCCTCGACGGACTGGCGGTGAGGGTAGAGCGGGCTCTTCCCGCTCAGGTCGCCGAGGGTGTCGCGGAGCCTGGCCGAGCAGGTGAGTTCGCACTCCTCGACGAAGACGATGTCGGGGCGGTCGCGGCGTACGGCCTTGACGAGGGCGTCGGTGCCGCGGCCGAACTGCACGTTCGACGTCATCACCCGTACCTCGGCGAGCACCGGTCCGCCCGGCTCGGTCGCCTTGGCGTACGGCTCGATGTACCAGGCGAGCGCGGCGAGGACGATCACGCCCCAGGTCAGGCCGGTCCACCAGCGTGCGACGAGCGCGAGGAGGAGTGCCAGGCCGGTGGGGGCGAGGAGCCAGGGCAGGAACGCGAGAAGCTGGGTGACCGGGGTGAAGGCGTCCAGGTCGGCCACGCGGGAGGCGACGACGAGGCTGACGCCGAGGAGGAGCAGGGCGGCGAGGCCGGCCTTGCCGCGGTGCCGTTTCCGCGGGGGCTTCCCGGCTTCCGGTGCCGGTTCCGGCATCGGCTCCGGCCGCTCGATGGTCGCGCTCTCCACGGGCCGGTGCCTTTCGTTTTCCTGCCAGGTCCTCTTAAGGACGGGTGGGGAGGGGAGAAGGTTGCGTGGTCGGGTGCGGGTGGGTGGGCCGGCCGCGCCCCGCCGCGGAGCCGCTGAGCGACGCATCACCGCGCCCCTGCCTTCCAGGGACGCGGTGATGCGTGAGCAACCACGCAGGTGTCACATGCCGTGCGCGTGGGAGTCCGGGGCCGTCGCCAGGGACCACATCACGAACACCGCGATGCCGATGCAGATGACGGACCAGACGGGGGCGTACGGCAGGAACATGAAGTACTCGATGGCGAACAGGGACGTCAGGGCGATGCCCACCGCACGAGCCCAGGTGTGGCCCTGGATGACGGCATAGCCGGTGCCCAGGACGGCGAGTCCGATCACCAGGTGGATCCAGCCCCACGTGGTGAGGCTGAACTCGAAGACGTAGTTCCCGAAGTTCGCGTACACGTCGTCCGTGGCGATCCCCGCGATGCCGTTGAGGATGCTCATGACGCCGATGACCATCATCAGGACACCGGCGAAGACCATCCCGCCGTGGGCCCACTCCGAGCGGGTCTCCCGGTGGGACGTCGGCGTCTCCTGCGACGTGGCGTTCGAACGCGGTGCGGTGCTGTGCTGGGCCATGAGGGCCTCCTCCGACGGATGAACAGCTCATCCGCATGGTCACGCGGCAGGAGGGGCAGCGCACTCGGTGTAGGCCAAACGGGTGAACCTCGGCTCGGGGGTGCCACCCCCGGTCCGGTCCGGGTGCCGCCCTCAGTCCAGGTGGTCCAGCCGAGCCAGGAAGTCCTCCAGGATCTTGTTGAACTCGTCCGGGCGCTCCAGGTTCGGCAGGTGGGCGGCGCCCTCGATGACGTGGAGGGTGGAGTCGGGGAGGGCGGCGTGCATGCCCTCCGCGTCGGAGACGGGGGTGTACTCGTCGTCGGCGCCCACGACGACCAGGGCCGGGACGCCGACGCGGGTGAGCAGCTCGCGGTAGTCGGGGCGTTCGGCGCGACCGCGCAGGGCCGCCGCCGCGCCCTCGGGGTCGGTGGCCGTCATCATGCGGCGCACCTGGGCCGCGACCTCCGCGTCCGCGTAGGGCGCGACCATCTTGTACAGCACCTCGTCGGCGTACCCCGTCATGCCCTCGCGCAGCAGCCGGTCCGCCATGGCGTTGCGGGTGCGCCTGCCCTGAGGGGTCTCGGCGGCGGGGAAGGTGTCGGCGAGGAGGAGGCCGCGGACGCGGTGCGGGTACTGGCGGTAGCACTCCATCGCGATCTGGCCGCCCATGGAGAGGCCCCCGAGGACGAAGTCGCGGACCCCGAGGTCGTCCAGGAGCGCGGCGACGTCCTCGGCGAAGGCCGGGAGCGGGGTGACGCCCGGGACCACGGGGGACTCGCCGTAGCCGCGCAGGTCGGGGGCGATGACGCGGCGGGAGGCGGCGAACGCGCTGATCTGGGGGTGCCACATCGTGCGGTCGAAGGGGTGGCCGTGGATGAGGACGAGAGGAAGGGGGTGGGACGGTCCCGCTTCCCCTTTGTCCTCGTATGTGAGGAAGGTGGTCATGGGTTCGACCCTAGGGTCCCCCAACTCCTCGGTGCAATAAGATCTTTGCCCTCGGTGCAATGTGGTGAGAGCCGGGGGAAGGTGGGGCGACCGTCATGGCTGACTACCGGCGTATCGCCGATCGCGTCGCGGACGACATCGCCGCCGGGCGGCTGCAGCCCGGTGACCGGCTGCCGCCGCAGCGGGTGTTCGCGCGGCGGCGGGGGATCGCCGGGTCCACCGCCGGACGGGTGTACGCGGAGCTGGTGCGGCGCGGGCTGGTGGTGGGAGAGGTCGGGCGCGGCACGTTCGTACGGGCGGCGCCGCCGGGACCGGCCGGGCGGGCGCTGGCCGAGCCGGCCGGCTCGGAGCCCGTGAACCTGGAGCTCAACTATCCCTCCGCGCCCGGCCAGTCGGAGCTGCTGGCCGCCGGGATCGCGCCGCTGCTACGGCCGGACGTGCTGACGGACGCGCTGCGCACGGCCCCGGCGACCGGTACGGCCGCCGCGCGCGAGGCCGCGGCCGGGCTGCTCGCCACGGGGGGCTGGCGCCCGGCCCCGGACCGGTTCCTCTTCGCCGGGAACGCCCGCCAGGCCATCGCGGCGGCCCTCGCCCACCTCGTACGGCCCGGGGGCCGCGTCGGCGTCGAGGCCCTCACGTATCCGCTGGTCAAGGAGATCGCCGGTCGGCTGGGGGTGACCCTGGTGCCGCTCGCGACGGACGGGCAGGGGGTGCGGCCGGAGGCCGTGGTCGCCGCGCACCGGGCGGCGCCGTTGTCGGCGGTGTATGTGCAGCCGACGTTGCACAATCCGACGTCCGTGACGATGGGCGGCGTACGGCGGGCCGAGCTCGCCCGTGTGGTGCGGGAGTCCGACCTGCCGGTGATCGAGGACCGGATCTGGTCGTTCCTGGCGGACGGGGATCGTGGTGAAGGGGACTCCGGCGAGGACGTGCCGCCGCCGTTGGCCCTGTTCGCGCCGGAACGGGTGTTCGTCGTCGACGGGTTGTCCAAGCGGGTCGCGCCGGGGCTGACGGTCGGGTTTCTGGTGGTGCCGCAGGGGCGGGTCGAGGGGGCGGCGGACGCGTTGCGTTCGGGGGGCTGGACGGCGGGGCGGTTCGCGCTGGAGGCGGGGGTGCGGTGGATCGGGGACGGGACGGTCGGGCGGCTGGTCGCGGCGAAGCGGGCGGACGCGGCGGCACGGCAGCGGCTGGTCGCCGAGCATCTCGCGGGGTTCGCCGTACGGGGGGATCCGCGGGCGTACTACGCGTGGTGGGAGTTGCCGGAGCCGTGGCGTGCCGACACGTTCTGCGCGGCGGCGGCCCAGAGGGGGGTGGCGGTGACTCCGGGGTCGGCGTTCAGCGTGCCGACGGTGGGGGCCGGCCGGGGGCCCGTCGGCAGCGGGCCGGTGGCCGGTGCGGGGCGGAGGGCCGGGGCCGGTGGCCCGGTGGCCGGTGCGGGGCCGGGTTCGGGCGCGCTCGGCGGCGCTGACAGGGTGCCGCCGCGCCCGGCGGAGGGACCCCCGTCGCCCCGACGGTGGGGTGAGCGTTCTCGGGCGGGGCAGCCCTGGGCGGCCGCTCCCGCCTCCGACTGCGTCAGGCTGGGGCTCGCGTCGGTTCCTCCGTCGGAGTTGGCGAGGGCGTTGCGGACGCTCGGCGAAGTCGCGCGAGCCGGCCCGTGAGCCAGGCGACCGCGGCCACGGTCGTGCCGAGGCCCAGGAGACCCCAGGTGACGGTGCGCAGGGTGGCGGTGAGAGCGTCGTAGACGGCGCCGGCGGCCGCGGGGGAGACGCCGGGAGGCAGGTCGGCGAGGGTGAGGTGGCGGCCGAGGGCGACGGCGACGCCGAGGAGCGCGCCGCCGAGAGCCGTGCCGAGGCCTGTCGCGCAGACGGCCCGGCGGCGTTGCGTCGCGATGAGAATGCCACCGGCGGCCAGCGCGAGCGCACCGACCGGGAGCCAGAACGCGGCGATTTCGAGCACGCGATATCCCTTCCGAAGCTGAACCAGTTCCGCGGCCGACAGCACCTCGACCTCGATGTGCGCGACCGGGATGCGATGGGCGAACGGCACGTGGTCGCGGACGAGCTGACGCTTGACGCGTTCGCCGACCGGCGCGAGGTCGAGCGTCACCGCCCGGGCCTCGACGCCGCCCGCGCCCCCGACGTACGCGCCCTCCCCGCGTACCGCCGTCAGCACCGCGTCGTGCGCCGCCCGGTTCGCCGTGTGCCACGCGGTGCGGAACGCCTCCGTCTGTGTGAAGGAGTGCGCCGCGTCATGTGTGAAGTCCCGCACCGGTCGCCGCAGCCGCGGCCCCACCCGGACCTCGCGCAGGATCCCGGCGGCGACCGCGTCCGCGAGCGCCTCCCGTACGGCGGGGTCGGTGGCCAGCGGTGCCATGACCGCCTCGTACCGCGACCGGTCCGCGATCTCGTACGTCGTCCACGCGGCCAGCGCACCCACCGGCGTGAGCAGGCAGGCGAACACGGTCAGTACGGCCGACAGGGTGCCGCGGGCAGGGTGGGACACCCCTCCAGGCAAGCCTCCCGCCCACCACCGCGCGAGCGCTCCCGCCGCACGTGACTGCGAATGGCCGCGCAGGACAAGCCGAACGGGGAGACCGGCCGCCGCCGCCGGCGACGGCTTCGTACGAGCGCTGGAAGGACCGCGATCCCTGCCAGGACGGGCACGGGCACGGGGACGAGCAGCGGGACGGGGCCGTCTCGTTCATGTGTACCTTCACGGCCTTCGCCACCTGGGAGTGGGAGGAGGAGGCCTGAGCGGGCCGGGGCCGCTGTTTGGGGGAGGCCTGAGCGGGCCCCGGTCACCGCAGCCGGTGGCCCGCCGCGTCCTCGTGCGTGTAGTAGCGGTAGAAGTTCGCCGCGAAGAACCCCGCCGCGATGGCGAGCGACATGGCCACGGAGCGCAGCACGCTGTGCTGCGACGCCTGGCTGTAGAGGAAGCCGAAGGCACAGCCCGCGAAAGCGGCCCAGACGGCGGCGCGCAGTTCGCGGCGCAGACGGGGGGCCACGGTCAGTACGGCGGTGTGGAGCGCGGCGAACACGAACGCGCTCACGAAGCCGAAGAGGACGTTCCAGCCGGTGATGGGACCGGCGTCGCGGTTCATGGCCGCGGCCCAGTAGCCGTAGACGAGGCCCAGGACCACGGGCAGGATCCGGTTCGCGAGTATGTGGGTGCGCTCGCTGAAGACATCGGGTGTGGCCGGCGCCGCCCGCCTGCCCGGAGCCGAGGGCCCGCCCGGAATCACCGGCCGGCCCGGAGTGGGTGCTGCTTGCGCCATGGGAGCACTCCTCTCTTCCCTCCCCCGCGACTCTCCGCCCCGACTACCAGAGCACACCTGGGGCGGGCCCGTGGCAAGTCGGGGCACGGAAGCCGTGACAGCGCCGTGGCACGGGGGCGGAGGCCGTATCGGGGGCTGGGCGGCGAGGCGCGGCGCGGGGTGGTCGGGATGCGGGGGGCCCGGGGGCGTGTTTCGCTGTGGGGCATGCGGATGCGGATGCCGGTGCCGCGTGGGCGCCGGGAGCCGGACCCCGTCGAGCGGCTGCAACTGCTGCGGGTCCGCGGGCGCGACATCTCCTGGCTTCCGCCGCTGGTGGTGCTGCTCGCCGTGCCGGTGGTCGACTGGTACACCGGCGGCGACTTCCGGATCATCTCGTGGCTGGTGCTCGTACCGGGCGTGGCCGCCGCGGTCTGCCGGGTGCGGACGACGGCGCTGTTCGCGGCGCTCTCGCTGCTCATGTACTTCGTGGGCGACAGCTCCTGGCCCCACCAGTACCGCAACGGCCTGCCCGACTTCGTCCTCGTCGCCCTCGGCGGAATCCTGTCCGTGCTGGCCTGCGCGGTACGGCTGCGCGGGCAGGAGCGGATGATGCACATGCGGGCCGTCGTCGACACCACCCGCCGTATCCTGCTGCGCCAGCTCCCGCCGGACGTCGGCGGCCTCGACCACGCGGAGATCTACCTCGCCGCCGACAGCCAGGCCCGCGTGGGCGGCGACTTCTACGACATCCAGCCCAGCCCGCACGGCACCCGCGTCGTCCTCGGCGACGTCCAGGGCAAGGGGCTCGCGGCGGTGGAGGCGGCGTCCGTGCTGCTCGGCACGTTCCGCGAGGCCGCCTATTACGAGTCCGACCCGGTCACCGTGGCCGAGCGGCTGGAGACGCGGATGGTGCGCCACGTGCGGTACTGCGCGCACGTCGGCCGCGACGACTCCGAACGCTTCGCCACCGCCGTGCTCCTCGACTTCCCCGAACTGCGCAGCGTGCGGACCGACTGGGGGCCGGACCTCACCGGGCTCGATTCGCTCACCGTCGACGTCATCAACTTCGGCCACGAACCCCCGCTCCTGGTCTCCCCCGCCGGCGTGCTCCTCCTGCCCATGAGGGAAGGCCTCCCGCTGGGGCTCGGTGAGCTGGCACCGCGGACGCCGGCGACGGCCTCGGTCCGGCTCGCCCCCGACGAGACGTTGCTCCTGGTCACGGACGGGGTGACGGAGGCCCGCGACGGGAGAGGTGTCTTCTTCCCTCTCCGCGAGTACCTCACCCGCGCCTTGGCCGTCGGCCCGCCCGCCCTCGACCCCCAGTCCCTGGTCCGCCTGGTCCGCGACGGCGTCCTCGCCCACACCGGAGGCGGCCTCGACGACGACACGACGATCTTCGCGGTACGGCGGGCGTCGGAGCCGATACGGAGAGGCCCGGGGGCCCCGGAGTGAGCGCTCCTCGCACGCTCCTTTCCCCGTTTGCACGCGCAGCGGTTACGGTGCTGGCTGGTGTACGTGATCGACGGGGAGCCGATGGGAATCGATGGGGAGGGAACGATGCCCGGAACAGTGCTGCTGCTCGCGGCCTCGCCCATGGGCAAGGGGTGCCTCGTGGACGCGGCCTCCGTGCTTCCCGTACTGGCGGCCGTCACGCCCGAGGTGCTGTCCGGCACGGGTACGGCGAACGTGGTCGAGCTGGCCGATCCGCTGGAGCCGCAGGCCGTCCTCACCCGGCTGCGCGCCGCGGCCACCGCGCCGGGGCCGCTCACCGTGTACCTCGCCGGGCAGCTCCAACTCGACCGCAAGCAGCGGCTCGTACACCTGGCGCTGGCCCGTACGACGCCGGCGACCGTGCGGTACACGGCGTTTCCCTGGCACTGGATCGTGGAGGAACTGCGGCTGCGTGCGCCCGGTTCCACGACCCTGTTCGTCGATCTGCACGCCGACGCGGAGGTGTGGCGGCAGTTGGCGGGACAGCCGCTGTCGGCCGGGCCCGGGGTGAGTGTGTACGGGCGGATCGCGCCGCCGGGCGCGGGGATGCGGCGGGGCGTGGCCGTGCCCGGGTACATGAAGGCGCTGGCGACGATACTGCGGAGTGGGCAGCGGCCGGGGCCGGGTGCGCTCCACGAGCAGGTGCTCGCGCGGACGGGGGGTTACGGGGATCTCGTGCTGGCCTGGGACGCGACGGTGCCCGGTGGGGGCGTCCCGCGTACGACGGTGCCGGGCGCGGGCGCCCCGCACGGCGATGTCGCCCCCGCCGTCCCCGCCACCTCCACCCGTCCCGTCCCGTCCCCGGAGGCTGCGCCGATTCGGAGGAGCCTGCCCACGCCCTCGGAGGCCGCCGACCCCCACAGCGCCATCGCCGTCGCCGTCGAAGCCGGTCGGCATTCCGAGGCGGCCGGGCTTGCGGCTCGGTGGGAGCAGGGGGCGTTGCGGGAGTTCGGGGAGGGGTCGGAGGAGGTGCTGCACTGGCGGGAGGTGCGGGCGGATCTGGCGATGTTCGCGGGGGACGCGGCCGGGAGTTGTGAGACCTGGATGGGTGTCGCCCGGGCGCGGCTCGCGGCGGGGCGGCTCGCGCAGGACCCGGTGGTGGAGGCGGCGGTCGACCGGGCGCACCATCAGTGGGGACTGGTCGCGGACGTGGGACGCGCCCGTGAACTCGGGCTCGTGCTGCTGGAGTTGCGGACCCGGGTTCCGGGGCGGCGGGCCGGGGCCCTGGAGCACGCCCGCCAGTATCTGGCCGAACTGCGTCGGCCCGACGGGGAGTTGAGGTCGGCCCAGCACGTACCCGGTTAGCCGAGCCGGTCGATGAGCCGTCTTCCGTTCGTCGTAGATCGATGAGCCGTCGATCAGGGCGAATGCCGGGCCGACCTCGGAGGGGAGTTGTACGAGGTCACACCGGCACTGCACCGGGTGGGACACCATACGTTGATCACTTAAGCGGTCGTAGCTCCGGAACGGATCGGAGTTTGATCAGAGAATGATCAGAAACAGCCCTGCTCTCGGCAAAGTCCAACCCTGTCGCAACCCGGGCGTGATGACAGGTGGAGCTCGGCCGATCGGGGCTGGTCAGGGCAGGTCAGGGCTGGTCAGGAGGAGGCCGGGATCAGCACCCTGAACCACGCCCCCTGGTGCGGCGGTCGGGACGGTTCCAGCGTGACCGTGCCGCCGTGGGCCGTCGCGATCGCCGCGACGATGCTGAGGCCGAGCCCGCTGCCGGCGGCCCGCGTCTCCTCACCGCGGACGAAGGGGTCGAAGAGCCGGGCGCGCAGTTCGCCCGGGATTCCGGGACCGTCGTCGAGGACCTCGATCACCCGGTAGCCGTCCTCCGTGCCGAGCCCCAGCGTCGTCGTGGTGCCCGACGGCGTGTGGACCCGCGCGTTGGCCAGCAGGTTGGCGACCAGCTGGTGCAGCCGCAACGGGTCGCCGGTGACCGTGTGGTCGCCGGGGGCGAGCAGCAGCCGTACGGGATGGTCGGGGTGGCAGTCGCGGGCGGCGGAGGCCGCGTCGCGGCACAGCTGGGCCAGGTCCACGCAGGTCAGTTGCAGGGGCTGGCCGAGGTCGAGGCGGGTCAGCAGCACGAGTTCGTCGATGAGCGTGCTCATCCGGCCGACCTCGGTGGCGATCCGGCCGAGCGCCTCCTGCCGCATGGGTTCGTACGCGGGGTCGCCGACCCGGGCGAGTTCGGCGTAACCGGAGATCGTGGTCAGCGGGTTGCGCAGTTCGTGCCCGGCGGCCGCCATGAACTCCCGCAGCCGACGCTCGGTGTCCTGCCGCTCCCTGACCTCGCGGCGACCGAGGCGGCGGGCGCCGATCAGGACGGTGGCGAGGAGGGGGAGCGCGGCGGCCGTCTCGACCTGGAGGAGGCGCTCGACCGCCCGCCGGTCGTCCGCCGTCGACCTGGCCGTGACGATGTAGCCGCCCTCGCGGTTCCGGCCCGCCTCCGGCGCGCGCACCACCTTCGCCCGGTAACTCTCCCCGAACGCCGACGGGTTCGCCCGGCCCGCGTACGCCTTCAGCCGGGCGGGCGTGAGCGCCGGGAACGCGGGGAGACCGTCGGACCCCGCGTAGCGCTCCACGACCCGGCCCTCGGCGTCGAGGACGAGGATCAGGTCGTTGTCGTCGATGGAGATGGATGAGGCCGCCACGGAGGCCGGGGCGGGGGCCGGGCTGGTGGTGGGGCTGGTGGTGGGCGCGGGCCCGGGTGCGAACGCCGATGCCCGTGATGACGGCGGGACCGACGACCGCGCCGACGGCGACACCGATGCCGTCGTGGCCCTCGGGGGCGGCGCCGGGACCTGCCCCGGAGGGCCGACGCTGCCGGATCCGCCGAGTTTGCTGGCCCGCGTTATCTCCTGGTCGGTGCGGGCGGTGAGCTGTTGGGCGAGGGTGTGGGCGGAGAGGGCGGCGACCGCGCCCAGGGTGGTGAGGGTGGCGATCAGCCAGAAGCCGACGGTGCGTTGGCCCGTGCGGTGGGGGCGGATCGGCTGCTCCACCGGAGGAAGGGGGCGGCCGGGGTGGGGCCGACGGCACGTGTCACTCGGCGCGAGCAGTCCGGCCGCCCTGATGTTCTCGCCCAGCCCGGTGAACCCACTCATCCGACCAGCCCGTCCACGTCGCCCGGTGTTCCGTAGCCCCCGCCGCTGTCGCCCGCCCCTCCCCGGGGGACTTCCTCGCTCAGTTCGTGCACAGTTGGTAGCCCACGCCCCTGACCGTCCGTATGAGGGACTGGCCCGGCTCGCCCAGTTTGCGGCGCAGGTAGTAGATGTACGTGTCGACGACGCCGGACCCCTCGTCGCGGTGGTTCCAGACGCGTTCCTGGATCTGGCCCCGGGACAGGACGCGGCCGGGGTTCTCCATGAGGTAGCGCAGGAGGGCGAACTCGGTGGTGGTGAGCTCCACGGGACGGCCGGCGGCCCAGACCTGGTGGGCGTCGGCGTCGAGTTGGACCGCGCCGGCGCGGAGGCGGTTGCGGTCGGGCGCGGGCCGGCCGCCGCCGGCCCGGCGCAACAGGGCGCGGACGCGGGCGGCGACCTCCTTCAGCTCGAACGGCTTGGTGACGAAATCGTCGCCGCCCATGTCCAGTCCGCGTACCCGGTCGTCGACACCGCCGAGCCCGGTGAGGAACAGGACCGGAACCGCGTTGCCCCGGTCGCGCAGGGTCCGGCACACCTCGAAGCCGCCCAGATCGGGGAGGTTGACGTCGAGGAGGATCAGATCGGGGTCGTACCGGGTGACGGCCTGCAGCGCCTGGCGTCCGGTCGCCGCGGCGCTCACCTGGTATCCGAGGAACTCCAGCGCCATGGTCAGCATGGACCGGATCCCCTCCTCGTCGTCCACGACGAGCAGGCGCCCGGCGGAACCGGCGGTACCCGCTGATGGGGCCTGCGCGGCAGGTGCGGCTGGTGGGACTGCGGCGTGGGCGGAGGGCACAGGGGTGGTCATGTCCTGTTCCTTTGCGACCGTGACCTCAGTTTGAGGTCTCAAGTTTCGGAAGAGACCGTATCGTCACACGTACCGGCAGGTAAGGGAGACCGCTTTCCCATTCATTCGGAATGCCCCGTTCCCTGCGGTCGTGCTCTCCCCCGGCCGCCGGGCGCGAAAGCGGCGAGCGCCGCCGGGGGACCCGTGGAACCCCCGGCGGCGCTCGCCGTCGTGCTGCCCGTGCTGCCCGTGCTGCCCCGTGTCGCCTGTCAGTTGGTGTACATGAAGTACTTCCAGGCCCCGTACGTCGTGGTGTTGACGTTGTCGCCGGAGCCGCCGTCGTGGTACTCGGAGCGGAAGCGGAGGCGGACGTCCGTGGTGGGGGTGCCCGTGAGGGTGATGTCGGACCCGCCGGACGTGCCGAGGGGGAAGTACTCGGCGCCCCAGTCCTGCCAGGCGCCCTGGTAGTGGAACTGCAGCTGCAGACGCTGCTTGCGGTCCGGGTAGTACGTCATCGTGGTCTTCAGGACGGGGTCCTTGGACTTGCGGATGTAGTGGTACTTCTGGCCCCAGGCCGTCCGGGTCGTGTAGTGGCCCGAGATCGACGACGAGATCTTGACCTTGGTGTAGACGGTGTTGGTGACCGTCCTCGCCTTGTAGCGAGAGTCGCCCGAGAACTTCACCGAGAGCTTGGTGTCGCGCTTGAGGTCGACGGTGACCGACAGGTTCCCCTTCGAGTTCACCGTCCCCGACTTCACCAGCTTGTTCGGCTTGTCCGCGCCGTACGGGTCGGCCCAGATCTCGACCTTGCGGTTCTTGTAGGTCGTGCCGAGGTGCGCGGTGAACTTCACGTCCGCGCCGTAGGCGTACGTCTTGCGGTTCTTGTCCAGCGACAGCGTGGGCGTCGCCCGGGAGACCTCGACGGTGTCGGACGCGGACGCGGCGGTGTGGTCGGCGTCGCCCGCGTACCGCACCGTGTACTTGACCTTGCCGCCGGCCGGCGGGGTGTCGGAGAAGGTGTAGCTGCCGTCCGCCGCCACGGTCACCGCGGCGAGGGCCTTGCCGGCCGTGGACTCCAGGTCGGTGCGGGTCACCGTCAGCTTCGTCCCGGCCGGGAGCGCCGCCTTCGAGGTGACCTTGCCCTTGACCGTGAGCTTCTTCGCGCGGGTGGCCGTGGCCGGGGCGTTCACGGTGATCGTAGTGAGCGCCCTGGTGGGGGCGTCGAGCACGCGCAGCGAGTACACGCCCTCGTCATTGTACGTCACCGCGAAGAGGCGGGAGGCGTCCGGCGCCCAGGCCAGGCCGGAGTCGGGCAGCTCGTCGCCGCCGCTGCCACCACCGGTGTTCGGGAAGTCGTACTCCCGGACCGAGGTGGTGGCGCCCGGCTCGTAGATGTAGATGTCCGGCTCGTAGATGCCGTCGATGCCGGCCGCGACCGTGCCGTCGGGCGCGATGGCGACCGAGTTCGGGTAGGTGTCGCTGGCGTAGGTGCCGTCCGGCGTCAGGTCGGAGGTCTTGAAGACCTGGTGGTGGTACGGGGCCCCGCTGGCCACGACGACGCGCTGCCCGTCCGGGGTGACCGCGAGGTCTCCCATGTTCCCGCCGCCGGTGTCCACGGCCGCCGTACGGCCGGCGGTGCCCGACGCGACGTCGTACACGGCCAGCTTGCTGCCGCCCGGCTCGCCCGCCACCAGAGCGGTGGAGCCGGGGGCCGCGTCCAGGATCGGCGCGTTGTGCCAGAGGTGGGTGGTGTCCTGGTCGAGGGTGACCACGGGCTCCTCGCCGGACAGGTCCAGCGAGCCGAGGTTGCCGGCGGCCGAAGCGCCGTAGCCGAACCAGACCTTGCCGCCGGCCACGGCCACGCCGACCGGGGCGTCGCCCACCGGGTAACGGGCCGACTCGGTCTCCGTCGCCGTGTCGATGGCCACGATCGCGTCGGCGTCGCGCACGGCCGCGTACAGCGTGCCGGAGTCGGCCGACAGCTCCAGGCCCTGGACGCCGGGCAGGTTCGTGAACTGCTTGCGGACGATGCCGTAGTAGTCGGTGACGACGATCTTGCCGTTGGTCGGGTCGCTGACGAAGACCCGCTGGTGGACGCCGTCCACCACGATGTCCGCGCTCGACGCGACCGGAAGGATCTTGGTGCTGTCGGCGGACGCGGTCGGGGCGACCGCGAGTGCGGCGGAGCTGAAGAGGACTGCCAGCGCGGTGGCAGCCGGAAGAGTGCGCATACGCACGGTGTCGAACCCCCCGGAACGAAAGAAGTGGGCGCGTCGTCGCGCGGGGCCGGTGTGTTCGACCTGTGCGGCGCGTGTGACGCATGTGAAGCGTGTGCGAAGACTAAGTCATGCCACTGACAAGAGGGTCACAGGGGGTGGTGGAGAACTCAACGGATTTACGTGACGGACGTCCACTCCGGCGCACGCGCCGTCCGCGCACCCCGTGCGCGGTCACCCGAACGGCCCTGAACTGCGCCGTCACCCGGTCGGCCCACTGCTATCCACAAGGGGAGGGGACGTACTCGACGTACCCGCGAAGGGAAGAACCACCCATGGTCAGCCTGTCCGTCGACGTGTCCGTCGACTTCACCCAGGGCCTGAACGACGCCTGGTCCAAGGTCGCGCAGTTCGTTCCGCAGCTTCTCGCCTTCCTCGTCGTCCTGGTCGTCGGCTGGTTCGTCTCGAAACTGATCGCCCGCGTTCTCGACCGCGTCCTGCGCAAAGTCGGCTCCGAGCGCCTGTCGGAACGTGCCGGAACGTCTCGCCTGCTCCAGGACTCCTCGTACGACCTGACCGGCATCCTCCGCCGGATCGTGTACTACGCGCTGATGCTGCTCACCCTCCAGTTCGCGCTCGGTGTCTTCGGCACGAACCCCGTCAGCACGATGATCAACGGCATCGTCGCCTGGCTCCCGCGCGCGCTCGTCGCCGTCGTGCTCGTCGTCGTGGCGATGGCCATCGCCAACGCGGTACGCGGCATCGTCGGGGGCGCGCTCGCCTCCGTCTCCTACGGCCGGACCCTGGCGACCGCCGTCTGGGCCTGCGTCGTCGGGCTCGGCGTCATCGCGGCGCTCGGCCAGGCCGGCATCGCCCAGGACATCACCCGGCCCGTCCTCTACGCCGCGCTCGGCACGGGCGCCGGAATCCTCGTCGTCGGTGTCGGCGGGGGCCTGATCGGGCCCATGCGGCAGCGGTGGGAGCGGATGCTGACGACGGTCGAGCGGGAGACCGTGCAGGCGAAGGAAAGTGTGGCGGCGTACCAGGCGAGCCGCGAGAGCGTGCCGGCCAGTCGGCAGACCGCCGACATGTGACCGCTGCCAGGTGACCGCTGCCAGGTGATCGCCGTCGTGCTGCGGGGCGGCCCCTGGCCGCGGGCGCGTCGTGGTTCTTCGCGCAGTGCCCCGCGCCCCTTCTGGGGCGCGGGGCACTGCGCGTTTTCATAGGGATCAGCCCGCGCCGTTCGGGTCGAAGGGGATGCCGGAGGGCTTCGCGCGGGTCAGTTCGGTGGTGAAGCGGCCGTCCTTCAGGGGGAAGTTGGCGTCGCCCCAGGTGGCGTTCTGCAGACGGCTCTGGAGGCTGGCCGTCCACTTGTTGTCGCCGCCCGGGAAGCTGTTCCAGCTGATCAGACGCGGGACGTCCCAGCCGCCGTCGCCCCAGGCCTCCGCCCCCTCACCCGACTTGGCGAAGCGGAAGGAGTGGGTGTCCCACACGTTGCCCCCCTTGTGGTAGACGACCTTGAGGCGGACGCCGTCCTTCTGGACGGAACTCCACGACGAGGTCGTGTAGTTGCCGTGGGCGGAGACCGAAGCGTAGGACGGTGTGGAGGCACCCTGCTGCACCCAGACGACGGCGGCCTCCCAGTCGTGGCGGTGCGAGGTGGCGGTGCAGTCGCCGCAGCTCATGTCCTTCTCGAAGTACAGCGTGTAGACGATGGCGCACCAGCCGTTGTTGCACTTCACCCGCGAGTAGGTGTTGGCCTTGCCGAGGTGGTCCGTGCGGCACTGGCCGGTGACCGACCCACTGTCGTCGAGGCCGCCGTTGAGGGTGCCGTTCTTGTCGATCGCCGCGGCGGGGAAGCAGCTGTTCCCGTCGTAGTCGAAGAAGGGCTGGAACGTCTTCTGGAACGAGGTCGTGCTCTCGGCCAGGGGCGTCAGCACACCGGCGTGGGCACTGCCGCCCAGGGCGACGGTCAGGGCGGTGGCGGTGGAGCCGACGAGCGCGGCTCTGCCGAGCAGCCCGAGGCGTGCCTTCAGGGACTTCCGCGTCGACTTCTTCGGTGCTGGGGACATCAGCGGTTCTCCACTTGCTTCGAGGTGGGGGACTCCGGTGATCCGGCTCTGCGGGACCGAGGCTGCCAAGCGGAGAATTGATCGGCACCTGGTTCCACCAGGGCAATCAACTCGGGAAGTCGGTTCCGGGCTGTTCGACGGGGCGTACCGGCGCTGTCATCAACACCACACTTCGCGTGAGCATGGTTACGCGTGTCCATCGGGATACGTATGTTGATCGCCGCCCGAACCGGAAGGGGGGTGGAGTGTGGGGCGTCCCGAAAGACCCCTGGACCCGGCGGCCGGGCCCGTGCAGCGACTCGCCCACGAACTGCGGGAGTTGCGCCGGACCGCGGGCAGCCCGTCCTACCGGGCGATGGCCGAGGGCGGCGCCGGCTTCTCCGCGACGACCCTCTCCCAGGCGGCGGCCGGGGATCGGCTGCCCTCGCTCGCCGTCGTCCGGGGATACGTCCGGGCCTGCGGGGGCGACCCCGGCGAGTGGGAGCCGCGCTGGAAGGAGGCCGAGGCCGAGGCCGGCGCGGCGGCCGCGGACGACGGTGGGGACGACCCGGCGCCGTACCGGGGCCTCGCCCGCTTCGAACCGGACGACCACGACCTGTTCTTCGGCCGCGACCGACTGGTCGAGGAGCTCTGCGGCCTGGTCGCCGCCCACCGCTTCGCGGCCGTCTTCGGCGCCTCCGGCAGCGGTAAGTCGTCCCTGCTGCGCGCCGGGTTCCTGCCCCGGCTCCGCGCGGACATCGCGCGGCAGCGTTGCGAGTCGGTGCTGCGGGTGCTGACCCCGGGCGCCCGGCCGGCGGAGACGTACGGGCATCTGCTGACCGTGGCCGACGACGAGCCGGACAGCTGGGTCGTGGTGGACCAGTTCGAGGAGGTGTTCACCCGCTGCCGGGACGAGGCGGAGCGGACCCGCTTCCTCGACCTGCTGCTGACCGCCCGTGACCCGGACTCCCGGCTCCGGGTCCTCATCGCCGTACGCGCCGACTTCCACGCCCGCTGCGCCGAACACCCCGGCCTCGCGGAGGCGTTGCGCCTCGCCGGGCTGCCGGTCGGCGCGATGACCGCGGACGAGCTGCGTGAGGTCGTGGTACGGCCCGCGCAGGCGGCCGGACTCCTGGTGGAACGCTCGCTCGCCGCGACCGTCGTCGAGGAGGTCCAGGGCCGGCCCGGCGCGCTGCCCATGCTGTCGCACGCCCTGCTGGAGACCTGGCGCCGCCGCAAGGGCCGCATGCTGACGACGGCAGCGTACGAGGCGGCCGGCGGCCTCAACGGCGCGATCGCGGCGAGCGCCGAGACGGTGTACGGGCGGCTGTCCGCGCCCCAGGCCTCAGCCGCCCGGCAGCTGCTCCTGCGGCTGGTCGAGCCGGGACGCGGCACCGTCGACACCGGGCGTCCCCTCACCCGGGACGAACTCCTGGAGTGCGCCCACCCCGACATCCCCGTGGTGGTGGAACTGCTCGCCCGCGCCCGGCTGCTGACCGTCGACGAGGAGGGCGTACGCCTCGCCCACGAGTCCCTGATCGGCTGCTGGCCCCGGCTGCACGGCTGGATCGACCAGGACCGCGAACGGCTGCGCCACCACCGGCAGCTCACCGAGGCCGCCCGCGCCTGGCTGGAGCACGACCGCGACCCCGGCACCCTCTACCGGGGCACCCGGCTGGCCCGCGCGGAGGAGGTGTTCCCCGGCCACGGCTCCGATCTCGCGCTCACCGAGGCGGAACGGGCCTTCCTCACCGCCGCGTTCGACGCCCGGGAGGCGGAGCGCCAGGCCGCCGCCGGTGCCACGCGCCGCGCCCGGACCCTGGTGGGCGCGCTCTCGGCGGTCCTGGCGGTGGCGCTCGTCGCGGGCCTCGCGGCCTGGCGGCAGCACGACGCCAACCTGCTCCAGCAACAGCAGAACACCGCGCGCCGGGTCGCAGCCGTCGCCGACGGGCTGCGCACCACCGACCCCCGCGCCGCCCTTCTCCTGGGCGTCGCCGCCTGGCGCATGGCCCCGCTCCCGGAGACTCGCCGCGCCCTGCTGGGCTCCATCGCCCAGCCGGAGGTGGACGCCTTCTCCGACCCCGCCTCCGGCTACCGCTCCCAGCGCTTCCTCGCCGACTCCGGCCGCACCCTCCTCAGCGTCGACGACAGCACCTGGGAGACGTGGAACCTCTCCACGCGCCGTACCACCGCCTCCGGCCGCCTCCCCGGGGGCGAGGTCCTGGCCGCCGGCCCGGACGCCCGGGTCCTGGCGATCTCGGGGGCGGCCGGCGAGGGGAACGGGGGTGGCGACGGGGGAGTACGGCTGTGGGACGTGGAGGTCGGGCGCTGGACCGGAGGGCCGGCGTTGTCGCCGGGCGGGCAGGGCATCGCTTTCGGGGCGAGCGGGCGGAGTTATGTGGTGGGGGACGCCGGAACCGGTGGCGTGGTCGGCTCCGGCCGGGTACAGCTGCGGTCCGTCGAGGACGGCTCGGTGTTGTTCGAGGCGCGGGGGGTCACTCCGGCGAACGTGGCACCCAGCGCCGATGACCGGCGGGTGGCCGTGTGTCCTGCCGGGAAGGCGCCGCAGGTTCTGGAGGTCGACGGGAGACGGGTGCTGCGGGGCTCGTGGGAGCGGGAGCGGGGGGTGTGCGACGACGACTCGGCGGTGGTGTTCGGGGCGGCCGGCCGGTTCGCCGTCCTGGCCGGCGCCGAGGTGCGGGTGTGGGACGTACACACCGGCGACCGGGTCGCCGAACTCCGTGACCCGGGGGTGCGCTACGCCTCGTTCAGCCGGGACGGGGGGTTCCTGGCTACGGCCGGTTCCGCCGACGAGATCCGCGTGTGGCGGCTGTCGGCCCCGGCCGCCCCCGTCCTGCGCCACCCCCTCAACAACCAGCACCTGCACGGCGGCCTCGCCTGGGACCCGGGCCCGCCCGTCCTGCGCTACCTGGAGGGCGGCACCGCCCACACCCTCGACCTGAAGACCACCGTCACCGCCGCCTGGCGCGACCGCCCCATGGACGCGGTACTGCTCAGCCCCGACGGCCGCTTCTTCGCCACCGCCGAGCGCACGGGCCCCGGCCCCGGCCCCGGGCCCGGCAGCGACAGCGGCTTCGGCTTCGAACTCCGCGCCACCGACAACGGCCGCCTGGTCCGCACGCTGCCGCCCCCGCCCCCGCCCCCGTCCCCGTCCCCGTCGTCGCCCGCCCCGGGCGACGCCGTCCCCCAGATGGCGTTCAGCCCCGACGGCAGCAGGTTCGTCTACGGGGTCACCGCGCCCGGCAGGCCGGCCGCGCCCCAGTGGTTCACCGTCTGGGACCTGGCCCGGGACCGCGAACAGAGCGTGCTGGACCTGGGGCGGACCCAGCCGGGCACGGCGGTGACGGCCCTGGCCCTGTCCCCCGACGGCCGTACCCTCTTCACCACCCGGACCCCGGCCGACGGCGAACCGAGCAACGAGCGGTGGGACACCGCGACCCGCAGCCGTACGGACTCCCTCACCGGGCCGGGCCTGGCGAGCGTCCGCCTGGCGCTCAGCCCCCGTGACGAACTGGTCGTCGGCGACAACAGGGTCGCCCGCGGCAGACCCGGGCGGAGTGTCGCGCTGGACCTCGTCCAGGGCGACCACATCAGCGCGTTGGCCTTCAGCCCCGACGGGAGCCGTGTGGCGGCGGGCGACCGCACCGGCCGGGTCGCCCTGTGGGACGGGGACCTGCGCCGCCGGGCCGGAGTCCTGCGCAACGTCTTCCCGGCGCCGCTGGGCGGGACCCCGGAGGCGGTGAGCGCCCTCGCGCTCAGCCCCGACGGCCGCACCCTCGCCGTCGGCGGCGACGCCGGCACCGTCCAGCTCTGGGACACCACCACCCAACAGCCCCTCGGCGGCCCGCTCCCCTCACCCGGCGAACGCATCGCCTCCCTCGCCTTCAGCCCCGACAACACCACCCTTTTCACCGGCGGCGCCCACGTCCCCCTCCACCGGCACACCGTCGCCCCCACCCGCACCGTCGACCGCGTCTGCGCCCGCGCCGGGTACGAGGAGCTGACACGAGCCGAGTGGGACACGTACGTACCGGACGCGCCGTACCGCAGGGTGTGCGACTAGCGGCCGCGTGCGTCCGCCCGGGGTGTCCCCGGGCGGACGCACAATCTCACTCGATGAGGGATAGCCGTGCGCGGCTCATCACGTCGTGATGGTTGCCGAGAAGGGGGAGGGTTGGATGAAGGCGTCGAGTCACGACGAGTTCCGGGAGTTCGTAGCGATGCGCTCCACCGCGCTGCTGCGGCTCGCGGTGCTGCTCACCGGAGGGGACCGCCATGGAGCGGAGGACCTGCTCCAGATCGCGTTGATGAAAGTGTATGGACGCTGGTCGAGCATCGAGCAGCCCGAGGCGTACGTTCGCCAGGTCATGTACCGCCAGCAGGTCAACCGCTGGCGGCTGCGCAGACACCGCGCGGAGACGACGGTGCCCGTACTGCCCGAGTCGGGCACCGACGCCGACGCCGGGGCGGAGTCCGAGCTGCGGATCGCGCTGTGGGCGGCGCTCGGCCGACTGACGAAGCGCCAGCGGGCCGTGGTCGTCCTGCGCTACTTCGAGGACCTGCCGGAGGCCGAGGTCGCGGCACTGCTGAGGTGTCCGGTCGGCACCGTGCGCAGCACGGCACACAGGTCGCTCGCCAAACTCCGGCTCCTCGTACCGGAACTGGGGCCCGCCGGGCTCGCCGAAGAACAGGCACAGCAGCTCAGCCTTACGCCGAAGGGGGCCCAGGGATGACGACGGAGCAGGTGGAGCAGAAGGTCCGGGAGACTCTGCACGCCGTCGACCTGGACCGCGTACGGGCGCCCGGCGACCTGGTCGAGAAGGTGGTGCGGCGGCGCGCCCGACGCCGTTTCTCGCAGGTGGCGGGGACGGCGGCGGCCGTGGCCGCGATCACCGCGGGGGCGGTCCTCGGCTTCGGGGGCGGCGGGGTGACCGACCAGGACCGGCCGACGCGGCCGGCGGCGTCGCCGGAGGGCTGGAAGCCGTGGCAGATCAGTGCCCGGGGCGCCGTCGAGCGGGGCTGCCTGGTGGACGGATCCGCGCTGTACTGCGCCGGGTACAAGTACGACGCCGCGAAGTTCGACGCGAACACCGGCGAACGCCTGTGGACGGTCAAGGTCAACGGCGACGGCAGCGGGCCCGACCATCCGTTCGCCGTGCGCGACGGCGTGCTCTACGGCTACCGCAACCACACCGCCGACAAGCAGCCGAACGGCAACTACGCGGGCGGCACCGACCTGATGGCGGTGAACACCGACACCGGCAAGGTGCTGTGGACGGTGGAGCTGGCGAGCGACAACCGCGACGACCAGGCCGCCCTGCTCATCGACGGCGCGGTACTGGCCAACGCTCCGACGGACCGGAAGCTGTCGGCCGTCGATCCGCGGACCGGTGAGGTGAAGTGGCGCCACACCTGGGGCAAGGGCATCTGGTGCGACCGGACGGTGTTGAGCGGTGTCCCCTATCTCATGTGCGCGCCGGAGAGGCAGGACCCGGGCTACACCGACGTATTCCGGCTCGACCCTGTCACCGGACGGACCGAGAAGGTCACGGACCTCCCCGGTAGGCAGGAACTCATCGGTACCTCGGGGGACCGGATGGCCCTGGTCACGGTGCCGCCCCGGGAAAGCGGGAACCTCACGGAGGAGGAGCGGGAAAGCAAGACCGTCGAGGAGGAGGCCCAGAAAAGCAAGGACCTGGTGCTGACCCTCGTCGACAGCTCGGGGAAGCAGACCTCACGGCCCTATCGGGTCGAGGGGGCGACGGCCACCCAGGAACTCGTCGGTGATCGTCTGATCTCCGTGTCCTTGGAGGGCAAGGCCTCCTCCTACTCGCTCACGACCGGGAAGACCCTGTGGACCGCCCCGGTCGGCGTCAAGATGCCCGACGGGGAGGCGATCTGGGACGGCATCGCGTCTCCCGTGGTGTCGCCGAGCCAGAACGTCGTGTACTTCCTCGGCACGGCCGGTGATCTGTCCGGCCTCGATGTGCGCACGGGCGAGCAGATCTGGCGCGGTCACGTCGACCCCGGCAAGTACGGGTCCACACCCCAGATCCTGCTCTACGAGGACGTACTGATCGCCCGTCACGGCAGCAAGATGGTCTCCCTCCTGCCACGCGTGGGCGACTGACCAAAGGCCCCGGGCCGGGGCGGGAAGCCTTGTCCTGGCCCGGGGTGCTCAGGTCTGGATTCCGGGCATGAGAGCGTGCGTGGTCGCTCGGTGGCGGTCGCCACCTGTCGCACATGCGCCGACCGGACCCCGCCGCCTCCCCGTCGAACCGGTACGGCTGCGGGCGCGCCGGCGCAGGGAGGAGGCGGGGCCGACCCGGAGCAGGCCGGGCGAGGTTCCGCAACGCGAGTCCGCCGAACTCCTGGACGCGCGCCGCCGCATCCTCCACCGAGCCTCGTGGTGCTCGACGAGGCGGTGCCGCACCGCCCGATCGCCGGCCCCCGAGGCCGTGCGGCAGCGACCGCCGCATCCGCTGAGCCTGCCGGCCCGCGGCACCCGCCCCACCATGCGTGAGCCGCTGCCCGACCTGAAGATCCCCCGCACGTACCTCCACCCCGAGGCCGTCGGCCCGCTCAACGTCATGCTCGACAACCCGGAGGCCTCCGTGCGCGCGGCGGCCGTGGCCGACTGACGCACTCGTCGAGCAGTGTGGCCCGCACACAGAAACGTAACGGCACACTCGTTCGAGTGAATGGCACCGGATTCTCTGTGCGGGCTTCCGGTCTACGCCGAGAACGTCGCGCTGAGCGAACGGAGGTCTGACATGGCGACGGCGGAGCCGATCATCATGCCGGGGTACCAGGGCGAGTACATTTACGGTCCCTATGACGACCCTGACGGCGAGTACGAGGAGCCCTTGCGTATGGGCGGCGTAAGCGTGGACCAGGCCTTCGAGTTGTTCAGTGCGGCGGCCCCCGAGGGCTGGCGTGTGGAGCTGATCGAAGGGGAGATCTGCGTGACACCTCCGGCCAACGGGGAGCACGAGGAGATTGTGTCGGAGGTCGCTGACCAGGTCACCGAGCGGCGCGGCGACCGGTCCCTGCGCAACTACACCGGCATCGGCCTGACCGTCCCCGGCTCCTCCGCGACAGGTCACGTCGTCCCCGACCTGGTCATCGCCCCCAAGGGCAGCTTCGGCGACCAGGAGGAGTGGCACGACCCGTCCTCCGTTCTCCTCGTCGCCGAAGTCACCTCCGACAGCACGGCCGCCCACGACCGGGAGAAGAAGATCCGTGGCTACGCCCGTGCGGGTATCCCGGTCTACCTCCTCATCGACCGTGAGGAGGGCCAGGTGACCGTGTACTCGGAGCCCTCCGGCGACGAGTACGCCAAGGGCGCCCGGCACAAGATGGGGCTGGCCGTTCCCCTGCCCGCGCCCCTCGGCTTCGACGTGGACACCGCCGAGTTCTGAGCGGGCGGTCGGGGCCGGGCGGCCCGGGTCAGCGGGGGAAGGCGTTGGCCGCGGTCGTCAGGGCGGTGACGGCGACGAGGGCGGCGGTGACGGAGCGGGCGTGGCGGGTGAGCAGGTCTCGGATCACGGGGACCTCCCGGCGACGGCGACGGCAACCACCGCGACAGCGGCAGCAGCGATGCGGATGCGGCTGCGGCCGTGACAGCGGATCCGACGGCGGCCGAGCGGCTGATCGGGTGGGTCAAGCGTGCTTGACGTGTCACTCAACGTAAGGCGTTGACTTACCAACGGCAAGAGCACGGTGGGGAGTTGAGGTAAAGCGGCTGGTATGAGCGGGGTTACTGGCATGCTTACGTCATGGCAGGTACGGCCGAGCGTGACGATCCCGAGGTCATCGGGCGCAGAGTGCAGCGACTGCGGACGGAACAGGGCCTCACACAGCGTCAGTTGGCGGAACCCGCGTACACCCCGGCGTACATCTCGACCCTGGAGGCCGGCCGGGTCCGGGCCTCCGAACCGGCCCTGCGGCACATCGCCGAACGCCTCGGCGTGGGGTTCGAGGAACTGGCCACCGGCCGCCCCGCCGGCTTCGCCACCGAGCTGCGGCTGCGCCTGACCGGCGCCCAGCGCACCCTCGCCGGCGGCGCCACGGAGGCCGCCGCCGAGGGGTTCACGGTCGTCCTCGCGGACGCGGAGGAGTACGGGCTGGTCGCCGAGCAGGCCGACGCGCTGCTCGGGCTCGGTGAATGCGCCCTGGAGACCGGCGACCTGGAGACCGCCCAGACCCGGTTCGAGCAGGCCGAGCAGCGGCTCGGCGACGCCCCGCTGCCGGCCCGCGTCCCCGCCCTGCGCGGCCGCGCGACCGCCCACTACCTCGCCGGTGAACTCCGCTACTCCTGCTACCTGTACGAGTCCACCCTCGACGAGCTGAACCGCAACGGCCTGCACGACCCGGACGCGCTGCTCCTCCTCTACACCGGGGTCATCGCCCCCTACATGGACATGGGCGCCCACGCCCGCGCCGCCCAGGCCGCCGAGCTGGCCCTCGCGCTCGCCCCGCAGTCCGGCGACCCCGCCCTCGTCGCCCGTATGCACCGCTCGGTCGCCCGGACGATGATCGCCGAGGGACGTACAGCCGAGGCCGACGCGTCCCTCGTCAAGGCCTCTGAGCTGTACCGGCAGCTCCAGATCCGCACCGAACTGGCCAACTGCCACTGGATGCGCGGCTACCTCCACGCCCAGAACGGCGACTACGCCCGCGCCGAGGAGGAGCTGCGCGAGGCCCGCCGGATGCTCTCCGCCAAGCGCGCCGCCCTCTACACCAGCCAGGTCGCCGTCGAACTCGCCGACGTCCTGCACCGCCGGGGCAAGTCCGAGGAGGCCGCCGAACTGCTCCGCGAGGTCCTCAGCGACCTCAGCTCCGAACGCGGCGCCCTGCACTCCGCCGCCGCACACCGTCTCCTCGGCATCATCGCCGAGGACGCCCGGGACGCGGACGCCGCCGAGGAACACTACGTACGGGCGCTGAGCCTGCTGGAGCGGGCGGGCGCCGCCGGTGACCTGGCCGACCTGTGCCGCCTGCTCGGGGACCTGTACCGCCGCACCGGCCGCGTGGAGGCCGCCCTCGACGCCTACCGCACCGGCCTCGGCCACCGCACCGCCCCCGGCACCACCACCCTCGGCCCGGCCCCCGCACAGCCGCCTCTCTGACGATTCCGGGCCGCCGCACAGCCCCGCGCCCTAGCCTCCTCATGTGGAGACCGCGCAGGAACAGAGGAGCGCCGAGCGCCAGGAAGGCGGCGGCGAGCCGAGGAACGCCGGAGGTTCCGGGACGGTTGTCCACGGCGTACGGATCGTCGTGCGCGTGCTGCTCTACGCCGTGCCCGGCGGTCTCGCGCTCATCGCCATCGCGACCGTCGCCTCCGTGCTCGGCCCGGTGGTCGCGCTCGACCTCGCCACCCCGGCGATGGCCGCCTGGTGGACCGTGTTCACGGCGGTCGTCGTCCAGGGCGTGCCCTTCCTCCTCCTCGGCACGCTCGTCTCGGCGGCGATCGGTGCCTTCGTCCCCGAGCGGGTCTTCACCCGGCTGCTCCCCCGCAACCCCGCGCTCGCCGTCCCCGTCGCGGGCGCGGCCGGTGTCGTCCTGCCGGGCTGCGAGTGCGCCTCCGTACCGGTGGCCGGGAGCCTGATGCGCCGCGGCGTCGCGCCCGCCGCCGCCCTCGCCTTCCTGCTCTCCGCCCCCGCGATCAACCCGGTCGTCCTCGTCGCCACATCCGTCGCCTTCCCCGGACAGCCGCTGATGGTCCTGGGCCGACTCGTCGCGTCCCTCGCCACGGCCGTCGTCATGGGCTGGCTGTGGGTCCGGTTCGGGCGGGACGAGTGGCTGCGGCCGCCTAAGCGGAGCACGGGGACCGCCCCCGGCGACGGCTCCCGGTGGGGCGCCTTCGCCGACGGGCTCCAGCACGACTTCCTGCACGCGGGCGGCTTTCTCGTCGTCGGCGCGGCAGCGGCGGCCACGTTCGACATCGTCGTACCCAGGTCCTTCCTGGACGTCTTCACCGGCTCCGCCTGGCTGTCCGTCCTTCTCCTCGCCGCCCTCGCCGTCGTGTTGTGCGTGTGCAGCGAGGCCGACGCGTTCGTCGCCGCGTCGCTCACCGGCTTCTCGCCGACCGCGCGACTGACGTTCATGGTGGTCGGCCCGATGGTCGACCTGAAACTCCTCGCACTCCAGGCGGGGACCTTCGGCCGCGCGTTCGCGGTCCGCTTCTCCGCCGCGACCTGGGTGGTGGCCGTGGCGATGAGCACGCTGGTGGGGTGGTGGCTGTGGTGAGGCACACCGAGCGGTCCCGGGCGTACGGCCCGGCCGTTCTGCTGCTTCTCTGCGGCGCGGCGATCCTGCGGGTCTCCCTCTTCGGCGAGCTGTACCTGCGGTACGTGCAGCCGGGGCTGCGCCCGTTCCTGATCGTGTCCGGGGTGCTGCTGGTGGTGCTGGGCACGACCGCCGGGGTGAGGGCCCTGCGCACCGGCGGCGATCACAAGCCCGACGAGGGGCACGGTCACGGTCACGACCACGGCCCCGGCGGCCCCCGCGTCGCCTGGCTCCTCGCCGTCCCCGCGCTCGCGCTCCTTCTCTTCCCGCCCCCGGCGCTCGGCTCGTACAGCGCGGACCGGGAGGCCGCCGAGTACGCGGCGCGCGGTGTCGGGACGTTCCCCGCGCTGCCGGCGGGGGAACCGGTCGAGCTGACGCTCGGTGAGTTCTCGTCCCGGGCGGTCTACGACAGCGAGCGGTCGCTGAAGGGTCGTACGGTCCGGATGACCGGCTTCGTCACCCACGGGGACGACGGCGCCTGGTACCTCACCCGCCTGCTCGTCTCCTGCTGCGCCGCCGACGCCAGCCCCTACAAGGTGGAGATCCGGGGCGCCGACGCCCCGGCCGCCGACGCCTGGGTCACCGTCACCGGTACCTGGCACCCCGAGGGGAAGCCGGGCGCGGCGAAGGCCTGGCCGCCGGTCCTGGACGCCGGGTCGGTGCGGCGGGTGGCCGAGCCGGCGAACCCGTACGAGAAGCGGTGACGCTCGGGGCTCAGCCGAGGTCCTGCGACGCGACCACGCCGCCGTCCTTGTCGTACACCGTGACCTTGCGGGTGATGCCTCGCATGTGTTCGGGGTTCGAGACGCCCTTCCCGACGCTCGCGAGCACGTACCAGCCGCCCCACTCCTCGTTGCCGGCCAGCCGGATGACCGTGCCGTCGAGCTTCCTGCCGTCGTAGAGCTCGATCCGTACGCCGGCCGCCGCGGTCCGGCCGCCGTAATAGACACCGGAGAGAAGCGTCCGGTCGGCGTCCCGCGGCCTCTCGTGCACGCCGGCGCCCGGGCGGCCCGTGTCGATGTTGCCGTCGACCACGCTGCGGAACTCGGGCGCGTCGGCGACCCGGGGATCGTTCCAGTACTGGCCCTCCTCCGTCAGCCAGATCCGTGAGCCGTCACCGACATCCACCCGCTCGCCCGACTCGACGACCCGCACCCGCCCGGCCAGCGGGGCGGTGGGCGAGGGCGACGCGCTGTCGCTCCGCTGCGGCGGGGCCATCGGCCGGACCGTGGCGGAGGGGTCGTCGGGGCGCAGGGCCACCACCGCGACGAGCGGGAGCAGCAGCAGCCCGCAGCCCGTGCTCAGCGCGGCGGCCCGGCGCCGTCGCCGACGGCTGCGGCCGTCCCGTTCGATGGCCTCCAGCGGTACGGGCGGCGGTGTGAGGTCGTACGCGGCTTCGGCGAACGCCTCACGCAGCAACCGCCCGGTGTCGGTGGCGTCCCCGCCGTCCGGGGCAGGGCTCGCGACCGCGCGTGCCCGCGCGTCCGTACCCACATCTGTTCCTGTTCCTGTTCGTGCTGCGGGGTCCGGGCCGGTCCCGGAGGGCGGGTGGTTCATGGGCGGGCTCCGGGGACGGGCGAGGGGGGCGCCGGGACGAACGGGCGGGAGGGGGCGGAGGGTGCGGAGCCGTGGGCGCGGCGGGCCGTGGGCGCGGCGCCGGCGAACTCGGGGTGGGCGCGCAGGGCCTGCAGGCCGCGTCGTACATGGGTCTTGACCGTGCCGAGCGAACAGCCGAGGAGCTGGGCGATCTCGTTCTCGCCGAGGTCCTCCCAGAAGCGGAGCACCAGCACGGACCGCTGCCGGGCCGACAGCGCCGTCAACGCCTGGGTGACGGCCGCCCGTTGGGCGATCGACTCGTCGTGCCCGGCGTGCCGCTCATGCACCTGTTCCGGCAGGAACGGCGTCAGCAGATGGGCAACGCGTCTCTTCCGCACGCGGCTGATGTTGTTGTTGATCAGCGAGCGTCGTACGTAGAAGTCGACGTCGTCGCGCGGTATGCGCCGCCAGCGGGCGTACACCTTCGCCAGGGTGGTCTGCACGAGGTCCTCGGCCTCGTGGAAATCGCCGGTCAGCATGTGCGCGGTACGCACCAGCCGGGGCCAGGCCGCGGTGGCGTACGCGGCGAAGTCGACGGCCTCTGGTGATCCGGGTTTCTCTTGCGGCACGGACGACGGTCCTCGGGATCGGGAACGGGGGAGCCTGCCGTGCGGGAGCGGGGCGGTCAAGTCCCGCTCCCGCACGGTCACTCCGGCACGAGGTGCCGGGGCGGGGCGGGGCGATCCATGGAGAGGACCGCCCCGGACCGGATCAGCGAAGGCGCAGCCGGGAGTAGACGCCGCCCTTGGTGTCGTGGACGGTCACACCGCGCAGGAACTCCTGCCCGTCGTCCACCGTGGGCAGGTCCGCGACGGCGTACCAGACGCCCCAGCCCGGCTTTCCGGGCAGCTCGATCAGCTTGCCGTGGACCGTGCCCGTGCTCGTCCGTACCTCCACGCGGGAGGCGGTTCCCTTGCCTCCGTAGTAGACGCCGGAGAGGTAGTAGCGGCCCTCGAAGGCGGATGCCTGGAGCGACACCCCCGGCCGGCTCCGGTCGATGTTGCCGTCGACGACGCTCCGGAACTGCGGGAAGTCGGGCAGGTCCGGCTCCAGCCAGTGCTTGCCCTCCGCCGTCATCCAGAACTCGAATCCCGGCGCGGCGACGACGTGTTCACCGGGCTGGACGATGCGCGGAGTCGGCGCCTTCCTGGCCGCCGACTCCGCCACTGCCACCGTCGTGCCGGCGCCGTGCGCCGTCTCCCCCTGCGAGACGGCGTACGACGTCGTCGATGCCCCCGCCAGCAGCGTGGTCAGCGCTGCGACGGCGACGAATGTGTGCATCCGTGCCATGGTCATGAACGGACGACCCCCAAAGGTGTGTTGGTCCAGGTGCGTTGGTCTGACACTCCTGAAACCCGGGAGGCGTACGGGACGGATGACACCGGTGGGACACTTTTTCCGCGGCACCTCACCTCAGCGCGCTGCCGGCCTTCCACCGCTCCCAGTCCAGGTTCCAGTCGCCGTACCCGTTCCCGACGGCCACGGTCTCCTTCGAGCCGGTCACCTTCACCACGTCCCCGGGGATGACCTGGTCGTAGAACCGTTTCGCCGTCCCGTCGTCCGCGAGGCCCACGCACCCGTGGGTGACGTTCTGCCGGCCCGCGTACGTGTTGGCCTTCGGGTTCTCGTGGAGGTAGGTGCCGGAGGCGGTGAGGTGGACGGCGTACGCGTACCAGTCGGCGTACGAGTCGCCGTAGCCGACCGAGCGGGAGTCCATGAACACCCGGCGCTGCTTGTCGGAGACGACCATCGTGCCGTTCCAGGTCTCCATGCCGGGCGCGCCCGCGGTGACCGGGATGCGCTGGGTCGAGCCGTCCTTCACGACGGTCATGGTGTGGCTGCCCACGTCGACCGTGGCGATCAGTGAGCGGCCGATGGTGAAGTGCCGCGTGAGGTTCGCGTCGTCGATGCGGACGGTGACCTCCGTGCCGGGCTTCCAGTACGTGCGGGGGCGGTAGTCGACGCGTTGTCCGTCGGCGAGGTCGCGGTCCTTGACCCAGCTCCACGAGCCCTCGGTGGCGGTGCTGGTCCCGACCTTCAACCGGCGTTCCACAGCCGCGCGTTCGGACTCCGGGACCGGGCGGTCGAAGGTCACGGATATCGGCATGCCGACGCCCACGGTCTGCCCGTCGGCGATGTTCACGCGCGCGCCGTCGAAGGCCTTCAGCGGGGTGGGACTCGGCTTCACGTTCACGGCGGCGGAGTCGCCCCTGCCCCCGGCGCCCGTCTCGGCGTCCGCCCGGGCATGGGCCTTCGGTATCGCGCTCGGCCCCTCGACCCGCACCCCTTCCCCGATCCCCGCACAGCCCGTGAGCGTCAGCGCGACCGCGCACGCGGCCGTCGTGGCGAGCACGTGGACGAGGCGCCGGGCCCGTCTCGTCCCTGTGGTCCTGCCCCGCGTTGTCCTCTTCCCCGAGGCGCTCTTCCTCGTGGTCATGGTGTCCCCCCAGATGTGTTTCGAGCGGTGTGTTTCCGTGATGTGTTTCGATGTGCGGCGTGCGTACGGGACCTGTACGCACGAGGGGGGCGACCGGGTTGCACGGCGACGCAGGTGATTTCGGACGACGGCGGGGGCATGACCGAGGCAGAGTTCGACGCGTTCTACGCCACCGCGTTCCCCCGGCTGACCGGCCAGCTCTACGCCTACACCGGGGACCACGGCGAGGCGCAGGACGTGGTGCAGGAGGCCTTCGTACGGGCCTGGGACCGGCGGCGGGACTTCCTCGCGGAGGGGGCGCCCGAGGCGTGGATCCGCACCGTGGCGATGCGGCTCGCGGTGAGCCGGTGGCGGCGGGCGCGCCGCTGGCTGGAGCTGGTGCGCCGCAATCCGCCACCGGAACACGCGCCGGGACCCGATCCCGAGCGCGCGGTGCTGGTCGACGCGTTGCGCAGGATTCCGGAGGCACAGCGGATGGCGGTGGTTCTGCACCATCTGTGCGACTTGAGTGTGGAGCAGGTAGCCTCCGAGACCGGCGCCCCCGTGGGCACGGTCAAGGCCCGGCTGTCCCGCGGCCGGGCGGCGCTGGCGCGCGAACTGGCCCCCGGCGAGGGTGAGAAGGAGGACGGCCGTGTCCGATGAACTCACCGTCCGGCTGCGCGAGCTGGCCGAGACCGCCGAGGCCCTGCCGCCCGGGTCCGGCGCCGAGGTCCGCGCCCTCGCCGGCCGCCGTCGACGCCGCCGCCGTACGACCGCCGCCGTCGCGGGCGGCTGCGCGGCGGCGGGCCTGGCGGCCGTCCTCACCCTGAACGCCGCCTCCCACGACACCGAACGGCGTCCGTCCACGGCCGCGAGCTCCGCGCCCAGCGCGACGGCGGCTCCCGACGCCACCGTGGACCTCTCCCGCCGCGTCCTCACCTTCGCCGGCCGTGAACTGCCCATCACCGCGGGCACGGCCAGGAACCCGACCCAGACCGGCCCGATGACCGTCACCGTCAAGCGGAGCGCCATGGTCCTCAACGGGCAGACGGTCAGCTTCGACGCCGAGTACAACCTGAAGTTCGTGTGGGTCATGGAACTGGCCCCGGCCGAGGCGAGCGCCACGGGCGAGGGCGACGCCCCCGGTACGGGCGGCACACGCGGCCCGGCCGAGGCGACCGAGGCGACCGGAGCGGGTGACACCGGCGACGGGACCGGCACGGACGAGAGTGTGAGCCGGACGCCGACGCAGAGCCCGGCCCTGAGGGGACTCTGGATCTCCGCGATCTCCCAGAACGAGAAGGCCCCCGGCGACACCGACGTCACCACCGGCTGGATCGGCCTGCGCACCACAGACGCACAGTGGCTGTACGAACGGCTGCCCGAGGGCGCGGTCGTGGAGATCCGGGACCCGGGCCCGACACCGGCACCCACCCCGACCGCCACTCAGGGGAGCAGCGGTAGGGGGAGCGGACGGTAGAGCGAGCACAGCGGTAGGGGGAGCACAGCGGTAGACGGAGCCCGTACGGGCGAGTCGCTCACCCGTACGCCCTTGTGCGCTGGTGGACGACCCCGAGCGGTGGTGGCGTGGGAGTGGAAACGTCGTGCTCTCGGGAGGCTCCGCCATGCGTCGTCCGTACCGTGTTCTCGCCCGGGTCGTGATCCTCGGGATGCTCGCGGGTGCGGCGGCCTGCGTCGTGGACGATCCGGGGCACCCGCGCGGCTTCCCCGAGGCCGCCGAAGTCGACGACACGGCCTCCCCCTCGCCCTCCGCCCCGCCCTCCCCCGCCCTCAGCGACGCCCGGGTCAGAAGCGCCCTGCTCCGTCAGGACGACCTCGGCGACGCCTGGGCCGACACCCAGGGCGCGGCGACCTGGCGGGACGGCCTCCTCAAGGGCCGCACCGACCTCCCCGAGTGCCAGGAACTCCTCGACGCGGTGTACGCCGAGGACATCCTCGGCAAGCCCAGGGGCGGTACGGCCGTCAAGGGCTTCGACGACTACGAGTACGGCGCCCAGCTGCGCTACCAGGTGGGCGCGTACGACAGGGCCGATGTCGACGCCCGCCTCGGCCGCCTCCGCCAACTCGTCGACAAGTGCGGGGAGTTCACCATCACCGGCGCACAGGGGCGGGAGCACGGTGCCGAGGTCACCCCGGTCGAGCTCCCCGGTGACCTGGGCGACGCCCGGCAGGGCCTGCGGCTGGTCGTCAGCGGTGACGTCGAGGGCGAGGACAGTGCCCTCACCCTCGACCTCGCCACCGTACGCGTCGGCGACACCGCCGCCCTCGTCACCCACGGCGGCCTCTACGGCATCGACGACACCGCCACCCGCGACGCCGCCCAGGCGGGGGCACAGCGCCTCCGGAACCTTCTGAAGAAGGAGCAACAGGAGAAGCAGAAGGGGAACAAGAAGCCGACGCAGAAGCCGAAGAAGGGTGAGAAGAGGGCGCCGTCGGAGGAGGAGTCCGCGCAGGAGGGCGCCGCCGAGGACAGGGTCACCGAGGAGGAGCCCCCGGACGGGCAGTCCCCGGACGGACAGTCCCCCGGCGAGGGGTCCGGCGACGGGCAGTCCCCCGACGAGGCCTCCTACGACGACTACTCCTCCGACGACTACTCCGAGGCCCGGGGGCCCGCCGTCATCGGTGCCTCGCCTGCTCCTCCTCCAGCATCGGCGTGACGGCGCCCCGCACTTCCGCCTCCGACACCGTGCTCTGCACGGCCCCGGCGATGCGGCCCTCGCGGTCGACGAACAGGGTGAAGGGAAGGATCTGCGGGTTCACGAGGCCGTTCGGCAGCTTCAGGAACTGCTTGCCGCCGGGGTCGTGGAGGCTCGGGTAGGACAGCCCGAGCTCCTGCTGGAAGGCGAGCGCGTTCGACCGGGACACGTCGGCGCTGACGCCCAGGACCCGCACACCCCGCGACTTCAGCTTCCGCTGCGCACGGTCGAGATCGGGCGACTCGGCGCGGCAGGGACCGCAGGTGGAGGCCCAGGCGTTCACGACGACGACGTGACCGCGGAAGTCGGAGAGGCGGACGGGTTCGCCGTCGACGCTGGTCCCGGCGAAGTCGGGGGCGGAGGGCCGCTCGCCCACGGGGATGCTCCTGAACAACCCCGCCCCGCTGCTCCGTCGGGCCTGCTCGGCCTGTTCCACGTCGGTCGGCAACGGCTTCGGTGTGGCACAGCCCGCCACCGCGAGCCCGGCCACCAGCACGCACAGGGCCGCGCGGGGGTTGGTCTTCATCGCCGTACAGCTTAGGCAACTCCCTTGGTGAGACGCCGATCGCCCTCCGAGAGACGGCTGGGACGGTCACCGAGGGGCCGTCAGCGCGGGGCGGCCATGCACTCGTCGTCCGGCGACCGCTCGATCGGCCGCACCACGTCGCCGAGGTCCACCAGGACACCGTCGATAGCCGTGATCCGGTCGTCGACGAAGGCCTGTACGGCGGGGTCGCGGCCGTAGGTGATGAGAACGCGGTAGCCGGAGCCGGTGGACCGGTCCTCCCGGAACACCCAGTCGACGCCGTCGACCTCGACGCACAGGTCGTCGGTTTCGAGCGGGGGTTCGAGGCCGCAGCGCAGCACCACGCCGCCGTTGCCCCACGAGGCCACGCCCGTGACGGAGACGGGGTCGCGGGACTCACCGGCGATCCGGGCGGGGAAGTGGTCCGCGATCCGGGTGCACTCCGGGTCCCCGGCGCGCGCGGCCGGCCGTATGTCGAGGGCGGGGGAGGAGACCTCCCGGGCCACGAGCACTCCGGCGACCACCGCCGCGCCCAGACCCGTGCCGATCGCGGCCCACCCACGCCTCGATGGGCGCCTCATCCGTCAACTCCCCTGGTGCGTCGACCTCGTGGCGAGCAAGGGGTCCGCTGCCGGGCCCCTCCCGCTCAGACCGGCATGTTCGCATTCATCCCCGAGGCGGTCGGGGCCGCCCCCCTCGGGGCGCCGTGCCGCAAGGGCTCACCCCTGTTCGGCCGACGGTCGCAGGGACCGCCCCGTGCCCGGCTTGACGCCCCACACGTATACCGCGTCGTCCTCGTGCATGATGCGCCACAGCCGTTCGGCGTCCGCGTACCGCAGGTTCACACAGCCGTGGGAACCGCCTCGGAAGAGGTCGTCGAGGACGCCGTGGAAGGCCTGGCCGTTGTTGAAGAACTGGGCGAACGGCATGGGGGCGTCGTCGTACAGGTCGGAGCGGTGGTCGCGGTTCTTCCAGTAGACCGTGTGCCAGCCGGTGCGGGTCTCCTGGCCGTCCCGGCCGGTGCGCACGGGCACCGGCGCGTAGATCACCCGGTTCCCCTGCTGCACCCACAACAGCTGCCGGTCGAGGTCCACGCACGTCACCTGGTACGCCCGCACCGGGCACTTCCCGGCCGCGTTGGGGTTCGGGCGGGCCTGCACCACCAGCATCGTGCGATAGGTGGCGAGGCCCGCGTAGCCGTCGGCCGGCTTCACACGCGTGCGCTGCTGGAACGCGCGGATCGCCACGCAGTCGGCGGTGGACTGCCGGCCGTCCGCGGGAAGCTTGAGATGGCGTTCCAGGTCCCACTGGTAGGGGCCGGTGCGCGTGGTGCACTCGGGCGCGGGCGCCGACGCGGCGGCGGGGAGCGCCGTCCAGCCCAACAGCGTGGACGACACCGCCGCGACCACCCGTATCCGGGTCTTCAGCGTCTTCCTGGTCGTCCCTGTCCTTCGTCGCGTCAACGCGGCCTCCGGTACTCAGTCATGCGCTCGGTCGCCGAACCCCCTCCCAGATGTACGGCATCCCGTCCGCTCCGGAGACGTCCTGCTGGGCCGAACGGGAACCGTCCGCCGCCTCCTGGCACCACGGCGCCCCGGGCCGGTCGGTACCGGACCCGGGGCGACGGAGTCAGGGCATCAGCACTTCTTGCCCTTGCACCGCTCTCCCCGCAGGTTGAAGAGCTTCACGAGCAGCCCGCTGCCGTACGAGGCGTTCTTCGGGGTGAGGACGTACGGGCCGGTGACCGGCTTCCTCGGCTTGAGGTAGCCCTCGGGGACGTCGGTCTCCACCAGGTAGTACGTGCCCGGCAGGAGCGAGCCGAAGGAGCAGCGTCCGGTGCGGGAGCTGGCGCAGTCGTTGACGAACCGGTCCTTCCTCATGCCGGACCGCTGGAGGCCGCGGACACCGTTGGTGTCCCGCCACAGCTCGAACACGGCGCCGGCCAGCGGCCTGTTGCTCTTCCTGTCCAGCTTCACGAGCGTCAGCCGCACCGACTTGGTGAGGCCGGCGTCGAACGTGTGGTTCACATGACCGGGGTCGCCGACGCGGACCGTGGTCCGCCCGTATGCGTCGGCGTCGGAGTTGATCGCGCGGTCCGAACCGGCGCCCTTCACCGTCCACTTGAGCAGGGAGCGGCTCGGCCGGCCCGGCAGTTCGTCCGTCTTGACGCGGCTGTGGTCGAAGGAGACGCGGTAGGTGGTGTTCGGCTTCAGGCCCTGGCCGCTGCCGACGTAGTACTCGCCGTTCGCGTCCGTGTACGCCGTGAGGTCGGGGCCGGACGACACCGGGTCGAGCGTCACCTTCACGCCCTTGACGGGCGGCTCGGCCGGGTCCTGGAGGCCGTTGCCGTTGGCGTCGTACCAGACGCGGTTGCCGATCTGGACGGGCGCCTGGTCGCAGACCATCTCCAGGTCGGCGAGGCCGTTGCCCTTGCCGAAGAGCAGGGCGCGCTGCTCGGCATCGCTGCTCCAGGTGTTCTGGATCGTGAGGTTGCCCTCCGTCTTGCCCTTGTCGGCGTTCCAGCGGCGTACGCCCTGCTCCCAGGGGTGGTCGTCGAACGGGTCGTAGACCGTGCTCCACACCTTGTTCCGGAACGGCTGGAGGACCGTGCCGCCCTGGGTGACCTGGTCCTCGTGGGCGTCCGTCAGACCGGTCGAGTCGTCGTAGAACTCGCCGTGCCCCGGACCCTCGTCGTTGTTGGGCAGCGCGCCGTAGAGCGCGTTGCACCGGGCGTTGTTCTCCAGTGTGTACGTCGTACCGGACTTGCACACGCGCAGCACGTCACCGGCGGCGACAGCTCTGACCAGGCGCTTCGCGTGGGCGTTGAAGGGGTACGTCGCCGTGCCCTGCATGTCGGCGAAGCGGTCGCGGAAGCCCAGGACCAGGTCGCCGTTGTCGGCGATCTCGATGTTGGACAGGATCGGCTGCGGCGCGGAGACGAAGGAGAGGTTCCGGGGCGTGGGGACGCGCTGGTTCCACGCCTCCCACATGGCGCTCAGCGGCCGGCCGACAGCGGAGGGCTTGGTGCAGCGGGGGGTGGTCGCGGGCAGTCCGGTGAACCGGTACACGCAGCCGCGAGGGTAGTTCATCGCCGTGTGGAACAGCGGGTGGAACGATCCCTCGGAGAACTCGTAGACATGCGAGGTGACCTGGGACGGGTCGCCCCACGGGGCTTTCCTGGTGACCGTGTTCTCCGCGCCGCACACCCCGCCGACGAGCACGCGCTTGCCGCGCACCCCGATGCCGTACGGGTGCCAGTGGCCGGCGCAGTCCTCCGGCCTGGGAATGACGTGCGACCGGTAGGTGCCCGGGTAGACCGCGTCACCGCTGCCGCGGATCGGCACGGCGTACAGCCGGGAGTCGTTGAGGCTGACCGCGTAGAGGGTCCTGCCGTCACCGGAGACGTCGAGGTCGCCGATGCCCTCCCGGCCGACCCTGCTGTAGACGGGGTTGTCGTGGAGCCAGCCGTCGGATTCGTCGTGCTCGGTCAGCAGGCCCGGCAGGGTGACGAAGGTGCTCACCCCGGAGGCGCTGTTGCGGCGGTAGATCGTGTTGGTCGCGCCCGCCGGCCCGTACGCCGCGTGCCTCTTGACCAGGGTGCCCATGTAGGTGTTACCGGTCCGGTCGTTGCCGATCCCGAACACGGCCCCCTGCTGCTGGTTGTTGGTCAGCCGGTGGACCGTGCCGCCGGGGTGGGTGGCGGAGAACTTCCCCGAGAACCGCACCAGGCCCTGGTGGGTGTCGGGCGCGTCGCCCTTCGTCAGGTTGCAGGTCACCAGGTCGGGGTTCTCCTGGCAGTACACCCCGGGCTCCCAGAAGCCGGTCGTGTACGTCGTGCTCCGGCCCCCGGAGACGTCGACGAAGCCGACGCTGCTGCGCATGACGCCCGGGCCGTCGCCGAGGCCCGCGACGGCCGGCTGGAGGGTGCGGGGGTCGGGGTTGTGGACCTGGACGCGGTACTTGCCGCCGCGCAGCGGGGTGGTCGCCGGCTGGAACCAGGCGACGCCCCAGGCGTTGCTGGTCCCGGTCACCACGGTCCCCTGCTCGTCGGTCAGCGTGACCCGCACCCCGGCCCGGCCCTTCTCCACGCCGTGGTCGTACACCCCGTCGGTGTCCACGTCGTTGACGACGCGTACGGTCAGGTTGCCGTCGCCGGTTGCCCTGCCGTCCGTGATGCTCCTGGTGCTGGGGGCGGCGGAGACCGCCTCGCCGGCCGGCCCGACCACCAGTGCCGCCGAGACGGCCAGGGCCAGACCCACGCCCCCCGGAGTTCTTCGCTTCACGCCACGTCCCTCTTCTCCTGATGTCCTGCCGAGGCGACGGAACCCGGTGCCCGAAGCCGACCCCTGCATTCATATGAAGTGGCAAGCGCCACTAATCAGGCCGAACGGGGCACGGGAGGGCGGGAGGAGGGCGGGAGGGTGAGGCGTGGTGCCGGGAATGTGGAGGTTCGGGGGAGGCGGGAGAGCGGGGGACGGCCCGGTGAGTTCACCCGGTCGGGCCAGCGGAGGCGTCCCCGCATGGCGTACCGCGGGCGTCTGCGGTAGATCAGGCCGGTGGGTCAGGCCGGTGGATCAGGCCAGCGGATCAGGCCGGTGGATCCGCCAGTGACTGTTCCGCCCAGATCACCTTGCCCTCGGGCAGGAATCGGGTGCCCCAGCGCTGGGTGAACTGGGAGATGAGGAAGAGGCCGCGGCCGCCCTCGTCGGTGGTGCGCGGGTGGCGCAGATGGGGCGCGGTGGCGCCGCCGTCGAACACCTCGCAGACCAGGGTGCGTTCGAGGATGAGCCGGAGCCGGATGGGCCCGGCGGCGTGCCGGATCGCGTTGGTGACCAGCTCGCTGACGACCAGTTCGGTGGTGAACGCCAGCTCCTCCAGCCCCCACGCACCGAGCTGCCGGGCGGTGGTCTTGCGGGCCTCCGCGACCAGCGCGGGGTCGGCCGGCAGCTCCCAGGAGGCGACCCGGTCGGCGGGCAGCCGCCGGGTGCGGGCCAGGAGGAGGGCGACGTCGTCGGTGGGGTGGGCCGGGGAGAGCGAGTCGAGGACGCGTTGGGCGTGCCGTTCGAGCAGGGGCTCGGGCCGGGCCAGTGCGCGGCACAGCGCCTCGCGGGAGGCCTCGGCGATCAGCCCGTCGGTGTGCAGCGCGATGACGGTGCCCTCGGCCAGATCCATCTGCAGCGCCTCGAAGGGCTGCTGGTCGACGCCGAGCGCCGGCCCTTGGGGAAGCTCGGGGAAGGTGACCGTGCCGTCGGGGGCGACCAGCGCCGGGGCGAACGGCCCTGCGGCGGCCATGGCGCACGTCCCCGACACCGGGTCGTGGACGACGTACAGACAGCGTGCCCCGACCGTCTGGACGCTGCCCCCGCCCGGCTCGGAACCCTCCTGCCGCGCCGACTTGGCGACCATGTCGTCGAGGTGGGCGAGCACCTCGTCCGGCGGCAGATCGAGGTCGGCGAGGGTGCGTACGGCCGTACGGAGGCGGCCCATGGCGGCGGCGCCGTCGATGCCGTGGCCCGCGACCTCGCCGATGACGAGGGCGACGCGGGCGCCGGAGAGCGGGATGACGTCGTACCAGTCGCCGCCGAGGCCGGTCAGTTCGTCGGCGGGCCGGTAGCGGACGGCGACCTCGGCCGCGTCCTGCTCGGGCAGCCGGCGCGGCAGCAGACTGCGCTGGAGGGCGAGGGCGGCGTCCCGCTCACGCGTGTAGCGGCGGGCGTTGTCGACGCAGACGGCGGCCCGGCCGACCAGCTCCTCGGCGAGGCCGAGGTCGACCGCGTCGAAGGGGTCCTGGCGGTCGCGCCGGAAGAAGGTGGTGATGCCGAGCGTGATGCCCCGCGCCCGCACCGGCACGATCATCACGCTGTGCAGCCCGAGCGCGTCCGCGGGCACCGTCCGGTGGCCCGGGACGGCCTCGGCCCACTCCGCCGACAGCGGGTCGAGCCTCGGTTCCGACCACGACCGGCCGTCGACCAGCGCCTGAACCGGGGGCGATCCGGCCGTGTACGAGGCGACCGCGCCGATCTCCAGGACGGCCTCCGGCACCCCGGCGTGCACGGACTGCTGGGCGGTCCGCCGCAGCGGGACGGAACCGTCGCCGAGGGGTCCCGGCTCGGCGCCCCGCAGCACCGAGTCCAGCAGGTCCACGGTCACGAAGTCGGCGAGCGTCGGCACGACCACGTCCGCCAGCTCCTGCGCGGTCCGCCGTACGTCGAGGGTCCGGCCGATCTGTTCGCCGGCCCGGTCCAGCAGGGCCAGCCGGATGCGGGCGCGGTGCTGCTCCGACACGTCGACCACCGTGTAGTACACGCCGATGGGCCGCCCGTGGTCGTCCTCCAGTCGGGTGAACGACATGGCGTGCGCGGTCTCGCGGTGCGGTGCCGACCGGATCCGGCCCACGTGCTCGTAGTCGAGCACCGGCATGCCCGTCTCCAGCACCTGCCGCATCTGTGCCTCGATGCGTTCGGCGTCGAGCCCCGGCTGCACCTCCGCGAGCCGCAGCCCCACCCTCTCGTGTGCCCGCCCGCCTCCGAACCGCTCCAACGCCGCGTTCGACCACACGAACCGCAGCTCCGTGTCCACTATCGCGATCCCCACGGGCGACCACGCGGTCATCCGCTCCAGCACGGTCCGGCTCATGTCCCAGCCGGGGGCCTGGGTGGCGTCGGAGACGAGGGCCACCCAGTGGGCGGCCTTGAGGGGGTCGGAGGAGGAGGGGGAGGTAGGGGGAGAGGACGGGGGGAGGGAGGAGGGCCGGGGTGAGGACAGGGACGGCGACGAGGGGGACGACGGTGAGGGAGAGGGGCGTGGGGGAGAGGACGGTGAGGGAGAGGCCGGAGAGGGGGAGAAGGGCAGGCGGGCGGAAGGGGATGGGGGTGGGGTCGGAAGATCGGGGGCGCGGGTGGTCACCCGGGTCGTCGGCTCGCCGGGGCCCTGGGCGGCCGCCCAGGTGCCGTGCCCCCGGGCCGACGCGCGCCCGGTCCCGGGTGCGGGGGGCCGGGGGGTTGCCTGCGGCGCCGGCGACGAGGTCTGTGGTGGGGCGGTCCGTGGTGACGCGGTCTGTGGTGACGCGGTCTGTGGTGATGCGGTCTGTGGTGATGCGGTCTGGGGTGATGCGGTCTGTGGTGATGCGGTCTGTGGTGATGCGGTCTGTGGTGATGCGGTCTGTGGTGATGCGGTCTGTGGTGATGCGGTCTGTGGTGATGCGGTCTGTGGTGACGCGGTCTGGGGTGGCGCGGGCTGTGGTGATGCGGCCTGGGGTGGCGCGGTCCGTGGTGGGGCGGGCTTGGGAGGGGGCGGGCTCTGCCGGGCCGGGCTGCCGGTGTTTCCGGCGGCCGGCCAGGTGCCCGCCTCCCGGGCGGGGGCGCGCCCGACCTCGGGTGAGGGCGGCGTCGGGGTTGCGGACCGAGACCGAGACGGAGACGGAGACGGAGACGGCGGCGGAGACGGAAGCGGAGACGGAAGCGGAGACGGAAGCGGAGACGGCGTGGCGAACCGGGGCGCGTCGGGGTAGCCGGGGCGTGGCGCGGGCCAGGCGCCGGGGGCCGACGGCGACGTCGTCACGTCGGCCGAGCGGGCGGGATCGGCCGAGGCGGCCGCCGCGGTCGCCTCCCGCGTCGGGACGACGCGGACCATCACCCTGACGCGGTGACCGTCGCGGTGGCGGGCGGTGAGGATGCCGGACCAGCCGCCGAGGACGCGATGGGACTCGGCCAGTGCGCCGATGCGGTCGCCGTCCTCGTCGACCAGGAGCGTACGGACGCTGCGGCCCAGGATCTCGGCCGCCGGATACCCGAAGAGGCGCTCCGCGTCCTGGGTCCAGCTCGTCACGAACCCGTCCGCGTCGATCAGCAACGGCGCGGCATCGGCCACGTCGAAGCGCTGACGGGAAACGGCACTGTCCCTGTCGGTCCCCACGGCGACCCTCTCTGTCGCTGAGACGCCCTCAGGCCCCATTATTCACCTTGTGTGATCGCGAGTGGGCCAACTCGTGACGGCGCAAATCACACGGCCGCACGCCGCAGCGCGCGGACCGGCACGCACCAAGCACCCACCAGGCACGCCGCCGCCGCGGACGAGCCCCGCAAGACCGGGCCGGATCGGGCGCGATCGGGACGAAGCGGCCCACACGAACAGTCCGAAGCCGCACACGCGGACTCCCCCACCCCGACCATCCATGCAGCCGTACGCCGGTAATGCGCCCCTGTGCGCCCCCCAAGCTCCGGCGTGTCGAACCGAGCGCCCCCGCCGCGGGAGGGGTGCGGAGGGGGCGCTCGATGGCCGGTTATGGCCGGTCGGGAAGTTGGGATCGAAGTGGAGGGGGCTGAGGACCGGGGCGTCAGCAGTCGCGGAACTCCGGCGACTGGTTGAGGATCTGCGACCGCAGCGAGGTGAAGCGGGTGTACGTCGCACCGCCGCGCGCCTCGGTCGGGAACACCGCCACCCGGTGGCAGTTCTGGAAGGCGAGCGCCACCCCGAAGTGCCGCTCCAGGCTCCCCCGGATCGCGTCGCTGGACAGCGCCCGCAGCAGCTGCCCGCGCTCCCGCTCGGACGCCGGCGGGGTCTGGTTGTCCGCGAACTCGGCGCTGCCCGCGCGTAGTTCACCGACGAGGGAGGCGATCAGGTCGTACGCGTACGGCAGCGACGTACGGACCGTTTCCGCGAACTCCTCCTCCCGCACCTCGCCCTTCTCGGCATCGGCGAGCAGGCGCGGGGAGACGTCGAGCGACATGGGTGTTCCTGTTCTGATCAGAAGGAGACTGCGGAGGGGGAGGCGGACTCGGCGCCGGGGAGAGGGGTGGGAGCGGACCCGGCGGCCGGCGCCTGCGGGCCGTGGCGGAACCCGGGGTCCACCTGGGCGGCCAGGTCGTGCCCGGTGGCGGCGTTGGCCCAGGCGGCGGCGTTGCGGAGGTGGAACTCGACGGCATGGCGCTGGAAGGTGGCCCAGTCCTTCGTACGGGCGTCGACGGCGGCCTTGAGCTGTGTCAGCGCGTGCAGGTTGTGCGCCTCCAGCTCACCCTGCTCCCGGCCCTGTTCCTGCGCGCGGACGTACGACGACTGCACGCAGTACGCCAGCAGGTCGTCGCCCACGTGCTCCTTGAGGAAGAGCAGGTCGTCCTCGCCGGTGACCTTGTTGCCGACGACGGCGATCGGGATGCCGAACTCGGCGGCGTGCTCCCGGTACTGCCGGTACACGGACACGCTCTTCCTCGTCGGCTCGGCGACCAGGAAGGTCATGTCGAACTTGGTGAAGAGCCCGGAGGCGAAGGCGTCCGCGCCGGCGGTCATGTCGACGACGACGTACTCGCCGGGCCCGTCGACGAGATGGTTGAGGTACAGCTCCACCGCGCCGAGCTTGGAGTGGTAGCAGGCCACGCCGAGGTCGCTCTCGGCGAAGGCGCCGGTGACCATGAGCGGCACCCCGTCCACGCGCTCGACGTGCCTGCCGTGGACATCGTCGTCCCCGAGCAGCCGCAGCAGCCGCGAACCCCGGCCCGGCGGGGTCGTCTTGACCATGGCCTCGCGGGAGACGATCCGTGGGTTCGTGCCGCGCAGCAGGTCCTTGATCTCGCCGGTGCGCGAACTCAGCGGCGGTGCGCCGAAGTCGTCGTCCTCGTCGAGGCCGAGTGCGTGCGCGAGGTGCTGGTTGATGTCACCGTCGATCGCCACGAGCGGCGCGCCCGAGCGGGCGAGGTGCCGGGCGAACAGCGCGGAGAGCGTCGTCTTGCCGCTGCCGCCCTTGCCTACGAAGGCCACGCGCATGGACCGTCACCCCGCTCGCTCTCGGCGGCACCCTTGACGCCGATAATGAAAACGAATGTCATGAACGTAGATTCGAGAGCAGGGTGCGCGATTGTCAAATCCGCCCCATATCGACTGCCCTGCGCGCGGAGGTGAGTTGGTGAGCCCTTTGCGTTTCGGCGACCCGGCGTTGGGGTGCCGTTGAGGTCTCCATGGGCTCCCGGAGGGGTCGGTTCCCCTTGTGTCCCAAATGTGCGGTGCGTGTGGCGCAGACGTTCCCGACAGGCCGCCGAACAAGGCCGACGGACGGGTGTTTCCCGAGGTTGACAGCCCCTACTCCTTGGTAAACGATGTGCAGACTCTGTGGCTCAAGTGACCCCTGAGCCCGGTGTTTTCTTTGACTACTCACACCCTGGTGCGGCCCGGACCGACGTTGCTGCGTGCTGCCGTCCTGCCACCGCGCCCCGGGTCTCGTACGTTCCGAGTTCGAGAATGGGATCTGCATGTCCATAGCGAGACGTGTCATCGTGAGCCGCCTGGTGGGGACGGGCATCGCCGCTCTCGCGCTGAGCGCGGCCGTGTCCGGTCCGGCCTTCGCCACCGACACGCCCGGCGGTGATGGTTGGGGCAGGAAGAGCTACGCCCCCGGCCAGGGTGCGGGCACGCCCACCGAGACAGACCGCTGCGAGTTCTCGCTGGACGGCGTGAAGTTCGCCGACTGGGTCAAGCTCGACGAGCAGAACCTCAAGCCCACCGAGGACGGCAAGGTCCACATCAAGGTCCGTGCGGCCTCCGACGCCACGACCTGCACGGTCTCCCTCGCGTCCTACCTCGCCCATGGCCCGACGTTCGGCACCTCCGGCGAGCAGGTCTTCGTCGACTTCGACACGGTGACGGTCAAGCAGGGCGGGACGGACTCCCTGGACATCGCGGTCCCCGACGCGGGCTGCTACGGCCAGGTCGACCTCTACCGGGGGAAGGTGAAGTTCGACGGCAAGCTCGACGCGAACGACGGCTTCGAGCACGGCGACGTCCCCAAGGGCCCCGACCGCCCGGTCATCAAGGACAAGCTGATCGCGGCCTGGAACGGCGGCACGAAGGACTGCACGACGGAGCAGCCGCCGGCCGAGGAGAACCCCCCGGCGGAGGAGAAGCCCCCGGCCGACGACCAGCCGCCGGCCGAGGAGAAGCCGCCCGCCGAGGAGCAGCCGCCGGCCGACGAGCAGCCCCCGGCGGACGAGAACCCGCCTGCCGACGAGAACCCCCCTGGCGACGACACCCCGAAGGCCGAGTCCCCCTCGCCCTCCGACTCCGCCCCGGCCGTCCCCACCCCCAACGGCGGTGAGCCCGGCGACCTCGCCGAGACGGGCGGCGGCAACGCCATCCCGATCGCGATCGGCGCGGCGGGCCTCGTCGCCGCGGGTGGCGTGATCTTCGTGGTGACGCGACGCAAGGGTGCGAACCGCACGGCTTCGTGACCCGACGCGAGAGCGCTTGAACCTCAGCGGCGCCCGGCCTCTTCCGAGGTCGGGCGCCGCCGTGTTGTTGTTGTCGGTGTGTCCCGTCGTCTCAGCGCACGTCGACGTAGTCCCCGGTGGCCTTGGCCGTCGAGGTGGTGCTGTTCCCGGCGAAGGTCCAGCGCCAGTAACCGTCGGCGGTGGCCTTGACCGTGGTCTTGAGCGCGCCGCCGCTGCCGCTGGTGACCGTCTTCACGGTGCTGTAGGTGGAGGTGCCCTTCTTACGGAACTGCAGCTTCACCGCGCGGCCCGAGTAGCCCGCGTTCTTGTGGGTGCTCCAGTCGGCGCGCGCCAGCTTGCCGGTCACGGTGAGCTTGGCGTCCTTCGTCACCGGCTCCGGGGCGGCGTTGACGGTCAGCTTGGCGAGCCGTCGCACGGTGAAGGTGTCGGCCGTGTCCGTGGAGATCCAGTCGCCGTCCTTGGCGTCCACCGAGGCGATGACGTACCAGGGGTCGTCGGCCGGACCGTTGCCGTAGAAACTCCTCGTGTCGATCGTCCAGGACCCGGTGCACGTCGAGGTCGTGGCGCTCTTCGCGGTGCAGGTGAGCCCTCGGTCCGACGCGTTGTACAGGTAACTCGGCAGCCTCACATGCAGGTCCATCGCATCGATACCCGAGTTGTCCTGCGCCGTGACGCTCACCTTGAAGGTCGTGGGCGCCTTGGGCCCCAGAGCGAGTTGGGCCCCGCCGTTCACGACGACATCGGTGATCGTCGTGTCACCGGTGGCATGAGCGGCCGGGACGGCGAACGCCGAGAGAGCCAGGGCACCGGTCAGCACGGCGGCCAGGGAACGCAAACGCACGCGACTACCTCCACATCGATCACTGTCGATCACTGTCGACCGCTGGTCAGGCGAACCCGCCCATCCTCCCGGCCGACGCCCAGGAAGTGATCAGTGAGATTACGGAATCGGCTACGTACCAGCGCGCTCAGCGCTCAGCGCCCGGCTACCGGGTTCGGTCACCGGGCCGCCCCGCGAAAGCGGGCCAGAAGAGCCTGAGCCTGCCCCGCGTCCGCGTCGAAGAACTGCGTGGCCGGCGCGGGCGGCACAGCGGTCCCCTGCATCCGGACCTCATGGCAGGTGAAGCAGAACGCCGCCTCGAACAACGCCAGGTCGAGCGCGGCGTCGTACGCCCGGATGCCCCATCCCGGCGAGAAGCCGCAGCGATGCTGCGCGCTGCCGGGCAGGGTCCCGATCAGGGCCAGTACGTCGGCGGCCTCGCCCTCGGCCCAGTGGGCGACCACCGCACCGGGGTAGGGGTCGCCCCGCCGCCTCGGCAGGCCGGAGATCCTGACCACTTCGATCAGTGCGGTGGCGGCGACGGCCGGTGCGGGGAGCTGCATGAACGCAGTCTGCCTGTGACCGGTACCGGCCACAGGCTCTTCTCCGTCGTCTTCCAGGGCGGCACGCGCCGTGGAGGCCGCCCAGGAAGCCGAGGCCCCCTGGCGACTCGGCTACGCCGCCTCCAACTGCCCCGTGGATGTGACGGTGAACGCCCGTCCCCGTACGGCGAAGTCCGACGTGCCGCCGTCGTCCGCCCAGGCGAGGAAGACGGATTCCGCGCCGTTGCCGAAGGCGGACGCGGCACAGACCTGGAAGCGATCGCCGGCCGTAGCCGTACTGACCTGTACCTTGTCGCTGAGGGAGAGCTCGGTGTCGGAGCACATCTTCGCCATGACTTTGGGGACGGTGTCGAAGGTGGCCGCACTCTTCTCCACCCAGGCGAGGAGGAAGCGCCCACCCGGCAGAGGGGTGAGGGCCGGGCTGGACCGGTTGAAGTCCCGCGGCTGGCCCGCGGTCACGCTGGTGACCTCGACGCCGCCTCCGTCGGGCTCGTAGATGCTGGCCTCCACGGTGGTCTGCGGCACCCCGATGTCACTGGGACCGATGCCGTCGATGTGCGCGACGACGAACCGCCCGTTGTCGAGCAGCGTGATCGCGTTGTCACCCTTGAATCCGGAGGCGTTGGGCTGGATCTCGCCGCCCTGCGGAATTCCCTCCAAGTCGAAGACCCGGAAGGTGAGCCGGCCTCCGCCGACCGACGAGGGGTCGGTAGTCCAGGCGATGGCGTAGTTCCCGTTCGCGAGAACCGTCACGGCCGGGTTCACATGGAACCCCTCGGTGGTGTTGACCGTGAACTCAGGCCCGGCCTTGATGCCTTCGGAGGTGAACCGCTGGGCTCGGATCCGCTGGTCGGCGCGAGAACCGGCCCAGGTGACGAGACAGCCGCCGTCGATCATGTTCGTGACGGACGGTCGGGTCTTGGGGTCGATGTCGGAGCCGTTGACCTGGACCTCGGACCCCGACGGCTGCCCGCCGACGAATCGCCGCAGTTTGAGCTGCGGGCCGGGCGGAGGATTGAAGGCCTCCTCCCTCCACACCGCGAACGAGGAGAACCCCGCGGACTCGATCGTCGGCCACTGCCGATTCGTGTTGCCGCCGGGCGGCGTAGCCGCGCTCACCTGGAACTCCGCGCCGAGTTTGGCCCCGGTCATTCCCAGGTTCTGCCCCTTGATACCGGCATTGCTCTCGTCCGCCCACGTGGCCACGTACTGCGTACCGAAGACCGAGTCGACGGACGGTTGGAACTGAGCACCGCTGGTGGTCGTACTGACCAGAATCTCGCCCATGGCCGTACTCCGTTTCGTCTCTTCACTGCAGATGACGGGTGCAACGGGTGCAACGGGTGCAGGGAGGTCCAGGCGCGGCGCCATGGCCAGCGTGACACGTACCGGACGCCCCTGCATCCGCACCCTTGAGGTGCCCGTGGTCACCACCCGGTGACTGGCCCTGCGTCGTCTGCGTCGTCTGCGTCGTCTGTGGCGTCAGCCGAGGCGCCGCGTCAGCCGCTGCCCCCGACTCTCGGCAACCCGAAGCGCGTCGCTGAGGGCTTCGTTCAACCGCTCGGCCAGAAACCGGAGTTCACCACCCGGAGCAGCCTCCGCCAACATCTCCCCCGTATGAGCAAGCAGCTCACGCCCCATCCCGAGCTGAATGGCCTCCGCTGCATCGGCCACCCGAGACACCGGCCCACCTCCGCCGTCGGTCACCAGATAACAGGCCTTCCCCTCACCCCCGACCCACGGCAACAACCGCACCTCACCCGGCGTTTCACCCCCCATCAGGCGACCTCCACCCCGTGAATCCAGCACGACCCGGGCATGTCCAACCCGATCGCCGCCATCGCCAACTCCCGCCGCCGCAGCCGTTGCTCATGGACGGCGAGGTAGGGGCGCACGGCGACGGTCTGGGCGCCGTCGAATACCTCGTCGAGCCCGTACGGGGACCGGTGCGTGGGGAGGGGGGTCGGGGGCGTCTCCGCCCAGCCGGCAGGTGTCGGCGCGACGCGGAGGGGCACACCGGCCCGCCGCCTGCCCGTGCCGGGAGTGAACAGAAGCCGTGAACGCTGGCGAAGTCCCGCTGGGCCGTGCATGGTCAGGGGAATCCGGTGCATGGCATGGCGCCCGAACTCAACCGCCGCGGGGAACGCTTGACCACATCAATCGATGGTCAGGGCGTAGGAAATCCGTGGACGGGCCCGCGGTAGATCACTTAGTGTGTGGCTCCACGCCCTGAGATGGATGGAAGGAGGCGAGTGCCGTGCGGTTCACACCTTTCCAGCGCTCCCTTTTTCCGCTGTCCCGGCGTGGTTCGTGAGTTCTGACCGGGAGCGCTCCAAGCAGCCTGTATCCCGGAGGAATCCATGACCGATCCGGTCATCCGCGCGCTCTCCGCGAGCGACGCTCATCTCTTCGACGCACTCCCCGACCCCCTGGGCGCCCGTGAAGGCCATCGGCGTACCCAGTTCCGCCCTGATTGGAAGCGCGTCGCCCTGCGCGACGGCGAGGTCGTCGCACGCGGCGCGTGGTGGGGCGGCCCCGACGACTCGGAACCCGTCAACATCAACTGGTTCGACGTGGCCGAGGGTGAGGAGGAGGCAGGGGCAGAACTCCTGCGCTCCGCTCCCTGGCAGGTCGAACTCGAGATCAACCTGCCCGGCGGCTGGCGGGAAAAGACCGACCTGCGCGCCGCCGCCGAGGCGCGCTCCGCCGCCGCACGAGCCGCAGGGTACGAACTCCTGGTGGAACGCTTCCTGTACCGCTGGACCCCGGAGCGAGGTCTGCCCGAGCGGCCCGGACGCCTGCGCTTCAGCGCCGAACCCGACGACACCGTGTTCTTCGACGCGTTGCGCCGCATCCACTCCGCCACCCTGGACGGCCACGCGCTCAGGGCCATCGAGGAGGGCGGCCTCGACCAGGCCGCGCAGGAGGAACTCGACTTCTTCCACTGGTGCCCCTCCCCACGGGAGTGGTGGCAGATGGCGTACACGCCGGAGGGCGACCTGGCCGGCATCCACATCCCGGCCCACAACCCCTCCGGCCCGACCATCGGCTTCATCGGAGTCGTCCCGGAACAGCGCGGTCGCGGCTACGCCTACGACCTCCTCGCGGAGTGCACCCACCTCCTCGTCGAGCAGGGCGCGGAGTTCGTCAGCGGAGCAACGGACCAGGGCAACTTCCCCATGGCCGCGAACTTTGCCAGGGCCGGCTTCCCCGTCATCAGGGAACGCATCAACTTTCACCCGGCGGGCCAAGCGGCCTAGCAAGGAGTAGCAACGCGCTGAGGGGTCCGGTCCGAGCGCAGCTCCGGACCCCTTGTCAGCGACATTCGGGATCTGCGCTGTGACCAGCGGCCACGATCTCGCCGTCAGACCACGTACCTCACGGTGATCCGGTCAGCGGCCCCCTCTTGCCGCCTTGCGTTCGTTGCCGTCGCCGCAGCCCTCATCGGATATCGCCGTCTCACCAAGTGAGCCCGGCCGACCGCGCAGATGCTGACCATGCCCGCGTTGTCAGCGGCAGACCATAAGGTGCGCCCAACATCTCAAAGGAGGGAATGCCGTGGGATTCTCGGGTCACCTGGTCTTTGCTCGCAGCGACCGTTCTCTGGTGGAAGCTCCCGTGTTCGACAACCTCGACGAAGAACTCAAGGCAGCCGTGCACACATGGGAGTCACGGTCGGACGGCTGGCAGACGCTCCAGATCGTTTTCGGGATATGGGACGACGCCGACCTACCCGCACTGGTGGAGTGGAGCAGGGCACCAGCTTGCGTCGCCGACGTCTCCGACAGTTCCCTCGCTCTTGTGACCGGGCTAGACACCACCGGACAGCGCTGGCAGGCATGGCTCAACCTGGACATCGCCGCCAGGCTTCTGGCCGAGGAGCCCGAAGACCTCGAAGATCAAGTCCTGTGGCTGGACACACCGGAGTTCCACGAAGCCGTCAGGCACAAGCGTGCGGAGCTCGACGCCGAGATACCCACCGACGCCGAGGGCGCCGTTGCCTGGGCAACAGCCGCCGGCATCCCCGCCACGCCGCGGACAGTCAGAATCGAAGAGCTGCTTCGCTCACACGAAACCTTCGTAGAAGACCTCTTCACCGCGCTGCTCGACCAGTTGGGCTTCAGTCAGGCCGCTCAGCCCTCACCTGAACCATAAGAAACGACTTCTTATGCGAGTGGTCGTCGATGGAGCAGCGCTCGGTTCAGGGGCCATACCCCAAGCATTGCGTACTCGGGGACCATCAGGCGCTGACAGCACCTGCTTTCCAACTGTGGCGGAGAGGCGTCGGGTTGTGCGCAGCAGTGTTCATAGGCGGCTGATCGTCGGGCCGGGCCAGTCGCGGAGTCTGACCTGAGCGGCAGTGTACGAGCCTGAATGAGTCTGCAACTGAGACGGTCCGTCCACAACCGTCGTACGGCAAGGTGCAGCCGTGTTGTCTTCAAAGACTGAAGTCGGTTGGCGCCCGTTCGCTGGGGCAGGGTTGCTGTCGAGCTTGGAGTCGATGCCTCTCATCCTGGCTTCGGGGCCGACCAGGGCCAGACTCGCCATGCATCAAGCGCTCACAGCCGCCCTCATTAGCGTGCACACACTGACAGAATTTCCACCTCGACTTTGCCTTTTCTTGATCTCGCCAATTATGGGAATTCTGAAAGTCGATACCCGTCCCCGTGCGGACGGAAATGCTACCTACCGGCATGATGATGGTATTACCGCAACCGACTAGCGCCACCCCGGAAGGGCCCTTTCCGAGAAATAGCAAGTAAGGATCACTAAGTTCGATCGGGAGCTTTTCGCTATTGTCTAGCAGGGTGATCTGGGCGGGCTCGGCTGTAATGTCGAGAATGGGAAAGTTAAGCAGCTTGACCGGCGCGACTGGATGTCCATTTGCGACGTGTACCAGTCGAAATTCGACCGCATGATACTCGGCCCGCATGATAAAACAGAGGGCAACGATTCCGGCGACGATGCTGGGCACGATAACCATTGGCCCAATGTTCTTGCGAAGGGTGAAGAATGCGAAGCAGAAAAGAAGCAGGAGGAAGGGAATTACAATCCCTTGGACCCAGTAGAGATCCGCGATAAACCCATAGACGTACAATCCAGCAAATGCCGCGTAAAATACGAAGAGTGACAATCTGTGACTAAATAGAAAGAAGTCAATGAAAAATCCTTTAAAGATCGGGATGGAGTACGTGATGGCAACCACGGCGGACACTGCAACGGAGACGGTGAGCGCAATTCCAGCCGTTCGAGCCAATACGCCTACGCGATCAAGACCCACTTCTTCGGGGCGCACGCTCAATTCCTCGTAGAAGTGAACGTATCCAGCATTCAACAGGACAAAAAATAGGCCTAGTAATCCAGCGCCGAACCCTAGGAGCAACTGCCAATCTACAGGCTCTCTGGTCGGTGAATCTTGGGGCTGTTGTTGCATAACTACCTTGATATCCCGCCACCTCGGGACCCGCATTCAGTGGCGGCGTAAATAGCGCCAAGCGGGTGAAGGTGTTGCGCTGAGTGGAGGTTCCGTGGGGCCGAGTTCCGTGAAGTCGGGTTCCATTCCGGGTCCACGCACTCCGGCGCCTGTCAGGATTGGGCGGACTCGGATGCGAGTATCACGGCCAAAGGATCACCGTAGTCGTGAGGTGCGGTTCATCCGACTCGAGGTGTGGAGCGCGGCGGCGAGCAGGTGGACGGCTGTGCCGTCGTCGCCCAGGGCGTCGCCGTCCAAGCGGGCCAGGAGCCGTCCCAGGGTGAAGGCGCTTGGCGTGCTGCAGGTCAGTCCGAGTTGTTCGTGCAGGTCGTAGTAGGTATCGGCGGCGAAGCGAGCGATGGCCGCCGGGGACGTGGCTCCGCCGAGGACGGCGACCAGGCACAGCGCAAGCAGGGAGCCCAGGCGGTAGCGGCGGCTCCGGACCCGGCGGGGATCGGGTATCCGGCCCAGCACGTCCGCCAGGCAGGTGCGCTGTGACGGGTCCGGGCAGGTGGAATCGGTGTCCGCGCAGTGGCGCTGCAGGACACCGATCAGCGCGGGGACCTGAGATTGAGCAGTTCGCAGTCGTCACACGTACCTACGTACCGAGTGCACTCGGTACGTAGGACGCGAACGGAGATCAGGGCATGGTGAGGAAGCTGTCGCGTGGTGTCGCGTTGGCTGCGAGCCTGGCTGTCCTGCCCCTGATGGCGGCGTGCAGCGGTGGCGAGGGCAAGGGCGAGGCCGACTCTGTCGCCGCGGTGGTCGCGCCGGCCAAGGTCGAGGTGATCGCCGAGCTCACCGGGTGCGAGGTGAAGATCCGGACCGAGGCGGAGGAGCTGCGCGAGGGCGTGTGTCAGACCTCTGTGGGGGATTACCTCATCACCACCTTCCCCAAGGACGAGCTCAAGGAAGTCTGGCTGGAGTCGGCCTCCATGTACGGCGGGAAGTACCTGGTCGGTCCGCAATGGGCCATCTCCGCCAAGCCCAAGGTGCTCAAGAAGCTGAAGGCCAAGGTGGGCGGCACGATCCGGGACCTGAGTCAGCCGAGCGCCTCGTAGTCGCCGAGGGTGTACGCCTCCTCGTCGTCGATCGCGTTCTCCTCCCAGTCGATGGAGATGCTGACGGGGCGCCCGTCCTTCGCGTAGTCGACATCCACGTCGTCGGCGTCTTCGGCCCGTGCCGTCTCCGCCTGCTTCAACAGCTCAGCGATGGTGGGCACTTCGGTCGGTTCCTGGTCCACCACCCGTCGGCCGCTCTCGTCGACCCCGACGGTCTTCACGACCTTCCCGTCCCGGACCGTCACCTCGAACGTCCCGATCAGCGCCCGCTCGCCCTCGCTCGACTTCAGGGTGTAGCGGTACGCGGAGGGCTCCTCCCAAGCGGGCGCCGACCCCTTCACTGTCGTCGACTCCTCCCCGCACGCGGAGAGCGCCCATATCAACGCCCCGGCTGTCGCAGCGGCGGACAGGGCGCGGTGACGGACTCGTGCGGTGGCGGGCGTCGGCATGGTGGTGGCCTCCTTGTGGGACGGTCACCACTGAGACGCGGGGCGGGCCGGCAACGTTCGCCGGGGTCGCCGCCGACACGCGCGCCGGCGGTGGCGGCGGCCGGAAGGCTCTGTCCGGGGGCGTGCAACGGGCAGGATGGCTGCATGACGAAGCTGTCCGCAGATTCAGTCCGTTGTGCTTCCTCCAATTCGGTGTTGTCGTTGTGGTCGCGGGACTCCGTGCTGTCGATCGGGTCGGTCGGATCGGTGCTCTCCGTGGGATCCGTCGGTTCGGCTCTGTCGGTCGGCTCGATCGGGAGTGCCTTGTCGGTCGGCTCGATCGGTTCCTCCCTGTCGCTGATCTCGACCGGGTCGTGGCTGAGTACCGGGTCGTTGTTCTCCGCGCAGTCACGGTGGTCGGTGCTGTCGTGGCGTTCCCACGGGGGTTTCATGGCCGTGGGAGCGGTAGGGGCGGCGGCCGGAGGAGCGCTGTTGCTGGTTCGGCTGCTGCACAAGGCAGAGACCGCCACCGCATGACAACGTTCGGCGGAACCCCGCTCACGTCCTGCACCAGGCGCCGAGCAGTTCCTCGGGGCCGTACGCCGCCTGGAGTCCGGAGCAGCTGAACCCGTTGCGGGAGACCGCCACCAGGGGTACGGGCTGGTCCGTGAGCGTCGCCCGGTGCTTCTGCAGTGCGGCCAGGTCGTGGTTGTCGAACGCGGAGTTCTCCAGCCATTTGACCGAGCCGAGGAAGAGCAGCTGCTTGGCCACCGGCTGCCGGTCGGCGCCCACCAGGTCGATCTCGACGTCGTTGCTGCGGGTCCAGTACCCGCCGATCGCCGGGGCGGCGGGCAGGTGGCCGTCCGGCAGGAGGCGGGCGAGGGATTCCCGGACCAGGGGCTCGATCGCGCGGCCCCGCCAGCTCGTCCACTGCTCCTTGATCCGGCCAAGCGTGAGATCTCCCCGCATCCGCTCGATCTCCGCCATGTGCGGATCCAGAAAAGCGAGCCAGAAGCGCAGGTAGGGGTCGGCCACACGGTAGCGGCGTTCCTTCGACGGCCGCAGCGAGAGGGGCAGCTCGGCCGCCACCACACGCTTCTCGGTCAGGACGTCCGTGGCCCGGGTGAGAGTGGTGTGCGAGATTCCGCCGGCGGCGCGCGCGATGTTGGTGAAGGTCCGCTCTCCGCTTCCGATGGCCCGCAGGACCTCCCTGCTCATGGCCTGCGGGGGAAACTCCGCGGCCAGTGAGCGCTCGGCGGAGACCAGCAGCGCCGAGATCGGGTTGCTCAGGGAGTCGCGGAGGAACTCCCAGACGTCCGCCCCGGCCCGCCACTGCGCGCAGATCAGCGGAAGACCGCCCGTGATCAGGGCGGCGTCGAACGTGGCTGCCGGCGGAAGGCCGAGCATCTCACCGATGTCGGCCGGGTTGAGCGGCCCCACGACCATCTCCCGGCCTCGCTGGTGGAAGGGGCGGTCGTAGCTGTTCAGCGCCTCCATCATCGACAGGTCGGATCCGACGAGGAGGAGGAGTACGGGTTTGCGGCTGAGCAGGCGGTCCCATGCCCGCTGGAGCATGCCCTCGAAGGCGTCGATGCGGTCCATGAGATACGGGACCTCGTCGATGACGACCACGCTCGGACTGTCGTCGGGCAGGATCTCGGCGAGCAGCCTGAACGCCGCGTTCCACTGTCCCGGGGTCTCCTCCGAGAACAGTTCCCGCTCCGGCAGAGTGGATCTAGCAACGGTGTCGAGCAGCTCTGTCAGCTCGTCCTCCGCCGTGCCGCCCGCCGCGGTGAAGAAGAGGTTCGGCGCCCCGGTACGCCGGAGGAACTCCTCGACGAGGCTGGACTTGCCGACCCGCCGCCTGCCCCGCATGAGGATGCACTGACCTGGCTTCGCCGATCCGACGGCGTCGTGAACCGCTTGGAAGGCGTTGCGGAGCACGTTCAGCTCCGGGTCCCGCCCGATGAATCTGCGCATGCTGGAGACTCCCGCGAGAGATGGTATCGCCAGAGATAGTATCGCCGCCGATACCATTCGGTCTGGGTTCGGCGTCGCGTGGCGTGGGTGGAATCGGTCGCGGGCAGGGGGGCAGACGGAGGTCGTCGCCGTGTGCCAGTCGCTCGGCATGCGGCGGCGGCTCTGGTCGATGGTGAGGCGGGCGACTGGCGGCCCCGTACAACGCAAGAGCCCCACTTCGCGTGGAGCGAAGTGGGGCTCTTGTACTGGAGCGCCGGGCAGGCCTTGCACCTGCATTTCCCCGCAGGAAGCGGGGCGTCTTTCCTTGGACCACCAACGCATTGAGTACTACCGGGAGTTGCTGTTCCGGTGAGCGGCTCGTGATCAACTATAGCGGATCTTCAGGGGTGTTGCATCCCGGCTCAGGCCCGCCGGGATCCGGGTCGGATCCGGGTCACTGCAGGTATGCCTGGGGGGCGTACTCGACGCGGAGGTACGTGGCGTTCCGTTCGCCCAGGGCCTTGCGGAGGATCGGCTCGGCGGTGTCGGGGTCGTCCACGCCGATCACGAGGTGGCCGGTGCCGTCCAGGCCGGCTTCGCGCATGTTGAAGGTGCCGTCCCAGCGGCTCATGTCCTCGCTGATGCGGTCGAGAAGGGCGGTGAGGTCCTTCTCGTTGATGTCGCGGTCGTGGAGGCGGATGGTCACGCCCTTTTCGGCGGCGTCGCAGACGGCGGTGTCGAAGGGCGCGGAGGGGATGCGGTAGATGTCCACGGAGGCTTCGTCCTCGTCGAGGACCAGACCGGTGTAGATGGCGGAGTAGCGGCCGGTGACGAGCTTGTCCACGTGGTCCAGGGTTCGGTACAGGGGGGTGTCGTCCTCCGCGACTCCGTCCCCGGCCTGCCCGGTGATGCCGCCTTTCGGCTGGGTGCCGTGGCAGGTGCTCGAAGGGGTCGATACGGCTTCCACAGTCTGCGCGCCGGCCGTCGAGCCCTGGAGCCCGCCGAGAGCCAGGACGGCGACCGCCACGGCCGCGATCGTGCCGGGCCTGGCGGGTGTGCGCTCGGCCATGTGTCCCTCCGGTTCTTAGCCCCCTGTGCGGTCGCCCGGGAGGGCGGGACCGCGATCGGTACTGAGACGCCGGAGAAGGGCGCGGCGTTCGGCCCGTGGCCCGGAGATTTTTACGCCTTCGCCGCTCTCACCCCTTCCGTCGCGCCCGGAGGGTCGTGCGGGGGTTGCGCCTTCTGAGCCTCGCGCCCCTCCGTGGGCCGCGGACAGCCGGGGTCAGGCGCCAGTATCCGTACGGGTTGTGGTAGAGGTCGTCGTCCTCGAACCGTTCGCACTCCACACGGTTCATGATCCAGCGGGGGGCGTCCTGGGCGATGCGGAAGCCCTCGCCGTCCTGGACTCCGTGCTCCGGCTGTTCGATCAGCAGGTAGTACGACGCGATCTCCATGGTGGTCATCCATTCGAGCACCAGCTCCAGCTCGGGCTCCGCGGTGGCCGTGGGGACCAGCTCCACGTCCGCCTCGCCCAGGAGATGCATGCCGCAGCTGAAGTACATCTCACCGTCGTAGGCCACCGGCACGACCCAGGCCCGGGCGAGGGCGCCGACCAGGTCGTCCGCGGTCTCGGCGGCCGCCGCCTCGCTCGCCCGGGCCAGCCACTGCTCCCGACCGCAGGCCAACCCGCTGGACTCGCTCTTCACCGCGGTGGCGCCGTTGGCCAGCAGGGCCGCGGTGACGGCCAGCGCCCGGCGGGAGACGTCGAGGGCGTTGGCCTGGGAGATCGGCGGTGACAGGACATAGGCGACCGAGTCGTGTGCGTCCACCGCGGCCCAGTCGTCCTCGCTGAACTCGTCGTCGTGGGTGGCTTGGCGGGCACCCACCGCGGCTTCGAATGTCTCACGCATCCGGGGGTCCGGCTCCCGCTGCAGCTCGTCGAGTTCGAAGTCCCCGCCGCCCGCCTCGTCGACCACGCGGCTGAGGACGTCGGGATCCAGGCCCACGCCGACCGCGCACAGCACGTGCCTCGGTGTCACACCCGACGCCGGGACCACGAAACGCGTGCCGTCGATGACGTGTCCTTGCCATACCTTGCTCATCCGCACAGCATCGCAGGTGTGCGTACGACGTTGTGCACGACGTTGTGATCTCTGTGGCACCAACACGCTTGGTGGCCGGGCCCGTTCGCGCGGTTCCCCGCGCCCCCGGGAAACGGGGGCGCGGGGAACGGTCGGTCACACCGAGCGGGGCGGTCTTCTCAGTAGCCCACCCGGAACGTCGCGTCCGCCTTCTCCGTCGTCGTCGAGATCGGGTCGATGCGGAGCAGGTAGCCGCTGTGGCGGATGTAGCGGGTCGGGTTGTTGTACGAGCGGAAGGACGACCACGTCGAGTCCGCGAGGCCGGCGACGCGGGTGAAGGTGGCGTCGGCGGCGAAGGCCGACGTGCCGTCGTTCACGTCGAGGCGGAGGTTGTAGCTGTAGTGGCGGAGGTAGCGGGTGGGGTGGCTGACCGACTGGAAGGAGACCCCGGAGGAGTCCGCCAGGCCCGGGACCAGTTTCCACTGGGAGTCGGTGAACGGGTCGAAGGGGTACTCGTCGATGCGGCCCACGTAGTTGCTGTGGCGGACGTAGCGGGACGGGTAGTTGTAGGACTTGAGGCGGTTCCACGTCGGCGCGCCCCACTTGGTCAGCAGGTTGCTGTACTCGGTCGACGTGATCGGGTGGATGCCGCAGTGCTTGGAGTTGAGCGGCTGGGTGTAGAGCTTCTGGTCGAGGGCCGTCCAGGTGCCGGAGGCGATGTCGCTGGACTGCCAGACGTAGAAGACGCCGTTGGGGGTGTAGGTGTCTCCCCAGAGGTACCAGGAGCCGGAGGACAGGGACTTCACCACCGTCGGGGCCTCCGTGCCGCCGTGGGAGGCGGCCGTGCTGAACGGGGTGAAGCTGCCGGGGTTCAGGGTCGTCGAGCGGGCGCCCACCAGGGTCTGGTTGACCTTGTAGTAGAGGTAGTTGACGCCGTTCACGCCGACCGTGAGGTTGCCGTCGATGATGTCGTAACCGGGGTCGAAGAAGACCTGGGGGTTGGACGTCGTGACGAAGTCGGTCGTGTAGCTGACCATGATGACGTTGTGGCCGCTGCTGTTCACCGAGGAGTAGAGGATGCCGTACTGGCCGCGTGAGGCGTCCCAGTAGGCCTCGGGGGCCCAGCTGTGGGTGGTGGTCATGTCGTGCAGCTTCACGCGCCGGTAGCCGGTGAAGGTCCGCAGGTCGGTCGAGTCCCAGACGTGGATGTACGTGCTGGCGTAGTTCCAGTCGGTGCCCTTGAGGTCCGTCGCCAGGACGACGAACGTACCGTCCTGCTTGCGCATCAGGAACGGGTCACGCAGGCCGCCGGCGCCCTGGGTCGGGGTGACCAGGGGAGCGTTCTGGTTCAGCGGGGTCCAGTTCAGGCCGTCCTGGCTGACGGCCAGGTGGAGGCCGTAGTTGGCCTCCAGCATGGTGGTGGACTCGGTGAAGTAGACCATCGCGTACGCCGAGTCGGCGGCGTGGGCGGTGCCGGCGCCGAGGGTCAGCGCGCCGGTCGCGGCAAGGGGGACGGTGGCCGCCATGCCGAGGAAGGTACGGCGGGAGGGCCCGCCGGCGTCCGGAGCGGTTCCGTTGACAGGGGTCACGTCTGGCTCCACTTCTGGTTGTTCTGGCCGTTGCAGGCCCACAGGACGAGCTTCGTGCCGTTGGCGGTGGCCGCGTTGTAGGCGTCCAGGCAGAGACCGGAGTTGACGTTGACGATCGTGCCGTCGCTGTTCACGTTCCACTGCTGGTTGGTGCCGCCGTGGCAGTCCCAGATGACGACGCGGGTGCCGTTGGAGGTGCCGCGGTCCCAGGCGTCCAGGCACTTGTTGCCGTAGACGACGAGTTCCTTGCGGGACGTGTGCGTCCAGGACTGGTTCTGGCCGCCGCTGCAGTCCCACAGCTGGGCGTCGGTGCCGTTGGTGATGGTGTTGTCGTTGATGTCCGCGCAGCGGCCGGAGCCCGTGCCGGTGATCAGCGTGCCGTTGGTGCCCGGCAGCGGTCGTACGACGATGCCTTCCAGGGTCGGGGCGCCGGAGAACGCGATCGTGTTGGCGCTGCCCTTCGTCAGTGACATGGCGACGGAGATGTTGCCGGGGGACGAGCCGGTCGGCGGGAAGGAGACCTTCGTCGACGTCTGGCCGTTGACCGTGAGCGTGCCGACGCGGGCCGTCGAGGTGTTGTTGGTGTAGGAGACGTCGACCGTCTTCAGGCCGGTGCTTCCGGCGACCACTCCGGAGAAGCTCGACGTGCCGTTGTACGTGCTCGCCGACTGCTCGGTGCCGCCCTTGATCGTGAACATCATGGAGGAACCCGCGGGGACGCTGGTGGTGTAACTCGTGCCGGGTGTACCGACGTTCGTCCGGCTCCACAGGTCACGGACGGTCGCGGAGGCGTTCGTCAGACCGAGGTCGGACCAGCGGATGGTCATGTTCTGCGTGGTGGAGGTGCGGTTGAGGAGCACGACCGCGCGGTTGCCGCTGCCGGAGAGGACCTTGCCGTACACCTGGAGGCCCGTGGTGTCCTCGGCGACCTTGACGCCCTGGAGGCCGCGGGGGTCCTGGTCGACGGCGATGACCTCGGAGTTCTTGAGGGTGTTCACCGTCTCGGTGGTCATGGTGGTGAGGTCGTTGCCGGCGAGCAGCGGGGCGCCGGAGATCGCCCACAGGTTCATGTGGGTGCGGTCCTGGCCGGCGGTGAGCCCCATGCCGATCAGCAGCATGTCGGGGTCGTTGTAGTACCCGGTGTGCTGGGCCGTGGGGTGCACGTTCCGGTCGTAGTTGGTCAGCATGTTCGCGTACGTCAGGGACTGGCCGTGGTAGTAGATGTCCGTGTTCGTGCGCCACATCGGGCCCATGCCCGGAGCCCAGTTCCAGGGGTTGGAGTAGCCCCAGTTGCACAGGGAGAGGGCGAGCGGGCGGCCGGTGGTGGCGGTCGCGGTGGCCACGGCGTCGCTGATCGCCTGGTAGGTCGTCTTCGGGTCGAGGCCCTCGGCGTCACCGCCGCACCAGTCGACCTTCACGAAGTCGAAGCCCCACTTGGAGAACTGCGTCATGTCCTGGACGTAGTGGCCCTCGCTGCCACTGCCGGGCGCGGCCGGGCGGCCGGTGGGGAAGTAGTAGCCGCAGCCGTCCTTGCCGGCGTCGGTGTAGATGCCCGCCTTGAGGCCCTTGCTGTGGATGTAGTCGGCGATGGCCTTCATGCCGCCGGGCCACTCGGCCTCGTCGATGGTGATGTTGCCCGCGCTGTCGCGGGTGCCCTGCCACCAGCCCTCGTCGATGTTGATGTACTCGTAGCCGGCCTCGGGCAGCCCGGCCGCGACGAACGCGTCGACCTGCTGCTTGATCACGTTGTAGTCGACCTTCGCGGCGAAGGCGTTCCAGGAGGCCCAGCCCATCGGGACTTCGGGGACCGGTATCTGTCGGTCCGTCACCGCGACGGGCGCGGCGTCGAGACGCGTCTCCGGGGCGGGCGTCGCGGTTGTCGCGTTCATCGGCTGGGCGAAGAGCAGGGCGGCCGTCGCGGCGGTCGCCAGGGTGACGGCGCGAATCGCCGCCGCCTTGCAACGCCGTCTGAGACCAAGGGAGTTGGCACGCGGAGGGGGGGTCATGCGGCTCCTTCGATGGATACCCGGAGGTCGATATCTCGAACGGGGATCGGCTCGCCGAACGTACTGGCTGGCCGAAAGTAGAGCCGGGAGAGATGGAAGTCAACGGCTGTGACAGAGGTGGTTTTTGAACCGGTCACATTCCGACGACGCCGAGCCCGGAAGGGGCGCGGTGTCGCTCTTCGGCGGCCGGGCCTCATGACGGGAACACGGACACACCGAGTTGGAGGGAGGGCGGGGCGGCTCCGGTGGCGGATGGCCTGGTCAGGCCTTGTGACCGGTCACCTTCGCGATCCACTTGATGAAGTCGGCCGCGTCCTCGTTCGCGCCGTGGCCGCCGTCCCAGTACACGGCGGTGTCGACGTCGTCGCCGAGGTTCTCCAGTTTCGCGGCGAGGAGCTCACAGGAGACGCACAACGTGCGCGTCATCCTTCGTGCGTAGGGGGCCGAGCCCAGGGGACCACGCGGACGTCGGGCGGTTGAGTCTCAGGGCCGACGACGGGGCTGCCGCCCGGATCCGAGGATGGGCGGCGAGCGGAGGACATCTCCCCCGCGTGACAGGAAGTCTGGAGGCTTCATGGGATCCGTGCGTTCGCTCTTCCCGGCCGGCAAGGGGACACCCCTGGCCGTGGTCGTCGCCTTGGCGCTCTCCGCCTCGGTGGTCACCGGCGCGACGGCGGCCGGCGGGCCGCCGGAACGGTCTCCGCACGCGAAAGTGACCGGATCGGCAGGGTTCCGACTGCCCTATTTCGATGACGCCGACGTTCGTTCGATCACGCTGGACGCACACGCCGTCCCGTACAGCAGACCGGTCCCCGGTGTGCCCAGCGGGTTACCGACCGACGCGCGCGGCACGGTGACGGTCTCCCACTACTCCGCCGAGCGGGACACCACCTACACGGCGAGGGGCACGGTCGACTGCCTGGTGACCGCACCGGACAGCGCGACCCTGACCGCGGTGATCACGGAGGTGAGCGCGGGAGGGCCGGACTGGGAGGGGAAGCGGGTGGGCCTCAGCGTGCGGGACGGTGGCGTGGACAGGTCCGGCGAGGTCCTGGAGGACCGGGTGGGGTTCTCCTGGGCGGACGGTGTGAACACGACGTTCGGTGAGGACGGGCCCACGGAGTCTCCCGTGGGCCCGTGCATGGCACCGGCTCCCTTCGCCCCCGTCACGGCGGGCGGGTACCGGGTCCGGCACGCCGATCTCCCGCCGTGGCCGACAGGCTGATCCCCAGCGGTCCACCGGCGTTCTACCAGCGGACCATCGGTGGACCACCGGAGGGCGGGGCCTTCGCCGGCCCCGCCCTCCGGCCCGCTACTTCGTCGCCGTCGGCCTCCTGGACGCCGCCGTCGCCCCGGCCACGTCCGTCAGCGGGCGCAGGCGGTACGTGTACGAGTAGTCGCGGTTGGCGAAGAGCTTGAACTCGTCGTGGGTGTGGGCGCCCCAGCTGTTGTCGCCGCCGACTCCCATCTGGCGGTGGTTGACGCGCAGGACGACGGTGTCGCGGGGGGTGAGGTGGTAGTCGTGGCGCAGGCCCGTCGACAGGTCCTCCGGGGTGAAGTACGAGGCGTTGACCTCGATCAGCGAGTCGCCCGAGACCAGCAGGCCCACCCCGTCGCGGTCGGTGACGGCGGCCCAGCGGACGTCGGTCTTGTTGCCGTTCTCCTGGGGGCGGATGTAGCCGGACCACTGGTCGGCGACATCGCCGGAGTAGAGACCCACGTCGGTGCCGTTGTTGCGGTCCCAGTGGTTCTCCTCGGGGCCGCGGCCGTAGTAGTGCAGGCGGTCGAGGCGGCGGTTGAGCAGGAGGAGGTTGCCGACCTCCGGGATGTACGGGAGGGAGGCCGCACCCGGGTGCAGGGTGTTGTCGACCTTGATCTCGCCGTTGCCGAACACCGTGTAGGTGGTGCTGTACGTCGACTCGGTGGTCGTCGGGAGGGTGCCGGTGACCTTGATCTCCACGGCCCGGTCGTCGCCCAGGGGGCGGACGGTCACGGCCGTCACCTTGCGGTTCGTGCCCGCGTCCCGCCAGGTCTGGTTGCGGGTGTGCTGTCCGTTGCCGTGGTCGTTGTCGGTGGGGGCCCGCCAGAAGTTGGGTACGGGGCCGGAGGAGATCAGCCGGGTGCCGCCCGCCTTGTACGACGTGATCGTGCCGCTCGCCTTGTCGACGGTGACGGAGAAGCGGCCCGGGTAGCCCTTGCCGGTGACCGTGACGGCCTCGTCGCTCTCCTCGTACTTGAGGACCGGGACGTCCGCCAGCGGTACGGGTGTCACCGCCGGGCTGTCCGCGTCGACGGGCAGCTGCTGCCGCGCCACCTCGAAGCCGGATTCGGCCCAGGGGGTGGCGTCCTTGGTGGTGAAGGAGAGTTCGAGGAAGTACTCGGTGCCGGGCGCGGGGGAGGCGGGGAGGCTGAAGGGGACGGTGATGTCCTTGGTGGACAGGGGGCCGACATCCAGCTGGTCGCGGGTGAGGCGGCCGTCCTGGATCTTCTTGCCGTCGGCCACCAGGGTCCAACTGCCGTCGAGTTCACGGAGGTTGGTGAAGAGGTACTCGTTGGTGAGGGTGACCGTCTTCGAGGCCAGGGTGTCGCCGTCGCCCGCCGGTGTCGCGTGGACGGCCTGGTAGATGCGCTTGACCTCGGCCGCCTTGCCGGTGTGGCCCCGGTCGGCCTTGACGATGCCGTCCGCGACGAAGGCCCCGTCGTTGGGGTTGTCGCCCCAGTCGCCGCCGTACGCGAAGAACGATCGTTCCTTCGCCCTGCTCTCCGCCACCTCGACCGTCGCCGCGTCGAACCAGAACCGCACCCCGTCGTCGCCGGGCCCACGGCTCCCGGAGGCCAGCTCGGTCCGGCTCAGGGCCCGCGCGTACACGCCGGCCCGCCGGATCGTGCCGCTGAACTCGCGCGTCGGGTTGTCCGTGTCGGTGCCGAGCGCGAGCGGCGCCGTGTTCACGCTGGGCCGCCGGGTCGTGGTGCGGGTCGCCTTCACCTCACCGTCGACGTAGAGGGTGAGGGAGCCGGCCCCGGCGTCGAAGACACCGGCGACATGGTGTTCGCGGCCGGTCCAGCCCTCGGCCGGAAGCCCCCAGCTGACGCTGACCCACTGGCCGCCGCCGTAGATGAAGAACTCGATGCTCTTCTCGCTCTGCTTCAGCGCGTACTGGGTGTCGCCCTTGGCGACGAGCGGCTGGTGGCCGCCGGTGACGTGCGGGGTGACCCAGGCCTCCAGGGTCAGGGAGCCGGTGAGGTCCAGGGCCGGGTCGCGGGTGAAGCCGGTGGCACCGGACAGGCCCTTCTCGCGGCTGAACGTTCCTGCGGCGGTGAGGAGTTGACCCTGCAGCCCGCTCGGGCCGGCGTCGGTGAACACCTTCAGCCTGGGGATCGGCCAGGTCAGCGACTGGTCGACGAAGTCCCAGATCCAGCCGCCCTGGAGGACGGGGTAGCGCCGTATGAGGTCCCAGTACTTCTTGAAGTTGCCGGTCGAGTTCCCCATCGAGTGCGAGTACTCGATCATCACGTACGGCCGGGTGTCCGAGGTGTCCTTCGCCCGCTGCTCGACCCGCTGCGGACTGTCGTACATCTCCGAGCGGATCTGGCTGATCGTCGGCCGGTCGTCGCCCTCGTACTGGATGACGCGCGTCTTGTCGTACGACTCGATCCAGTTCCGCATGGCGACGAAGGAGGAGCCGCCGCCCGCCTCGTTGCCGAGGGACCAGATGACGACGGAGGCGTGGTTCTTGTCGCGGTGGACCATGTTCCGGGCGCGGGCCACGCAGGCCTTCGTCCACTCGGGGTCGTTTCCGGGAAAGCGGTCGCGGATGCCGTGCGTCTCCAGGTTCGTCTCGTCGACGAGGTAGAGGCCGTACTCGTCCGCCAACTCGTACCAGAGCGGGTTGTTCGGGTAGTGGGAGGTGCGGACGGAGTTGATGTTGAGGCGCTTGATGATTCCCATGTCCTCGACCAGGTCGGCGCGGGTGAGCGCCATGCCCCGGTCGGGGTGCATCTCGTGCCGGTTGGTGCCCCGCAGGGAGACCGGCTTGCCGTTGATCCGCATCAGCCCGTCCTTGAGGGCGAACTCGCGCAGGCCGACGCGGTGGGAGAGGGTCTCGACGATCTTGCCGCGCGGGTCGCGCAGGTGGAGCACGGCCGTGTAGAGGTTCGGGTGCTCGGCGGACCACAGCTCGGGCGAGGGGACGGCCTTGGCGGCCTGCACGGTCACGTCCTCGCCTACGGCGGAGGCGCCGACGGCGACGGACTGGACGAGGGGGCGCGACCAGACGGCGTGGCCGCCGCTGTCGTAGAGCTGGGTCTCGACGGAGTACGCGCCCTCGTGCCCGGCCTCGTACGCGCGGACGCTCGCGGTGACGGACAGCTCGGCGGTCGTGTAGCCGTCGCCGAGCGGGGTGTCCAGCTTGAAGTCGCGCAGATGCACGGCCGGGGTGGAGTAGAGGTAGACCGAGCGGAAGATCCCGCTCAGCCGGATCATGTCCTGGTCCTCCAGCCAGTCGCCGTCCGAGTACCGGTAGACCTCGACGGCGATCTGGTTCGACCCCGGCTTGAGGTGCTTGGTGATGTCGTACTCGGCCGGGTCGTACGAGTCCTCGTGGTAGCCGACGAGTTCGCCGTTGATCCACACGTAGTGGGCCGACTTGACGCCCTCGAAGTGCAGGAAGGTACGGCGGTCGCCGGCGGTCCAGTCCTTGGGGAGGTTGAAGCTGCGCCGGTACTGGCCGACGGGGTTGTAGCGGGTCGGCGCGTTCGGCGGCTGCGCCTCCTCGCCGAGACCGTTCGGGCCCCACCAGGGGTAGGTGATGTTGATGTAGATGGGGAAGTCGTAGCCGTGCAGCTGCCAGTTGGACGGCACCGGGATCGTGTCCCAGTCGCTGTCGTCGACGTCCGTCCTGTAGAAGTCCTCGTCCCGGTCGCCCGGCCGATCGACGTACGCGAACCTCCACTTGCCGTCGAGGCTCAGCCGGTACGGGGAGCGGGTACGGTCGCCGGTGAGCGCCTGTCTGACGTCCGCGTACGGCATGAGGGTGGCGTGGGGTGGTTCGGCGCCGACCTGGAAGAGGGCCATGTTGCCGGACCACTCGGGGGTGCCGTCGGCCGTCGTCCCACTGAAGGGGGCCGCGTAGGCGTCGCCGCCGGAGACGGCCAGGGCGCCGAGGAGGGCGGCCCCGCCTTCGAGCAGACGGCGGCGGCTCATGACGGGGCGGACTGCGGGGGTGCCTGTGTGCGGGTGCGGGTGGGGCATGTACCGGGGCCTTCCTCGACGACATTGGGGAGTGCACGTGCTGAGGAGCGTTCGATGCGTCGGATGCGTCTGATGCTGTCCGAAGTTGTTGAAAAACCGGGCCCACCCTAGGACTTCGAACAGAAGGGGAGCAATGAATCTGTCGCACTTTGTGCGGTCGTGAGGGTGGGAGAGGGCGGGGAGAGGGACGGCACATGGGTGCGCCCACGTGGGTGCTGCCCTGGTGTTGCCCCGGCCGTGGCCCGTCCCGCCGCTTACGGTGCCCCCATGGTGGCGGGTGTGGCATGGGCGTTGTGCGCGGCGGTGTGCATGGGTACGGCGACCGTGCTGCAGGCACTGGGCGCGCGGCGGGTGGCGGCGGCGAAGGGTGCCGGCGGAGGCGCGCGCGGCCGGGGGCGGAGCGTGGTGGAGGTGCTGCGCGGCTGGCCCTTCCTCGCCGGGGCGGGCCTGGACACGCTCGGCTTCGCGGCGCAGGTGGTGGCGTTGCGGCTGGTGCCGCTGTTCCTGGTGGAGGCGGCGGTGGCCGCGTCGCTGGCGGTCACGGCGGTGGGCGGCACGGTCGTCCTGGGGCTGCGGCTGCGCCGGGCCGAGTGGAGTGCCGTGGCCGTCGTGTGCCTGGGGCTTGCGACGCTCGCGGTGTCCGCCGGGCGCGCGGGCGACGGGCACGGCGACATGGGGCTGCGGGTGGCGGTGCTGGTCGCGTCGGTGCTGGTGGTGGCGGGCGGCTGGGCCGTGGGCGGCCGGCTGCGGCGGGGCAGGGCCGTAGTGCTGGGCGCGGCTGCGGGCCTCAGCTTCGGCCTCACCGCGATCGCCGTACGCCTGCTGCCGGACGCGACCGTCCCCGCCGTCCTGGCCCAGCCGTCCGCCTACGCCGTCGTCGTCTCCGGTCTCGGCGGCTACCTCCTCCTCGTCCAGGCCCTCCAGTCCGGCTCGGTGACGGCGGCCACGGCGGCGATGGTGATCTGCGAGACCGTCTGGCCGGGCGTGTTCGGGGTGGCGTGGCTCGGCGACTCGACGCGGGACGGATACGGGTGGCTGGCGGTGGCCGGGTTCGTGGGCTGCGTGGGGGGTGGGGTGGCGTTGGCGCGGTTCGGGGAGGCGGGGGAGTCCGGGAACGCCGGTGGTTCCGGAAGATCCGGAGATTCCGGGGATTCCGGGGATTCCGATGGTTCCGGGAGGCAACCTCCGGGGCCGTCGGCGGCGACAGAGAGGTGAAGTGAAGGCACGTGAAATCCCGCCCCCACCAAGGGAGTTCACCATGCGCACCATACGTAACCAACGCACCCGCATCGCGAGACTGCTCACCGTGCTCGCCGCCGTCCTGGCCGTGCTGCTCGCACCCGGCCTGACCACCCCGTCCGTCGCTCAGGCGGCGAACGACCGGTCCGCCCAGGATCGGCAGACGGAAGCCCGGGCGCAGACCCGGGCCGAGGCGGCGGTCACCGCCGCGGCGGCCGTCTGGAACCCGCCCTCGAACCTGGTCCAGCCACTGGGCGAGGTCTGGAACCACGTCGAGTCCACGTACGGCAACCTGTACGGCTTCCGCAACTACGGCTGGGACCAGATCATGGCCAACCGCGGAAGCGTCAACTACTGCGTCCGCTGGGAGTCGAACCAGCCGGTCAGCACCGCCCTGCGCGACCAGATCCACGCCGCGCTGAAGAAGCAGTTCGGCAAGTGGATGGCGGCCATGGTCGACAACGGCCAGGGCCACAACGCCTGGCCGTACACCAACGTCCCCGTCAACATCGTCGGCTGGGCGGTGAAGAACCGCTCCACCCTCCAGTGGAGCGACAACTCCGTCGACATCTACACCAACATGCTGGACGGCGCCGGAGCCCCGCAGTGCGCTCCCGACTGCGGCCGCTTCTTCCACCAGGACGGCAACTACTCCCGCTGTCCCGGCGGCGCCGCCCGCCACTACGACCAGTCCCTCTGGCTCACCGAAGGCTTCGGCGGCGGTGCCGGCGGTGACTGGGGACAGCGGATGGGCCGCTCCTACTTCACCGGCGCCCTCAACCAGGAGAACATCCACATCTATCTGCACGAGGTCGGCCACACCTTCGGCCTCGACGACTTCTACGACTGGTCCCCGACGGGCCAGTGCTGCTTCCTGATGAAGGCCGGCAGCGCCGCCCAGATCACCGAGTTCGACAAGTGGATGTTCCGTGACTTCTGGCGCCACATGAAGTCCCGCTACGGTCTCTGACACCCCACCCTTCACCGACGTGCGCGGGGCCGTGACAGATGTCATGGCCCCGCTGTGAAGGCGGTCGTCCACGGGAGGGATGTGGAGCGCACCGGCTGTTCGTGACAATCGCCTGACAGGGACCGGGAGTTGACCGTCCGGGACCATCGGGAACGTCAGGATCGAGGGGGACACGCCGTGCGTATCAAACGTCTCGTCGGGACCGCGCTGGGCACCACGCTTCTGCTCGTCACGGCGGCGCCGACGGTGTCGGCCGCACCCGGGGCGAAGGGCCCGCCCCCGGCGCCCACCGGGCTGGACCGGGCCGAACTGCGGGACACGCTCGACGCGATCCACGAGGCCGGGATGTACGGCACGTACTCGTCGGTGCGTGACGGCCGGGAGCGCTGGACCGGCGCGTCCGGGCTGGCCGACGTGGACACGGGCCGCAAGGTCACCCCGAACATGCGGCACCGTATCGGCAGCATCAGCAAGACGTTCACGTCGGTGGCGATCATGCAGCAGGTGGAGCGGGGCCGGATCAGCCTCGACGCCCCGGTCACCGACTACGTCCCCGAGCTGTTCGACGGGAGCGGCGCCGACCGGGAGCGCGGCGACGCCATCACCGTACGCATGCTCCTCAACCACACGAGCCACATCGGCGACTACGTCCTCGGCGCCTTCCCCTCCCTCCTGGAGAACCCCACCGCCAGCCTCGACGAGGGACGCTTCCGCTCGATCAGGCCCCGGGAACTGGTCCGGCTGGGCCTCGCCGCCGACGCCACCGGCAGCCCCGGCGCGCAGCCCGGCGCGTACTCCAACACCAACTACGTCGTCGCGGGCCTGATCCTGGAGAAGGTCACCGGACAGAAGGCGTCGACGTACATCACCCGCAACGTCATCGAGCGAGCCGGGCTGGACAACACCTCGTACCCGCGCACCCCGTACATCAAGGGCCCGCACGCCAGGATGTACGAGTCGTTCTACGGGCTCATCGACCCGCCCCGCGACTACAGCGTCTACGACATGTCCTGGGCCTACACCGCGGGCGCGATCGTCTCCACGACCGACGACCTCAACCGTTTCTACCGCAAGCTGCTCACCGGCGGCGGCCTCGTCGGCCGGGCGTCCCTCGCCGAGATGCGGCGCACGGTCCCGGTGGAGGTCGCGCCGGGCGCCGCCATCGACTACGGCCTCGGCATCTACACCCTCGACCTCCCCGGCTGCGGGCGTTTCTGGGGCCACGACGGCGGGGTCTTCGGCGCCGGCACGATCAGCCTCACCAGCGCCGACGGCAAGCGCCAGCTCTCCTTGGGCCTGAACCTGATGAAGTACCAGCGCCTCAACGAGGACGGTACGGAACTGGAACCGAGCCCGATCGACGAGGCGATCAACATCCACCTCGTCGAGGCGCTGTGCCCGGCACCGGAGACGGGGGAGGAGCCGGGCGCGGGCTCCGGGGCGGCGCTGAAGTCCCGGATCGCGGCGGCGGACACCGGGCGGATCCTTCCGGACGGCCTGGTGGGTGTGGATCTGTCCACCGGGAGCCGGCCGGTGGCCCCGAACCGGTAGGCCCGTCACGGAGTCACGGCCGTTGGTGGGTAGAACGCTTCCGTAACCGCCCTCGCACCCCAGGGAGAGTAGCGTTTTGCCCACCTTCGTCATCTTCGACCTGGAGTTCACGACCTGGCCGGGGGCCATGGACCAGGACTGGTCGGCCCCCGGCCAGTTGCGGGAGATCGTGCAGATCGGCGCGCTGCGGCTGAGCGAGGAGTACTCCGTCGTCGAGGAGTACGAGACGCTGGTCCGGCCGGTGGTGAATCCCCGGCTCTCGCCGTTCTTCACCACCCTCACCGGGATCGACCAGCGGACGGTCGACCGGGAGGGACTGCCGCCCGCCCGTGCCCTGAGCGACTTCCTCGCCTTCTGCCAGGGGCGGTCCGTGCTCTCCTACGGCAACGACATGCTCGTCCTCGGCGAGAACATCGGCTGGGCGCGGGCCCGGGGCGAGGCGATCAGGCACAACGCCCTCAACCCCGGCTTCCTCAACATCCGCCCCTGGCTGAACACCGTCGCCCCGGCGACGACAGGCAGCAACTCGGGCCGCCTGTGGCAGGCCCTGGGCCTTCCCCGGCCCGCCCCGGGCGACGAACACTCGGCTCTCTTCGACTGCCACTCGATCGCGGCGGCCCTGCGGCACCTGGCGGGGACGGGGGCCACGTTGCCGCCGGGGCTCCTCTGAGGGTTCGGTCGGTCTCGTGAGGGGGTGGGGGCGGTCGGCTCGCGCGGGGCGAGGGGCTGGTCGGCCTCGTGAGGCGGGGGGCCGGTCGGGTATCGCGCGGCGGTCAGGGGGCCGGGTTGTTCGCGAGGCGGTCCAGCTCGGCGCCGATCGCCTCGCGCAGCTCGTCGTGGGGCGGGCCGAGCGCGTACCGGTCGTCGCTCCACCGCTCACGCGGATACAGCCACACCGGCCTGCCGACCAGCTCCGCCGGCTCCCACTCGTAGCGCGGCCACACATGCGCGTGCAGAAACGGGTCCGTGTTCCCGAGGATCTCCAGATTGACCCGCCGGAACGCCGGATCCAGCCGCCCGCAGGCCCGCTCGACGGCCTCGCCCAGCCGGTCCAGGTCCGCGAGGAACGCGGTCCGCGCGTCCCTCGGCAGCTCCGACAGCCGCCCCACCGCCGGGTCGTCCACGAGCAGCACGCAGTACCCCGGCAGGAACTGCGTGTCCCCGATCACCGCGAACCCGGCCGTGAGCCTCCGCAACACGGTCGGGTTCGCACCCCTGAGCGCGCTTCCGATCCGCTCGTTCCGCCAGTCCTCAGCCATGGCCGGTGACTTTACAATCGCCGTCCCGCCGCCCGACCCCGAGTCATCCAGGAGCCGTTGTGTCCGACGAACCCGCCGTCCGCGAACTCCGTCTGGTCGTCACGGCCGCCGACTACGACGCCGCGCTGCACTTCTACCGCGATGTGCTGGGTCTTCCCGAGCGGGCGGCGTTCTCGTCCGACGGCGGGCGGGTGTCGATCCTCGAAGCGGGCCGGGCGACGCTGGAGATCACCGATCCGAACCACGCGGCGTTCATCGACGAGGTGGAGGTCGGCCGTCGCGTGGCCGGTCACATCCGGGTCGCCTTCCAGGTGCACGACTCGACCGCGACCACGGCGAGACTGGCGGCGGCCGGCGCCGAGGTGATCGCCGAACCGACCCGCACCCCCTGGAACTCCCTGAACGCCCGCCTCGAAGCCCCCGGCGACCTTCAGCTGACCCTCTTCACCGAACTCGACGACGCCTGACCGGGCGAGGCCCTGACCGGGTGACGCCCTGACCGGGTGACGTCGGGCCGGGCGTCGCAGGGTCGGGCGTCGCAGGGTCGGGTGACGTCGGGTCGGGCGCCGCAGGGTCGGGCGACACGTGACCGGGCGCCGCAGGGCCGGGCGTCGCAGGGACGGGCGTCGCAGGGTCGGGCGCCGCAGGGTCGGGCGACACGTGACCGGGCACCCGCAGATTGGGTGGCGCAGGGCCGGGTGCCTCCTGATCGGATGAGCCGGATCGGATGGGCCGGGCGACATCTGACCGGAGCACTCGGGACGTGAGGGCCGTCACCGAGGTCGGCTTTGCATGATCATGCGTTGGCATGCATAATATTTCTATGTCCAAGGTCCTCACCTCTCTTCCGGCCGGCGAGCGCGTCGGCATCGCCTTCTCGGGCGGGCTCGACACCTCGGTCGCCGTCGCGTGGATGCGCGACAAGGGTGCTGTCCCCTGCACCTACACGGCTGACATCGGCCAGTACGACGAGCCCGACATCGCCTCGGTGCCCGGCCGCGCGAAGACCTACGGTGCCGAGATCGCGCGCCTGGTCGACTGCCGCGCCGCGCTGGTCGAGGAGGGCCTGGCCGCGCTGACCTGCGGCGCGTTCCACATCCGCTCCGGCGGGCGGGCGTACTTCAACACGACCCCCCTCGGCCGTGCCGTCACCGGCACGCTGCTGGTCCGGGCGATGCTGGAGGACGACGTCCAGATCTGGGGCGACGGTTCGACCTTCAAGGGCAACGACATCGAGCGGTTCTACCGCTACGGCCTGCTCGCCAACCCGCACCTGCGCATCTACAAGCCCTGGCTGGACGCCGACTTCGTCACCGAGCTCGGTGGCCGCAAGGAGATGTCCGAGTGGCTGGTCGCCCACCAGCTGCCGTACCGGGACTCGACGGAGAAGGCGTACTCCACCGACGCCAACATCTGGGGCGCCACCCACGAGGCCAAGACCCTGGAGCACCTGGACACGAGCCTGGAGACCGTCCAGCCGATCATGGGCGTCCGGTTCTGGGACCCCGAGGTCGAGATCGCCACCGAGGACGTGACGATCGGCTTCGACCAGGGCCGCCCGGTCACCATCAACGGCAAGGAGTTCGCCTCCGCCGTCGACCTGGTCATGGAGGCCAACGCCATCGGCGGCCGCCACGGCCTGGGCATGTCCGACCAGATCGAGAACCGCATCATCGAGGCCAAGAGCCGCGGCATCTACGAGGCCCCCGGCATGGCCCTCCTGCACGCCGCGTACGAGCGCCTCGTCAACGCCATCCACAACGAGGACACCCTCGCGCAGTACTACTCCGAGGGCCGTCGCCTCGGCCGGCTGATGTACGAGGGCCGCTGGCTGGACCCGCAGGCCCTGATGATCCGGGAGTCCCTGCAGCGCTGGGTCGGCTCCGCGGTCACCGGCGAGGTCACCCTGCGGCTGCGGCGCGGCGAGGACTACTCGATCCTCGACACCACCGGCCCCCACTTCAGCTACCACCCCGACAAGCTCTCCATGGAGCGCACCGAGGACGCCGCCTTCGGCCCCGTCGACCGCATCGGCCAGCTGACCATGCGCAACCTCGACATCGCCGACTCCCGCGCCAAGCTGGAGCAGTACTCCGTGCTCGGCCTCCTCGGCTCCGGCAGCCCCGCGATCGGCGCGGCCCAGGCCGCGGCCACCGGTCTCATCGGCCGGCTCCCCGAGGGCGGCGCCGAGGCCATCGCCTCCCGCGGCGAGACCACCGGCTCCGACGCCGACGAGCTGCTGGACCGCGCCGCGATGGAGTTCGGCACGGACTGATCGCCGGCAGGCAGCGTACGTACGAAGGGGTCCCCTCGACACCAACCTGTCGAGGGGACCCCTTCGCATGCGCCGGCGGCCACCGCCGCCGGTCACGCCGTCAGGGGCTCCCGCTCTTCTTCAGCGCGTCGAGGACGTGCCCCGCCGCGTACCGGATGTGACGGGAGGCGGGCTGATCCCGGGGCACGGGGCCCAGGGATCAGGAGGACTGGTCAGACCCTCCGAGGGTCGTGCTGTCGCCGGTGCTGCGCGAGCCGGAGCCGCGGCTCGCCTTGCGGGTCAGCTCGCCGCCGAGGAGGGTCGCGGTGGCCACGCCACGCACCCAGCGCGGGGCGTCCCCCCGAGCAGCCCAGAAGACGCAGACGCAGCCGCCGATGACGAGCAGGACGACGACGGACAGTATGAGCACGAGCATGCCCGACCCCTCTTCGTGTGATGGCCCGCGCCATCCTCTCAGAGGCGCCTACCGTGCTGTGCGCAGGTAGTCCAGGCCGACCCGGTCCGTCACCTCGTACGAGCTGTTCAGCCGGTGGACCACTGTCCAACGGCCGTCAGGCACGGCACCGGCGAACACCGATGCCGTTCCTGTGGCTCCGTTGTGCCAGATCAAGGGCAGTGGCCCCGTACGCTGCCATCCGGGTGCGGGTTCGCCGAGTGAGCGCTCGATCACGAGGCCGGTGAGCACCCGTGACAGGGTGCGGGGACTGGCCCACAGGCCGCCTGCGGGCAGGATGGCTCCCGACATGGTCCACGGTTTCGCGCTGCGCCCGAACGCCGTGGTCGGCACCAACCGGCTGTGCTGCGGGGGTCGGGCGCTCATCGCGTCGCGCGGCAGGCCGAGGGGGGCGAGTACGTGTACGGCGACGAGATCACCGTATTCCTGTTCCGTCGCCGCGGTCAGCGCCGCCCCCAGTACCGCGTAGCCGAAGTTGGAGTACTCCTCGCGCTCGCCGGCGGGGGCGCCGACGAGACGGTCGAGACCTGAGAGCAACTCGTGCAGCCGGTCGTCGGTGAACTTCCGGTACGGGTCCAGGCGGGTGGTACCAGGGGGCAGTCGAGGCAGACCCGAGGTGTGTTCAGCGAGGTGGCGCAAGGTGATACCGGTCCCTGCCGGGACGCCGAGCCATCGTTCGACCGGATCGTCAAGCGTGAGCGCACCTTGTGCGGCGAGCTGCTGCAGGATGGTTCCGGTAATGACTTTGGTGAAGGAGGCCACCTCCACGAACTTGTCGGGGTCGTGATGGCCGGTGAGGATCGGAGCGTCGTGGGAGCTGCCGATGATGCAGCTGGGGACGAGGCTCCGGGTCATTGATCTGCTGGTCACAAAGATCAATTGAAGGCTTTCGCGCAGCCGTTGCCGAACCGGGTTCGCAAGAACGCGACAACCACGGTCCGAGGACCGACCAGAACGCGAGAGCCGTCGCCGCGATCAGAACCACCAGTCCGACCAACCAACCGACGCACCCCACACTCCCTTTCCTTTCCTTTCCCTTCCTCTCCCTGGCCCGGTGCGCCTTTCCCTCCCCGCCCGCTGAGCCCTCAACGGTCTTGCCGGCCAGGGAATATGGCTTGATCAGCGCCGATGGGTTTCCCGGGTCGTTGATCGGCGCGTGGGTGAACCGGCGGGGGACACCGGTGAGCGAAGTGGCCGGCCGACGGGTGTGAAGCGCTCGTGGCTCAGCCGCCTGGACGCGGGTTCCCGGATCACCGTCCCGGTGACCCGGGGCCGGCGGGGCGATTGTGGACGAGCGCCGAAGTGGGGACCCGATCGCGAAGCCCTGCCGACGTCATCCGCCGGACGGGCCGCTCAGGCGCGCTGCCGCTCGCCCCGGCCGCGCAGGAGGCTGACACCGGCGCCGAGCGACACGATGCCCATGCCGACGGCGGTGGCCATGCCCTGCGCGCCGTCGACGACGAAGGGGGCGACCGCGGCGACGGTGAGGTTGAACAGGAACAGGAACCACAGGACGGGCTTCGAGCCGAGCAGGGCCTTCATGGGGGTTTTCCTTTCGGAGGAGCCGGCGAGGTCCGCTCGACCTCGTGCCTCGACGATCCCGTCCGGCGGCCCTCGCCACGAGGGAGCCCTCTCCCGGAACGGGGGTGTAGCCGGCTACACCCCCGGGGTGTCAGTGGGGCGCAGTACGTTCCGGCCATGGGCATCTATCTGGTGAGCGTCGGCGCGGAGCAATGGTTCGGTGGGGGCGAGGGCGACTGGGGGCATGTCGCCTCGGCGCTGGACGAGGAGCTGGGGCGGCGGGGGCTGCCGGCCTACGAGTCGGTGCCCGGGGAGGCGGCCTTCGCGCGTGGCTCGAAGCTGTCCTCGCTGTCCTTCGAGGAGAAGCTGATACCGCCGATGGACGGGTTCACCAGGCTGTGCGCCGCGCACCTCACCCCTGAGGAGACGGACACCCTCCTGGGCTGGACCGTGCTGGTGCCGTTGTCGCTCGACGAGGACATCCGGTTGGACGTCGAGGCCGGGTACGACTCGGCCGACGGCGAGCCCACCGTGGTCGTCGGGGCGCCTCAGGTGCTGGCCGCCGCGGAGCGGCTGGCGACAGTCGTCGAGCTGCCCGCGGAGACACCCGCGGTGTGCGGGAACCTCGAACTGACCATGTGGTTCCGGGACGGAGCGGCGAAGGAACTGGCCGCGACCCGGCCGGGCCCGTGGGCCGACGACCTCGACACGGCCTTCTACGTCGCCCTGTACCTGCGCGCCGCCCAGCACTCGATCCGCCGCGGCTGCCCGATGATCTACTCCTGACGCACGGGTACCGCCCCGGCCGTCGGGCCGGCGTCGCGAAGACGGTGGGCCTCTGAGACGGGCCACGCCTGCGGGGCCGTGCGGCGGCACGGCCCCGCAGGGTCGTCGACGAGGTCATCCCGCCCCGGTCACCCGGCCGTCCCCACCCTCCGCAGGAACTCCGCCAGCGTGTGCGTGGCCGTGTTGTGTGCCGTGGCGGCGAAGAGCGGGTCGAGGTGGTTCATGCCCTCGTCGGACTCGTAGGCGGCGTACGGGACACGGGACTCGGCGACGACGCGGCGGGCGCTCTCCACGGCGGTGCCTTTGTAGGCGCTGGTCTGGAAGGCGTAGAGGGGTATGTCGAGGCCCGGGGCGTGCCGCAGGCGCAGCCCGAGGGAGCGGGCGAGGTCGGTGTCGGCGTAGGCGTCGCTCACGTCCAGGTCGACGGAGAGCCGGGCGGGCCAGTACCACTCCCACACGCCGGGCACCGGCCCCGCGTACGCCTCCGCGACCCGCCCGATCGGCGTGATCCCGTCATCGACCCACCCCCGTACGCCACTGGCGTCGGCGTCGGCCGCCAGGTGGCCGGAGTGGACGCTGATGTCGTTCGGCCAGCCGAACCCGGCGTCGACGAAGGAGCCGAGCAGCGCGGCGTTGGTCACCGGGAACGGCACCCGCAGCGCCTCCGGCACCCGGTCCTGCAGTACGGACCGCCCCTCGGGGTCGTGGTGGGCGTACCACCCGGCGAGCTGGTACCAGATCTGTGTGCTCTCCGCCCGGCTGCCGAGCCCGACCGCGCTGAGCGTCATGTCGAGGACCCGCCCGCCGGCGATCGCCGCGAGCCGCTCCCGCACCTCCTCCGGCGAGTCCTGTACGGGCGCTCCGCTCCCCTCGAACGCCCCGCGCACACCCCCGTCGAGGACCGCCAGCCCCACGAGGTCCCGGTACCCGGCCCGTCCGCCGAAGTCCCAGGCCGCGTACGCCAGCGCGCTGGTCGCACCCCAGGAGTGCCCGCCGAGCACGACCCGCCGCCGTCCGCCCGCGCGAGCGGCGAGCACGACACACCGCAGGTCGTCGAGGGTCCGCTCCAGCCCCCACCGCCCGAAGTACCCGGCGGAGGCGGGCTCCAGCGTCCGGTACCGCCCGTCGAGGTAGTACCCGACGGGATCCGGGTCCCCGCCCCCGAACCCGCTCCGGTCGGCGAGGTTCTCCTCGCGCCGGTCGACGGCCCACACCTGGATCCCGGGCACCGAGGCCACCAGATCCCGAGCCATCAGCCGGAAGTCGTTCGCCGCCCCGAACATCCCCGGCACCAGCACCACCACGGTCCCCGCGTCCCGCGGCCCCACCTTCAGCACATGCACCCGATCACTTCCGACGGGCCCGCCCCCGGCCCCGACCGCGATCGGCACATACACCTCCCCGCCCCCACCGGCGGCCCCACGCCGCCCCTCCCCGGCACCGGCGGCCCAGGCGCTCCCGCCCCCGGCCCCGATCCCGGCCAGGGCCAGCCCTCCGCCCAGCCCACCACGCAACACCGCTCTACGCACCAGACGCTTCGTCATCTCCGGTCGTCTCCTTGAAAGTTGGGGGGCAACGACACATGGCCAAGCTTCCTCCGGCGTGCGCACGGACCGGTCACCGGGGCCTTGGAGCGGACGGTCTCATCCGCGGCGTCGACGACGCCGTGCACCGGTTCTACACCTCGGTCGTGGTCCACCTCGACCGTCCGGCTCCTCGGCGGGCCCCGTCGGCGGAACGGACCGTGACCGCCGTCGGCCGACCCGGGCCGCGGCCTGCGCATCAGCCCAGGCGGACCGGCAGTTCCGGCAGTCCCCGAAGGAGGGCACTGGTTCGCCAGGTGAGGGTGTCGGGGGTGGTGGCGAGGGTGAGGTGGGGGTGGTGTCCGAGGAGGAGGCGTAGGGCGACGGTGGCCTCGGTGCGGGCGAGGGGGGCGCCGAGGCAGTGGTGGAGGCCGTGGCCGAAGGCGAGGTGGGAGTGGGGGCGGCGGGTGAGGTCGAAGTGGTCGGGGGCCGGGAAGTGCGCGGGGTCCCGGGAGGCGGCGGCCAGGGAGATCTGGACGGCGTCGCCGGGGGAGATCGGGGTGTCGGCGAGGACCAGGGGCTCGGCGGCGAAGCGTAACGCCGTGCCGTGGACGGGGGAGTTGTAGCGGAGGGACTCCTCGATCGCCGCGCCGCAGAGAGTCAAGTCTGCGCGCAGTGCGGCCAGTTGGCCGGGGTGGGTGAGCAGGCTGTGGACGGTCGCCGAGATGAGGTTGACCGTCGTCTCGTGGCCCGCGACCAGGATCAGGAAGGCCATGCCCAGGAGTTCCTCGGAGGAGAGGACTTCGGGGACCGTCGCCGCCAGCTCGCTCAACAGGGTGTCGTCCGGGGTGGCGATCTTCCGGGCCGTCAGGTCCGTGAGGTAGTCCGTGAGGGCCGCGGCCGCGCCTGCCGCCGCCTCCGGTGACGTCGGCATCACCAGCTCCGTCGACCAGTCGTGGAAGACGTTTCGGTCCGTGTCGGGAACGCCCAGGATCTCGCAGATCACCGCCACGGGAAGCGGGAGCGCGTACTGGCTCACCAGGTCGGCCGTGCCCTCGGTGGGCAGCTCCGTCAGAAGGTCTGCCGTGATCTCCTCGATCCGGGGGCGCAGGGCCGCCGTACGGGCGGGGGTGAAGTGCGCGGCGACCGACCGGCGCAGGCGGGTGTGGCGCGGCGGGTCGCTCTGGAGCATGTTGACGCCGATCGCGTGGCCACCGTCCGTGTCCCAGGCGGAGTGGCGGATGTCGTTGCTCAGCCGGGGGTCCGTCAGCGCGGCCCGAGCGGCGTCCCGGCTCAGCACCAGCCAGCAGTCACCCGTCTGCGGGATGTGCACCCGGTGCACGGGGCCCTTCGCGCGCAGGGTCGCGTAGACGGGGTGGGGGTCGGTCGCGAAGTCGTGTCCGTCGGGGGCCAGTTCGTCCAGGGTGGGTGCTCGCATGGCCTGGTCGTCGCCTTTCGGTTCGCGGTTCGAGGTTCGGCGGTTCGCAGTTCGCAGTTCGCGTGGTGGTGGGTGGTGGGTGGTAGGCGCCGTGCTGTGGGTGGAGGGGGCGTGCAGGGGGTGTGCTCCCGAACTCCGAGTTCTGAGGTGTAGGCCGTGGGTGGTGAGTCGCGGTTGCGGGTTCTCGGCTGCGGGTGCTGGGCTGTCAACGGTCCTCGGGTTCCCCCGCCGCGCCCGGCTGCGCGCGGCCGTGCCAGATCTCGGCTACGTGCCCTGCCGCCTCCGTCGCCTGCGCGTGGCCGGCGCGGGCCGCGGCAGGGCGGCGGGAGTCGGCGGTCATGTCGCGGCCCATCGCCCGGCGGGAGACGGAGTCCGGGGTGAGGAGGACCACGGCGGTGCCCCCGGCGGAGAGTTCGGCGGCCTGCTGCCAGGAGCTGGGGTGGGGGCCCACGGCCTTCGGGATCGGCGCGACGGCCAGGACACGTTCGTAGCCGCCGGCCAGGTCGATGTTGGCGGTGGAGCGGCAGCCGCCGTCCAGCCAGCGACGGCCGGCCGCCGCGACGGGCGCCGAGACCAGCGGTACGGCACAACTGGCGGCCACCGCTTCGAGCAGCGTGACCTGTGAGGTGGCGTCGAAGGCGGTCACCTCGCAGGTCAGGGCGTCCACCGCGGTGATGCGCAGGCCTCGTGCGGGCCAGCCGCCTGTCGGGTGGGCCGCGCGAGTCGTGTGCGCTGGGCGAGTCATGTGTGGTGGGCGAGCCTCCGTCTGCCTGGTGCGCCCCGTCGTCTCTGCCGGTCCGCCGTCCTCAGCGCCGTGCAGGAGCGGCCGTAGGACGTCGAGGAAGCCGGGGTCGGGTTCGGGGTGGGCGGCCAGGGCGGCGCGGGCGAGGCGGCGTACGGAGCGGTCGGGGTCGCGGGACCCGAGGGCCGCCCGGAGGAAGCGGAGGGTCTGGGAGAGGGTGACCTTCATGGCGATCCGGTCGGCGCCGACGAGCTGGCGCTGGTAGATCTCGCCCGGTGTCTCGCCGGTCGCCAGCCGGGAGCCGAGGATCGCGCCCGCCGAGGTGCCGATGACGACGTCCGCCCGGTCGAGGTCGACACCGGCGTCCGTGAGGCCGGCGAGCACCCCGCTCATCCACGCCCAGCCGACCGGGCCTCCGCCGCCGAGTACCAGTGCCGTACCGCCGCCCACGCCGTACCTCCCGTGCCGTGTCCCGGAGGGGAACAGGGATGTGGGGAGTGCTCCCCGTTTTCTGGCTCGACGATAACATCGGGGCATCGGCACCGGGGTGGAGTCCCCGTTTATCGCGGAGGATCAGGATGACCGTCGGTGCGGGCCGTGCGACACCGTCGCCGCGGCGGCGTGACGCGCAGCGGAACCGGGAGCTGCTGGTGGCGGCGGCCCACGAGGTGTTCACCGAGCAGGGCCTCGAAGCGCCGCTGGATGTGATCGCCCGCCGGGCGGGGGTGGGGAACGCGACGCTCTACCGGCACTTCCCGAGCCGCGCCACCCTCATCGAGGCCGTCTTCCACGACCAGCTCGCCGGCACGATGGCCATCGGGGACCGGGTCCGCGACGCGCCGGACGCCTGGACCGGGCTGCACGAATACCTCGGGGCGGTCTTCGACACGCTGGCGGCCGACCGGGGCACGAACGACCTCATGACCACGCACGTGCGGGGCGTCGACGTCCTTGAGGACGTGCACGAGCACAATCGGCGGACCGTGGACCACCTGCTGGAGCGAGGCCGCGACGAGGGCACGGTCCGGGCCGACATCACCACCGACGACGTCCTCTTCGCCCTCGCCGCCCTGGGCCGTGCCGTCCCCGCACTCACCACCGCGACCGATCCCGACGCCTGGCGCCGCCCCTTGGCCCTCCTCCTGGACAGCCTCCGCCCGCCCGCATCCACGGCCACACCCCCGCCGCCCCTGCCCGGGTCAGCCCTCACCGCCGAGCAACTCGGAGACGTACTGGCTGAGTTGGGGCCGCATCGGGCGGCGAGGGGATAGCGGGCAGGGAGGCGGACGGGGGCTCGCCGAGGCAGGTGTCGGCGGGCCGGTGGCTCATGTCCCGTCGTCGAGGGTGACCGCCGCCGCCGGGCAGACCGCCGCCGCCTCGCGGACGGCCGGGTGGTGGGGCGGGGTGGGGGCCGGGTCGAGGAGTACGACGATGCCGTCCTCGTCCCGTTGGTCGAAGATCTCAGGGCGATCAGGACGCATTGGCGGGCGCCGCAGCATTTCGTCTCGTCGACGTGGACCTTCAGCAGCGCGGCCGTCTTGCCGATCACGTTCGCGGTGGTCTCGTGGCCGGCCGCCGGCAACCCCATGCCGGTGGCGAGGAGTTCGGCCTCGGTGAGCCGTTCGGCCGCCGGCGGCGCGGCGCTCTCCACGATCAGCACGCTGAGCAGATCCTCGCCCGGCTCGGCCCGCTTCGCCGCGACGAGTTCGGCCATGTACCGCGCGAGCTCCGTGAAGGTGGCCCGCGTCTCCTCCTTCGGGAAACGGCTGACGTTCGGGAACGCGTCGGACCAGTGCGAGAAGCGGTCGCGAGAGTGCATGATGCATCGATGGTGCATCATGCACTCTCCGTGCATGGCGCAATTTCGACGTAGGGTGAGGGGCCCATGGAGGCCTGACAGGCAGGAGGAGACCGGTGGATGCCCGAGAGGCGGGGGAGCGTATCGAGCGGGAGCTGTTGATCCTGACGCGGAACCGCGAGACGTCGACGCCCCGTGGCGTCCGCGGCGGCGGTGCCCTGGACCGCAGCGCCTACGTCCTGCTCACCAGACTTGAGGCCCAAGGGCCCATGTCCATCCCGGACTTCGTGGAGGCGTTCGGGTTCAACGCGTCCACGTTCACCCGGCAGACCTCGGCGCTCCTGCGGGAGGGCCTGGTGGAGCGGACCCTCGACCCCGACGGGGGAGTGGCGCGCAAGTTCCGTGTCACCGACAAGGGGTCGGCGCGTCTCGCCGAGCAGCGCGAGGAGTTCGTCGTCGGACTCACCGGTGTCATCGCCGACTGGCCCGCCGAACGCCTCCGGCGCTTCGTCGCCGACCTGGAGCGTTTCAACACCGACATCGAACGCGTCAGCGGACGTTCATGGCCACGCCCGATGGCCGACGAGCACTGAGGGGCAGGGGCACTGAGGGGCAGGGGCGCTGAGGCGCAGGGGCGCTGAGGCGCAGAGAGCGCCGACGAGCACTGACGGAAGAGCGCCGGTGGGGACGGAGAAGGGCTGACCGCCTGGCAGCGGTCAGCCCCTGTGCAGCCGGTCGGTCGTACGGCCGTACGTCAGCTCACGCACACGATGCCGAGCAGGCACAGCCCCGAAGGTGACGTCGTCGCCGTGTCGGAGCCGGAACCGTCCGAGGTCCCCGTCTCCGTCCCGCTGTCCGAGCCGGTGTCGGTGCCGCTTCCCGAGGAGTCCGCACCGGAGTCGGTCCCGGTGCCGGTGTCCGAGCCCGTGTTCGTGCCGGTGTCCGCCGAGGAGCCGGAGTCGTCGGTGGCCGGGGGTGTGGTCGTCTCGTCCGTCGGGGTGGCGGTGTCGGTGGCCGTCCCGTCGGTGGTGGAGGAGCCGGTCCGGGCCTTCTGGGCGGACTGCTCGGCCGACGTCGTGTGGGGCGAGTCGGGGTGGTTCGGGCGGGAGTTCGGCCGGTCCGCGGCAGAGCGGTCACGGGAGGTGTCGCCGGACGGGGACCACGTGGTGGGGGTGTCCGCGGTGCGCCGCGCGTCGTCGGTCTCCGTCGCCGGCGTACGGCCGCGCTGCGAGCCCTGTTCCTCGACGGAGCCCAGGCTCTCGGCGTCCGGTGCCGTGGCCGCCTGGGTGCGGTCGGTGGACTGCCGGTCCATCCCCAGCACGGTCAGACCGCCGCCGACCAGCGCGACCGCGGTCGCGACCACGGCCCGGCGCTGGTTCTTCTTCCACCGCGCCACCTGGCGCCGCCGCGCGGCCCGCCCCTGCGGCGCCGCCGGAACACCCGCCACGTCCACGTCCATGTCGGCGACGGCGTCCGCGTCCGTCCCCACCTCGGCGTCCCTGATGCCGGACGTCGGCCCGTCGGCCGCGAACCCGTCGGCCGCGAACCCTTCAGCCGTGAACCCGTCCGCCCTCGGTTCGTCCGCCACCGGCCCGTCGAGCCAACCGTCGTCCGTCGCCCCGTACCCCCAGATCGCCGCCGGCAGTGTCGGCACGATCGGTGCCGCCGGTGTCGTCGGAGGCAGCGGGATCACGACCGACCCGGCCGCCGTCCCGGTCGGCCGGGACGGGGCGACGCGGCTGTCGATCGTGGCCGGGGCTATGTCGGGCGCGTAGGCGCCGCAGCCGGGGCACACGAGGGCGCCGTTGAGATGTCGGCGACATGAGGTGCAGTAGTCCATCGAGGTCTTCCTGTGTTGACATGCCGTCGACCCGCCGGGCCGCAGGGCCGGTCACGCCACGTTCGCACGTGGGATCGAGCGGATCGAGCCGTCAGCAACGCTAACGAGGCATTCTCAGGGCTGTGTGCAGGCTGTGTGGCGCTCCTGCGTGGATTCGCCGGGGACTTGGGGCCGGTTCCGCAGGGATGTGCCGGCATGTGTTTGACGCGTGCTCACGCCCCCTTTCGGCGAATTCCGCTTCAACAGGCAACCCGCGCGCGCCATTTACCGGTCTCACAGGTTGCTCACAGAGCGGACGGGTCGAGTCCGGCCCGCCCGAGGCGTGTTGGGGCGCGCCCGTGCGGTCGGCCGGGCTTCCGGTCGGCCGACCGGTCCGGCCGGCCGTCGTCCGTGGGTTGTCCAGTCCGATGCCACTGACCATGGCACTCGAAGACGAGGAATCGATGACCAGCCAGATGACCAGTCCGAACAGTCCGAACAGTCCGGTGAACGACGGGGCGGCCGAGGGAGCGACCGGCCGGACGAGAGGTCAGGACCGTCTCAGCCGCCTGAAGCGCCCCGGCCTCGCCGCCCTGGCGTCGCTCACCGTGGTGGCCGCCATGGCCGGAGCAGCCCCCGGCGCCGGTGCCGCGCCCGCCGCGACGCCCGGGAAGCCGCAGATCAAGCTGATCGCCGCGTCGAAGTCCGTGACGCTCACCCGCTACGAGTGGGACGAGGGCGTCAGCCTGCAGCTCGGCACGTACGTCTCGGTCGACAACGCGCCCCTGGAGTTCCAGGTGACACGGAAGTCGTACAAGACCCCGATCGTCGCCAAGCAGATCCTCCGCAACGGCAAGACCGTGAAGACGAAGACCCTGCCCGCCGGGACGGTCGACGACTTCTCCGGGCTGCCCGGCTTCCTGGAGATCTCGGTCAAGAACGCGGCCGGGGACGAGGTGGTGAAGAGCAAGGGGAACTTCTGTCCGAACAACGCCTCGGGCCGGATCCGCCCGAACGCCCCGGCGACCAACCACTATCCGCAGAGCTGCTCCACCAACCCGTGGACGCTGGGCTCGGTGTGGGGAGTCGAGAAGGGCTGGGCCACCAACACCACCAACTGGGACTACGACAGGACGGTGGACCTGCCGGTGGGCGAGTACACCGCCCAGGTGCGGGTGGCGAAGAAGTACCGCACCCTGTTCGGCATCCCCGACGACCGGCCGACCATCAAGGTGACGGTACGGGAGGACCCCGAAGGCGGCGAGGGCGGCGAGGGCGGCGGGGGCGTCGGCCTGGCCCCGTCGAAGATCTCGTCGTCCTCCGGTCACCACGGTGGCCACGGTGGCCACGGTGGCCACGGTGGCGGCCACGCAGCGCAGTCCGCCCCGGCCGGACAGCAGGCCCAGGACGGCCACCACTTCGGCCCGCGCGGCGCCGACGCCCCGACGCCGCCCGAGCTTCCCTACGCCCTCGTCGACCGGGGCCGCGCCAAGCACCTGGGCGACGGCGCCGACCACACCGACGGCTCCCGCATCGCGTCCGCGCTGAAGGCCAACGCCAAGCGGCCCACCGGCAAGGCGGGCGTCGCGAAGAACGTGCCCAAGCCGGACCTGCGGTCGCTGCCCGCCTGGGACATCGCCATCACCGACGGCGAGGACGGCGACGTACCCGGCAAGGACTACCTCGCCTTCAGCGCCAACGTCTGGAACGCGGGCCCCGCGCCCCTCGTCGTCGACGGCTTCCGCAAGCCCGGCGCCGACCTGATGGACGCGTACCAGTACTTCTACGACGCCAAGGGCAAGCAGATCGGCTACGCCCCCACCGGCACCATGGAGTGGGACCCGCGCGAGGGCCACGAGCACTGGCACTTCACGGACTTCGCCAGCTACCGCCTGCTCAGCGCGGACCAGTCCAAGCAGGTGCGCTCCGGCAAGGAGGCGTTCTGCCTGGCCAACACCGACGCCATCGACTACACGGTGAAGAACGCCAACTGGGCCCCGAGGAACACCGACCTGTCCACCGCGTGCGGTTCGCAGGACGCCATCTCCGTGCGTGAGGTCCTCGACGTCGGCTCCGGCGACACGTACACCCAGTACCGTCCCGGCCAGTCCTTCGACATCACCGACCTGCCGAACGGCACGTACTACATCCAGGTCGTCGCCAACCCGGAGAACCGTCTCCAGGAGACCAACCACAAGAACAACATCGCCCTGCGCAAGGTGATCCTCGGTGGCAAGGAGGGCGCCCGCACGGTCCAGGTACCGCCGCACGACCTGATCAACGCGCCGTAACGGAAGCCTCGCCCTCGACGGCAACGAACCCCCAGGCCCAGGGCCCGGGGGTTTCGCGTTCGCTGTGCGAGGGCTGCGCGGGTCACGCCTTGGCCGCCCCGGCGACCTCCGCCCGCTCGCCGGCCGGACCTTCCCCGGCCGGACCTTCCCCGGCCGGACCTTCCCCGGCCGGGCCCTCCGGGGCGCGGACGGCCTGGCGGTGCTTCGGGATGAAGGAGGCGAGGAGGAAGGCGAGGAGGGCGGCGCCGGCGCCGATGGCCATGACGACCTTGAAGCCGTTCTCGGAGGGGAGGGCGTAGCCGCCGAAGTCGGTGGTCATCTGGGCGAGGATGACGCCGGCGAGGGCGCTGGCGAACGAGGTGCCCAGTGAGCGCATCAGCGTGTTGAGGCTGTTGGCGGCGGCCGTCTCGGACTCCGGCACCGCGCCCATGATCAGGGCGGGCATCGCGCCGTAGGTGAAGCCGACACCGCCGCCGATGATGCAGGAGACCAGGATGAGGTGCCAGACCTCGCTCATCAGGACGATGTTGAGGCCGTAACCGGCGGCGACGATCAGCGCGCCGACCATCAGCGTCACCTTCGGCCCCTTGGCCTTGGTGAGCGCGGCGGACACGGCGGACATGGCCATCATCACCAGGCCCTGCGGGGCCAGCACCAGACCGACGGTCATCATGGACCTGCCGAGGCCGTAGCCGGTCTGCTCGGGCAGCTGGAGCAGCTGCGGCAGGACCAGCGACATCGCGAACATCGAGAAGCCGAGCGCGACCGAGGCCAGGTTGGTGAAGAGCACCTGCGGCCGGGCGGTGGTCCGCAGATCGACCAGCGGCTGCTTGGCCTTCAGCTCGTAGAAGCCCCACGAGGCGAGGATCACTACCGCGGCGGCGAACAGCCCCAGCGTCGTCCCGCTCGTCCAGCCCCAGTCGCCGCCCTTGGAGACGGCCAGCAGCAACGAGACCAGTCCGGCGGACAGCCCGAGCGATCCGACCAGGTCGAAACGGCCACCGGTGCGCACCTTCGACTCCGGTACGACGATCAGGACCAGCAGGAAGGACAGGGCGCCCAGGGCGGCGGAGGTCCAGAAGAGGAGGTGCCAGTCCCAGTTGTCGGCGATGAACGCGGCGGAGGGCAGGCCGAGGGCGCCGCCGACACCGAGGGAGGCGCTCATCAGCGCGGTCGAGCCGGCGAGGCGCTCGGCGGGCAGGACGTCCCGCATGATGCTGATGCCGAGCGGGATGACGGCGGCCGCCAGTCCCTGGAGCCCACGCCCGATGATCATCGGGACGAGCGAGTCGGCCAGTCCGCAGACCACCGAGCCGGACACCAGCAGCACGATGCTGAGCAGCAGCATCCGCCGCTTGCCGAACATGTCGCCGAGCCGTCCCACGACCGGCGTCGCCACGGCCGCGGCGAGCAGGGTGGCGGTCACCGCCCACGCGGTGTCCGACGCCGGCGCGTCCAGCAGCTTCGGCAGCTCCGGCACGATCGGGATGACCAGCGTCTGCATCAGCGCGACGACGATCCCGGCCAGCGCCAGCACCGCCACCACGGCGTTCGGCCGCGCCGGGGTGTCGGCCCCCGCGTCGGGGTGTCGGGCAAGGGTGTGGGACATGACTGTGCCTCCGTCGGGAGAGGGCGGGGGGAGGAAAGAGGGGGCGTCAGGCATGTGCCCTGAGACGCCTACTTTGCTTGACTTACGCAATCATGATGACTTACTTAAGTCAAGCAACTTTTAGTACGCGGAGCTGCGGCGCGGGGGTCGGTGTCCGCTTCGGGGTGTGGCTGCGGCCGCCCGCGAAGACGACCAGGCGGAGGAGCAGGAAGCGGCCCGTGCCGGCGAGGGCGGAGGCGGTGAGGTAGGCGGCCTGTTCGGCCAGGGTGCCGGGGGAGGGCTGGAGCAGGTGGAGGGCGAGCGTCGCGGCGGTGGTGGCCGCGTAGGCGGCGGCGGCCGAGCCGGCGGACTGCCAGTGTTCGCGCCGACCGGGGCGGTGGGGTGTGGCGAAGGTGAAGCGGGCGTGGAGTTCGGTGCCGAGGAGGGTGGAGGCGATGGTGATGACCGCGTTGGCCAGCGCCCAGGGCATGGAGCCGGCGAGGAGGGTCACTGCGCCGCTGGAGAGGAGGCCGAGTCCGCCGCCGAAGAGGACGAAGCGGGCGAAGGAGGAGAGAGGGCCGGGGGGTGCGGGGGTGGTGGGCGCCGCGGAGGGCTGGGGCGCGTCGTCCATGGCGGTCTCCGTCCGCTCCTGTGTCGCGGCTCGGATGGGGGCGACACTGACTTGCTTGACTCACTCAACAATATAGACATTGCTTGAGTTAGGCAAGTATCAAGATGGAGGGTGCGTTCGGAGGGCGCCCGCTGTGCGTGTGGGGTCAGGCGATCGGGACCGCCTGGCCGGTGACCCGGGTGCGGAGGTCCACGGGGGACACGTCGATCCGCAGGTCGCTGGGGCGGCCCATGTCCTCGCCCTGGCGGATCGTGACGGTGGCCGGGGCGGTGACCAGGCCGAGGCGTACGGGAAGTTCGCCGAGGAGCCGACACGGCCGGAGTCGGCTCGACGATGACGACGACGGCCAGGAGGAGTGAGCCGAGTGCCGGTGGTCAGCCGGCGAAGGGCATGGGACCGAAACGGCCCCATGCGAGGAAGGCAGCCAGGGCGAGGTAGATCAGGTCGCCGGCGATCGTGGCCTTCTCGCCACGGCGCAGACGCATGGTGACAGCGCAGGCGAACAGCAGAACAAGTCCGGTGGCGGCCAGCGGCACCAGCACCGGGCCGATGTCGAGCACCGCGGGCAGAATCAGGCCGACCGCGGCCAGCAGCTCGACGGCGCCGATGGCCCTGAGAGCGCCGGGGCTGAACTCCAGGACCCACTGTGCGGAGGAGCCCATCGCGGCCAGCTTCTCCTGCGGCACGAACATCTTGGAGCTGCCCACCAGGCAGACGGCGGCGAGCACTCCGGCGGTGATCCACAGCGCGACGTTCATAGTCAACTCCCTGATCGAGGACTTCAGCACCCGAGACGAGACAGCGACTCGGCCTGTGACATGCCCGATCGCGGACAGCGCGGAGACATGGGTCACGCCGCGCCATGTCACAGGAGCAGGGGCCGCCTCGTCTCGGGGGTGAAGGCATCGACACACGTGGAGGAGCACACGATGGACGCGCGACTGAACTACTTCGCCAACCCGACCACCGGCAAGGCCCTCAAGCACCTCATGTCGGCCGGCCGGGAGCTGAAGGAATCGCCGCTGTCAGCCACGACGCAGGAGTTGGTGGCGCTGCGCGTGAGCCAGATCAACGGCTGCGCGGTCTGCATCGACATGCACACCAAGGAAGCCGCCGCGGCCGGCGAGAGCCCGGTGCGGCTGAACCTGATCGCGGCCTGGCGGGAAGCAACGGTCTTCACCGAGGCTGAACGCGCCGCGCTCGCGTTGGCGGAGCAGGGGACCCGGGTCGCGGACGCGGCCACCGGGGTCAGCGACGAGGTGTGGAAGCGCGCCGCCCAGCACTACGACGAGGATCAGCTCACGGCCCTCGTACTGCTGGTCTCGTTCATGAACACGGTGAACCGGCTGAACATCATCACCCAGCAGCCGGCCGGCGATTACCAGGTCGGCCAGTTCCACTGAACCGGCACCGCACTCCGGCCCGGGTCAGGCCTGCCCGGGCCGGGACGCCATGACCAAGGCCATCGGATCGGTCGCGGTGCGAGCGTTGCCCGCTCCGCTCATCCATCGGATGATCTTCGAAAGATGCCTCGTCGGCGTGGGTCCGGCCGGGCGCTCGGACAGCAAGGGGGAGTCGGCGTGGGCAAGGTCGAGGAGTTCGAGGAGCTGCGGCCGCTGCTGTTCTCGATCGCGTACCGGATCCTGGGCAGCGTGGGCGAGGCGGAGGACGCGGTGCAGGAGACCTGGCTCCGCTACGACGCCTCGACCACCCGGCCCGTGTCGGCCAAGGCGTTCCTGTCGGCCACGGTGACCCGGATCGCCATCGACGTACTGCGCTCCGCCCGGGTGCGGCGGGAGGAGTACGTCGGACCGTGGCTGCCCGAGCCGCTGCTGGACGATCCGTACGAGGACCCGGCCCGCGCGGCGGAGCTGGCCGACTCGGTGTCGATGGCGGCGCTGCTGCTCCTGGAGCGGCTCAGCCCGCTGGAGCGGTCGGTGTTCGTGCTGCGGGAGGTCTTCGCCTTCGGCTTCGACGAGATCGCCGCGGCGGTGGGACGCTCGGAGGCGGCATGCCGACAGTTACTCGTCCGGGCGCGCCGTCACATGAACGAGGGACGGCCCCGGTTCGAAGCGGACCGCCAGGAGCGGCAGGAGCTGGCGAGGCGCTTCTTCGAGGCTCTGGCGCAGGGGGAAGTGGACGGACTGCAGAGTCTGCTGTCGGCCGATGTCCAGCTCGTCGGGGACGGTGGCGGCAAGGCCCCGCAGCTGGCCAGGGCCGTCGCCGGCGCCGAGAACGTGGCCAGGCTGCTCGCCGGCGTCTACCCGCTGATGGCGCGGGTCGACATCACGTTCGAACGGCGCGAGGTCAACGGCCAGCCGGGCGCGCTCTTCCGCGACCGCGACGGCAAGGTCCTCCACATCCTCGCCCTCGACGTGCTCGACGGGCAGATCCAGACCATCCGCTCGGTCATCAACCCCGACAAGCTCGGCCACCTCGGCCCGGTCGCCGACGCCTGGGCCGTTGACCGGGAAGTGAAGCAGACCCGCAAGCAGACGCGGTGACCTCCCAACCGGCCTGACGGGGCAGGACCGGAGCGTGAGCGCGCTCAGCGCGACCTCCGTGGTGGGGGCAGGGCGGTCAGGGTCTCCGGCGCGATGGTGTGGTCGAGGAGGTGGAGGGGGGCCGGGTGGACGCCGGAGGCTTCGGCGGCGTCCCAGTGGGCGAGGGCGCGGGGGAGGTCGACCAGGCCGTGGATGAGGGGCAGTTCCGTACCGGAGTCCGGGTCGGCGAGGTGGGCGTGGAGGAGGGACTCCAGGCGGCAGGAGGCGAGGGTGCCGGGGAGGTGGAGTGCGAGGTGCTGCTGGGCGCGGGCGGTGGCGTGGCCGGTGAGGGCGGCGGCCGGGAGGTCCGGTGACAGGTGCGTCTCGGTGGAACCCAGGGCCAGCAGGCCGCCCCCGACGATCAGGACGTCCTGCTCGTGCCTCATCCGGTCCAGGGCCCGCGCGGTGTCGAAACAGTGCGGGAAGGAGTCGTCGACGACGATCGTGCCGGGCCGCAGCCGGTCGACGTCCAGCAGGGTCGTCGGGCCGCCGCTGACCGCGGTGACGATGACGTCGGCCGTCCCGTAGACCTCGGCGGGGAGGGCCCCGGTGTCCGTCGGCTCGACGACCTGTACGGCCATGGCGGGGTGGTCGGCGGAGAGCTCGGCCGCCAGCCGCCGGAGGCGGGGGGCGCTGCCGGGCACGTCGCAGAGCAGGAGCCGGGCCGGCGGGTGGGGGCTGCGGGCCAGGAGCAGACGTAGCGACGACGTGCCGATGGAACCGCAGCCGACGACGGCGAGGGTGAGTTCGGCGAGGTCGCGGCCGGTCGCGTCGAGGGCGGTGCGGACGGTCTTGACCACGGCGACGGTCGTGGTCGCGTGGCCGGTGGTGAGGGTCGTGGTCGTCGCCGCGGTCCTGCGGAGGACGTCGTAGCCGTAGCCGGTGAGGGACGGGATCATGCCGGCCAGGGAGACGCAGCGGGCGCCGAGGGACGCGGCGTGCTCCACGGCGTGCGCGGTCAGGGTGGCCAGGTCGCCGGTGGGGAGCGGGCCGGTCAGTTCGTCGGCGAAGAGGGGGAGCGAGACGAAGCCGGATCTGCCGAGGGGCGTGGTGATGCTCTCCAGAAGCCTGGCCCGGCCGTCCGGGAAGAGCAGGGCGCGGATCGCCTCCCGGCCGGGTGCCGTGTCCGGGGGGAGCCCGGCGAAGGCGGCCAGGTGGTGGGGGGCGGGGAGGTAGCCGATGAGGGCCGCGTCGAGGGGTGGGGCGGGGGTGGTGGCGTCGTTGCGCGGTGCTTCCGCCAGCTGCTGGCTCAACTCTCTTGCGAAAACGATGAGTTCTTCGGAGGTGACGGCGCTCGCGGACGCGCGGGCCGTGACGTGCAGGCCCTCGCCGTTCGGGGAGGGGCGTACGGCCAGGAAGACGTCGGTGCCCACCGGCGGCGGGGCCAGCTCCGTCCCGGTGTCGTCGGCCCGGAGGGTCAGGGGGGTGTCGGGGGGTGTGCCCAGGGCGGTGAAGTCGAGGAACGTGAAGAAGAACTGGGCGGTACGGGGGAGGCCTTGGGCCGTGCGGAGGTCCAGGGGGCCGGCGGTGCGGGCCGCGACCGACTCCTTGGCGATACGGCGGAGGTCCTCGTCGAAGCCGGGGGGCGGGAGTTCGCCAACGGTCGCGGGTTCGCCGTCGGTCGCGGGTTCGCCGTCGGTCGGGGGTGCCGGGCGCAGTGCCACCGCCTCGGCGAACGGGCCGAAGACGTGGTGTGCGTCCTGAGCCGACTCGTCCCTGCCGGTGACGGCCAGGCCGAGGACCAGGTCGCGGCGGCCGGTGAGGGTGGTGAGGGCGCGGTAGTACGCGGTGAGGACCGGGGCGTGGAGCGTGGTGCCGGCTGTCCGGGCAAGGCGGCGCAGGGCGTGGGTGCGGTCGGCGTCGAGAGTGAAGGCGGTGGTGTGGAAGGAGGGAGCGGTGCCGTCGGGGTCGGGTGCCCGCAGGACGGGTGGGGTGTAGGGGGCGAGGTGGCGGGAGCGGTACGCCTCGTCCTGCGGGGTCGTGGGTTGTCGGGGTGCGGTGCGGTGGAGTGCGTGATCGCGGAAGGTGGAGTGCAGGGGCTCCAGGCCGTGGGGGAGGCCGCGTGCGAAACGGCCGTACACGGTGAGGAGTTCGCGGGTGAGGATGGCCGCGCTGTAGCCGTCGCCGATGAGGTGGTGGGCGTGGACGAGGAGTACGTGCTCGTCCGGCGTGACGGTGAAGAGGCGTAGGCGCAGCAGGGGCCAGGCCCAGGGCTCGAACCGGCGGTCGGCCTCCTCGGCGGCCCGTTCCTCCAGGAGGCCGGGGTGGGCCAGGGTCTCCGTCTCCACGGGGAGCCGTAGCGAGGCCGGGAGTTCCTGCTGCACGGGTGGGCGGGCGCCCGCCGGGAAGACCGTGCGGAGCATGGGGTGGCGGGCCACGAGGACGTCGACGGAGCGCTGGAACACGTCCGGGTTCAGAGGGCCTCGGATACGGAAGCGGGCCAGCCAGGCGGGGTTGGCACCGGAAGTGTCCGGAGTGCCGGTAGCACCGAGTGTGCTGGATGAGAGGGAGTCGGCGAGGAGGAAACCCTGTTGGGAGGGGGTGAGGGGGTAGGGGGTGAGGGTGGGTTCGGTCTGCCGGTCCTCACCGGGTGCGGCGGGGGCCGTGGTGGCGACGGTGGGGACGGTGGTGTCGTCGATGGCCGCCGCCAGGGCGACCAGTGTGCGGTGCGTGTAGACGGCGGTCGGGCGTGGCAGCGCCGGGCGTTCGTGGCGTAGGCGGGAGAACAGTTCCAGCACGGTGATGGAGTCGCCGCCGAGCGCGAAGAAGTCGTCCTGACGGCCGATCTCCAACTCCGGTACGTCCAGCAGCTCGGACCAGGCACGCGCCAGGAGGCGTTCGGTGGGGGTCGCGGGAGGCGTGCGCGGGGGGTCGACGGGCGTGCGCGCCAAGTCAGTGGGCGTGCGCGCCAAATCAGTGGCAGTGCGCGGCAATTCAGTGGCAGTGCGTGGCAATTCAGTTGATGTGTGCGGGGGTTCGTTGGCCGCGCGCGGGGCTGCTTCGCTGCGGGGAGCGAGGCGGTTGCGGTCGATCTTGCCTGTGCCGGTCAGAGGGAGGGCCGGGAGGGAGTGGACGCGGGCGGGGAGCATGTAAGGGGGGAGGGTGCGGGAGAGGAAGGCGCGCACTTCACGGGGGTCGAGCCGGCGGGGGTCGAGGGTGTGCGCGCCGGTCCTGGGCTCGACGTACGCCTCCAGCCGTCCGTCGCGCAGCAGCACGGCCGCGCGGGCCACGCCCGGGTGGGTGAGCAGGGCGGCCTCGACCTCGCCGAGTTCCACGCGGTGGCCGCGGACCTTGACCTGGTCGTCGAGCCGGCCCAGGAACTCCAGTACCCCGTCGGCCGTACGGCGGACCCGGTCGCCGCTGCGGTACCAGCGGCGGCCGTCCCGTTCGGTGAAGGCGGCGGCGGTGAGGTGGGGGTCGCCCAGGTAGCCGGGGGTGAGGCCGGTTCCGGCGATGAGGAGTTCGCCGGGTTCGCCGGGGGCGCGTTCGCGTCCGTCCTCGCCGACCACGGTCAGTTCGGTGCCGGCGACGGGGCGGCCGATGGGGAGGTGGCGTACGTCGTCGGCGGGGCGGGTGTCGATGATGTGGCAGGTGGCGTTGATGGTGGCTTCGGTCGGGCCGTAGAGGTTGGCGATCCGGTGGGGGTGATGCGAGGGGCGCGGGCTGTCGGCGGCGGGGGTGGCGAGGAGGTCGAACCAGCGGCGTACGTGGGCCGCGGGCAGGGCCTCGCCGCCCACGTGGACCCAGCGCAGGGCGGAAAGGTCGGGGGCCGTGCCGTCCGCGCGGGTGCGCTCTTCGGCGGCGGTCAGCAGGCGTTCCCACAGTGTCGGGACAGAGCTCCACACCGTGATCCGGTCCGCCACGACGCGGTCGAGCAGGGCCTCGGGGTCGCGCAGCAGGTCGCGGGAGAGGGTGTGCACCGTGGCGCCTACCAGCAGCGGGGCCAGCAACTGCCGTACGGAGGCGTCGAAACAGACCGACGCGGTCTGCGCGAGCCGGTCACCGGGGCCGTAGCCGAAGGTGGCCAGGGACCAGTCGAGGTAGTTCGTCATCGACCGGTGGGTGATGGGAACGGCCTTGGGGCGGCCCGTCGAGCCGGAGGTGAAGATGACGTAGGCGATGCCTTCGGGGTCGAGGGCGGGGGCGAGGGCGTCGACTTCCGTGTCGACTTCCGTGTCGACTTCGGTGTCGACTTCGGTGTCGGCGGCCGGTGTGGTGTCGGACGGCTCGGGCTCCGGGATCGGTGTGGTGTCGGACGGCTCGGACACCGGGACCGGTGTGACGCCGTCCAGGCCGGTGGCCGCCTCGTGGGTCGCCCGGTCGCAGACCAGTACCCGTACTCCCGTACGGGACAACTGGTCTTGGTGCCGGGCGGTGGGGTGGGTGGCGTCCAGCGGTACCCAGCCGGCGCCCGCGCGCAGGATGCCGACGACTCCGGTGACCGTGTCCGTGCCGCCCGGTTCGGTGAGGAGTCCGACCAGGTCGCCGGGGCGCACACCGTGGGCGCGCAGTCGGGCGGCGAGGGCGGCGGAGGCGGTGTCGAGGGCGGCGTAGGTGAGCGTGGCCGGGCCGCCGGTGTCGACGGCCATGGACCTGGGGGTGGCGCGGAACTGGGCGCACAGGCGGTCCACGATGGCGCCGCCGACCGCTCCGGTCGGGGTGTCCGAGGAGACCGTGACGGCGGCGCGCAGTTCGGTGACGTACTCGTCGGCGAGGCGGCGTACGGTCTCGGGGCGGAACAGCCGGGCCGGGTAATTCCACGACAGGCGCAGGGCGGAGTCGGCCTCCCAGCAGAGGAGGCCGAGCCGGGTGGCGGCGGTGGCGGTGGCCGCGGCCGTCGGGGTGACGGTGACCGGCCAGTCGGGGCCGTGGACCACCGGGAAGCGGGCGAAGCTGAACCCCGCCTCGGCCGCCGTGCGCGGTGCCGGGCCCGTGGCGGGCCGGAGTTCGGACAGCAGCCGGGCGATGTCGGTGCTGCTCAGGGTCGAGTGGGCCTCGGCCTCACGCCAGATCCGCCGCAGCCGGTCGGCGAGCGCGGTGACCGGTTCGTCGGGGTCGACGTCCACGAACACCGGCAGGGTGTCTGCCAGTGGCCCCACCAGACGGTCGATGCCGGTGATCGGGAGCTCCCGCCGGGCCCGCGCCACATTCACCGCGACGGCCCGCCGCCCGCTCCACCGCGCCAGGCAACGGCCGTACACCGCCAGCAGCAGGTGGAACAACGAGACCCCGTGCCGTGCGGCGGTCTCGCGGAGTGCGGCGGTCAGCGCCTCGTCGATGCCGGTGCGGTGGTGGGTGAGGGGCGGGGTGGGGGGTGCTTCGGGGTCGCCGTCGTACGGCAGGGAGGGGGAGGTGGAGGGGATGGTGCGATCGGCGAGGCGTTCGCGCCAGTACTGCTGGTCCTCGGCGAACGCAGGGGACTGGCGTTCGGCGGTCACGGCGGCTGCGTAGTCGCCGAACTCAGCTTGAGGCAAAGGGAGTTGGAGCGGGTCGTCGTCCCCGCGCGCCAGGGCCGTGTAGAGCGACCAGAGTTCCTCGGCGAGGAGCTTGAGGCTGAAGCCGTCGGCGGCGGAGTGGTGGACGACCAGGAGCAGGTGGGCGAGGTCCGCGTCGTCACGCTCGTGGACGAGGACGGCTCGTACCGGGTCCTCCGTCGTCAGGTCGAACGGGCGGTTGCACAGGTCCTGTTCCAGCCGGCGCAGGTCGTGCGTGTCCCGTACCTCGTACCAGCGGGGCGCCGTGTCCACGGGCCCGGCGGGGGCGGCGTACCGGCGTGGGCGTGCGCCGCCGTCGCCGGTGATCCGCATACGGAGCATGGGGTGACGGGCGGCGAGGCGCGCGAGTGCCCGGCCGAGGAGGACCGTGTCGAGGGGGCCGCTGACGCTCTGGCGTACGTAGCCGTAGGCGGTGATGCCCTCGTGGAGGGTTTCGGTGGTGTGGAAGGCGAGTTGGAGGGGGGTCAGGGGGTGGTGGTGGGGTCCGGCCGTGGTCGTCGGCGAGGGCTCGGAGGTCGGACCGGGCGTGGGACCGGGCGTGGGACCGGACGTGGGAAAGGACGTGGGACCGGGCGTAGGACCGGGCGTCGGACTCGGCGTCTGTGCCGGTGGGGTGGGGGTGGTGGCCAGGTGGGTGGCCAGTTCGCCGATCGTGCGGTGTTCGAAGAGGAGGGTGGCCGGGAGGGGGCGGCCGAGTTCGCGTTCCAGGCGGCGGGCGAGGTCGACGGCGGTCAGGGAGTCCAGGCCGAGGGTGAGGAACTGTTCGTCGTCGCCGATGTCCTGCGGGGAGCGGTGCAGGGCTTCGGCGAGCAGACGGCGTATGAGGGTGGTGACCTGGGAGGGAGCGGGGGTACGGGTGCCGGTGCCAGCGGGTGCCTGATGACTCGGGAGGGGCAGTTCGGTGGCGGTGGCGGTGACGGCTGCGGGTGCGTTGTGGCCGGTCGCGCGGTTCTCCGCGCCACTGGAGGGCCTGCGACCCTCGCGGGCCGCCGGGGCTGCGGCACTCGAGCCCGTCACCACTATGTGCGCCGCGTCCAGGCCGACCGCCGCGTGGAGACCGGCGAGTGCCGCCTGTGCCGTCATGGGGGCGAGCTCGTGGGGCCGGAGCCGGGTGTGCGGGGCCGTCCCGCTCGCCAGGCCCGTGTCGGTGACGGGGCCGAAGGCGATCGACTGCCAGGGGCGGCCGGCGGCGCGTTCGGCGCCGGCGAAGGCGTCGAGGAAGGAGTTGGCGGCGGCGTAGTCGCCGAGGGCGCCGGCGAGGCCGGGCAGTACTGCGGAGACGGACGAGAAGGCCACGCACACGGCGTTCTCCTGGCCGTGCCTGCGCAGTGCTTCGGCGAGGAGTGTCGTGCCGCGCACCTTCGCCGCGAGTACGGCCTCGATCTCGTCGTCGGGCTTGCCGCGCAGGCTGCCGGGGCGGGCCGTACCCGCCGCGTGGAACACCGCGTCCAGCGGCGGCAGTCCGGCGACGAGTTCGTCGACGTCGGCCGCGTCGGTGACGTCGGCCGCCTGGTAGCGGGCGCGGGCGCCGAGGGCGCGCAGGCCGGTGAGCAGGGCGCGGGGCGGGGTGGCCGTGCGGCCGGTGAGGACGAGGGTGGGGGTGCCGCGCTCCGCGAGGTCACGGGCGAGCGCGGAGCCGAGGCCGCCCGCGCCGCCGGTGATCAGGTAGGTGCCGTTCGGGGGGAGGGGGGTGCGGGAGCCGGGGGTGGCTGGGGCTACGGCCGTACGGGCGAGCCGGCGGCCCGTCCGCCAGGCGACGGTGCCGACCGCGCCGGGGGCTGCGGCGCCCAACTCGCGCTCCAGCGCGACGAGTCGCTCGTCCATCGCGTCCTGGGAGGTCAGGTCGACGCTCAGGGAGGAGAGCCCCGGGAGTTCCTCGGGGAGGGCCAGGGCGAAGCCGTGCAGGAGGGCCTGCGCGGGGCGGGAACGGGTGGCGGTGTCGCCGTTGCCGGTGGTGTACGCGTTCTCCGTGACGAGCAGCAGACGGGTGGGGGTCGTGCCGAGCGCGGTCAGTACCTCGCGCAGGGCCGCGACGGCAGCGCTGGTCTCCGACCCCGTGGCCGTGGTGTCACCGGCGAACCACAGCACGGCCTCCGGGGCGGCGGCCGTCTCCTCGGCTTCCGCCGGGGCTTCGGAGGGACCCGGCCCGTCGGACCGGCCCGGCACGGGCGTCCGCCCCGGCACGGGCGTCGACCCCGCCACCGTCACTCCGCGCCCGGTGAGCCGGTCGTGGAGGGCCCGGCGGAGCGGTGTGTCGGCGCCGGTCAGGCGTACGACGCGGGGCCCGGGGGCGGCGGTCAGCGGGGCGTCGCGCCAGAGGAGCGGCTGCGGGGTGGGTATGTCGTCCGGCGAGGAGGGTGCTGCCGTACGCGGCGCAGGCCTCGTACGCGGCGCAGGCGCCGTACCGGGCCCGGGTGCCGAGTCGAGGCGCTCCGGCCAGTACTGACCGCGCTGGAACGGGTACGTGGGGACGGGCACCCGTCGCCGTGCCGTGCTCCGGGCCAAGGACGCCGGAGAGGCCGGAGCCGTCGGGGACAGCGGTGCCCCACGGGTCCAGAGTCGGCCGACGGTTCCGAGCAACACCCCTGCTCCGGAGCCGGCCCCCCGGCCGTCCGAGGCGGCGGGCAGCGCGGGCAGGACGGTCACGTCGGAGGGGGTGACGCCGGGCTGTGCGGTGGCCGTCGCGCGGATCGGGGCGGACAGGGAGGAACCGGGGCCGAGTTCGACGAACGTGTCGTAGCCCTCGTCGAGGAGTCGGGCGACGGCCGTGCCGAAGCGGACGGGGCGGACCGCGTGGTCGCGCCAGTAGCCGGAGCCGGGGGTCAGGTCGGGGCCCCACCGGCCGGTGACCGTGCTCAGCATCGGAACGGTGGCCGGGGCGACGGTCAGGGCCTTCGCCGCGTTGTGGAGGGGGTCGAGTACGGGGTTCAGCATCGGGGAGTGGAAGGCGTGCGAGACGTGGAGGCGGCGGGCGGCCACGCCCCGGGCGGTGAGGGCCGCGACCGCCCGGTCGACGGCCGACACCTCGCCCGCCAGCACCACCTGTACGGGTGAGTTGACGGCGGCCACGCACAGCGTGCCGTCGTACTCGGCGACCACGGCGGCGACGGTGTCCTCGTCGCCGCGTACGGCCGCCATGGCGCCCGGCGCGGCGAGCCCACCCATCAGGCGTCCGCGTTCGGCGGCGAAACCGACCGCCTCGGCCAGGGGCAGCGCCCCGGCGACGCACGCGGCGGTGATCTCGCCGACGCTGTGCCCCACGACCGCGTCCGGCGTCACCCCCCAGGCGCCCAACTGCCGGGCCAACGCCACCCCGAACGCGACCAGCAGCGGCTGAGTCACCTCCGTCCGGGCGAGGTCGGCGGGGTCGGCGTACTCGTCCAGACACCACGCGGCCAGGGTGCGTCCGAGCACCGGCCCGGTGAGGGACGAGGCCTCGTCCAGGACGTCACGGAACACGGGCGCGGAGTGGTACAACTCCCGTCCGAGACCGGCTTGTTGGGCTCCCTGACCGGGAAGGACGAACACCGTGCGGGGCCGAGCCCGTACGGGTCCCCGCGCCGCGAAGCTCGCGGAATCTGCGGAATCTGCGGAATCTGTGGGAACTGCGGAATCTGCGGGATCCTTGCAATCCATCGCCCCGACCGCTTCGAGCCGCCCCGCGAGGTCGCCCTCGCCCTCCGCCACCACGGCGATCCGGTACGGCCCCTCGTCCCGGGCGGTGTTGACGCTTGCGCACACGTCACCCTCGTCCAGTCCGGGGTGGGCCCGCACATACGCGGCCAACTCGGCGGCGGCGACGCGCAGTGCGCCGGCGGTACGGGCGGACAGGGTCAGGAGATGCGGGCCGCCGGTGGCCGAGGGTGTCGCGGTCGCGTCGGCGGCCTTCTCCTTCGCCACCACTCCCCTCGGCGCCTCCTCCTCCACCACTCCCCTCGGCGCCTCCTCCAGAATCGCGTGCGCGTTGGTGCCGCCGAAGCCGAAGGAGTTCACGCCGGCGGTCAGGGGGCGGCCCTCCGTGCCGGTCCACTCCTCGCGCTCGGTGACCAGGCGGAAGCCGGGGGCGGTGTGTGCGAGGAAGGGGGCGGGCGGGGTGGCGTGGAGGGAGGGCGGGAGGCGACGGTGCGAGAGGGCGAGGGCGACCTTGACGAGGGCGGGCATGCCGGCCGCGTTGAGGAGGTGCCCGAGGTTCGCCTTGACCGAGCCGAGCCGGCGCGGGACCCCGTCGGCGCGGGGCGGAAACGCCCGGCCGAGCGACTGCGCCTCGACCGGGTCACCGATCGGCGTACCCGTGCCGTGCGCCTCGACGTACGACACGTCGGCCGGATCGACACCGCACTCCTCGTACGCCCGGCCGATCACCTCGCGCTGCCCGCGCGGGGTGGGGGCGAGGAGACCGAGGGAGCGGCCGTCGTTGTTCACCGCCGTACCGCGTACGAGGGCGAGGACCGGGTCGTCGGCGGCGCGGGCGTCGTCGAGGCGGGAGAGGACGAGCGTGGCGCCGCCCTCTCCCGGTACAAAACCGTCCGCGTCGGCGGCGAACGCACGGCACCGGCCCGTCGGCGACAGCGCGCCCGTCGCTTCGAGGAGGCGGTGGCCGGTCGGGGTCAGGCCCAGGTTGACGCCACCGACCACCGCGAGGTCGCACTCACCGGACAGCAGGCTGCGCCGGGCCAGGTGCAGCGCGACGAGCGCGGAGGAGCAGGCCGTGTCGACGGCCAGGGCGGGGCCGTTCAGGTCCAGTAGCTGGGAGACGCGGGCGGCGATCAGGTTGGGGAGGTTGCCGGTGAGGGCTGCCGGGTGGCGGGCGAGATCCCCGTCGGCGGCCTCGGCCAGGATCTCCCGGTACCCGCTGTCACCGGTCGCCGCGAAGACCCCGACCCGGCGGCCGGCCCGGCGGGGCCCCGCGTACCCGGCACGCTCCAGAGCCTCATGGGCCAGCTCCAGAAAGATCCGTGCCTGTGGGTCGGTGGCCCGTGCCTCCACGTCGTCCATACCGAAGAAGACGGCGTCGAAGGCGGCGGGATCGGGAAGGAAGGAGCCCGTACGGGGCCCGTCCCCGTACCGGCCCCCGGGCAGGCCGCCGACCGTGTCACCACCGCCTGCGAGCAACTCCCAGAAGGCTTCGGGCGTCTCGACCCCCGGGAACCGACAGGCGACGGAGAGCACGGCAACAGCCCCGACAGGACCGGCGTCGGCATCACCCGGGCGCTTCGCAAGGGCCGCAGGCCCTTCTTCAGCGGCGCGGGGAACCGCGCGACCAGCCCCGACGGACCCGTGGTCACCACCAGCCGGCTCCCCCTGAGCTGTCAGGCGCCCCCGCGCACCCGAATCCCCCTCCTCCAACACCCCCACCACGTAACCCGCCAGCCCCGCCACCGTGTCGTGATCCCGCAGAGCGCCCGGCTCCACCGTCACCGAGAAGACGTCCTCCAGCCCGGCCAGCACAGCCATCGCCTTGAGCGAGGACCCCCCGAGGTCGAAGAACCGTTCCCGCAGCCCCACTTCGGACACGGGCACCTCCAGCACACGCGCCCACACCCCCCGTACCGCCTCCTGAACCTCCCGCAGTGAACGGGGGACGACCCGGGGGACGTCCCCTCCCACCCCGGCCGCACTCCCCACCGCCGCACGCGAGGCATCGCCCCAATGCCCCTCGCCCCGACGCCCCTCGCCCCAACGCCCCTCGACCGCCGCGTACGCCCCGGCCTCGAAGCGCGCCCGCAGCACCCCCCGGCGCAGTTTCCCGCTGGTCGTACGGGCGAACGCCCCCGGCGGCAACGGCAGTACCCGTACGTCGTCGTGCCCGAGAACCTCCCGCAGCCGTCCGGCGGCGACCCGCAGCACCGGAGCCGCAGCCGAGGGGGCGGGCCGCGCCCACTGCACGAACGCGACGACCCGCTCGCCCCCGCCGTCCGGATCGGTGGACCCCACGACCGCCACGGCCCCCGGCGGCAGCCCCGGCGTCGCGGCGACCGTCTCCTCCAGGTCGGCCGCGTGGAACGTACGGCCGTTGACGAACACCACGTCCTTGTGGCGACCGGTGACGCACAGCCGCCCGTCCCGCAGGAAGCCCAGGTCACCGGTACGCAGCCAGCCGTCAGCCCCGAACGCCTCCGCGCTCGCCCCGGGCGCCCGGTGGTATCCGCGCCCCAACTGCGGCCCCCGCACCTCCACATGCCCGACCCGCAGCTCACCCGACGGACCCCCGGAGTCACCGGTGATCCGTATCTCGCACCCCTCGACCGGCCGCCCCAGGTCCATCAACTCCACGGCGTGCGGCCCCTGTTCGGTCTCGGCCACCCGCCCCCGGCCGAGCGCGGCCCGGTCCAGCACCAGCGGGGTGGCGGTCTCGCCCAGCGGCGGTACGGTCACCGCGAGCGTGGCCTCGGCCAGCCCGTACACCGGCAGCGGAGCGCGCGGGTCCAGCCCCGCCGGAGCCGTCAGGGCCGTGAACTCCCGCCAGACGCGCGGCGCGATGGGCTCGGCGCCGACGAGCAGCAGGCGTACGCAGCTGAGATCGAGGGCGGTGAGCGCGGTGGCCGGGACGCGGCGTACCGCGAGGGCGAGGGCGAAGTTCGCGGCCGACAGAAGGGTCGCGCGGTGGCGGGCGACGGCCTCGAACCACAGGACGGGCCGCTTGGCGAAGGACAGCGGCTCGATCCGTACCTGCTTCAGACGCGCGGCCATGGGGACGAGATGCGTGCCGATGAGACCCATGTCGTGGAAGTACGGCATCCACGTCGCGAGCACGTCGTCGGCGGTGATCGCCATCGCGGCGCGGATCTGGCGGAGGTTGGCGAGGACGCCGGCGTGGGTCAGCTCCACGCCCTTGGGGGCGCCCGTGCTGCCGGAGGAGAACTGGAGGAAGGCGACATCGTGGGGGGAGGGGTGGTGGAGGTGCCGGGGCGGGCGGCCGCGACGGAGATCGTTAAGCCTCAACACCCTTATCTCTCCGGGGAGTTGGCTGCCAGTCTTCCCTTTGCCGTGGCTCATGTCGGTGACGACGGTGGTCGTGGCCTCGTCCACGACCACGGGCGGCCGGCCGAGGAGTTCCCACACCGGGCCGATCCGGCGGGGCTCCGGGGCGAGGGGGACGGGTATCGCTCCCGCCGCCAGCGCGCCCCAGAACATGGGCTGGAAGGCGTCGCCCCGGTCGGCGACCAGCGGCAACGGGGTGCCGGGTGTCACGCCCGCGGCGAGCAGGCCGCCCGCCACGCGCAGTGCGTCGTCGCGGAGCGATGCGAAGGTGACCGTGTGTTCCCCGCCGTCCCCCCGGACGTGCACGACGGTCTGGCCGGGTGCCTCCCGCGCCGCCCCGAGCAGCACGTCCAGCAGCGTCGACGCCGCTGCGCCGTTCACACCCTCATTCGATCTCTCCACCGTCCGGACCCTACAAGTCGGCTCGCATGGACGGACCGTCGTTGCCGGGCGTCCGCGTGTCCGCCGGCCGACCGGCGCCGTTCGGCCCGGGGGCGACCGCCTAGAGCGCTTCTGATGGCCCTTGGTCGGAGATCATCCGGCCGATCGGCGCCGCGCGAGGTGACTCGTGAGGCGCCGGCCGCCCCACCGGACTCGTCCGTGACCGCTCGCGAACGGCTTCAAGAGCCGTCAGAGACGGCCTAGGCGGGGCAGTGGGGCAGGGCCAGGCGGGGACAGTACGGCAGGGCTGCCCCCGCATCCCCTTCTAGGTCCAGCTGTGAGCCACGTCCACGACCAGCCGGTCGGGGAGCTGGAGCACCCGGAACGGCAGGCGGGCGCGGACACCCAGGCCGATCTGGGTCTCGCCCTCGAAGCTGCCGGCGAAGCGGGTGTCACGGAAGGTGCGGTAGCCGGAGATGTTCACGCCGGGCAGGGGCTCGGCCACGTCTCCCGGGTAGGCGACCCCGCCGGTCTCCGGGTCGTAGCTCGGTGCGGCGACCCGGATCTCCAGGATGGCCCCGCCGCTCACCGGGATGGGGTCGCCGGAACCCGACTGGTGGAGCCGGTCGACGTACTGGACCCAGTAGCCGATGTGGTCGCCGCCGTCGGGGATGTCGAACACGATGCGGTCGAAGCAGTCGTGCCGGCCTGTCCTGATGTCCGTCAGCGGCACGGCACCGCTGTCGGGGCTGCCCTTGACGCCACTGCCCCAGCCCGTCGGGCACGGCGCGGCGGCACGCGCGGCACCGCCGGGCACGGCGCTCGCGGTGGCCGCCGTCATCCCTATCGCGGTCCCCGCGAGCGCGAGTGCCACGACCGCTGCTCCGATTCGTCGCATGTTGTCCCCCTTGGTGACGCAACGCTGAGGTGGCGCTGGTATCGGGTGGGACGCCCTGGTATGGCGGAAGGTTGTACTCCGCGGGCTGCGGAAGTGTCCCAGGAATGTAACAGCGGGCCCGCTCACCGCCGGGAGAACGCCCGAATTTCCCCGGTTCGGGTGTCCGGTTGTGCCGCTTTGTTTCCCCTTCCTCCTGGGGGTTTGACAGTTGAAGCACCGGAAATCGATAGTACTTACCGGCGGGTAAGAAAGCGTTCCGGGATCCCTGGGCGCTCGAACCCCCGGACGCTCGAATCTCCGCATCCCCGAATCCCCGTATGTCTGAATCCCCGCATCCTCGAAAAGAGCGAATACTTCAGTGACGGAAAACACAGCTCGGTCCCGTTCCGGTTCTCTTTCCCCGACCCGTCTCCGTTCCCGGTTGCGGGTGCGGCGGGCCGCGGCGGTCGGTGCGGCTCTTCTCGGTGCCGTGGCGAGCGTTCTCGCGACGCAGCCCGCGCAGGCGGCCGGCGGCCCCAACGGCGCTGTGAACATCCGGGGCCAGGAGCCCTGGAACACCGACGGGATGATGGCGCGGGTCTGCGGCACCGACGGCGGCACCGGCTACCAGGACTGGTACGTCAACGTCACGACCGGTGAGCTGCGCGACCACTCCGCGTGGCGCGAGGCCCCCGTGTGGCACAAGGACGACGGCAAGTGGACGCTCCAGCCCGGCTGGGAGCGCTTCGAGGGCCACTGCGAGTACCCCGTCGCCTCCAGCTGGACCTACCGCGCCGCCTGGCGTCCCATCAGCGAGACCCGCACCAACTGCACCGACAGCGGGTACAGCCTGGAGCTCGCCCGCGAGTACGCCACCTCCAGGTCGTACTCCCACACCGTCGGCGGCTCCACCAGCGTCGAGGCCTCCATCGGCAGCTGGTTCGGCGTCTCCGCCGAGGCCTCCTACAGTTACTCCTGGGCCATCGAGAACTCCGTCGCCGTCACCAACAACGACGTCATCGAGATCGGCCCCGAGAAAACCGCCTGGATCGAGGCGAGCCCGACCAAGCGCGTCGTCCGTGTGAACCCGGTCTTCAAGGTCGAGTCGTACACCTGGAATTCGACCGGAAAGCGCGAGGATGTCGTCGATGTCACTTCCTGGCGTGGCCGCGGATACGACCGCATTTACTCCTACGGAAATTACATCGACGGCGTCGCCGACGAACTCAAGAACGACGGAACGCCGCTGATGACGTTCCGCAAGAAGGACCGCCCGGCCGCGACCGAGTGCGCCTGACCCACGCCCGGACACCCCCCGAGCCCGACAGGCTCCGGGACGCCTACTTCTGAGCCACGGGGGAGCCGTTGCGCTCCGGGTGGCGGCGGCGGGCCGACGGGGCGGGGGAGGGGACCTTGTGGAGCAGGGGCGCGGTGGTGGGGCGTCCGGTGCCGGGCGGACGGCTCACGTACTGGCTGTGCAGGCTGTCGTCGATCCGCCAGAGGATGCCCGTGGTGCGTCCCGTGGGCGCCGTCGCGTCGAGTTTGGCGGTGAAGGAGGCCAGCCGGTCGTAGAAGGTCCTGGCGCGGGCTCCGGTGGCGGTGAGTTCCGAGGCCGTGGCCTCGCGGAGGGCATCGAGGACGAGGACCAGGTTGTGGCCGGAGAGCTGGACGTCCTGCATGCCGCCGTCCGCCTTGGTGATGCGGCCCGGCGGCAGATTGGGGTCGGCGGTGAAGTGGGCCGCCCTGGTCGCGGTCGGGCCGACCCGGTCGTACGGGTCGCGCGTGCTCTGGGTCCAGCCGGGCTCCCAGGCGCCGAACGCCGTGCGGGCCAGGAACGTCCAGGTGTCCTCGTGGCAGCGCAGCGTGAGGTACGAGACGCCGGCCGCCCGCCGCAGCGTGCCGTTGTGCTCTTCGAGAGCGACCCGGTTCGCGGCGAGGGCGGCCTGGAGGACCACCCGGTCCTCCTCCCGCCAGCGCCGCTCCTGCTCACCACGTTGAGCCAGCAGATCCCGTTTGATCTGCTGGCTCTTCGCGTACTGCTCGACGAACGTCTTGACCAACGTCTTGAATGCCTTGAACATGCCGCCTGCTGAGGTCGGGCCGGAGATCCTGAGGCCGGGCCGGAGATCCTGGTGTCGCGACGATCCTGGTGTCGCAGCGGCCCAACGACCGTCAGCAGATCTTGGTCACGCCGGCCGTCCTGCGCGCCCGGTCCTCGGCTACGGGTACAACTCCACCACGTCGGCTTGGTCGTTGGCGTGTACCAGGGCCTCGTACGCGTAGGTCGGTCCGCCCCAGATCCGTTCCAGTTGACCGCTGCCGCCGGAGGTGACCCAGTTCTTGCCGACGATCCAGGCGCCGCCGGTCTGCGCGTTGTAGTAGGAGCTGACCTGGTCCTGCCAGCTTGTGCCGTCGGGCATCCTGTAGTTGGACAGGGTGTAGGAGCCGTAGTTGTAGAAGTCCAGTCGGTAGCCGGTCGCGTCGCGGTGCTGCCACACACAGGCGTATCCGGTACGGCAGTCGCCTGTTCCGTCGGCCGCCGCGCGGGTGGACGGTACGACCGACATCTCCACGCCCGGCGCCAGCCGCACGCGGTCCTTCGCGACGCGCTCGGCGCCCTCGTTGTGCCGCAGCAGGCCCTCGACCTGCCGCTCCAGCCGGGTGTCCGCCGTCCGGGCGGACGCGGAGGCCTCCGCCGTCGCGGCGGCCGACGGGGTGGCCAGAGCCGTCGCGAGTAAGGATGCGGCGACCAGTCCGAGTGCGAGCGAGGTGCGGCGCGTGCTCAGCGGATTCATGCGTCTCTCCCGTTTGTGCGTAGCCGGAACCGGGTGCTCCCGTGCCCCATGGTCGGCGGAGCCCTTCAGCCCGCACCAGGCGTTTCGGGCACGGTCGAATTCCGCTGGTCACCCCGCGTACCACCAGGTCCTCGCCGAGGTGGGTGACGGTGCGCGGGACGTTCACCGCCGATCCACCGCCCTCGTGTGGGCGCGGAGTGAGGCAGGAGACGGACGCCGGGTGTTGTCGCCGACGGAGGGGAGGACACCGATGTCATGCCGTCCGCCATTCAGGATTTGTCCGTCAACTTGCCCTGGAATCAACCCCGTTGGGGAATGTGCCACCTCGCGAACACGGCCTGGGGACGGCCCGGGGGAGCCACTGTGGAATTCCTGTGGCGGACTGCCTTACGTGTGAGTAGAACGTTAGGGTCTGCCGTATGAACGCTCGGCTGGCCCTGCTCAGCACGGTGGATCCCGGCGTCGCGGAGAGCGAGGTCTTCCGGCTGGCGCTCCAGCACGCGGTCGGGGAACTCGGCGCTCTCGGGGGAATGGTCCATCTGCGGGGCCCCATGTCCGCCCTGCGTCTGGTGTCGGTCACCGGCCTGCCGGCCGCTCTCACCCGCCCGTGGGAGATCATCGACCAGGAGGGCCCGCTGCCCCCGGCCCGCGCCCTGCACCAGGGCAGCGGAGTGTGGTCGCCGCTGGGCTCCATGTCCATCGCCTGGCCCGGCACCGGTCTCGCCGCGTTACCCGTGTCCGGCTGCGACCGCACGATAGGCGCGCTCACCGTCCTCACCGGCGACCGGGGCGAACCCACCGGCCTGGAATGGGACTTCCTGCGGGCGGTCGTCGACTGGACCGAGAACCGCATGGCGCAGGCGCCCCCGCCGTCGGCACCCGCGCAGCCCGAGCCGGGCGGTGAACGGCTGCGGCAGGCGCTGAAGGAGGTCAGCGTCGGCTCCTGGGACTGGGACATCCGCACCGGCGACCTGATCTGGGACGAGGCCGCACTGGAGCTCTACGGCACCAGGCCGGCCGAGTTCACCGGCCAGATAGAGAACTGGATGCGGATCGTCCACCCCGACGACCTCGCCCCGACACTGGCCGCGGCGGAGCGGGCCATCCGCGGCCACGGCGTCTACGAGGCGGAGTACCGCGTACGGCGGTTCGACGGCACCTGGGGCTGGACGAGGGCCCGCGGCCGGGCCACCTACGACGAGCACGGCGACCCCCACCGGATGATCGGCGTCGGCTGGGAGAGCAACGAGTCGCGGTCCGCGCGCGACGCACTCAGCCGGGCCCTGCGGCACATGAGCGACGGTTTCCTCGCCGTCGACGACGACTGGCGAATCACCTTCGCCAACCTGGAGGCGGAACGCACCCTCGGCCTCTCCGAGGAGGAGCTGTTCGGGCGGCTGCTGTGGGACCTGCCCTCCGTGCGCGAGACTCCCTGTCTGGAGAGCCGCTGCCGGGAGGCCGCCGCCGAGGAGAAGCCCGCCGGGTTCGACGTCCACGTGCCGGACAACGACCTCGTCTACCACCTGCGGCTGGTCCCCGGCCCCGACGGCCGCACCATCTACTTCACCGACGTCACCGACAGACGGCGGCACGAGGAGGAACGTCGCGAGGCCGAGCGCGCGGCCTCCGAACGGGCCCACCGCATCGCCGCGTTGACCGTCGCCCTCGCCAAGGCGACCACCTCGCAGGACGTCGTCGACGCGGTCGCCCTGCGGGTGCTGCCGCCGTTCGCCGCCACCGGCCTCCTCGTCCAGACCGTCGAGAACGGCCGCCTCCACAACGTCGGCTCCGTCGGTTACACGGACGAGTTCATCGCCCTCGTCAACCACCGCCACCGCACGCCCTACGGCCCGGCCTGGCACGCCATCAACACGGGCACCCCGATCTTCATCTCCTCGCCGCAGGAGTACGTCGAGTACGCCTCCCATGACGCCGATCTGCTCGCCCGGACCGGCAAACGGGCCTGGGCGTTCCTGCCGTTGACCGCGTCCGACCACACCTTCGGCGTGTGCGTCGTCTCCTTCGACCGGCCGCGCCGCCTCACCGACGAGGAACGCACCCTCCTCACCGCGATCAGCGCGCTCCTCGCCCAGGCCCTGGAACGCGCCCGGCTCTACGACCTCGAACACACCCGGTCCCGCGAACTCCAGCGCGCCCTGCTCCCCCAGGACCTGCCCGTCCTGGCCGCCTGCGAGTCAGCCGTCCGCTACCTCCCGGCCGGGCAGGGCATGGACGTCGGCGGCGACTGGTACGACGTCATCCCGCTCTCCAGCGGCCAGGTCGCCCTCGTCGTCGGCGACGTCATGGGCCACGGCCTGTCCGAGGCCGCCACCATGGGCCGCCTCCGCACGGCCGTCCACACCCTCGCCGACCTCGAACTGCCCCCCGACGAGATCATGAGCCACCTCAACGACATCGTCGCCGGCATGGGCGAGGAGTCGTACGTCACCTGCCTGTACGCCCTCTACGACTCCACCACCCAGATCTGCTCCATCGCCCGTGCCGGGCACCCGCCACCGGCCCTGGTGCGCCCCGACGGAACCGTGCACTTCCCGGAGTGGACAGCCGACCCGCCGCTCGGCGCGGCCGAGCCGCCGTTCGAGACGGTGGAGCTGAGTGTGCCCGAGGGCAGCCTGCTCGTGCTCTACACCGACGGTCTGGTCGAGTCGGCGAAACGCGGGATAGACGAGGGCATGGCCGACCTGGCCCGTCTCCTGCGCACCGCCCACGAGGACGGCACCGCCGCCGACCTGGAGCGCCTCTGCGACACCCTCACGCACGGCCTGCTCCCCGCCGAGCACGCGGCGGCGGACGACGCGGCCTTCCTCGTCGCCCGACTGCACGCCCTGACCGACGAACGGATGGCGTCCTGGTCCCTCCTCGACGACCCGAAGGCCGCCCGGCAGGCCCGCCGCCACGTCCGCGACCAGCTTGCCGTCTGGGGCCTGGACGACCTGGCCCCGACCACCGAACTCCTCGCCAGCGAACTCGTCGGCAACGTCGTACGCCATGCCAAGGGCCCCGTCCGGCTGCGCCTCCTGCACGGTTCCGCGCTGGTCTGCGAGGTCTTCGACGGCAGCCTCACCGTGCCCCGCATACGCCGGGCCACGGACACCGACGAGGGCGGCCGTGGCCTCCAGCTGATCACCGCGCTCTCCCAGCGCTGGGGCACCCGCTACACCGCCACCGGCAAGTGCATCTGGACCGAGCAGTCCCTCACCGGCCCCGACCGGACCCCGCAGCCCGACCCGCTGGAGCACCTGCTCCTGATCCCTGAGGACTTCGACGGCGACCTGGACGCGCTGTCCTTCGGGGACCTGGACATCGCCCCGGACCACGGCGACGAACACGACCGCGACCAGTAGCCGTCAGGCTCCGCCGCGGCAGCCGTGGCGGCCTCCTCCAGGGGACAGGACGGGGACGCCTCCGGCAGCGGGTCGCCTCTCGCTGTAGACGTCCGTGTCCTTCATGCAGCCCCAGGCGCCGTTGTCGGCCTTGGTCCGGATCCAGCGGTTGGGTGCGGGCCACCCATGTTGGCGCCGAAGTGGTAACTGCACTTGAACCAGGGGGTGCTGTACATGTGGCCCACGACTTCGAACGTGTACGGGTTCTTGTAGACGGCCGCCCCGGGCACGTTGTTGCACCACCAGGTGCCGCCGCTCTGCCGGCAGGGGTTCGCGGCGGACGCCGGGGGCGCGGTCACCCCCGGATCCGTGCGGCTCGACGTGGCGCGAACGTGCCGCAGACGTGCCGCGAACGTGCCCGCGAACGTGCCGCGAACGTGCCCGCAGACGTGCCGCGAACGTGCCCCAGACGTGCGGAACCCCGGTGCGCTCGCCGTGGAGGGGCGGGCGCACCGGGGTTCGTGTCGGTCGATCAGTTCACCGTCGGTCAGCCGGTCGGTTCACCGGCCGGTCAGCCGGGTCAGCTCACGTCGCCGATGCGGTCGACGCGCTCGTTGACGCCGTTGCGGAGTTCGCTGAGCGTCGTGCCGGGCGGCGCCGTCTTCGGGGTGGAGGACGGCGGCTGGGTCTCGTCCGAGCAGGTGGTGCCGGCGGCCGGGACCTTCAGGTCGACGAAGTAGTTGATGACCGCGTCCGTCGCGCAGGCGCTGCGGCCGAACGCGGTGTGGCCCTCGGCGTCGAACGTCACCAGCGCGGCGTTGTCGAGCTGGTGGGACAGGGCGACGGCGTCCCGGTAGGGGGTGTCCGGGTCACCGGTGGTGCCGAGGACCAGGATCGGCGCCGAGCCCCTGGCCCGGAAGGAGCCGTCGTAGCGGCTGACCTTCTCGGCGGGCCACTGGACGCAGGCGGTGGCGTGCTGGTGGTCGTAGGTCGGCGGACCGAACGCCATGGCCGGGCCCAGCAGCGGCGCCGCCTTCGCGTTGGCCTTGACGTTCCATTCCAGCTTGCGCAGGCTCTTCGGGTAGTCCTTGTCGACGCACTCGACGACCACGTTCGGGCCGAGGAAGTCGAAGCTGGCCGGGGACGGCGGACGCAGCAGGAACGAGGTGTTGTCCCGCAGCTGCGCCTTGCGCAGGGCCGCGCCGAGCGAGGGCCAGATGACCTTGCCCTCGTTGATGTTGAACATCAGCCGGTAGACCAGGGTGTAGCCGTTGGCCTTGCCACCGCTCGCGGTGGTCACGGGGTTCGTGTCGAGGTCCTTCTTCAGCTGCTCGAACGCCCCGCGCGGGTCCCCGTCGCCGAAGCCGCAGATCGCCTGGTCGGCGGCGCACCAGTCGAGGAAGCGGCCCATCGCGCCGTCCAGCGCCAGGTACTGCGTACGGTCGTAGGCGTACGGGCGGTTGGCGTAGTGGTCGGGGTCGTACGCCCCGTCGAGGGTCAGCGCCCGCACCCGCTTCGGGAACATCGCGGCGTAGACGGTGCCGATGTACGAGCCGAACGAGCGGCCGTAGTACGTCAGTTGCTCCTCGCCGAGGGCCTGACGCAGCAGGTCGATGTCACGGGCGACGTACTCGGTGCCGACGTACGGCAGCAGCGAGCCCGAGTTGGTCTGGCAGGCCTGGTCGAACTCGGCGGCCTCGCTCAGCGCCGGACCGTAGGCGTCCGGGCCCGGGACGCCCTTGGCGTCGGTGACGGCCTTGGTGTAGCGGGCGTCGTCGAAGCAGGTGAGCGCCGAACTGCGGCCGACGCCACGGACGTCGTAGCCGAAGACGTCGAACGAGTCGCGCAACGCGGCAGGGAGGCCCGCGTGGTTGTTGCGGACGAAGTCCACCCCGGAGTTGCCCGGCCCGCCGGGCTGCATGAAGAGCGTGCCCTTGCGCTTCGTCTGGTCGGCGGCCTTCTTACGGACGACCGCGAGGGTGATCTTGGTGCCCTGTGGCGCCCGGTAGTCCAGCGGCACGTCGGCGTTCGCGCACTCGAAGCCGCCCTGGCAGTCGGACCAGGTGAGGGTCGGCACGGGCGGCGGCGGTGTCTTCGACGCCTGGGTCTTCTGCGTCGTGGTCTGCGCGGCCATCGCCTGGGTCGCCGTCCCCGTCGCGGCGAGGACGAGCGCGGTCAGCGCGGCCCCGACGAGTCTGAGACGCGAGGAGCGTCTCGTCGTGTGATGCATGGTCATGGGTGTTGCCCCCCTGGGCTGTTGAATCCCCTGGACCCCACTGGTCGAGGTGAGGTCGGAGAATGTCTAACCCAAGAGAGGGGAAAATGGCCAGACGGGTGCCGCGGTGGCCGACATTCCACAATATCTCTTCACTACCTGGCGGTAGTTACCGTCTTCGAGCATCCCTTCGTAATCTTGGAACACCCCTGGCCGGTGCCCAGTGATGGGGCCCGGCCGGCCCCCCACGATCACGAAGGATCCGCGCACGTGTCGTCCAAGAACAGCCGTTTCAGGATCGCCCTCCTCGCCGTGACCGCGGCGGCCGCCGCTCTCGCCCTGGCGGGACCCGCCGCCGCGGCCACACCGCGCACCGCCACCACCGTGTCCACGGCCGACCAGGCGTCCGCCATACCCGTCGACTTCGTCGACCTCGCCACCGGCCCGCTCACCGCGGACGGCGAGAGCCACACGGTCACCCTCACCTACCGCAACGACTCGGCGGCGGACCGGACCGTCGCCCCCCAGCTTCTGGTGGAGTCACAGGACGCCGGACCGTTCCTCGACCCGACCGACGTCCAGGTCGAGCGCCGCACCGCCGACGGCTGCTGGAAGGCCGTCGGCCTCGGCAGCCAGACCGGCACCCTCTTCACCGACCTGACCACCGCGCGGCGCACCCTGCCCGCCGGCGGCACCCTCACCGAGGTCTACCGCGTCACCGTCACCGACCCGGCGGCCGAGGGCACGCTCCACCCGAGGATCGCCCTCTACTGACCGTCCCCCGCACCGCCTACGACCAGGGCCTCGCCCCGCTCCTCGGAGCGGGGCGAACCCGTCGGCCTGGGCGCCAGGCGCCGGCCCGGCAGGCTCCCGGCCCCTCCGCACGACCGCCCGTACGACCACCCCTACGACCACCTCTGCGACCGTCCATCGACGGTGACGATGTGCGTGACGGGGGTCACGTCCCTACGTGTCACATCGAACCGGCCCGGTCCGTCCTTGTGTTGTCACCGCATACGACGGCACAAGGAGCCCGCCATGGAAGCGCGTCTGAACCTGCTCGCCAACCCGGTCGCCGGGAAGCTCGTCAAGCACCTCGTCGGGGCCGGCAAGGCGGTCGACGAGACCGGCCTGCCGATCACCACCCAGGAGTTGGTGCGGATCCGCGCCAGTCAGATCAACGGCTGCGGGTACTGCCTCGACATGCACACCAAGGAGGCCGCGCACGCCGGGGAGACCGCCCAGCGGCTGCACCTGGTCGCCACCTGGCGGGAGGCCAAGGTCTTCACCGATGCCGAGCGCGCCGCGCTGGAGCTGGCCGAGCAGGGCACCCGGATCGCCGACGCGGCCGGCGGTGTCCCCGACGAGGTCTGGGCGAACGCGGCCAAGCACTACGACGAGGATCAGCTCGTCGCCCTGGTGGCGCTCATCGCCCTCATCAACACCTTCAACCGGCTGAACGTCATCCTGCAGCAGCCTGCGGGCGACTACCAGGTCGGCATGTTCGGCTGACCTCGGCATGGCAGGCCGACATCGGCCCCTCCGGCCGACCAGAGCCTCAACGGCGCATCCCCAGACCGTGGAAGGGCCTGGGGATGCGCCGTTCTCCGCCCGGTCATCCCGGTCGGTCGGCCGGCCGACCCGGTCGACACGGATGACGGCCGGGCGCAGTCGCGTTACGCCCCGTCCCGCTGTGCGAACTGCAGGGAGAGGGACCGCAGGACGTCGGTGGTCGTCGTATCGGTCCGCCCCTCGTCGTGCACCTCGGCAAGGTGGACGAAGGCGTAGGAGAAGCAGTTGGCCAGGGCCACGATCGCCGGTCCCAGGGCATCCGTGATGATGCCCGTGGCTTCCCGGGCGCTCGCGTCGGCGGGCAGTTTGATCTCGGGCAGGGTCTCCGCGAGCAGCGCGGAGACAGCTCCCGTCAAGGCCACTTCGGCGTCCGGGTTCTCGCGAACCTGCCGCCGTATCTCGATCGCTTCGGTGAGGATGCCGACGACTCGCTGCATGATCTCGGATTGCTCCATGGGGGGAGCCTAGGAGCGGTCGCGTCGTCGGGCGCGGTGAACCCACTGGTTAGGCCTGCACAAAAAGCCGGCGCGCACGCGGCCGGCCACCTGGTTCTCAACGGGCCCGGCTCGCTTCCTCGAACCGTGTCGCCCCGCCCACACCCTTTCCCGGCTGCACGGGCCGGGGCGGCACCATGCCGTCGCCGGTGCTCCTCGACGGCACTTGGTCGTCGCCCGTGCTTCCCGAAGGCACCTGGCCGTCGCCCGTGCTTCCCGACGGCACTTGGCCGTCGCCCGTGCAGCCCGACGGATAGAACTGCGCGTACCACCGCCGCAGCGCCCTGATCCCCTTCTCGTGCGGAAGCAGCACGGGCCGGGCCTGGTGGATCTTGTGGTCCCAGATCCGGACCTCCTCGCGCACCTCACCGAGCGCCTCGGCCCGGAAGACGAGCTTGAACAAGGGGGTGAGGAAGGGCAGCCAGGCCGGTTTGCGGAGGTAGTACAGCATCCGCAGCTCGCTGGTGCGGTCGTCGACGGGCGTGCTGAGCGCGACGGCCGTCACCGACAGCACCGGCCCGTGGGCCCGGACGACCATCACCCCCGGCCCGTACATGTACGCGTCGAACGTGTTGTGGATGTCCCAGCCGAACACCCGCCGGCTGATCGTCCCCCGCGCCTCGGCGAACGGCCCGTCCTCCCGCCACTCCTGGACCGGCGGTTCGCTCTGACCGTGGATGAAGTGGAAGTGGGACTCGTCGACGATGTTCTCGCGCATCTCCTGGATGTGGATCCGCGCCCGGCAGGTGTCGTCGATCGGCGCGGCGAAGTCCCGGGACCCCGTCTCCTCGATCTCCGGCACCTCCCACGAGGGCTCGCCCGGCCCGGCGTACACGAGGACGAGTCCGCTGTGTTCACGCACCGGAAGCCCGCCGATCGACACCTTGGGGGTACGGGCGGCGAACGGCGCCTCCACGCACCGCCCGTCCGCCCCGAACCGCCACCCGTGGAACGGGCACTGAACCGTCCCGTCCACGACCTTCCCGCCGACGCCCAGATGCGCGCCGTAGTGCGGACAGTGCGCGTCCCGCACGGCCGCCCGCCCGTCCGGCCCCCGGAACGCGATCAGCGCCCGCCCGAAGTAGTGCAGGCTGACGACCTTCCCCGCCCGCAACTCCCCGCTCCGCAGCACCGCGTACCACCCGTACGGCACGCTGGGCATCGGGTACTCGTCGGCGCGTGGATCACGGGGCAGAGCCGTCGCGTCGAGGTCGTTGTTGTCATGGCGCCGACGAATTCGCATGCGATCGATGCTAACGGTGGTCGTGATCGTTGACCCCCAACATGTCTCATGTGCACGGCAGTTGGCGCTCGGGAGAAATCCGCTACGACGGCATGCCGTAGGCGGCCACCATGACGTTGAGGGCCACCCTGTTCACGTCTCTGCCCTTGGCATCCGTGGAGTTGACGCTGTAGACGACGGTGCGGGAGCCGTCGCGGGTGGACGCGATGGCCGCGTTGTAGCCCCAGCGACCGCCCGTCTTGCCCCACACCTCACGCCCGCCGAGCATCTTCCTCGCGAGCCCGGCGGCGAACTCGGCGGGCTTGCCGCTCGTGAAGTCCGCCACCTTCGGCACCGTGAACATCTCCTCCAGTACCGGCCCGCGCGGCACGATCCGCCCCCGGAACAGCGCGTTCGTGAACCGCTCCAGATCCGCCGTGGTCGAGACGATGTCACCGGCCGCCCAGCCGTCCGTCACCCCCCACACGGTCACGTCCCGCAGCCCGGTCGTCCCGTCGTCCAGCGTCATCCGCTGATAGCCGTGGTTGTGCGGGCCGACGATCCGTGGATCGGTCCCCGGGAAGTACGTGTCCCGCAGCCCGAGCGGCTTCAGCACCCGCCGGGCGACCTGCCGCTCGTACGAGTCCCCGGTCACCCGCTCCACCAGCAACCCGGCGATGGTGTACCCGATGTTGAGGTAGTGCTGCCGCTCACCCGGCGCGAACTCCCGCTCCTTCGCCGTGGCCGACAGCACCATCTCCTCCGGCTGGTGGATCCGGAAACGGTTCGCGTACCACTCCTCGACCGTGGTCCCCGATGAGTCGGCCGCCGGGATGCCGTGCGTGTGATTGAGCAACTGCCGGACGGTGACACCGCCGTACGACGCCGGGATCAGCTCCGGCAGATACGAGCGGGCACTCCGGTCGAGGTCGACCTTCCCCTCGGCGGCCAGCTGCAGCACCACGGCCGCCGTGAACACCTTGGTCACGGACCCGGCCCGGAAGCGGGCGTCCGGATCGGCGGCCCGGCCGGTCGTCAGGTCGTGCACCCCCGAACTGCCCCGCCACCGGCCGTCGGTACCCCCGACGCGTACGAGCGCGGCGGTGGCGTCGGAGGCGGGGAGCCCGGCGATGGCGGTCTCCATGGCGGTGGCAAGTTCGGGGTCCGTCTGCGTCTGCGTCTGCGTCTGTGATTGCGATTGCGACTGCGACTGCGACCGTGCGGAGACGGTGTCTGTGGCGGCGGACGAGGACGAGGATGAGGCGGTGGCGGGCAGGGCCGCCGGTCCCGTCACCACCCCCAGGACGAAGGCGGCGGCGAGCAGCGTGCGGGTGGCGCTCTTCATGATCAACTCCGTGGATGTGAGCCGGTGTTCGCGACCGGTCGTGGTCGCTCTCGATGGCTCCATCCTTCTGACCGGCGGCTTTTCGCGGATCGCCCGCACAGGGGGTCTTCGGGAGGCGGGTTCGGTCACTCCCTCGCCGACGCGGGGGAGGAACCGGGCCGGTGGACTCCCCCGGGCGGGGGACCCGCGGCCCCGGGGGGCGCGTCACCGGCCGAGATCAGCCCCGTCTCGTACGCGCAGATCACCGCCTGGATACGGTCCCGCAGCCCGAGCTTGGCGAGCACGTTGCCGACATGCGTCTTGACCGTGTGGTCGCTGACGACCAGCTCGCCGGCGATCTCGGCGTTCGACAGCCCGCGCGCCAGCAGCAACAGCGTCTCCCGCTCCCTCCCCGTCAACGCGTCGAGCCGGGGATCGGGCCGCCGGGCCCGGGCGGCCGCAGGCCGGGTGTACTGCTCCACCAGCCGCCGCGCCACGGACGGCGCGAGCAACGAGTCACCCCGCGCCACGACCCGAACGGCATGCACGAGGTCGTCCCGCCGGACATCCTTGAGCAGAAACCCGCTCGCCCCCGCGTGCAGCGCCTCGTACACGTACTCGTCGGAATCGAAGGTCGTCAGCATCACGACCCGACAGACACCGCCCGCACGGCCCCCGCTGTTCGCATGGCCCCCGCTGTCCGCGCTGTTCGCATGGCCCCTGCTGTCCGCGCCGTCTGCACGGCCCCTGCTGTCTGCGCTGTTCGCATGGCCCCCGCTGTCCGCACCGTCCGCATGGCCTCCGCTGTCCGCACCGTCCGCATGGCCTCCGCTGTCCGCACCGTCCGCACGGCCTCCGCTGTCCGCGCTGCCCGCACGGCCGCCGCTGCCCGCACAGCCCCCGCCGTCCGCACTGATCGCCCGGCACGCCTCGATCCCGTCCATCCGGGGCATCCGGATGTCGAGCAGCGCCACGTCGGCGCGGTGCCGCCGCACCGCCTCGACCGCCTCCGCCCCGTCACCGACCTCGGCAACCACCTCGATGTCCGGCTGGACGTCGAGGATCAGCGCGAACCCGCTGCGCACCAGCTCCTGGTCATCGGCCACGACCACCCGGATCGTCAACGCCCCGCCTCCGCCACGGATGCCCTGTCCGCGAGGGACGCCACCGGTATCCGCACCCGCACCTCGAACCCCCGCCCATCGGGCCCCGCCCCGACCTCCGCCGTACCCCCGTGCGCGGCCGCCCGCTCCCGCACCCCGACGAGCCCATGCCCACCGCCGCCGTACCCGCCCTGGGGACCGCGCCCGTCATCCGTCACGCGAACACCCAAGTCCATTTCCCCATAGGTGAGTTGAACGGATGCCGTACGGGCAGCCGCATGCCTGACGGTGTTCGTCAGCGCCTCCTGGACGATCCGGAAGACGGACGCCCCGACCGCCCCCGGAAGCTCCCGCTCCCGCCCCACCACCTCGTACCCGACCGCAAGCCCACTGTCCCGCACCCGGTCGAGCAGCGTGAGCAGGTCCGCGAGCACGGGTTGCGGCTCACGAGGCGCACGCCCCGGTGTGTACCCTTCGCCGCCCCTCTCGCCGCCCCTCTCGTCACCCTCCCGCAGCACGCCCAGCATCCGCCGCAGCTGGACCATGGCGTCCCGCCCGGCCTCGGAGATCGCGTCGAAGGCGGCCTCGGCCCGCTCCGGAGCGGTACGCACCGCCACCGGCCCGGCCTCCGCCTGCACGATCATCAGGCTCACCGCATGGGACAGGATGTCGTGCATCTCGCGGGCGATCCGGGCCCGTTCACGCGCGGCGGCCTGCTCGGCCTCGACACGGTTCGCCCGCTGACGAGCATCGGTGAGCCGCCCGAAGACGTACGCCGCCGCGAACACGAAGGCGGAGAAGGTCAGTTCACGGGCCGACCGGCTGTTGAGCCCAACGCCCACCGGCACCGCGACCAGCACCAGCAGCCCGGTGACCATCCGCTTCCACGGCGACGACAGCGCGGCGATCGTGTAGACGATCACCAGCCCGTTGTACGGCAACGGCTGCCCGGGCCCGTCCAGCGCCAGCTTGTACACCATGCTGGTCACCAGGATCGACAGCAGCACGGCGAGCGGAGCCCGCCGTCGCCACACCAGCGGCACCACGGTCAGCGTCGTCAGCCCGTACGCCGCCCATGTCGCGGGCGGCAGTCCGGCAGCCCGCGGCACCACGAACGGCATCGTCATCGCCCCCTGCACCAGCAGCGCGACCCCGACATCCACCACCCACGGATGAGCGTCCCCGAGAGCCCGCCCCCGCTCCCACCACCCCCGCGCCCCGCGCACTCCCCGTAAGCCCGTCACGATTCCCCACCGTAACGGGCGCGGCGCACCCGCCGACGACGGGACTTGCCCAACCGCAGCCGCCCCCCGGATCCCGCCCCCCGGACCCCCGGCCCCCCGCCCGTGTCAGCCCGAAGTCCCGCCCGCCGCCACCCCGTACAACCCGGCACGCACCCGCCCGAGACCCTAGACGCCGCGCGCGATGCCCGGCGCCGGTGCCGTACTGCGGCGCCGTACCAGCCGCGTCGGCACCAGCGTCGTCCCGTGCTCCTGCTCCCCCTCGTCCTCCTCGCCCCCGCCCTCCCGCATCTTGCTGAGCACTCCCTCCACACACAGCCGCCCCACCTCGGCGAAGTCCTGGTGGACGGTGGTGAGGGGCGGCAGGAAGGAAGCGGCCTCGGGGATGTCGTCGAAGCCGACGACGCTGACGTCCTCGGGAACCCGGCGCCCGCGCTCGTTCAGGGCCCGCAGCAACCCGAGGGCCATCTGGTCGTTCGCGACGAACACGGCGGTACAGTCCGCCTGTTCGGCGATCCGCAGCCCGGCCCGGTACCCCGACTCCGCGGACCAGTCGCCGCGCACGAGGGGCGGCACCTCCCGGACGCCCGCCTCGTCGAGCGTGGCGCGCCACGCGTTCGCCCGCCGCTGCGCCGCGAAGGAGTCCTCGGGCCCGGCCAGATGCCACACCGTCCCGTGCCCCAGCTCCAGCAGATGCCGTACGGCGTCCCGCGCGCCGCCCGCCTGGTCGGTGTCGACGACGGTGTACCGGTCCCCGGCGTCCGAGTCGGCGACCACGACCTGCACACCGGGCGGCACCGACACGGTCGCCGCGTCGAGCAGATGGACCTCCATGATCACGATGACGGCGTCCACGGCCAGCTCCCCGAGCCGCGAGAACGCCCCGTTCACCTCGTCCTGCGTCGGCACGGCGACGGGCAGCAGTGTGACGGCGTACCCCTCCCGCGCGGCGGACGTGGCGATCGCGTCGAGCGTGCGGATGTTGCCCAGGGTGGAGAGGGAGAAGGTGATCACGCCGAGCGTCCGGAACTCCCCGCGCCGCAGCGCCCGCGCGGCGCTGTTGGGCCGGTAACCCAGCTCCCGCATCGCGGCGAGCACCTGCTGCCGGGTGTCCGCGTTGACCCCGGCGAACCCGTTGGACACTCGGGAGACGGTCTGGGACGAGACCCCGGCGAGCCGCGCGACGTCGCCCATGGAGGGCCCCTGCCGGGGCCGGGCGGAACGTCTCCTCGTACTACGACCGTCGGTCGCGTCCACCTGGTTCCCCCGACTCTTCCGGCTCGTGCGGCTGGTGCGGCTCATGAGGCTCACGCGGCTTGTGCGACTCTTGCGACCCGTCCGGCTGTTCCTGCTGTTCTGGCTGCTCCGGCCCTTGCGGCTCTTCCGACCCTTCCGGAACGACTTGTTGATCTCTTACGAATCCTTGACCGCCGCGATTCGGACAGTGTAGACATCCGCCTCAGTGAATGTTTACGTAAACATTCACTGAGACAAACCATACGAGAGCGCGCCGAACCACCTCGAAGCGAAGTAAAAGCTTCGCTCGAACCGCTGTAAAGACGCTTCGCACCGAACCGCTGTAAAGACGCGTCGTACCGAACCGCACCACGGCTGAACGCCGGCCCCGATCTCCGTGTCTCGCCGGGACGCGGCACACGGAAGAGTTGGAGTACTCGAATGGCACACCGCACCCGTACGAGACGGCTTTTCGGGGCCATCGGCGTCACGGCCCTGGCCACCGGAACCGTCATGGCCACGACCTCCCTGCCGATGGCGCACGCCGACACGTCGGCCGCCGTCGCCTCGGTGACGGTCCGCCCCGATCCCTCCTACAAGGGCGACAGCTTCGAGGGCTGGGGCACCAGCCTGGTCTGGTTCGCCAACGCCACCGGCGACTACCCCGCGGACGTACGCGAAAAGCTCGCCGACCTCCTCTTCGGCGAGGACGGCCTCGACCTCAACATCGCCCGCTACAACATCGGCGGCGGCAACGCCCCCGACGTCAAGGACTACCTGCGGGCCGGTGGCGCGGTCGAGGGCTGGTGGAAGGCCCCGGCGGGCACCACCCGCGAGGACGTCGACTGGTGGAGCGCCGACGACAAGAACGACTGGAACAACGACGCCGACGCCACCCAGCGCTGGTGGGTCGACCGCATCAAGAACGACATCGACCACTGGGAGACCTTCAGCAACTCCCCGCCGTGGTTCATGACGGAGAGCGGTTACGTCTCCGGCGGCTTCGACTCCACGAAGGACCAGCTGAAGGCCGACTCGGTCGACGACTTCGCCAAGTACCTGGTCGGCGCCACCGAGCGCCTGGAGAAGGCGCACCACATCAAGGTCGACACCCTCGACCCCTTCAACGAGCCCAACACCAACTACTGGGGCACCAAGCTCGGCGCCGACGGCCAGCCCACGGGCGGTCGCCAGGAGGGCGCCCACATCGGCCCCGAGCTCCAGCAGAAGGTCATCAAGGCACTCGCCCCGGTCCTGGAGAAGTCCCGTTCGGACGCGGAGATCTCCGCGATGGACGAGACCAACCCGGGCACCTTCGCCACGAACTGGAACTCCTACCCCCAGGCCGTGCGCGACCTCGTCGGCCAGATGAACGTCCACACCTACGGCACCAGCCAGCGCACCACGGTCCGCGACCTCGCCAAGGGCGCCGACAAGCCGCTGTGGATGAGCGAGGTCGAGGGCGACTGGGGCGACGGTCAGAGCTTCACCGACATGCGCCCCGGACTGGGCCTCGCCCAGCGCATGGTCGACGACCTCCGCGAGCTGGAGCCCCAGGCCTGGGTCTTCTGGCAGCCGGTCGAGGACTACGACAACATGAAGCCGGGCGGTGAGTCCGCCAAGGGCGGCAACTGGGGCTCCATCCAGCTCTCGTTCTCCTGCAAGTCGTCGGACACCCTGCAGTCGTGCCCGATCTACACGAACACCAAGTTCGACACGGCCCGTAACTTCACGCACTACATCAAGCCGGGCGACCGCCTCATCAAGACCAACGACGAGTCGAGCACGGCCGCGGTCGCGAAGAAGGGCAAGAAGGCCACGGTCGTCCACGTCAACAGCACGACGGCACCCCGCGCGGTGACCCTCGACCTGTCCAGGTTCGGCGACGTCGGCAAGCACGCGAGGGTCACCCCGGTGGTGACGGACGCCGCCGGCAAGCTGATCCGCCAGAAGGCCGTGGAGGTCACGGACAAGAAGGCCACGATCACGGTCCCGGCCCAGTCGGTGACGTCGTTCCTGATCAGTAACGTCTCGGGCGTGGACGCTGCCTCGGCCGAGATCCAGGACGACCACACCTACACTCTGACGGGCTTCCAGAGCAACAAGAACCTCTCCGTCGCCGCCGACGGCAAGAGCCTGGTCATCAAGACCCCGAACGCGACCAACCCCGCCGGCCAGCGGTGGACCCTGGACCGCATCGGTGACGCCCCCGCGGACAACCGCACCCGCTACGCCCTGACCGAGGCCTCCTCGAACAAGCGCCTGGCGATCCGCAACGGCTCCCTGGTGGCCGAGGCCGAAACGGGCACCGGCGACACCGCCGCTCAGTGGATCCTCTCCACCACGGGCGACGGCACCTGGACCCTGGTGAACGCGGCCACCGGCCAACTCGCCGACGTCGGCGGCCAGTCCACGAACGACGGCGCCGGTGTGGGCGTCTGGTGGCCCAACTCGGGCTACAACCAGCGCTGGAAGCTGACGGACGTGACACCGGCCGGCTGACGGCACAGCCAGGCCCTACGGCCGACAAGGAAGCCCCAGGCACTGCCTGGGGCTTCTTCGTGCCGGGCGAGCCATGCGACCGAGCCGCCCGTACTCGTACGACCACTCGGCCCGGCAACTCCCCCACACGCGATCCGTCGTCGTCGCCCGGAACCACCGTACGGCGGGCGGCCTTCGGGGCGGGATGCGGTTCCCTGGGCGTTGAGCAGCCAGCCGATGACGGGCCAATCGCCCGCGTCCTCCGAGGCGTCCTCGAAGTCCTTGGCATCGACGACGTCCTGGACGAGGGGCAGCCGACCGGAGTCCTCGTCGGGCTCACGCAGCGAAAACGTCCCGGTGGGGACGCCGACGGTCTGCAGGAGGCGGGCGCCCTCGGTGTCCGCGGCGGAGGGCGGGAAGGCGGTGGCGGGCAGGGCCGCGAGCCGGTCCTCGCCGAAGATGCCGGCCAGTTCGCCGCGGGTGACGTCGAAAAGCACTGCCGGAACTCCTCTCTTCAAAATGTGCTGATGTCAGCGAACCAGGGACTCGCGGAGCTGCCGAATCAAGGTATGCGGGCGGGTGGTGACGGCGAAGGTCTGACTCCGTTGCGCCGATGGGCTGTTGCGGGGCCGGTGCAGCCTCCCTGTGAGAGCGTGGGGAGTACTCATCAACTGTGCTGCGGCCACCCCCGACAGGCCCATGGAGGGTCCTGTCGGGAGCCGGTCCGATGACCTGCCTGTGCTGGGACGTTTTACGCGCGCCCACAGGATGTGCGCCGTTCCGGGCGAGGTCTGAACCGACTGACGGCAGTCCGGCGCGGTCGGGGGTGTCGGCTCGCCGTCGAGGGCGCGGCACAGGGCGGCGTGGAGATGCTCGGCCTCGGTGTTCGGCAGCACTTGTTTGGGCTCCAGTGCATGGGGTTGAAGTGGCTCCCGCGGAGTAAGAAGTTGATCTGGCTCCACTTGGCTGTCGGCGGCCACTTCACATTCCCCAGGTACGGCCAGATACGTGATCACAGTCGGTGATCGATGAGGGCTGGGTCACAGCGGGCCTCCAAGAACGCCTGGTAAGCACGGCGTATGGAGGAACTTGCACGGCTCAGCGATATCGAGCAGGCCACGGCCGGCGACGGACATCCGGTCTGGGCCGCCCAGGGACCAGGCGGTGACGGCCTGGGGCCGGGGGTACGGGCCTGGTGCCACGGCGCGGCGCTGGCGGTGGCGAGCCCGAACCCTCAACAGGACCGGCTTGCGGTCAAGGGCGACGGCGCCGACGTGGCCGTGTTGGTGCGGCGGATCCTGGAGGAGATCGGCCCGTCCTACCGAGTCTTGGGGGAAGCTGCCTTGATCGATGCGCTGGTGCGGCAGCTGCCCAACCTGGTGCCGGTCCACAACTTCTTCTGGATGGAGGCCACGTCCCCATCCGGTGCCGCCGCCCCAGGCGTGCGGTGGCTGAACGCCCGAGAGGAGAAGGAGGCGACCTCGCTGTTCGACCGCTTCTTCCCTGACTCCTACGCGCAGCCGGGACGCGCGGGCATGCGCCGCTGGGCCGGGGTCGTCGGCGAGGTGGACAGCAGCGTCGGGGTGAAGCCGCTAGCGGTGGCGGCGGACGCGTGGTCCGCGGCCGGCTGCGGGTTCATGGGCGGGGTGGTCACCCACCCCGCCGCACGCGGACGCGGCCTTTCGCGGGCCGTGTGCGGCTTCGTCGTGGACGCCCTCGTCAACCAGCACGGCCGCGCCGCGCTCATGGTGCTCACCGGTAACGCGCCGGCCATCGCCACGTATGAACGCCTCGGCATGACCAAGCGCCTGTTCGGGGCGGCGCACATCTCGGCCCGGTGAGGCCAGGGCTTCACCGTGGCAAGCCGACGCGGGCCCGCTCACGCGGAGTGATCACTGGCGGCCAGACAGCCGTCACCGGCCAGCGGAACCACCCGATCGAAGTGGGGCCAAATCACCTTGCTACAGGGGCGCGAACACCCTCCCCGCACGCCCATCCAGCCTGCCCATGGAGCCAAAAGAACTCGGTGCGGTGGAGCCCGAAGAAGTGCTCAGAGACAGCCTCGGCGAGAGTCAGAGCCAGCTCGGTGTCCGTGGCCTGCCCGCCGGTGAGACACAGGCGTAGCGGTACGGCGAGACGATTGTCGCCGGTGCGCCGTACAGGCCGACCAGGTGGGCGCTCGATGGTCCAGCTCATGACGCCGCCCTCCCGATGCGCGCGAGGCGGTACGTGCCCCACAGTCGCCGTCCGTCCTCGCAGCCGTCCTGTGCCTTGGGGGTGCCCCTGCAGCCGTCGGCGCACTTGCGAGTGTGCTCGAACCACAGGCGGTATGCGCGGAGCATGGGGATCTCTGTGCGGGGCGAGGCTGCGGTGTTCTGTCCATCGGTCATCAGCTTGCCTCCGCGAACTGCGTGGCTTGGCCGATACGTTGGTGCACCTCGGGCGGCAGGAGATAGGCACCCACGAGGGTGCTGCTGATGTCATCGGCGGTGATGGCGGGCAGTCCTGCGCGAGGTCGTGGAGGCGAGGTCCTGCGACGACGCGCGCTCGCGAGGAACGGGGCCCACATCTCCGGTGAGGGGCAGCGTGCCGGAGGGCTCGGGGTGGCCTCCGTGGAGGTGCCGATGTGCAGGTCAGGTGGCGGCGGGCGATGGGCGCCGGTCACATGCAGTCCGAAGAGCACTGCCCTGGACCAGGCAAGTGCCCGTGATACAAGGTGCATTGTCGATCTCCTGGTGGGTCGGCCATGCCCCGGGGCCGTGTCAGCGGTCGCCGGGGCTCTGTTGTGGCCTTGTTGATGACGAGCGCCCAGAGGCGGTCACCTTCGCCGGTGCGGCGATGCCCGTACGCGTCGGCGTCGGCGATGGCGGCCAGGACGGCTCTGCGCGTGGTCTCGCTCAGCTCCCGGGGGAGGTCCGCTTCCAGTCGGACACCGCCCGGGACCTCTTCGCGGCGCACCTCGGCTCCCGTGGCGTCGGCCAGTCGTGCGGCAATGCTCTCGGCCTTCGGACGCACGGATCTCCCAAGTGAGCGCGTGATCACACACCGTACTTCTACTTCAGTAGCTTCTACCTGATGCAGTAGCTTGTCAATGTCGTCGTCAACCGCACCATCAGCCCTGCGCGTTCAGGGCAGCACGGAGGGCCCTATGCCGCGAGAGGCCCCGTACCTCGATGTCGCGGACGATCTGCGCCGCCGGGTGAGGGCGGGCGACTGGGCCGTCGGTGAACGCCTGCCCTCCCGAGCACAGCTCGCCGAGGAGTACGGGGTGGGCCGCAATGTCACGCAACGTGCGATGGAACGCCTGATCATCGAGGGCATCCTGGAAGGCCGGGCCGGATCAGGCACCTATGTCCGAGCCGCACGTGAGCGGTTGCGCATGATCCGGTCCCGGCACCGTGAGCATCGAGGTGGTTCGCCATTCCGTGCCGACATGAACGAGCAGGGACGGCGCGGCACTTGGGAGTCCCACAGCCAGGCCCGCGTCCCCGCACCGGGGCACATCGCCGAGCGCCTTGCCATCGATCCGGGTGACCCCTGCGTCGTCACCCGGTACGAATTCCTCGCTGACAGCCAGTCCGTTCAGTTGTCCGAGTCGTGGGAGCCGATGGCCGTCACCGATGGGACGCCGATCGTCCTGCCCGAGATGGGGCCGCTCGCCGGTATGGGTGTGGTGGAGCGGATGCGTTCCATCGGGGTCGTCATCGAGACAGCCGTGGAGGTGCCGCGGCCGGGGCGGGTCACCCAGGAAGAGGCCAATCTGCTGGGTGTCAGCGTTGGTGAGCTGCTGACCCGCATCGAGCGCACCTACTACGACAGCGACGGTCGTCCCGTCGAGACGGCGGACATCACCGTGCCGGACGTGCGTTGGGAAATCGCCTACGAGATCTCGATCGAGTGAGCCGCGCGCCGACCGCGTACGCGCCGACCGCGATAACATCCGCGCCCTGACGTCGACTTGACCTCGACCTGAAGGGGGCGAGCGCTGTGACGACCATCGCGGTGACCGGGCACCTGGACCTGACCGAGGGCACCGTGCCTCTGGTGCGGGCGGCTCTGGATTCCCTGCTCGGGCCGTACGCCGTCGGGGGGCGGCTCGTCGGGGTTTCGTGTATCGCCAAAGGGGCCGACACCCTGTTCGCCGAGGCCGTTCTCGCCCTCGGCGGGCGGCTGGTCGTCGTCACCCCGTCGCGTGACTATCGCCGGAACACGGTCGAGGCCGAGCACGGGGTTTCCTACGATCGGCTCGTCGAGGCCGCCGGGGAGGTCGTCGTTCTTCCCTACGAGACGGCCGGCCGGCAGGCGTACGAGGCCGCCAACGCGGTGCTCGTCGAGCGGGCCGATCGTCTCGTCGCCGTATGGGACGGCGCTCCGCCCACCGGCAGCGGCGGCGGCACCGCAGATGCCGTTCTCGAAGCGCGGGCGGCCGGCATCCCCGTGGATGTCGTATGGCCGGACGGGGCCGCGCGGCGAGGGTGAGGGGCGCGGGGGTGAGCCGGGCTCTCGGGGTGCGGGTAGATCCACCCTCGGTTCGGTGGGGGACCGCATGGCTTCGGGGACTCGGAAGCGGGCCTGTTGAAGTGGGGCGGTCCCCGGAAGCGCAGGTTCTCGAACGCAGAGAGCCCCACGAAGTCGACGCGGCCTTCAGAGACACGTGCCACCGAGGTGCCGGACGGGGGCGGGTTCGGCCCGCTGCTCGGGTGGCGCGGATCGACCTCAGCGCGCCAGCGTGTTCTCCTCCCCGGGCCCCGGGCCCCGGGCGGCTGCTGCGGCTGCCGCGCGGGCCGGTTGGCGTCCGACACTGCACTGACGGATCGCGACACGAGGATGTGACAGGTGAGCGGGACAGAGTTTCTGGCCGGGGTCTTCGAGGAGCATCGCTCCCATCTGCGGGCGGTGGCCTACCGGATGCTGGGCTCGCTCAGCGATGCCGACGACGCCGTTCAGGAGGCCTGGTTGAAGCTGAACCGCTCCGACGTCTCCGGAGTGCAGAACCTGGGTGGCTGGCTGACCACCGTGGTGAGCCGGGTGTGCCTGGACATGCTGCGTTCTCGCGCCACGCGCCGTGAGGAGTCGCTGCACGATCAGGACGGCCGGATCCGGCTGCCCGACCCGGTCGTCAGCGGCCCGAACGGCGTGGACCCGGAGCAGGAGATACTCGTGGCCGACTCGGTGGGCATCGCCCTCATGATCGTCCTGCAGACCCTCTCTCCCGCCGAGCGGCTCGCGTTCGTCCTGCACGACTTGTTCGCCGTCCCCTTCGACGAGATCGGCCCTGTGCTCGGCCGCACCGCTGCTTCCACCCGGCAGCTCGCCAGCCGCGCCCGCCGCCGGGTCAACGGGGCCGCCCCCGTCCCCGACACCGATCTCGCCCGCAGGCGGCAGGTCGTGGACGCCTTCCTCACCGCATCGCGCGGCGGCGACTTCGAGGCGCTCCTCGCCGTCCTGGACCCGGAAGTCGTGGCGCGCTCCGACGGCGGCGCCCTGCGCCCGAGCCTGCTGCGGCGCGGCGCGGCAGAGGTCGCCTCCCAGGCGATCACCTTTGCCCGCTTCGCGGAGGCCGGGTACGCGGCGCTGGTCAATGGCACGCCCGGCGTGGTCGCGGTCGCGGAGGGCCGCGCGTTGTCGGTCATGGCGTTCACGATCCAGGGTGGCAGGATCACTGCCATCGACATCCTCACCGACCCCGAACGCCTTGCACGGATCGACCTTGGTGTCCTGGGAGGCTGAGCCACCGGGTACGTGTCGCGCGGCGGGCAGCTGAGCCCGCCGCACGACCAGCTCATTTCGGTTTGTCCGCGGTGGTGATGGCGAGGGTGGAGCCACAGCGGGAACACGGCTCGCCGTTCGGCCTCCGACCGGTGGGGACGGGCGCCGGGGCGGCCGCGCAGCTTGCGGCCCGCGGCCAGGTCCAGGCGCCGCCCGGCGGCCAGGTCCAGGCGCCGCCCGGGGGAGGACACCGGTGCCACCAGGCTCGGAGCACGCCGGGAAAAATCTTTCCGGATCCCTGTCACATGTCCGTGGGCCCATCCGTCAATGCTGCGAAGACGCCGACCAGGCCGATGCGAAGGAGAGCAGCCATGACGAACACCTCCATCTCCCGGATGCCCAACCCGGCCGAGTTCGTGCCCGAACTGAACGACATCAGCGCGGCCCTCTTCAGGGCCACGGGCAACCGCTCGGTGCCGCGTACCACGATGAGCCTCGTCCACCTGCGCGCCGGGCAGATCGTCGGCAACACCTACCTGACCATCCTCAACACCGGCTTCCTGCGCAAGGCCGGGGAGTCCGAGGAGCGCATCACCGCGGTCTCCTCCTGGCAGGACGCCCCCTACTTCACCGACGCCGAGCGCGCCGCCCTCGCCTTGCTGGAGGCCACCCTCCAGCCCGCCCCGCACGGCAGGGAGCGCGTCTCCGACGAACTGTACGCAGAGGTGGCGAAGCACTACGACGAGAAGGCACTGGCCACCCTCACCATCGCGATCGGCCAGATCAACTTCTTCATCGCCCTGGCCGTCATCGGCAAGCCGCAGCCGGTCGGCTCCCTCGCGGACGAGCAGTGGGACTGACCTGATCCGTTCGCAGCCTGGCCCCGCTGCGAACGGATCAGTGGGGGACCGCATGGCTTCGGGGACTCGGAAGCGGGACTGTTGGAGTAAGGCGGGTCCCGGAAGCGCTGGGTTCCCCAGACGGAGGGAGAGTCCCATGAAGCCGACGCGGCCTTCAGAGACGCGTGCCACCGAGGGGCAGGACGAGGGCGGGTTCGGTCCGTTGCTCGTCGCATGGGATCGGGCGCATCCCGCCCCCGTCGCGGACCCCGACTGGCGGCACCTGCTCGACGAGATGGTTCACCCCGGTACTACTCGGGCGTTCCACCGGCTGGCCGAGGCGTAGGCCGGTGCCGGTGCCGCTGCGGCCCCGAGGTCGCGCCCGTACGAGGGGTCCGGGCCGGCCCTGGCGACCCAACTGGCGGCGGTGCCATGGGACTTGGGGCCCCGACTCAACAGAGCGGATGCCGGGGCCCGTCGCGTACGCCGTCCGTCTCAGGCGGTCGTCAGGATGACCAGTCGCTGTGTCGCCCGCGTCATCGCCACGTAGTGGTCCACGGCTCCCTCGATGCCCTCGCCGAAGTCCTCCGGGTCGATCAGGACCACGAGGTCGAATTCGAGGCCCTTCGACAGCTCGGGGGTCAGGGAGCGGACCCGGGGTGCCGTACGCAGGAGCGGGCGTGACAGGGACGTCGTACGCGAGCCCGGGGCCGCGATGACGCAGGCGATGCCGTCGGCGTTGGCGGCCAGCCAGGTGTCCAGGGTCGCGTCCAGGTCCGAGGCCGGGCCGTGTACGACCGGGACACCCCCGCTGCGGATCGAGGTCGGGACGTTCGCGTCCGGAAGCACGGCGCGGATCACCGGTTCGGCCTCCGTCATGATCTCCTCCGGCGTCCGGTAGTTGATGGTCAGGGAGGCCAGGTTGATGCGGTCGAGGCCCACGCGCTTCAGGCGTTCCTGCCAGGACTCCGTGAAGCCGTGCCGGGCCTGGGCGCGGTCGCCGACGATCGTGAAGCTCCGGGACGGGCAGCGCTGCAACAGCATCTGCCACTCCGCGTCCGTCAGCTCCTGCGCCTCGTCCACGACGATGTGGGCGAACGGGCCGACGAGCAGGTCGGGGTCGGCGGTGACGAGTTCGGAGTCGTCGACCAGGCTGACCTGGGCGTCCTCGCCGCGGAGCATGTTCACCAGGCCGATACCCTCGTCCCCGTCGGCGCCGGAGTTGGCCACGGCATCGATCAGGTTGTCGACGACCTGGGTCATGCGCTCACGCTGGGCGGCGAGGGTGGCCGCGTGCCGGCGCTTGCGGCGGGCCGTCTCGGGGTCGCCGAGGCGTTGGCGGGCCGCGTCCAGGAGGGGGAGGTCGGACGTCGTCCAGGCCTGGGGCTCGTCGCGCTGGAGGCGCTGTACTTCCTCGCGGTTCAGCCAGGGCGCGCACATGCGGAGGTACGCCGGTACCGACCACAGGTCCCCGACCAGGTCCGCCGCCTCCAGGAGGGGCCAGGCACGGTTGAAGGTCGTGACCAGGTCCCTGTTCTGGAGGAGGGACCTGCGCAGAAGAGCGGGGGAGGGGGAGGCGGCGGTGTCCGGGTCGGGGTCGGGGTCGGCTTCGGCGTCGTGTTTGTCCGTCAGGATCGTCAGGAGTTCCTCCCAGACCTGGTGACGGGCCTCGTTGTGCGGGGTGCCGGGTTCCGCCGCGTCGAAGGCCGCGGTCCAGTCCTCGGGGCTCAGCCAGATGTCGGACCAGGGGGTCGTGACCGTCATGCCCTTGGCGGGGGGTTCCTCGTAGAAGCGGACGGCCTTCTCGATCGAGCCCACCAGAGCCGCCGACGACTTCAGGCGCGCCACCTCCGGGTCGCTCTCCGTACCGGCCGCCGCCCCCTCCGCGACCAGGTCGCGCAGGATGCACGTCTGTACGCCCTCCTCGCCGAGGCTCGGGAGCACGTCGGCGACGTAGGAGAGGTACGGGCGGTGCGGGCCCACGAAGAGGACGCCGCCCCGGCGGTGCCCCAGACGGGGGTCGGAGTGGAGAAGGTACGCGGAGCGGTGGAGGGCCACGACGGTCTTGCCGGTGCCGGGCCCGCCGTCCACGACCAGGGCGCCGCGGGAGCCTGCGCGGATGATGGCGTCCTGGTCGGCCTGGATGGTGCCGAGGACGTCCCGCATGCGCTCCGACCTGTTGGTGCCCAGGCTGGCGATGAACGCGGACTGGTCGTCGAGGGAAGCGGCGTGGTGGTCGGTGAGCCCGTCCAGTTCGTCCCGGGAGAAGACCTCGTCCCAGTAGTCGCTGATACGGCCGTTGGTCCAGCGGTAGCGGCGGCGGCTCGTCAGGCCCATCGGGTTGGCGTGGGTCGCGCCGAAGAACGGCTCGGCCGCCGGGGACCGCCAGTCGATCAGCAGGCGCCGGCCGGTGGCGCTGTCCGTGAGGCCCAGGCGGCCGATGTAGACGGGGTCGGTGTCGTCCGGGCTCACCATGTGGCCGAGGCACAGGTCCAGGCCGAAGCGGCGCAGGGTGCGCAGGCGGGAGGTCAGGCGGTGGACCTCCGTGTCCCGGTCCATCGCCTGCCGGCCCATGCCGCCGGGGGCCCTGCGTGCGGCGTCGAGCTGGGCGGACACCTCGGCGATGGACTGTGCGAGGCACGCGGCGAGCGCCGCGAAGTACCGCTCGTCGGCGGCGATCAGGGCCGGGGCGGCCTTGGCGGAGAGGCGGTCGGGGAGGTCGAACGCGCTGGGGGTGGTCGGGGGGGTCACTTCATTCGCTCCGAACGCTCCGAATGTGAGGTCGTTTACGACCATGGGCCCTTCTGGGTGTCCTACTGGGTTCTGCTGAGTCCTACTGGGTCTGGGTGTCCGGCTGGGTGTCCTGCCGGATGGTCCCGCTCGACGGGGCTGGTCGAAGCATCCCGGATGGGTCGACGGACCTGGATGGGCCGGCGGACCTGGATGACGGGTCTGCCCGATCGGTCAGCTGCGAACGATGGTGTCAAGGAGCAGTTTCGCCGCCACCGCCGCCCCGTCCGTGTGGACCATCTGGGCGACGGCGGCCGCCCGTACCCGCGTCTCGGGGGCCAAGGCCACCTCCAGCGCCGCAGACAGGGACTCGAACGTCGGGGTCGGGCCGTCGTGCGCCGCGCCGATACCGAGCGCGGCGACCCGGCTCGCGAAGTACGGCTGGTCCGCACCCTGGGGTACCACCACCTGGGGCGCGCCCGCCCAGGTCGCCGTGGTCGTCGTGCCCGAGCCACCGTGGTGGATGACGGCGGCGACCCGGCGGAACAGTACGTGATGGTTGGTTTCGCCGACGACGAAGCAGTCGTCCCGGTCGTCGACGAGGGCCAGCCCGGCCCAGCCCCGGGAGACGATCGCGCGGCGCCCCTGCGCACGGACGGCCTCGATGGATGCCCAGGCGACGTCCTCGGAGCCGCCCATGGTGATGCTGCCGAAGCCGACGTACACGGGCGGCGCGCCGGCGTCCAGGAACGCCGTCAGCTCGGGCGGGAGCGGACGCTCGTCGGGAACGATCCACGTGCCGGTCTGTACGACGCCGGCCTCGGAGGGTTCCGGCCGTGGGTTCGAGGTGGTGCCGGAGGGTTCCGGCCGTGGGTTCGAGGTGGTGCCGGAGGGTTCCGTGCGCGGGTTCGAGGTGGTGCCGGAGGGTTCCGTGCGCGGGTTCGAGGTGGTGCCGGAGGGTTCCGACCGCAGGTCCGAGGTGGAGCCGGAAGGTCCCGACCGCAGGTCCGAGGTGGAGCCGGAAGGTCCCGACCGCAGGTCCGACAGAGGAGCCGACACGGGATCCGACGGCTCCTGCCCTGGGTCCCACGGGTCCCACGGTTCCCACGGGTCCAGGACCGGATCCGTCGCCAGCCACGGGCGGTCGGTGAAGACGTGGTCGCGCACGTCCTCCACCGGCGGCAGACCGACCGACGCCCGGTGGGCATTGATCACCTCACGGAACAGGTCGTTCGCGCTCTGCGCGTCCAGATCCCACAGCGCGCGGTTGTCGGTCACGTCCGGCGGCAACGGCTTGCCCGGCCGCTGCATCGGCGGGTGGTGCGGCGACGGCAGGGAGACGGACTGGAAGCTCGCGTACACGTACGGGATGTCCAGCTTGTCGGCCACCGACCGTACGCAGGCCGCGGCCGGGAGCAGGCCGGTCGCCACCAGCACGTCGCAGCCCTCGGCCGCCTCGGCGACCGTGTCGAACCGGGCGAGCAGTTCGGCCGCGCGCCGGGGCACACCGCACGCCGTCGGCGGCGTCGCCGCGGTCATCAGCGCACGCACCGACCGGCCGAACGGCACCAGCGGTACGCCCACACCGGCCAGCCGCCGCGCGAACTCCCCGTCCGGAGGTGCGCATACCCGCACCTCCGCGCCGAGTCCACGCAGCCTGACCGCGAGCCCCAGCAGTGGTTCGAGGCCCCCACGCGAGTCGTAGTTCGCCAGCAGCACACGCATTCAGGGCCCCCGGTTTCGCTCGATACTGGCCTAGGCCGGAGATTCTGCGCCACGACGGGGGCCTTGCCGCAAGCCCCCCGGTGCGCTATACGTTGAGAGTGGCAAGGAGTGGGAAATCTCCTTGCCTTTGTTCTTTGCCCCCGCCTTCGTTTGTTCGCTCATCGGAGGACGGCCCGCTGTCAGGTACCAGGTCCGCCCAGGTCCGCCCAGGTCCGCCGCACACTCCGACCAGGACACCGCCACCGGCTGGAACACGGCTGCGGCGGAGTCACCCCTGCGGGGCATGGGTAGTGCGCAAGGCATGCCGGAAGACATATCCGACCACGTCCTTCGAGAAGTCGTCGCGGAAGTCCGCAGGTGGTCGGCGGAATGCCACGAGCACGCCCCCCGAAACATCAGGGTCGTGTCGACCACGCGCGACGCCGCACATGCCTTGTTGTATCCGGGCAGCGGATCCAGCGACCAGCCGGTGTTCTTCGCTTCCGCCGAGGGCGACTTCCATCTGGTCGGCCCAGGTCCCCCACGCAGCGGGGTGTGGGCCGGTTTGTTCGTCACCTACCCCCCTGCCCGTGTCACCACATTCACGCTGAGGCCGGAGGCGTACGTTCCCCGGCTGGAGCTTGGCCGGCTGGGGCGGGTGTACACGGCGGACCGACCCAGGGGCACGGACTCGTAGGGTCCGGACCATGCACAGCAACCCGTCCTCGCACGACAATCCGTCCTCGCACAGCACCCTGACGGAGCACGCCCGGTGTCTCTACGGCGACGAGTACCGCCCCACGCCCGAGTGCGGCCTCGAACACCGGGAGCACTACTTCGTCGAGGAGCTGACGTTCGCCGACGCGGAGTCCATTCTCGCCATGCTGCGCGAACTCTGCCCGCACGTGGCTGACGGCCATCTGCCGGTGTGGGTTCGGAACCTGGCCTACCGGCTGGTGCTCCTGCAGCGGCCGGACGAGCCGGCGCTGATGCGAGAGGCTGCCGGGAACCTGTGGATGCACGGCCCGGAGTGGGACGACATCGCAGCCGATCTGACGCAGCGGGCCGACGCCCTTGAGGCGGGCTGAGCAGGGCCGCCCGCCGTTCACAAACTCGGATGAACGCCTGCTCGTGATGTGAAATCCGATCCCTTCGCGGCCTCGTGGCAGTCCGGAATCCGCCAGCCAGAAGCCGTCTGATCAGCTGCGATGCTCATGCTCCCTCATGCTCGACACTGCCCCCGCTCCGTCATTCATGGTTCATCCATGTGAACACAACCCACGTACCGATCTATTGACGTGTTCAGGCCACCCTCCGACACTCATGAGGGGAAAGCGCTTTCTGATCCGAGTGAACCTGAATGAACCCGAATGAATCGGCCAACCCGTCCAGGAGATCAACGATGCAAAAGACGCACGTGAGACCCGTCATGGCGACGGCGAGCGCAGGTCTGGTGGCAGGCCTGCTGGTCGCGTCGTCCGGTACGGCGGCGCAGGCCGCGACCGCGCGGTACGAGGCCGAGACGTCGCCGGCCGTCTGCACCGGCACGATCGACTCCGACTGGACCGGATACTCGGGCAGCGGATTCTGCAACGGCACCAACGCCGCAGGCGCGTACGCGCAGTTCACCGTGACCGCACCCGCATCGGGCACGGCGACACTGTCCGTACGGTTCGCCAACGGCACCACCGCGGCACGGGCCGCGAGCGTCGCGGTGAACGGTACGACCGCCGCCACCACGTCGTTCGAGAGCACCGGCACATGGACGGGGTGGACCACCAAGACGCTGACCGTGCCCGTGACGTCGGGCAGCAACGTCATCCGGATCAACCCCACCGTCGCCACCGGGCTGCCCAACATCGACCGCCTCGACGCCGACGTGCCCGACGGCACCACCACCCCACCGCCGACCGCCTCCGCGCTGTACGTCTCGCCGAGCGGGACGGACGGAGCCGCCGGAACGATCTCGAACCCCACCACCCTCACCTCGGCGATCAGCCGGATCACCGCCGGCGGGACCATCTACCTGCGCGGCGGGACGTACGCCCACTCGTCCACCGTCACCATCCCGGCCGGCAGCTCGGGTACCGCCGCCGCCCGTACGAAGCTGTCGGCCTACCCGGGCGAGACGCCGGTCCTCAACTTCTCCGCGCAGAGCGAGAGTTCATCGAACCGCGGACTTCAGATCAACGGCTCCTACTGGCATGTCTTCGGGCTCGTCGTCGAGCGCGCCGGGGACAACGGGATCTACGTCGGCGGCAGCGACAACGTCATCGAGCGGACCGTGACGCGGTTCAACCGGGACACGGGGCTGCAGTTGGGGCGGATGGCCTCCACCACTCCCGCTGCCGACTGGCCGTCGGACAACCTCGTCCTGAGCGCCGAGTCGCACGACAACGCCGACTCCGACGGGGAGGACGCGGACGGGTTCGCGGCGAAGCTCACCACCGGGACCGGGAACGTCTTCCGGTACGCCGTGGCCCACAACAACATCGACGACGGCTGGGACCTCTACACCAAGACGGACACCGGGCCCATCGGACCGGTGACCGTCGAGGACTCGCTCGCCTACGAGAACGGCACACTCAGCGACGGCTCGCAGGCCGGGAACGGCGACCGCAACGGCTACAAACTCGGCGGCGACGACATCTCCGTGAACCACGTCGTCCGGCGCAGCATCGCCTACGACAACGGCAAGCACGGTTTCACGTGGAACAGCAACCCGGGCTCCATGGCGGTCTCCGGGAACGTGAGCATCGACAACACCGAGCGGAACTTCAACTTCGACGGCGGTACGTCGGTGTTCCGAGACAACACGTCGTGCCGCAGCGGCAGCGGTACGAACGACCGGATCATCGGCAGCTCCGACAGCTCCAACCAGTTCTGGTCCGGGGCGAACGGCTCCCGCTGCTCCTCGTACTCCGGCGGCCTGCACTGGTCCTTCGGCAGCGACGGCGGCCTTGACGTCACCTTCGGGTGAGGGACGAATGACGTGTCGCCCCCGCCCGCGACGGTTCGCCGTCACGGGCGGGGGCTTTCCCGCCTCGGGCCGGTGCCGTCGACGAAGGCCGTCACGACCCGCGCGTACTCCCTCGGATGGGTCACGTGGGGAATGTGGCCGGCGCCCTCGAAGGTGAAGGTGTCCGCCTGGGGGAGGGCTTCGGCGAGGCGGGTGGTGACCGTGGCGAACCAGGGTGGGCCGGCCGTGCCCCGGGTGAGGAGGGCCGGGCCGGTGTAGGCGGAGAGGCCGGGGAGGTCCAGGTCGGCCCAGTGCGGGTCGTCGTGTTCGTCGAGGAACGTGGGGGCGTTGGCCAGGAAGGTCTGCCGGACCGGGGAAGGCAGTTGGTCCCAGGTGCCGGGGCCGACGGCGATCTCGTCCGTGAACTGGCGGGCCGCCGCCAGGGGTTCGTGCCCGCGCAGGTGGGTGAGGACGGAGGCGAACCTCTCGGCGATCTCCGTCATGAGCGGCTGTGGGCGGGGGTCCTCGGGGACGATGCCCGTGAGCGGGGGGTCGTGGGCGATGATGCCCCGGAAGAGGTCGGGGCGGCGAGCGGCCAGGCCGAGCGTGGTCGAGGCGCCGAAGGAGTTGCCGGCGACGTAGGCCGGGGCGAAGTCCAGGGTCTCCATCAGGGCCGCCAGGTCCTCCTCGTCCTCGTGCCGTGAGCCCTGTCCCGGGGGACGTTCGCTGCGGCTGTGACCGCGGCGGTCGTAGATCAGGACGCGGAAGCGTTCGGTGAGGGCGGGGAGGGCCGGGAGCCAGGCGTGGTGGTCGCCCCAGGAGCCGTGCACCAGGACCAGCGGGTCGCCGGACCCGGCCACCTCGTAGAAGAGTTCGACGCCGTTCGCCTCGGCCCTTGGCACGCCCGGTCTCCTTGTCCGTCGGGTCCACCGGGTGGTGGTGTGGACATGTACCCCAACGAGACGGCGCCCCCTCCGGCACTGTGGCTCCGCCGGTGCTCAGCCCTGCGGCTCGGAGATGTTGACCAGTGTTCGCCGGCGGCGACCGAGCTGATCCCGGAGTTGGTGCCGTACGCGTAGGCGATCAGGAGCAGGCGTTCCAGGAGCTTGGCCTCGTCGATGGCCTCGCGGGTGCCGACCGGGGCGAGGGCCTTGAGCATCCCGGTGCGCAGGGCGGCTTCCTTGAGGATGTCGATCAGGGCGACGGTGCCCCACTTCTTGCGGATCGCCTTTTTGAGCTTGCGCAGGTTCTTCGGTTCCTTCTGCGGCTCGGGCTCGGTGAACTTGATCGCGCCGTTGCGGTGCTTGCCGCTGATCGTCACCCACGGCAGTTTCGGCAGCCTGGTGTCCAGGGCGCCGAGCTCGGCGCGCATCTCGCTCTTCAGCTGGGCGGTGAAGACCTTCCCGTCGCGCGGCTTGTTGAGCTTCTCGTAGTACTCCGCGCGCCTGACCTCGAAGTCGTCGGGCAGGTCGTCGTCGGGGTTGCGCCACTTGTCGGCGCCGGTCACCCAGATCTCCTTGCAGCGCAGCCGGTCGCGCAGGGCCTGGAAGACGCACGCCTCGTAGACCGTGCGCATGACGCGCTTGGGCCCTTTGTCGGGGGTGAAGATCGCGAACTCCATCCAGTCCTTGCGGACTACTCCGTCCAGCGGGATGGTCTCGCCGAGCGGCAGGTAGGTGGTGGAGGAGTCCTTGTGCCGCTCGATGAGCTTCAGCGCCTCCAGAAGTCGAGGACGCCGAGCAGCTTCATCAGCCCGCTGCGGTAGTGGTTGCTGTAGGAGGGCTTGAACACCTCCCGCTTGGAGCGGGCGAACTCGGCGTTGGTGGCCTTCATCTCGGCGACCAGGTCCTTGAGGGTCTTCTCCCCGCCGGCCGCCGGGTAGATCACGTCCCGTACCGAGCCCTCGGGGGCGCCGAGGGAGGCTGCGGCGATCTTCCCGAGCAGCCCGGACTTGCCACGGACCTTGGTGAGCTCGGCCACGAACGCCTCGGTGACCTTCTTCTCCGCCCGCGCGTTGATGCGGTGCACCGTGGAGTTCAGCAGCTCCACCAGGGTGTCGGTGATCTCCCGCTCCCGCTGGAACAGCAGCGCGGCCAGCAGCACGTGCCGGACAGGCGTGTCGAAGCGGCGCAGGTGACTCGGTGAGGCGGCCGATGCCCTGGCCCGCCACGCGTTGATGACCTGCACGCCGATCCCGGCGAACACCTTCGCTGGGACACTGACGGCGCGGACCTGCCCCAGCTTGGATATCTCGTCGAGCAGCGAGTTGAGGCTGACGTTTGCCCGGATGGGCCTTGATGTCTGCCAGCACCGACTCCGCGTCGTCTTCGTGGTCCTCACCGTCGCCGTCCACGGCTGCCTCGTCGCCCTGCTCGGCGCCGGGCAGGGCAGTGAAGACCAGCGCGTCCAGCCGACGGGGACATTCCTCGGCCTGCGTGAGCCGTGCGGCGACCTCGGTGACAGCCCGTTCGTCGGCCTGGTGCAGCGCGGAGCGGATGACCGTGGTGACCTGGGCCGCGGTTGGCGGCTCGATCAGGTCCACGCGCATCTGCCGCAGGAGCTCGGCCCGCACCTGTTCCTCGCGGCGTTCGTCGTGCCAGATCACGTCCACCAGGTGCGAGACGAGCTTGACCAGGTCGGTCCTGGTGCACTCGTGCCAGCCGGTCAGATCCCGCAGCTCGCTGCGGTGCCGCTTCGCGGGCGCGCGAGGTGAAGTCGTAGAACCCCAGCTCGGACGCGGCAACGCCGAGTTCCCTCGATCAGCGGCCCGGCCGCGGCGCCGACGCCTGCCTCGGCGGTTTCCCGCCCCCGGCCTCAGGGGGCGATCTTGTCCGGACGAACAGACAATGAGCGCGAGGGATCCTGTCACAGCTGTGGCGGGATGTGCGGTTCTGCGGTCTGGAGGTCGTGGGAGATGGGACACGTGCGGCCATGACGGTCGAAGAACAGACTCCTGACGTCCGTGGATGCCTCCCCGTCGGGAGCTTGATCCGCCGCCCCGGGCCGGTGAAGCGCACCGGTCCCGCAGGGCCTGCGACCGCCCCGCCGCCCGGCTCGCAGGACGAACTGGTGTCCGTCCGGAACATGATGGCTCGGCTGAGGGCCGTCTATCCCTCCGTCGACGCGGTCACCGTCGAGGCCACAGTCAGGACCGCTTATGACTCCTTCCACCAGGCCAGGGTCAGAGCCTACGTCCCGATCCTGGTCGAACGCCGGTCCCGGAGAGTGCTCCGTGCCGCCTGCCGCACCGCTCCCGGTCAGGCTGTCGACCGCAGCGCGGCCCCCGAGACGCGCCGCGCTCACCCCGGACCGGAGAAGGACTGATCGTGATGTCGGACGACAGAGCCGAACGCATTGCGGACTTCATCGCGCCACTCCGGGTGAAACCGGGGTCGAAGGTGCGCCTGGAGCGGGACTTCGATCCTCGCTACAAGGCAGGTCTGAAGAAGCGGGAGGGGATCGAGCTGCTGCGGACCGGGGTGTCTCTGCTGGCCGAGTACCAGGAGCGGCTGGCCGCCCAGGACACCTACGGCGTACTCCTGTGCCTCCAGGCCCTTGATGCCGGTGGCAAGGACGGGACGATCCGCCATGTGATGAGCGGCGTCAATCCTCAGGGCGTACGGGTCAGCAGCTTCAAGGTGCCCTCCGCCGAGGAACTCGACCACGACTACCTGTGGCGCTACGCCCAGCGCCTGCCCACGCGCGGTGAGATCGCTATCTTCAACCGCTCGCACTACGAGGAGGTTCTCGTCGTGCGCGTCCACCCCGAGAACCTGGTCCGGCAGAGCCTGCCGGACGACACGCGCGGGCCGGACATATGGCAGCGGCGCTACCGGGAGATCAACCACTGGGAGCACTACCTCACGGACAACGGGTTCAAGGTGGTGAAGATCTTCCTGAACCTGTCCAAGGAGGAGCAGCGCACCCGTTTCCTGAAGCGGATCGACCGGCCGGAGAAGAACTGGAAGTTCTCCGCGGCCGACGTCCGCGAGCGGCGCCGGTGGGACGACTACCAGCACGCGTTCTCCGAGATGCTGTCGGCCACGAGTACGAAGTGGGCGCCGTGGTACGTCGTGCCGGCGGACCGGAAGTGGTTCGGGCGGATCTGCGCGGCGGCGATCCTCGCGCACACCCTGATGGACATCGATCCTCAGTTCCCCGACGTCGGGGAAGAGGCACGCAAGGACCTGCTCGTCACCAAACGGGACCTGGAGCAGGAGGCCCCTGCCGGGGCACCGGCCGATCCGTACGCCGACCGGCACCCATCAGCCGCGCGGGCCACCGGGCGGAAAGACCGGCCGAGGAGGAAGCGAGGCTAGGACCTGTCGGAGCGGCGCGCGACCGGCCTGGACGCAGCCGCGGCCACGGCCACGGATCGGAGGCAGAACGATGACGGTGCGTTCGCATTCCGTGGGAGAACAGCCTCCGTCCTCGGGTGACGACTGGTACGCACAGGCTCCCGAGGAGGTCGTAGCGGCGTTCGGTGTCGATCCGCCGGTCGGTCTCTCCGCGGCACGGGCCACGCAGCTGCTGACCGCGCACGGCCCGAACTCGCTGCCCGAGGAGAAGCGGCCTGCGGCCTGGCGCCGGTCCCTCGCGCAGTACCGCAGTTACATGCAGATCGTCCTCGTGGCCGCGGCGGTCGTCTCGCTGCTCATCAAGGAGTGGACCACTGCGGTCCTGCTGATCGTCCTGACCCTGCTGAACGCGGTCGTGGGCCTGCGCCAGGAGGGCAAGGCCGAGAGCGCGATGAACGCGCTGCAATCGATGATGAAGGCGACGGCACGGGTACGCAGGGACGGCACGGAGGCCGAGATCCCCGCCGAACAGCTCGTCGTCGGCGACATAGTGCTCATCACCGCCGGGGACCAGGTGGCGGCGGACGGACGCATCATCGAGGCCAGTGCCCTGCAGATCGACGAGTCGGCACTCACCGGCGAGAGCGTCCCGGCCGCGAAGAACGCCGGCACACTCCCTGGCCCCCTGCCGGCCCCCGGCGACCGGACGAACATGGCCTTCATGAACACCCCGGTCACCCACGGCAGCGGCGTGCTCGTCGTCACCGCGACCGGCGCCGCAACTGAGGTCGGCAAGATCTCCGGGATGCTGTCGGCCACCGAGAAAGAGGTACCGCCACTCACCAGGGAACTCGACACCCTGACGCTGTGGATCACCGGGGCGGCGGCTCTGACCATGATCGTGATGTTCGCCCTGGGACGCGGGCGGGACCAGGCCTGGGACGTCCTGTTCGTCAGCGCGGTCTCGCTGGCCATCGCCGCCATCCCCGAGGCCCTGCCGACCGTGACCCAGGCGATCCTCTCCGTCGGCAGCCTCAACCTGGCGAAGCGGAACGCCATCGTCAAGGAACTCCCGTCCGTCGAGACCCTGGCGTTCACGTCGGCGATCAACTCGGACAAGACCGGCACCCTGACCATGAACCAGATGACCGCCGTCGAAGTCGTGAGTCCCACCGACCGGTACACCGTCTCGGGCACCGGCTACGGGCTCGACGGGAAGATCCACCATGCCGCGGGGGCCTCCGCAGGCATCGAAGACGCGATCCTGCCGTACGTGGTGGCCAGCGACGCGAAGCTGGTGGACGGCGAGGTGGTGGGCGATCCCACCGAGGGCGCGCTGCTGGTGCTCGCGCACAAGGCCGGGCTGGACATCGACGCCACCAGGGAGGGACTTCCCCGGCTCGCCACGCTGCCGTTCGACCCGGACTACAAGCTCATGGCCACCTTCAACCAAGCGGTCGACGCCTCCGGGCAGCAGATCGTCCGGTGCTTCGTCAAAGGCGCGGTCCCGGCAGTGACGGCGCGGGCCGCCACCGCGCTCGCGGCCGGCGCGACCATCCCGTGGGACGCCGAGCTGAACGCGCGCGCCGACGCGCAGACCGAGCGGATGGGCGGCGAGGGACGCCGGGTGATGGCCGCGGCCACCCGTGATCTGGACCCCGCCGGCTTCGATCCGGACGGCGACCTCCTCGCCTACATCACCGAGCTGCGGATGACCAGCCTCGTCGGCATGGTCGATCCGCCCCGAGAAGACGCCAAGGCAGCCGTGGCCGGCGCGCAGGCGGGGCACATCCGAGTCCGCATGGTGACCGGTGACGACGTCACCACCGGCGCGGCGATCGCCCGGCAGCTCGGCATCCCCGGCGACGCGGTCCTCGGCGCCGACTTCGCCGCCATGAGCGAGGACGAGCAGCTCGCCCGCATCGACGGCATCGGGGTGGTGGGCCGCGTCGCACCGGAGCACAAAGTACTGCTCGCCGACACGCTCAAGAAGAAGGGCGATGTCGTGGCGATGACCGGGGACGGTGTCAACGACGCGCCTGCCATCAAAGCCGCCGACATCGGTATCGCCATGGGCAGCGGCACGGATGTGGCGAAGAACGCCGGACGCATGATCCTCTCCGACGACCGCTTCGCCACCATCGTCTACGCCGTGGAGCAGGGCCGGCGAATCTACGACAACCTGACCAAGTACATCCGGTTCGTCCTGCTCCTGCTCGTCACCTTCGTGCTGACCTTTCTCGGGGCCACCGTCTTCAACATCGCCGCCGGTGAGCCGTTCACCCCGCCGCAGGTGCTGTGGATCCACTTCGTCGTCAACGCCTCCTTCGGCTTCGCGCTCGGTTTCGACCGGGAGAGCCCCGGGCTCATGCGACGCAGGCCGCGTCCGCGAGGGGAGTCCGTGCTCACCCGGCCCGTACTGGTCACGGTCGGACTCGGCGGGCTGGCGATCACCGTCGTCCTGCTCGGACTGATCAAGCTCGGTCAGACCCACTTCGACAGTGTCGAGACCGGTCGGTCGATCGCGTTCACTGCCTTCGCCCTCTGTCTGATCGTGGCCGCGTTCGAGTGCCGCAGCGAGACGGACTCGGTGCTGACGACGTCCACCTTCGACAGCAGGCAGATGAACTGGGTGGCACTGACCCAGTTCGTACTCGCGGTCCTGGTGACCCAGATGGACGGCTTCCGCCGCATCCTCGGAACGACCCAGATCAACGCGCGGCAGTTCGGCTGGGCGCTGCTGGCCGCCCTCGCGCTCCTGCTCCTGTGGGAACTGGGAAAGTTCCTGGCCCGTCGGTCAAGAGACACCTGATGCGTTGGCACTTCACGGCCCGGTGAGACGCTCAGGGACGCCTGTGACACTTTGCCGGTGAGACACAGAACCGCACGCATACCCGGATTCAGACACAGACCCGGGCACCACACAGCCACCGCAGCCCTGCTCGTCCTCGCCCTGACCGGTGGCGCGTTCGCCGCCGTGGGACAGGCGGTCGCCGACGACACCACGACCACGGCCGACACCGCCACGGAGACCGTCGAGGAGCGCGATCTCGGCCCCGCGGAGGCCGACGACGAGGCGACCGCACGGCTGCTCGCACAGGCACAGGACCGTCGTATCGAGATCCTCTCCGCCCGTACCGAGACCGGCTCCACGTACGCCAACCCCGACGGCACCCTCACGGCGGAGGCGTTCGCCGCGCAGGTGCGGGTGAAGGAGGACGGGCGATGGAAGGAGCTCGACACCTCACTGTCCGACACAGGTACCGCCCTCACTCCCGACACCGCGGCCGCCGACATCACTGTCTCCGACGGCGGGGACACCGCCCTCGCCTCGGTCTCCGAAGACGGCAGGACCTTCGGGCTCGGCTGGGCGGAGAAGCTGCCCAGCCCAACCGTGGACGGTGACACCGCCTCGTACGACCTCGGCGCGGGCGAGACACTCGAAGTCACCGCGCTCCCCCAGGGGTTCTCGCAGAACGTCCTGCTGGACCGGGCGCCGGACGAGCCGGTGTCGTACCGGATCCCCCTGGAGCTCGACGGGCTCACCCTCGCCGAGGCGGACTCCGGGCATCTGCTGCTCACGGACCCCTCCGGCGCGCTGATCGCCGAGGCGCCCGCGCCGATGATGTGGGACTCCAGCCGGAACGAGCTGTCCGGCGAACCGGAGCGCCAGGCCCGGGTCGACGCGGACATCGAGACCGCCGCCGACGGCAGCCAGACCCTGGTCCTCACCCCGGACGCCGGTTTCCTCGCCGAGGCCACCTACCCCGTGACGGTTGATCCGACCTCCACCCTCGCGGTGACCACGGACACTTGGGTGGCCACTAACTACACCGACTCGCAGGTCTCCTCCACAGAGCTGAAGTCGGGAACGTACGACGCCGGTGGCACCAAGGCCCGTTCGTATCTGAAGTTCGACGTCTCGGACTTCGCTGACAAGCACATCACCGACACCAACCTGTCGCTCTACTCGTACTGGTCCTCGTCCTGCTCGACCGCGGGCGCCGGCACCCAGATCCGGCGGATCACCTCCACCTGGTCCTCGTCGACCGTCACCTGGGACGAGCAGCCGTCGACGACCACCACGGGCGCGGTCACCAGCACCGCCGCCAAGGGCTACTCGGACGACTGCCCGGCCGGCACGGTCAACTTCGACATCGACGACATCGTGCAGGACTGGGCCGACGGGTCCACCAACTACGGCATCCAGGTGCGCGGGGCGAGCGAGACGGACTCGCTGACCTGGCGCCGCTACCGGTCGGCGAACTACATCGCCAGCGACTCTGCCGTCGAGCCGCACCTGACCGTCACCTACAACTCGTACCCGAGCACGGCCACCCAGATCCTGCCGCCCGCCTCGGCCGTCACCCCCGACGCCACCCCCACCCTGTGGGCCAGGGCGAGCGACGCCGACGCCGACCAGCTCCGCTACACCTTCGAGGTCTGGGACAGCGGCCTGACGACCCGGAAGACCACCGGCAACTCCAAGTACCTGCTCTCCGGCCGGATGGGCACCTGGACCTCGGGCACGCTCGCCGCCGGGACCTACAAGTGGCGGGTCAAGGCGTACGACGCGACCGACCTGTCCAAGTCCTGGTCGGCCTGGCGGACCCTGACCGTCGACCCGACGGCACCGGCCGCGCCCGGCATCACCAGCACCAGCCACGCCTCGTCCACCGGCTGGTACGCCGCCGACGACTTCACCGGCACGCTCACCGCCGACGACACCAGCGGCATCGACGGCTACGCCGTGAAGATCGACCGCTCCCCGGCCACCGGCGCCGGCACCACGGTCACCCAGACCTCCACCACCGTTAGCGCCGCCGACCGGGCCGACGGCACCTGGTACGTCCACGCCGCCGCCCGCAATAAGGCGGGCCTGTGGTCGACGACCCAGAGCCTCCCGTTCAACGTCGACACCACCGCCCCGAGCGCCCCGACGGTCACCTCGTCCACGCACCCGCTCGGCACGTCCACGTACGCGAGTCGCACGGCCTCCTTCACCTGGACCGCGCCGACCGATACTTCGGGCGTGGCCGCGTACGCCGTGAGCGTGGACCAGAATGCCTCGACGCTGCCGTCGAGCAGCTCGACCACCCAGACAGCCGCTTCCCTCACCACCACGGTGAGCGCCGACGGCACCTGGTACCTGCACGTACGGGCCAAGGACAAGGCGGGCAACTGGGCAGCGTCCGCCGCTCATTACTCCTTCGGTGTCGACTCGACCCTGGCGCTGCTGCCGACCGTCAGCTCGGCCACACACCCGGACCAGGCCGCCGCCTACAAGACGACCGCCTTCACGGCGACCTGGGCGACGAGTGCCGCCGCGGCCGGGTACAGCTACGTCCTGGACGCCGCATCGGACACGGTCCCGAACACCACCACCGACTCCACCACCGCGTCCTACGCCGGCACGGTCACGGAGGGCACCTGGTACCTACACGTCCGCGCGGCCGACGCCGCCGGGACATGGGGACCCACGGCCCACTACCGCTTCACCGTCGACACCACCGCACCCGCCGTCCCCACGGTCTCCTCGCCGGACTTCCCCGACGAAGTATGGGCCGGTGACGCGGGCGACACCGGAACGTTCACCCTGAGTTCCGGCGACAAGGGCCTGAAGTCGTTCACCTACGCGCTCGACGGCGGAACGGCCACGACGGTCACCGCGACCGCGGCGGCCGAGGCGATCGACCTGACCCCGGCAAGCGACGGCAGCCACAAGCTCACCGTCACCGCCACCGACAAGGCGGGCAACACCTCCGCCGCCACCGCCTACACCTTCCACGTCGGCGGCGCCGGGCTCACGGCTCCCCTGGCAGGGGAGGAGGCCGGGCACTCGGTCACACTCACCGCGGCGGGGCCGGCTGATCTGACGGGAGCGACCTTCCAGTACCGGCGGGGTGACAGCGACGCCTGGGCGGACATTCCCGTCTCGGCCGTCAGCCTCGCCTCGGACGCGTCCGCGGTGACGTGGCCGGTCGCCATGACGGACGGAATCACGCCAGACCTGACCTGGGACACCGACGCGCTGGCCGACGACGGGGAGCTGCAGCTGCGGGCGGTCTTCACCGGGGCGAACTCTCCGGCGCCGTCGGACGCGGTCGAGGTGCTGCTGAAGCGGGTCGACGTCACAGAGGAGGGCACCGACCTGGACAGCATGACCGAGCCGACCACGGTCCAGTCCTACGCCCTGGAGGCGGCCGAGGAACGCGCCGAGGTGTCCGCGGACACGCTCGCACCGCCCTACCTCGACCAGGACACCGGCGACATCGTCGCCCCGGTCGCCGAGACCGACGCCAAGGACGACGCCACGGCCGCCATCTCCCTGACCGACGTACCGGTCGACCTGGGCACGGGCGACGGCAGCACGGAGGATACCGCCGAGGCCGCCGACGGCACCACCACGACCGAGGACGACGTCGCGGGCACGGTCGCCACGACCGACGCGACGGTGACCCCGGTCACCGAGGTCGTCGCGCACAGCCAGGCCGAACTCGACTCCGTCGCCGACGAGATCCTCTACCTCGACGAGGACGACATCACCGGCGCCACCGCCCTCGCCTCCGCTCGGGTCGACGCCGAGACCAACAAGGTCGTCGTCGAGATCGCGGCCGAGGACGACGGTTTGGCGGACCGGCTCGGACAGCGGTACGGCAACGACATGATCACCGTCCGGGTCAACCCCGGCGTCACCGAGATCAACGAGACCGCGGACCGCTGGAGCGACAAGAACCCGTTCAAGGGCGGAGCCGGCTACGAGTCCCACTGGCCGGCCGGTGAGGCCGCCAACAAGTTCGCGGCCTGCACCACCGGGTTCGCCTGGACCTACAAGGGCAACCCCTACATCGTCACCGCCGGGCACTGCACGACCCTCGACGGCTGGATGAACACCTGGGACAAGACCCCCCCTGACAACTCGATGAGCGTCGGCAGCGTCGACTACGACAACTACACGAACGGCAAGGGCTCGGCCAAGCTCTCCGGCCAGAGCTACTACTCCGGGGACCTGTCGCTGATCCGCATCTACGAGAACAAGTACAACGTCTCCGCGCGCATCTACAAGAAGGGCTCCACACTGCGCAGGGTCGAGAACCGGTGGACCACCCGCTCCAAGAAGGCCGAGCAGTTCTGCACCGGAGGCGCCCGCAGCTCGGAGGTCTGCGGCTGGAAGGTCACCGAGACCAAGAAGCGGTGGAAGTACGGCAACGGAGACGTCGCCCAGAACATGACTGTGGCAGAGAAGAACTCCGGGGCGTGCATCATCGGCGGGGACTCCGGAGGCCCCGTCTACACCGTGAAGTCCAACGGCTATGTCTACGCGAAGGGCATCATTTCGGGCTCGGGATGCGTCTCCCTCACCGACGACGGCGAGTGCAGCGACTCCTGGGACGGTAAGTGCCGCGTATTCTTTACTGACATCTCCCTGGCGGAGAAGGCGCTTCCCGGAGGGGTGAAGAAGTGGTGACCACGGCACGGCACGCCCGCGTGCTAGGCGGTGCCGCCGCCCTCCTCGTGGGTCTGTCCGGCTGTGTCGACTCGTCAACCTGCGCCGGGATCGACGTGGTGTCCCAGGTCGGCGTGTACGTCGTGCAGGACGGCTACGGCGATCTCGCGGGCGCCACCTACGAGTTGTGTACGCGCGGTGAGTGCGCCAAGGGCGAGTTGGAGCAGACGGGCATCGCGAACGTGACCGTCGGGCTGCCGGACGACGTCGACCCCGACACCGCCCCGGTCCGCCTCCGCGTCACCCGCGCGGGCGCGGCCAAGCCCTTCATCGACGACTCCGTGGACGTCAAGCTCGCCCACCAGTCCGACGGCTGCGGCGGCGGTGGCTACTCGCAGGGGCTGGCGTACACCAAGGAGGACGGTCTGCTGCCGAACGTCCCGAAGGAGATCGGGAAGGCCTGGGTCCAGCAGCGCACGGCCGAGGCCACCGCGGATCCCAGCCCCACGGCATCCTCCTGATCCTCGGCAACCCCGTGCCCGGCCCCTCCTCGGAGCGGCCGGGCACGGCCTTTGTGTTCGGGGGCTAGGCATTCAGGGGGCTCAGACACGTCCGCTCGCACCCTGTCGATTCCTTGACAGCTATGCCCGTTCTCGGCTCCTGCTGAAGCCCCGAGACCGTTATCCGCCGCTTGATTGATCCTGACCCCGAACCCGCAGCTGACCGTCAGGTTGGCTACAGAAAGCTACTTGTCACTTGGTTCGCCGCTCGTTAACGGTGCCCCGCATGCCGTGCATGATCTTGTCGGAGTCCGGGGTGTCGGGTTGGCCGAAGCTGCCGAAGGTGTTCAGCGTCAGATCGCCGCCGAAGACCTCCTTGTAGAACTCCAGCGCCGGCCGGGCGTCGCCGTCGAAGCTGAGATAGGGGTTGAGCCGCGAGACCACGAGAACCTCCTGAAAGCAGAGCAAACGGAGCGAACGGTCAGTTGTCCGGAGACTAGCCCCCGCCACTGACAACGGCATGCCGGACCGTCGAGCGCCTCCGGTGCCGGCCGCGCGGCGCGCCCGTCCGTCGGTCCGTCAGCCCGTACGGCGTGGCGTCCGTCACAAACGGAGGCCGACGCGTCAAGTCTTCACAAAGAACCCATCGGTAGCGGGAGTTCATGCTGTTACTTTCGCTTTCAAGATTCTGGCGTTTCCGTGTTTCCGTGTTTCCGTGCTCCCCGCATTTCCTCGAAGCTTCCTGAACCTCCCCCCACCGAGGCCCCCATGTCCAGCTCCTCCTCTCCGTCCTCCGCCCTCCGCGCGAGCGGCCGGCACCGCAAGGCCAAGGCTCCGAACCCGGCGCTGCGCCGGGCGGCCGTGATCGCCGTGGTCGCCCCCGTCGCCGGCACGATCCTGGCCGGGACGTCCGCCTTCGCCGCCGACAAGGCGACCGTGAAGGCCGGTGCCACCGAACTCGACGCCGCCGAGCAGAAGATCGCGGACAACCTGAACACGCGCAGCCAGGACGCGCGCCTCGGCAGCAAGCTGGGTGGAGTCGTCATCGACGCCGGGTCCGACAAGGTGGTGTGGGGTCACAACGCGGACACCGCGCTGATGGCCGCGTCGAACACGAAGCTCGCGACCTCCACCGCCGCGCTGACGGTGCTCGGCCCGGACCACCGGTTCACCACGAAGGTCGTGTACGGCGACGGCACGCTGACCCTCGTCGGCGGTGGCGACCGCACCCTGACGACCGACGACCTCGACGCGCTCGCCAAGACCGCCGTCGCCGGGCTGAAGAACGCCGGGCTCACCTCGGTGAAGGTCCGCATCGACGACAGTCTCTTCCCCGAGCCGACCCTCGCGAATGGCTGGAACACCGGCTACTACCCCGACTCCATTGCCCCCGTCCGCGCGCTGGTCGTCGACTCCCACAACGTCGACGACACCTCCCTCGACGCGGGCGGCGTCTTCGCCAAGCTCCTGGCCGGGCGTGGCGTGACGGTCGACGGTGGGGTCACGCGCGGGGTCGTCGGCAAGGGAGACGTGCCCGTCGCCTCGCACACGTCCGACAAGCTGTCCACGGTCGTCAAGCAGATGCTCAAGGTCAGCGACAACGACATCGCCGAGTCGCTGCTGCGGCTCACCGCGCTCGGCGCGGGCCGCTCCGCCACCTTCGAGGACGGCACGGCCGTCGTCCGCGACGTCCTCACCCGGTACGGCATCTCGCTCGACAACTTCGAGATGTACGACGGCAGCGGCCTGTCCCGCGCGACCCGTATCCCGGCGCGGACCATCGCCGACATCGTCGACCTGGCCGCCGACCCCCGGCACGCCCAGACGCTGAAGTACATCATCGACGGGCTGCCCGTCTCGGGTGAGGCGGGCGCCACGCTGGGCCCGGAGTTCGGCCGCTTCGACACCGCCGACTCCAAGTGCGCCGTCGGCCAGGTCAAGGCCAAGACCGGCACCCTGACCGGTGCCGTCGCCCTGAGCGGTCTCACCAAGGCCCAGGACGGCGAGTGGAAGGTCTTCTCCTTCATCGAGAACGACTCCACCGCCGGGCCGTCCGACATCAAGGACGCCCTGGACGGCCTCGCGGCCACGGTCAACGGCTGCTGGGTGTAGCGCACCCCCCTCAAGACTCACGGACGCCGGGTGTGGGGACGGCCGGCGTCCGTGGGGCACGGCGACATGCGTCCGCGTGCCGACGGACAGCGACTCACCCCGACACTCGCCCGGGTGACGTGCGGTGACTTCGCTCTGCCGCCCGCCCACTCGTCGTGCCCAGGTGCCGCCCCGCGGACTTCCGCGATCCGCGCCGTCCCTGCGCCGTCCCCGCACCGACCGACCCCCGGACCGGGCATCGCTCCGGTGACATGGCCCGGGGGTCCGCGCGGAGCGACGACCCGGCGAGGTCCGTCGGCCACCGGGTGAGACGGTCCGCCAGATGGCCGAGCGCCCCGTCGGCGGCCGTCACGCCGACGCCGGGGTGCCAGGTCTCGTCCGGGACGTCGTACGCGTCGAGAGAGCGCGCCCTGGGGCGCGCCCTGCGTCCGAGCGGCCCTGTCAGAGGCCGAACTCCTGCGGGGACAGGCCGAGGGCCGCACACGCCTCGCGCAGGACCTGCTCCTCGGACTGGGCGATGTACCCGTCCGCGCCCGCCACCACGAAACCGGTCTGGACGACCGCCCGCGCCTCCGTCGGTTTCTTCGCGGCCTTGGCGATCTCCTGCATGGCCTCGGCCTTGCCCTGCTGGAAGTTGAAGGACAGCTGGTCGACGTGCTTGTTGAAGCGCTGCCGCAGCTGGTCGGCCGGGAAGTTCTGCAGGACGTCGTTGTTCAGGATCAGCGACTCCACGTGCGCCCGCTCGTGCTCGTCCACATTCCCGTCGGCGGCGGCGACCAGGGCGCACATGGCCATGCTGGCGTCCCGGTAGGCCCCGCTCTTCAACTCCGTCTTGAGGGAGGTGAGCTGGGACTTGAGCGCGCTCACCAGCTGGGCCTTCGAGCCGCCGCCGGACCGCCCGGAGCCGGAGGACCCGGTGGAGCCCATGGGCCCCGCGCCGGGCCGACCGTGTCCGGTACCGCCCCGCGTCCCCTGCGCCTGCTGCTGCAGACCCTTGGCCTGGTCCTTGATCCGATCCCACATCGCCATGCGTGCCACCTCGGCTTGAGCCCGTGTCGTGCCGGTCGTCCGCGTGCGTTCCGCACGTCCCCCGGTGAACGGCTGCCGCCCCCTCCAGAGTTCCTGAGTACGTCAGTGCCGTACCGCCGCCCGACCCCGGATCGCTGCGCGGCCGGGCCGGCGACGGCGTCACCGGGCTCTTCCAGCCGCTCGCCACGATCTGCCTGGTCATCGGTTCCGTGGTCATCGGTTCCGTGGGTATCGGTTCCGTGGATGTCGCCGACACCACGCTGGTCGCCGTCCTGGAACACACCGGGGGAGGTCGGTCCACGCCGGTCGCGGGGGCGCGCGCCCGCCACAGCACGGTGCGGTCACCGGTGGAGTCGGGCGTCCCGGGCATGCTGGGCGGCCTGGTCGGCGCTTTCCCGGGCGTGGCGCCCGTGGTGGCGGTCGCAGTCGCCCGCGACCGGACACCGGTGATCCACTCCGTCACACGGTCGCGGCGGCCCCGACCATCGGCCCGGCCGCCGGCCGCTGCCCGGCCTGGCGCGCCTCCCGCGTCCAGCGGCGGAGGCACCGCGCCGCCGAGCGCCGAGGTCTACGCGGCCGCGCTCAGCGGCCGTTGCCCTTCGCGGGGGCGCGGCGGCGGCCCTGGGCGGGCCGGCTGCGGCGGCCGCGTGACGTGGAGGACGGGCGGGTGGCCGGCTGTGCGGTGACGGGCGGGGCGAGGACGACCGGGACGCCCGAGGGGGCCTGGGCGCCGGTGATGCGGTTCAGGTCGGCGTCCCCGGAACGGACCCTGGTGGTCGTCGGGGTGATGCCGGCGACGGCCATCAGGCGGGTCACGTCACGGCGCTGGTGCGGCAGGACGAGCGTGACGACCGTGCCGGACTCGCCGGCGCGGGCCGTACGGCCGCCCCGGTGCAGGTAGTCCTTGTGGTCGCCGGGCGGGTCGACGTTGACGACGAGGTCGAGGTCGTCGACGTGGATGCCCCGTGCCGCGACGTTCGTGGCGACCAGGGCCGTCACGTCGCCGTCCTTGAACTGGCTCAGGGCCCGGTTGCGCTGGGACTGCGACTTGCCGCCGTGCAGCGCGGCGGCGCGCACGCCGACCGCCAGCAGCTTCTTGACCAGCCGGTCCGTCGCGTGCTTGCTGTCCAGGAACATGATCACCCGTCCCTCACGGGCGGCGATCTCGGTCGTGGTGGCGTGCTTGTCGTCGTCCTCGATGTGCAGCACGTGGTGGTCCATCGTGGTGACGGCGCCCGCGGACGGGTCGACCGAGTGGACGACGGGGTCGTGCAGGTAGTCGCGGACCAGACGGTCGACGTTGCGGTCGAGGGTGGCCGAGAACAGCAGCCGCTGGCCGTCGGGACGCACCTGGTCGAGCAGCGCGGTCACCTGCGGCATGAAGCCCATGTCGGCCATCTGGTCGGCCTCGTCCAGCACGGTGATCGCGACCCGGTCCAGCCGGCAGTCGTCGCGGTCTATGAGGTCCTTGAGCCGTCCGGGTGTCGCGACGACCACCTCGGCGCCGCCGCGCAGGGCGCTCGCCTGACGGCCGATGGACATGCCGCCGACCACCGTGGCGAGCCGCAGACGCAGCGCGCGGGCGTAGGGGGTGAGGGCGTCGGTGACCTGCTGGGCCAGTTCCCGGGTGGGTACGAGGACGAGGGCCAGCGGCTGCCGGGGCTCGGCCCGCTGTCCCGACGTACGGGCCAGCATCGCGAGACCGAAGGCGAGCGTCTTGCCCGACCCGGTGCGCCCCCGGCCCAGAACATCCCGGCCGGCGAGCGAGTTCGGCAGCGTCGCGGCCTGGATGGGGAAGGGGGAGGTCACCCCTTCGGCGCGGAGGGTCTCCAGCAGCCGCGCGGGAAGCTCCAGTTCATCGAAAGCCTCGACCGCGGGCAGTGCGGGTGTGACCGTCACCGGCAGTGCGAACTCCCCACCGGTGGCCACGGGGGGCCGACCGCCGCCGCGCCGGGTCCGGCCGTTCTGGGAAGAGCTGTTCCTGGCCGCACCGGCCTTGGCCGCACCGTTCTTCGGCGAGCCGTTCTTGGCCGCGCCGTTCCTGGCCGCACGAGAAGGAGCGCTCGGGTTGCCCGACCCCGTCCCTGTTCCCGTCCCCTGTGCGCGGGTGCGGTTGCCCCGGGCGGCTCCCGCACCGGTGGAACCCTTGTCCGTGCGGGCGGCAGAGCCCTTCTCCGTACGGGGGCGGGAGGAGCTGCTGCTGTTCGTACGAGCCGTGCGGTTCATGGGGACCTTCCTCGATGCGGCGACGCCGGTCACACACGAGCCGGGGCCCGCGCCTTTCGGGCGCGGGCCCCGGCTCATGCGTTCGCGTCAGAGTCAGGCGGGAACGATGTTCTCGGCCTGGGGGCCCTTCTGGCCCTGCGTGACGTCGAAGGTCACCTTCTGGCCTTCCTGAAGCTCACGGAAGCCGGAGGTGGCGATGTTCGAGTAGTGGGCGAAGACGTCCGGGCCGCCACCCTCCTGCTCGATGAAGCCGAAGCCCTTTTCCGAGTTGAACCACTTCACGGTGCCGGATGCCATGCTGAAACTCCCTTGATGCCAAGCCCGGGGTCCGCACTTTGCGGACCCGGTGTCGCAGCAACGGTTTAGACCCGACGGGAAGATTTGAAAAGTCCCGGAAAGCCCCGGAAACAACAAAGAGTGCTCGTCGACGGAAGGTCGAAGAGCACTCAGAAGCCTCTGGTAACCAAAACTGCCACTTCAGGTCAAGGTAGCACAGGCTTGGGAGGTCTGGTGTGAGACGTGGGACACCCGCGGCGAAAATCTTCGGCGCTCCGGATCCCCGCCGCCGTGGCCTGCGCGTTTGTACGCCTACCCGGGCGGAGAGGACGCATGCATCGGCCCTGCGACGGGGACGGCGCGGCGAGTCGCCGGGCCTCAGTCGGCGGGCGGCTGCGGCGGCTGGTGCGGTGCCGGAGGCGGGGCCGACGGGTACGGCTGGGCGGCGGGTGCGCCGGGAGCGGCCGGCCAGGGCTGCGCGGGCTGCGGAGGCTGTGGGACCTGTGGCGGCTGTGCGGCCTGGAACCCGGACGGTGCGGGGAAGGCGCCGGCGGGCCGGCGGCCGGCGAGGACGGTGGTCACGGTCGCGCCGAGTGCCAGCAGGGAGGCGACGGTCAGCAGATAGAAGCCGGGGCCGAAGGTCGTGGTCCGGCCGTCCCCGTCCCACTGGGTGTCGTTGAACGCGTCCGTCAGCACCGTGAGCGTCGTGCCGAGAAGCAGCACCGCGCCCGCGACGCCGAGTGCGGGCCCCAGCGGGAGCCGGCGGCTGCGGCCGGTCAGGAGGAGCACGGCCGCGGCGATGGCCAGCAGGCCGCCGAGGAGCAGCGGGACCCCGGAGAACTGCGTGACCTCGGTCGTCTCTCCGCCCACTTCCCAACTGGAGTACGACCACGCCTTCGCGACGTTCTCGTAGACCGGCTCCCCCTTCTCTTCGTCGCCGAGGTACTGGACCGACTTGTCCAGCGTGGCGAAGGAACCGCCGATGGCGAGGAGGGCGCCGAGGATCAGCAGCGCGCCGGAGGCGCGGTCGGAGGCCGCCGCCGGGTCTCCCGGCGGGGCGGGCGGTCTGCCGTAGCCGGCGGGCGGCGTGGTCGCGTAGGGATAGGGAGCCCCTTGCTGCGGGGGCGGGGCCGACCAGCCGGGTGCGGGCGCCGTCGGCTGGGGCGGAGGGGCGGGCTGACCCGGGTACGGGCCGGGCTGACCCGGGTACGGGCCGGGCTGGCCCGCGTACGGGCCGGACTGCGTCGGTTCCGTCATTTTCCGATCATAGGGAGTGGAGATCGTGCACAAAAGGTGAAGTGCCCCTCCATGTAGGGGAGTTGGGCATAAAGTGCTGGCCCCCGCTCCCCGGTCGGGATATCTGATCGACATACGTCCATCTCAAAGCATCACTGTGCGACCGAAATTCGTTACTCTCCGGGCATGGCTCTCCTCGGTCGCCGGCGAAGCACGACCAGACTCGCTCCCGAACTCGACGACACCGACCTCGGTAAGGTGCGCAAGCGTCTTGTGGAGAGGGGGAGTTCGGGTGGCCGCAGTCTCGCGGTGGCCATGATCGAGCAGTTGCTGCGCGACACCGGCCGGGACTGGGACCGCCGGGCCCACCGCCTGAGCGTCCTCGCGGAGTCGGCGTCACCCGCCCTGCAGCGTTCCTGGGCCGAGGAGCAGCCGCAGGACCCGGACGCGCAGCTGCTGTTCGCCTGGGGTGTCCTGCTGCGGGCGCGGTACGAGGAGCAGCCGGTCCCGGGGGAGACCCGGGAGGCGCTCGACGCCTGCGAACATGCCGTCGGGCTGCGGCCCGAGGACCCCACCCCCTGGGTGGTGCGTCTCGGTCTGCTGCGGTTGTGGCGCCGGCCGGGCGCGGAGGTCTTCCCGCTCTGGGAGGAGATCGTCCGACGCGATCCCTGGCACCGCGAGGCCCACTTCCAGATGCTGGGCTATCTGTCCCCGTGGGAGTGCGGCTCGCACGCGCAGACCGTCGACTTCCTGGACCGGGTACGCGCGGGCGCGGCGCCCACGGCCCCGACGGCGGGCCTGGAGATGGCGGCCCTCATCGACCTCTACCAGGGCACCCTCGACCAGGGCGGCCTCGAAGCCCTCACCGCCGTCCATCTGTGGAGCCGTCCGAACGCGGTGGCGGCCCTGGACCGCGCGCTGGCCGACTGGCCCCGCCCCGGGTATCTGACCCACGCGGCGGCCGTCGCGGACCTCAACCTCCTGGCGTACGCGCTGGTGCAGGCGAAGCGGGCCGGCGAGGCGGGCGAGGTGTTCCGTGCGATCGGGGGCCTGGCGACGGCGTACCCGTGGGCCCTGGAGAACGGCGATCCCCTGCAGTCCTTCGGCGGCTGGCAGCAGCGCGCGACAGGCTGACGGCCGGGACACCCGTACGGGGTGTTCCCGGCCGTGACCGTGTGAGGTTCTTGCTACCGCCTGCGGGGCGAACGGGCCAGCAGGGGCATCGCCATGCCCGCCAGCAGCGCGCCCGGGACGGCCAGGCCGAGCCAGACGGCCGTGGCGGTGTCCCCGCCGATGAGGGTGGTGAAGTTGGAGATGATCAGCCAGATGGCACCGGCGATGCCGCCGGCGCCCAGGGCCGGGGCGATCAGGGTGTTCCAGAGGCGGGTGTCGCCGGACCGCTCGTGGCGGAAGTACACGATGACCGACACGGAGGTCAACAAGTACAGCAGCATGATCGCCAGTACGGCGAGACCGCTGAGCCAGGAGAAGAGGGTGAGGACGGGGTCCTTGCCCGCCAGGGCGAAGGGGAAGACCAGCAGCGCGGCGACCCCGGTCTGCACGACACCCGCGAGCCACGGCGACTGGCGGCCGTTGAGCGAGCTCAGCGTGCGCGGCAGCAGGCCCTCCCGGCCCAGGGAGAACAGATAGCGGTTGGCGGAGTTGTGGAAGGCCAGGATGCTGGCGAAGAGCGAGGTGGCCAGCAGGATCGGCAGCGCGTCCCCCGCCCACGCGCCCAGCTCCGCCGAGACCGGCGCGGCGACGAAGGCCGCCCCGTCCCCGGCCTCCAGGGCCTTGCCCGCGGCGGCCGCACTGGAGGACGGGCCGTGCGCCGAGATCAGCATCCAGGACGTGAAGGCGAAGAACGCCGTGACGAGGACGACCGCGAGATAGGTGGCCCGGGGAACCGTCTTGTGCGGCTCGCGCGCCTCCTCGCCGTAGATCGCGGTCGCCTCGAAGCCGAACATCGACGCCACCGCGAACATCAGTGCCACGCCGGGCGCGCCCTCCAGCGCGGCCGACAGGGAGAAGGAGGAGCCCGGGGCCAGTCCCTCGGGGCCGCCGCCCTTGAGGAGCATCACCACGCCGAAGACCAGCAGCAGGCTGATCTCGGCCAGCACGAACACCGCGAGCACCTTGGCGCCCACGTCGACGCCGGTCGCGCCGAGCCCCTGCACGATCACCATCGTGCCCAGCGCGAACAGCCACCAGGGCACGTCCGTCTCCAGGTACTGCAGCGCCAGCCCGTTCATCACGGCGCCGAACAGGCCGTACACCGCCGCCTGGATGGCGTGGTAGGCGAGCAGGGCCACGCCCGCGCTGCCCGCGGCGGCCGTACCGCCGAGGCCCTTGCCGACGTACGAGTAGAAGGCGCCCGCGTCGACCACATGGCGGCCCATCGCGACGTAGCCGACGGAGAAGAGCAGGACGACCACCCCCGCCACGACGTACATCGCGGGGACTCCCGGGCCGTTGCCGATGGCTATCGCCACCGGTGCCGCCCCGGCGACACCGGTCAGTGGCGCCTGCGCGGAGAGAACGAAGAAGAGGATGCCCAGGACGCCGAGCGCGTTCTGTTTGAGGGAGCCGGTGGACGCGTAACCGTCGCCGGCCGCGTGCCGCATTCTGGACGCACTTGTAGACATGCCTCACCTGTCGGGCGGAAATGAAGGATGTGGTTTCGGCTCAAACGAGCTGCCCCATGTTGGCCTCAACGCGCCTGCCTGGCAAGGGAGTGACACGTGTAGGGCCACAGATTGTTCGGGTGCTTACGACTGTCTGTGCGCGCCCGCCCGGCGCGTGAGGGCCGCGCCGCGATCGCCGACGAGGCAGGCCCGACCCTGATCCGGCCCGACCTTGATCCGCCCGCGCTGCTCACCCCGTCACCGCGTCACCCCGTCACCCCGTCACCGCGGACCGCCGTGAGGACGCCGGAACCCGCCGGGTCGGCGTAGTGCGGGGGCAGGGGTGGGGTGGGACGGGGTGGAGGCGGGGGCGGTGAAGCCCATGTGGCGGTCGCGAAATAGAGTGAAACGGGTGTGACGGGACATATCAAAGGTAGCGAGGAGAGCCTCGACGGGGGGTGCTCGGGCGAGAGTGAGATGAGCGGCCATGGAGCGGCATGTCGTCGACGAACCGGGGGTGGACCCGGGCCCGGACGCGTTCGGGGAGGCGCTCACCGTGCGGGCCACCGTCGACGAACACGGCACCGTGACCGGCTGGAGCGCCGGCGCCGAACGCCTGCTCGGCTACACGCCGACGCAGATCCTGGGTCGGCCGGCCGCCTCCCTGCTCGCCGAGGAGCCCCCGGCGAGCGCCCTCCCGTCCTCCTCCGGCCTGCCGAGATGGCACGGCACGCTCGTCCTGCGGCACCGTGACGGCCGCCGCCTGGAGGTCAGGGTCCTGGCGCATCACCGCACGACGTACTGCGGGACCCGCGACTGGTTTCTGGTCTCCGCCCTGGCGGGGACGCGGCCCCGCCCCGGTGACGACGCGCTCGCGCTGCGCGGTTTCCTCGACTCCCCGAGCTGCGCCACCTCGGTGCACGACACGGACCTGCGCTGGCGCCGGTCCAACCGGGCCTCACGGGACGCCCTGGGGCTGGGCGACGACGACCTGCGCGGGCTGCGGATGACGGAGGCGATCGACGACCCGGCCATGGGGGAGGTCGAGCGGCTGATGCGGCAGGTCCTGGAAACTGGCGAACCGCAGTACATGGAGAACCACGCGCGGGCACCCGGCGAGACCCGCGAACACGCTTGGTCGGTCCACCTCTACCGGCTGGAGGCCGAAGACGGCCGCGTCCTCGGCGTGGCCACCACCGGGCACGACATGACGGAGCAGTACTGGGCCCGCAAACGCCTCCAGCTCATCGCAGAGGCCGGCCAACGCATCGGCAGCACCCTCGACGTGACGCGGACGGCGCAGGAACTGGCGGACATCGCGGTCCCGGACCTCGCCGACTTCATCAGCGTCGACCTCCTGGCGTCCCTCGACGACCTGCGCGAACCACCCCCGCAGGCCGCCGAGGCCGGCCGCGCCATCGCCCTGCGGCGCATCGCCCACCAGTCCGTGCTGCCGGGGAGCCCGGAGGCGGTCGTCGCGCCGGGCGGGGTGGACGCGTACCCGGACGGCTCGCCGCCGGTGGAGAGTCTGCGCTCGGGCCGTGCCGCGCTGTACCGGGTGACCGAGCCCGCGATCGCCGACTGGGTGGCCCAGGACCAGCTCCGGACCTCCCGTATCCGCGATTTCGGGTTCCACTCGGTGATGACCGTGCCCCTGTCGGCACGCGGAACCACCCTGGGCGTCGCCGTCTTCGCCCGGCACCGGCATCCCGAGCCCTTCCAGCAGGACGACCTCGTCCTGGCCGAGGAACTGTCGGCCCGAGCGGCCGTCAGCATCGACAACGCCCTGCGCTACACGCGCGAACGCGCGACGGCCGTCACCCTGCAGCGCAGCCTGCTGCCGCAGAGCCTGCCCGAGCAGGCCGCGGTCGAGGTCGTCACCCGCTACCTCCCGGCCGGCGCCCGCGCCGGGGTGGGCGGCGACTGGTTCGACGTCATCCCGCTGTCCGGGGCCAGGGTGGCACTGGTCGTGGGCGACGTCGTGGGCCACGGCATCCACGCCTCCGCGACCATGGGCCGGCTGCGGACCGCCGTACGCACCCTCGCCGACATCGACCTGCCTCCGGACGAACTGCTCACCCACCTCGACGACCTCGTGGCCCGTCTGGCCACCGATGCGGAGGCCGGTGCGGAGCGGGCCGCCGAGGGAGGGGCGGCGCCAGGGGACGTGACCGCGGGCGTCGTCGGCGCGACGTGTCTGTACGCCGTGTACGACCCCGTCTCGCGCCGGTGCACGCTCGCCCGGGCGGGGCATCCGCTGCCGGTCGTGGTGAGCCCGGACGGCACCGCCGAACTGCTCGACCTTCCGGCGGGACCCCCGCTGGGCCTGGGTGGGCTGCCCTTCGAGTCACGGGAGACCGAACTGCCGGAGAACAGCCTGCTAGCTCTCTACACGGACGGCCTGATCGAATCCCGGGACGGTGAGAACAACGGCGGCGCCACCGGCATCGACGACGGCATCACCCGGCTGCGTCGGACCCTCGCCGCCCCCGCCGCCTCCCTGGACGCGCTGTGCGACCGGGTCCTGGGCGCCGTACTGCCCGAGCGACCCACCGACGACGTGGCCCTGCTCGTCGCCCGCCCCCGCGCACTCGACCCCGACCGGGTCGCCACCTGGGACGTGGCCTCCGACCCCTCCTCGGTCGCCGAGGCCCGCAAGAACGCCCTCTGCCGGCTGGAGAGCTGGGGTCTCAACGACGCGGCCTTCGTCACCGAGCTGGTCGTCAGCGAACTGGTCACCAACGCCATCCGGCACGCCGAACCGCCCGTCCAGCTGCGGCTGATCCACGACAGAAGCCTCATCTGCGAGGTCTCGGACGGCAGCAGCACGACACCTCACATGCGCCGCGCCCGCGCCTACGACGAAGGAGGCCGGGGTCTGCTCCTGGTCGCCCAGCTGACCGAACGCTGGGGCACCCGCCCCACCCCCACGGGCAAGACGATCTGGACGGAACAGACCCTCGAATGACCCCGTGGATCCTTCGGGGGCCTACGGCCTGCCCTGCTTCGGCCCGTTGAGGGTGTCGGCGGCGTGGCGGGGGCCGTGCCCGGACGAGAACTGGCCGACGAGTTCACGGAAGCAGACGAGGGCCGTGATCGGCGGGATCCCGACGATCGCCATGGCCAGCAGGGAACCCGGAGACTGGCCGATGCACAGGGCCACCGCCGTGCCGGAGCAGAGCAGCATCACCGCCCAGGACCGCCGGGCGGTCCGCTGCTGAACGGATGCCCGCAGGATGGACAGACCCGCCAGGAGCCACGGCCCGTACACGGTCAGGGGCCACCATCGCGCCAGATGTTCCGCCACGACCAGCAGCGCGATGCCGCGAAGCTGACCGTACGAATAAGAGACGGACCAATAAAGCATCGTCAGTGCGCACACGGCGATTGTCGTAATTAAGAAAACGACTGGGACGATCCTAGGGTTTTTGGAAAAGATGTGGGCGCCCGGGCGTGGCCGCCGTCGGCTGACCGGGCGGCGCGGGCGCTCGCGCACGTCCGGCAGGGGAGGGGTGGGATCCACGTGGTGCGTCATGTACGGCATGTGGATCAGCTCGTCGTTCGGGTCCCACACGCCGGACGCGGCCCTTGGGCCGGGGAGCCAGATGGGCTGTGTCTCGAAGGGCTGCCCGTCGAAGTGTTGATCTACCGAATCATAATCGGTTCTCATTTGAATCAGTCCATTCGGGGTCCGCTTTTCCGACCGGCACGAGAGGAGTCGATACCTGATTTTGGGCATTCGGGAGAATAGCGATCGATGGGGATTTTCGCGAGTTTCGAACCGCACTGGATGGTGGTTGAAATGGTGAAGGTTCGCTTGGCTCCGAACGAGTGGACTCGCCCCCGCACGTCCCGGACGGGGGCCTCGGCCCGGGGCCCGGATGGTGACGTTGGCCCCTCTGGTCCCTGATCCGGAAGAGGCGCCCCGACATGCGACGTACCCCCTCCCGCCGTCTGTTCGCCGCCGCGTTGCTGGTGGCGTCCGTCCTGGCCCCGATGGCGGTGACGCCCGCCGCGGCCGTCCACACCGCACGCGTCGACCGGTACGACAAGGTGGACCGCCACGACAAGGGCGACCCGCACAGCAAGGACGAGTGCCCATCGGGCGGCCTCGGCCGTGGAGTGACCGCCCGGCTGGACAAGGCCGTCGCGGACGTCCGCCGGGAGGCCGGCATCCCCGGCGTCGCCGTCGGACTGTGGATGCCGGGCAAGGGGTGCTACGTCCGCGCGACCGGGGTCGCCGACACGGTCACCCGCAGGCGGATGACCACCGACCAGTTCATGCGGATCGGCAGCGAGACCAAGACCTTCACGGTCACCGCGCTGCTCGAACTCGTCGACGACCGTCTGATCCGGCTGGACGACCAGATCTCCCGCTACGTCCGCGGTGTGCCGAACGGTGCCCGGATCACCCTGCGCCATCTCGCGGAGATGCGCAGCGGCCTGTTCCCGTACAGCGCGGACTCGGACTTCGCGCGGGCCCTGCTGAGCGACCCGGGCCGTTCGTTCACCCCGCGGGAGCTGCTCGCGTACGGCTTCCGGCATCCGAACACCTTTGCGCCGGGTGAGGAGTTCCAGTACTCCAACACCAACCTCATCCTGCTCGGACTGGTGGTCGAGAAGGTCGGCGGGCGGCCCCTCGCCGACTTCATCCGCGAGCGGGTGCTCCACCCGGCCCGGCTGCGCCACACGCTGTTCCCCGAGGGCCGCGAGTTCCCCGAGCCGCACGCACACGGCTACACCAACCAGACGCTGAGCGGTGAGATCGAGGACGCCACGGACTGGAACCCCAGCTGGGCCTGGGCGGCCGGGGCGATGATCTCGGACCTGCACGACCTGCGCCGCTGGGCCAGGATCGTCGCCACCGGGACGCTGCTCAGCCCGCAGACCCAGCGGGAGCGGCTCAGGATGCTGCCGACCGGCTTCCCCGGGACCAGCTACGGCCTCGGCATCTTCGACTCCGGCGGCTGGATCGGGCACAACGGCTCCATCCCGGGATACCAGAGCGTCACCGTCTACCTGCCGTCGCGGAAGGCCACCCTGGTGCTGCTGCTCAACACCGACGTCACCCACGACGGCCAGGAGCCGTCCTCGCTCCTCGCCCGCGCGATCACGGAGATCGTCACCCCGGACAACGTCTACGACCGCCCGGCGCCCCCGCGCTGACTGTTATGTCGTGAATGTGCGCATGGGTCGGTACTGGTCGGATACCCGCCCGGAATGATGCGGACGCTGAAGCGACATGACAAGCGGTCGGACACAAAGCCGGAGGCGGGGCCGAACGCCGGGCCGGACGAGCAGGTGGAGCGGCGGGCGCCGGACAGTCCCACGGACCTGTCCGGGCGCTCCTGGCGTTCGGTGCTGAAAGGCACCCTGAAGGAGTTCAAGAAGGACGAGCTGACCGACCGGGCGGCGGCACTGACCTACTACGGGATCCTGGCCCTGTTCCCGGCGCTGCTGGCACTCGTGTCCCTGCTGGGGATCGTCGGGGAGTCGGCGACGCAGCAGGTGCTGGACAACATCCAGAAACTCGCCCCCGGCGCCGCCCGGGACGTGTTGACCAACGCGGTCCAGCAGATGCAGGGCAACGCGGGGCTCGGTTCGGTCATGGCGATCGTGGCTCTGGCGCTCGCGGTGTGGTCGGCCTCCGGCTACGTCGCGGCGTTCATCAGGAGCGCGAACGCGGTGTACGACGTCCCCGAGGGCCGCCCGGTCTGGAAGGTGCTGCCGGTCCGGGTCGGCGTGACGGTGCTGCTGATGGTCATGGCCGTGATCAGCGCGCTGATCGTGGTGTTCACCGGCGGCCTCGCGCGGGAGCTGGGCACCGCGCTCGGGGTCGGCGACACGGCTCTCACCGTGTGGTCGATCGCGAAGTGGCCGGTGCTGGTCCTCCTGGTCACGGTCATGATCGCGGTCCTGTACTGGGCCACACCGAACGCGAAGGTCCGCGGCTTCCGCTGGATCACACCGGGCAGCTTCCTCGCCCTGCTGATCTGGATGATCGCCTCCGCCGGGTTCGCGTTCTACGTGGCGAACTTCGGCTCGTACAACAGGACGTACGGTGCCCTCGCCGGCGTGATCATCTTCCTGGTCTGGCTGTGGATCACGAACCTGGCGATCCTGCTCGGCCTGGAGTTCGACGCGGAGCTGGCCCGCCGCCGTGCCATCGAGGGCGGTCATCCCCCGCACGAGGAGCCGTACGTCCAACCGCGCGACACCCGGAAGTGGGACGAGGAGGACCACCGCCGTCTCGAACACTGAGGCGGCGGGGAGGGGCGGGGGGCAGGCTTCGGCAGCGAGGAGACGTGATGAAGGCCTCGAAGATCGCCTACAAGCCCGTCGGTCCGGCGCTGGGCGCCGTCAGCGGTGCGCCGGCCGGCGGGGTGTTCAAACAGGTGTGGAAGAAGCTCGGGCATGATCAGGGCGCCCCCGACGCGACCGACGAGGACCGTACCTGGCGCGAGGTCGTGTCGGCGGCCGTCGTACAGGGCGCGATATTCGCCGGAGTCAAAGCCGTCGTCGACCGCGGTGGTGCCGTGGCGACCCGGCGTCTGACCGGCGCCTGGCCCGGCTGACCCCGGCCGACCCCATCCGCGGAAGTCCGAGACGTCCGCCGCGGCCCCGAGGAGAGGCCGGAGCCGGGCCGTGAGGGGAGTCGACGGGCGGGACACGCCGTCGGATGGACTATCGGGCCTGTTCTTGACGCATGTGGTCATATCTTGCGGAATATGACGAAATGGCATATCGCCTCCATGGCATGTATCGCGGCACTCATCGGGGTGGGGCTCGGGGCCGCCCCGCAGGCTGTCGCCCACCACCGGACCCATGTGGTCTTTCCGGGGCAGTCGATCCAGAAGGCGGTGAACGCCGCCGCGGCGGGGGACACCGTCCTCGTGACCTCCGGCAAGTTCCGCGAGAGCGTCAGGGTGAGCACACCCGGGATCACCCTGCGCGGCATGGGCCGCGGCACGGTCGTCTCACCCCCCGCGAAGAAGGCCGCCGGCGGCTGTGCCGACGGCAACGGCATCTGCGTGATCGGGACCAAGGACAGCAAGGTCGAGGACGTCACCGTCGCCGCCCTGACCGTCACCGGGTTCACCGGGTCCGGAGTGTTCGCCCAGGACACCGACGGGCTGACCGTGCGGCACGTGACCGCGGTGAAGAACGGCGTGTGGGGCATCGCCCAGGAGCGTTCGGTGCGCGGCGTGTTCCGGAAGAACACCGCCCGGGACAACGGCGACGCGGGCCTGTTCCTCGCGAACACCATCAAGGCCGAGCAGGGCGCCACCGACAGCGGCGGGACCGTGGTCGCGCACAACCGCCTGGAGGGCAACCGGATCGGCCTCACCGTCCGGCGGCTGCGCAACCTCACCGTGGCGGACAACCACCTCACCGGCAACTGCGCGGGCGTCTTCGTCGTGGGCGACGAGAACAAGCCGAGGGCCGGCGCGCTGACCGTGCGCGACAACCTCATCGACCGGAACAACAAGTCCTGCCCGAAGACCGCGCGGCTGGACGCCCTGCAGGGCATCGGCATCGTGCTGACCGGTACCGAGGACACCCTCGTCACCCGGAACCGGATCCTGGGGAACGTCGGCGCCTCCCCGCTGTCGGGCGGCATCGTCGTCTGGAAGAGCTTCGTGGGCACCACCAGTCAGCGGAACCGGATCACCGACAACCTGCTGGAGGCCAACTCCCCGGCGGACATCGTCAACACGGACACCGCCGGCAAGGGCAACACCTTCACGGGCAACACCTGCCGGGCGTCCAAGCCCGCGGGACTGTGCTGACCGGCCCGGTCGCTCATGAACTCGAAGAAGAAGGGCGTCACATGACGACCGCTCAGACCGGACGGACGGCACAGCCACCACCCACCGCTCCGACCTCACGGACCCAGGCCGCGCACACGGCCCAGGGCGCCCAGGCATCACCTCCGCCCCCCATGCGGTTCAGGGAACTCGTGTTCGGCGCGGCCTGTGCCGCCGCCCTGCGCGCGGCCGCCCGGCTGGGGGTCGCCGACGCCCTCGACGACACTCCGCAGACCGTGGAGAACCTCGCGGCGGCGGTGAAGGCCGAACCGAAGCCGCTGCGACGGCTGTTGCGGGCCCTGTCCTGCTACGGCGTCTTCACCGAACGGCCGGACGGGACGTTCGCGCACACCGACATGTCCCGGCTGCTGCGCGAGGACGACCCGCACAGCCTGCGCGCCATCGCCCTGTGGTGCACCGAACCGTGGACCTGGGACGCCTGGCCGAAGCTGGACGAGGCGGTGCGCTCCGGCCACAACGTCGTCGAGGAGCTGTACGGCAAGGAGTTCTTCGTCTACCTCAACGAGGACGCCCCGGAGTCGGCCGACGTCTTCAACCGAGCCATGACGACCTCCAGTGTGCAGTCCGCGCGGGACGTCGCCGAGCTTCTCGACCTGTCGGGGAGTTCGTCCGTCGCCGACATCGGCGGCGGCCAGGGGCACGTGGTGGCGAGCCTGTTGGAGAAGCACCCGTCGCTGCACGGCACCCTGCTCGACCTGCCGCGCGTGGTGGAGAACGCCGACCCGCGGCTGCGTCCGGGCGGCGCGCTCGCAGACCGGATGCGCGTCGTCCCCGGCGACTGCCGCGAGGCCGTCCCGGTCCGGGCCGATGTGTACGTCATCAAGAACATCCTGGAGTGGGACGACGACAGCACGGCCCGGCTGCTGCGCAACGTCATCGGGGCGGGCGGCCCCGGGACACGGGTCGTGGTCATCGAGAACCTCGTCGACGACTCGCCCTCGATGCGGTTCAGCACCGCCATGGACCTGCTGCTGCTCCTGAACGTCGGAGGGGCCAAGCACACCACCGAGAGCATGACCCGCAGGCTGACGGACGCGGGGCTGGTGATCGACGACGTGCGGCCGGTCAACGCCTATCTGCACGCCTTCGACTGCCACGTGCCCGGCTGATCGCACAGGCCGCCGGGCACGTGGTCCTCACGTGCCCGGCGGCCGGCGGCGGGTTCAGGAGCGGCCGTCCCGCTCCCACCGGTAGAAGCAGTTCGCCATCGCGTCCTTCGGCGAACGCCAGGTCGCCGGGTCGTACGCGGTGACGTACGCCGACAGCCGTTCGCTGATGCCCCGGAACTCCGGGTGACCGGCCAGCTTCGTGATGGCAGGGGTGGGGTCCCGCTCGGACTCGACGAGGTGGAGGTACACGTCGTCGAACTGGAAGAGGCTGCGCCGGGACACCCCGATGAGGTGCGGCAGCTCCCCTCGGTCGGACTCCTCGAAGATCTTGGCGATGTCGGGGGCGGCGCCCGGGGCCATCCGGGCGACGATCAGGGACTGGTGCATGAGGTGTTCTCCGTCCGGCTCGGTCGGCTGGCGCTCAGTCGGTCAGGCCCGGCGCGGCACCCTGCTCGGCGGCGGCCTTCTCGATGCGGTCCCGGATCAGGGCCATCTGGACCTTGGAGTTCCGGTTGATGTTGTCCGTCATCCAGTCGTCGTCGACCGGCGCGTCCGGCTTCATCGAGAAGTCCTGCGTCCACATCATCCGGGTGCCGCCCGGGACCTTCTCGTACTCCCACAGGATGTTCATGTAGGCGAAGGGCCCGGTCTCGACGCGGCGGGCCTCCACGCTGAGCGTCTCGCGGTCCGTCTCCCGTTCCGAGACCCAGCTCCACACCTTGCCGTTCTCGTCGGGGTGCATGGTCAGCCGGAACGTCACCCGGTTCCCCTCCTCGGAGAGGATCTCGGCGGTGGCGTACTCGCTGAACAGCCGGGGCCAGTTCGCGACGTCGTTGGTCATGTCCCAGACCAGGTCGACCGGCGCGGCGATGGTGATCTCGTTCTGCGTGTGCCCGGCCATCTCAGGCACCTGCCAGAAGCGCGCCGTTGACCTGTTCGAGGAACTGCCGGGGGCTGCGGCTCTTCTCCGCGTCCGGCGGCATCGGCGTGCCGTACCGGTTCTCCAGCTCGCCCACGATGCCGAGCAGACCGAGCGAGTCGATGCCGATGACATCGAAGCCGGACTCCAGGCGCTGCTTGAGCTCCTCCGGGGTGACGGTGACCCCGGCGGCCTTCTTCATGAGCTCGGACAGCTCTTCCACGGTGATGCGGTCACTCATGCGGTTCTCCTTGGTGCGTAGGTGATGCGTTGGTGGTGCGTTGGTGGTGCCTGGTGCGGGATGGTCAGGAGGGATCGCCGGTGCCGAGCCGGAGCACCAGCGCCGAGTTCGACCCCATGAGTCCCCGGCTGAGGACCAGTGCCGTGCGCGGCTCGGCGGCACGGGCGCCGACGGTGACGAGGTCGAGGTCGTGGCAGACGTCGAAGACGTTGGGGGTGGGCGGGATCACGCCGTGCTCCATCGCGAGCACCGCCGCCGCGACGTCCAGTACGGCCGCCGCGCCGTTGCCCCGGCCGATGGCTGTCTTCGGCGCGGTGACGGGGACGCGGGTGCCGTGCGCGCCGAGGGCGTCCGCGATCGCCTGCGCCTCGGCGCGGTCCGCCGCCTGTACGCCGAGGGCGTCGGCGAAGACCACGTCGATCTCCTCGGGGGCGCAGCCGGCCTCGTCCAGGGCGACCCGGATCGCCTCGGCGAGTCCGGCCCGGGACTCCTCCCAGCGGGAGGCGCCGGTGAACGTCGCCCCGTGGCCCGCCAGGAGGGCCCGTACGGGCGCGCCCCGTTCCCGGGCCTCGGCCTCGGCCTCCACGACCAGCATGGCGCCGCCCTCGGCGGGCACGAATCCGCAGGCCGTGGCGGTGAACGGACGGTAGGCGCGGTCCGGGTCGGCGACGGTGCTCAGCTCCTCGTAACCGAGCTGGCAGACCACCGAGTAGGGGGCGAGCGGCGCCTCGGTCGCGCCGGCCACCATCACGTCGGTGCCGCGCCGCACGGCCCGCGCCGCGTGCGCCAGGGCGTCCAGGCCGCCGGCCTCGTCGGAGGCGATGACCCCGCAGGGGCCCTTGAAGCCGCGGCGGATGGAGATCTGGCCGGTGGTCGCGGCGTAGAACCAGGCGATGGACTGGTAGGGCCCCACGAAGCGGCTGCCCTTGGACCACAGTTGCTGCAGCTCCCGCTGCCCGAACTCGCCGCCGCCGGAGCCGGCCGCGGTGACCACGCCCACGGAGAACGGCGCGGCGTCGGTCTCGGGCCGGTCGAGGCGGGCGTCGTCGAGCGCCTGGTCGGCGGCGGCCATCGCGAAGTGCGTGAAGCGGTCGGTCTGGACGAGGTAGCGCTCCTCGACCGCCGACGGCGGGTCGAAGTTCCGGACCTCGCCGGCCACCCGCAGCGGCAGGTGCTCGCAGCCCTCACGGGTGACCCGGTCCAGGACGCTGATGCCCTCCCTGGTGGACTTCCAGAACGTCTCGGTGCTGGTTCCGTTGGGCGCGACCACGCCGATTCCGGTGACGGCCGCGCGCCGAGGACGCCGTTCGCTCATCGTGTCCTCTCCTCCCTCGGCAGGCTCAGGACCACCGCGGACTGGAACCCGCCGAACCCGCTGCCCACGGAGAGCACATTGGTCAGCCGCCGCTCGCGGGCGACGCGCGGGACGTAGTCCAGGTCGCACTCGGGGTCCGGGGTCTCGTAGTTCGCGGTGGGCGGGACGACCTGGTGGGCCAGGGCCAGGGCACAGGCGACGACCTCGATCGCGCCGATCGCGCCCAGGGAGTGGCCCACCATGGACTTGATGGAGCTCATGGGTGTGTCGTAGGCGTGCGCGCCGAGCGTCCGTTTGACGGCGGCGGTCTCGTGCCGGTCGTTCTGCTTGGTGCCCGACCCGTGCGCGTTGACGTAGTCGACGGCCGTGCGGTCGATCCGGGCGTGGTCGAGGGCGTCCTCGATGGCCCGTGCCATCTCCAGGCCCTCGGTGGTCAGACCGGTCATGTGGTAGGCGTTGCCGAAGGTGGCGTAGCCGCCGATCTCGCAGTACACATGGGCGCCGCGGGCCCGGGCGTGTTCCAGCTCCTCCAGGACGAGTACGGCGCCGCCCTCGCCCATGACGAACCCGTTGCGGTTGGCGTCGAAGGGGCGGGAGGCGTGGGCCGGGTCGTCGTTGTCGGGGGAGGTGGCCTTGATCGCGTCGAAGCAGGCCATGGTGATCGGGGAGATCGGCGAGTCCGAGGCGCCGGCTATGCAGATGTCGGCCCGGCCCTCCTCGATCGTGTGGAAGGCGTACCCGACGGCGTCGAGCCCCGAGGTGCAGCCGGTGGAGACGGTCTGCACCGGCCCGCGGGCCTCGAAGCGTTCGGCGACCGTAGAGGCGAGGGTGCTGGGCGCGAACGCCCGGTGCAGATGCGGCCCGGCCTCCCGGTGGTCCACGTCCCAGCGCTGCCCGCGGTGGCTGACCAGGACGTAGTCGTGCTCCAGCCGGGTGGTGCCACCGACCGCCGTGCCCAGGGAGACACCGACCCGCCAGGGGTTCTCCGAGGCGAGGTCGAGGCCGGAGTCCAGGATCGCCTCCTCACCGGCCACCAGGGCGAACTGGATGTACCGGTCGCAGCGGGCGACCTGCTCCGCGTCCAGTCCGTGGGCCGCCGGGTCGAAGTCGCACTCGGCGGCGATCCGCGAACGCAGCCCGGACGGGTCGAAGAAGGTGATGCCGCGTGTCGCCGTACGACCGTCGGCCAGCAGGTTCCAGAACGCCGGGACACCGATGCCGCCCGGAGCGACGATGCCTATGCCGGTGACCGCCACGCGCCTGGTCATGAGCGGACCTGAGGCCGTTCGGCCGCCCGTCCCGCACCCGAGTGGGCCGCCTCCACCGGGATCGGTACGCCGTTCGCGTCCTCGGTGTCGACATGGCCGAGCGGCGGGCTCGGGGCCAGCGGACCGAGGTGGAAGACCATGCGGGCCTCCACCTTGCCGACGTTGCGGAAGCGGTGGCGCATGTGGGCGGGGATCAGCAGCCCCTGCTCGGGCCGCAGCTCGTGCGGCTCGCCGTCCAGGTCGACCTCCAGCTGGCCGCAGACGACGTAGATGAACTCCTCGGAGTACGGGTGGTAGTGCTCGGCGATGCGGTCGCCGGGCGGCACGATGGCGACGCCCATGAAACCGCTGGTGGAGCCGACTGTGGTGGGGGTGAGCATGGCGCGCAGGTCGCCGCCGCGCCGGGTGTTGGGCTCGACCTCGCTGACATCCACGATGCCGGGATGGCGATTGATCACGACGTTCCTCCGAACATGAGCTGCATCGGACAGGTGCTGCACCGGCAGGGCGCGGGGCCGTCACGGCCCGGGTGCCGGAGGGTCAGGCGTCGGGCGCCCGGCGGTCGGTGACGAGTTCCATGCGGGCGACCGTGAGCAGCCGGGCGGGAGCACCGTCCTTCGGTGAACCCTTCGCGCCGAGCGCGCCGCCGTCGAGGAGCGCCGTCAGCTCGGCAGCGCGGGCACGGTCGGTGAGACCGAGCACGGGGCCGGGGTCGTTGTCGATCCCGCCGCGTACGTCGACCAGCCGCACCACGATGTCGTCGCGCTGGAAGATCGTGCTGCGCAGCACCGGCCCCTGCGGGTCGTCCGCCGCCGCCTCGTCCTGCCGGGCGAGCAACTCGGCCAGCCGCAGACCGCAGCCCTCACGGGCCGGGTAGTACAGCGCGTGCCGTACGGCGTCCGGGCTCTCCTGGCCGGCCGTCACATGGTGGACGGCGGGCAGCGCCGCGCGGGTGAAGAAGACCCGGGCGGAGTCGGGGTCGTCGAGGTCCCGGTCCTGCTCCAGATAGGGGTTGAGGGCCTCCTCGACGGCCCGCACCTCGGGCTGCCGGGCGACGTGCCGCAGCGCGGCGAGCAGGTCGCCCCGCACCTCGACGGCGCGGACGACCCGGTTGCCGTGCATGAACAGGGAGGTGCGGCAGAGCCGGGTGGTGTCGTCGACCTTCGGTTCCGGCGCGGCGTAGTCGGCGAGGATCCTGGCGACCTTCTCCTCGCTGCCCGGCTTGACCGTGAAGGTGAGCGCGTGCCGGATGAGGCCGTCACCGATCCGGGGCGAGGTCTGGAGCCGACGCTCGCCCGACTCGGCCTGCACGGCCGGGCCGCCGGTCTCGCGGACGATGTGGAAGCGCAGCGAACGGGTGTCCCGGACGCAGTTGTGCAGCGGCTTCACCATCTGCACGTGTTCCTCGCTGTTCACCCAGGTGAGGAAGGGCGGGGCGCTCTCCCACTCACTGGTGATGAGCCATTGGGAGGGGTTCTCGATGGACTGGCACAGCTGGTCGCTGACATGGCCGGGGACGGACGCGACCTGGTTGCACAGCTGCTCGTACGCCTCCAGGAACTGCTGCTGGGCCCCGTCGTAGACGTCCACCAGCAGGACGACACGGAGCCGGGAGCCGTCGAAGACGGACTGGGAGACCCGCTGCGACACCTGTCGCTTCAGTGTCTCCGTAAGACGTTCGGAGGTGGTGGTCATCCTGCGCACATCTCCTCGGTGGGGGGCGGGACGGACGGACGTCGGCCGGATCGGCGTGACGTCGGCGTGCCTCGATCCTGAGCCCGCCCCTTCCGGCGCGCGACTCGTATGCACTGCGCGGGTGACCGGTGCGCCGCACGGGTGACCGGCCGGGCCGCCACGCGGCGGCGGCGGCCGGTGATGGCGGCCGGCGCGCCGGTCATGGCGGCCGGCGCGCCGGTCACGGTCAGGCCGCGCTTCCGGCCGTCTTCTTGCGGCGCGCCGCGTACAGACCGGTCGCGGCGACGGCCAGGACGGCGAGCCCGCCGGCGGTCACGGACGGCGAGGCGAGACCGCCACCACCGGTGTGCACCCCACCACTGGGCTTCTCGGGCTTGCCGCTCCAGGACTCCCCGCCCTGCTTGCCGCTCCAGGAGTTCTCGTCCTGCTTCGTGGCGCCGGGGCCGGTGTCCTGCTTCGCGGCGCCGGGCGCCGTGCCCTGCTCGCCGCCCTTGGTGGTCTCCGAGTCCTGCTTGCTCCAGCCGTTGTCGGTCGCGGTGGTCGGCGTGCCGCCACCCGTGGGCATGTCCCCGCGCGGCGCCTCGTGGCTGTCCTTGCCGTGTTCCTCGCTGGAGGAGGAGTCCGTGGTGTCCCAGCCTCCGGACGCGTACGCGACGCCGGGCGCGCCGAGCGTGAGGACGGCCGAAGCCGCCGCGGTGACCAGGAGCATGCGAGCAGAGCGCATCTGACGATCCTTCCGTCGGTGGACGGGCAGCCGACGCTTCGTCAGCTGGGGTGACCCGCCCCCGACGTGATCCACCGTCAGCCCGCTGTCTCCCCGTCACCACTCAAGACGATCACTTGGGTGAACCCGCCCGGCCCGGCAGGCGAGTTCACGGCGGAGGCGACGCGGACGCAACGCGGGACGACGCGGAGGTGATGCGGGGCGACGCGGAGGTGATGCGGGACGACGCGGAGGTGATGCGGGGAGACGCGGGGCGACGCGGAGGTGATGCGGGGAGACGCGGGGCGATGCGGGGAGACGCGGGACGACGCGGAGGTGATGCGGGGCGATGCGGGGCGACGCGGGGCGACGCGGGGCGATGCGACCGCATGACGCAGCCGGCCGGCCCCGGAGTCTCCCGGAGCCGGCCGGCTGGGTGCGTCGAGGGTTTGAACTGCTCACCAAGGAGAGCGCACAAGGCCGAATTGGCTCGATCGTGTGCTCGTCCGCCGGCGGGCTTGCGGGGCCCTGGGCCGATCGAGCTGACGTGGCCGTGCGACCTGGGACACCGGATACGGCGTCAGCGTGCGGGGCCCTGCTCCACCAGAGCGTGGTTCAGGGCCTCGCCGTCGCCTCTGGCCGTGCCCTCCTTCTGGCCAGGTCGCGCAGGACCGTGTCCATCGGCGGCCTCCGGTCGCGGGGGCGGCCCGGGCCCGGACCACGCACAGGATGCGTGTCGCCACCCGGGGCCGAGAACGCCGGGGACCGGCTCGCCCAGGACCGTTCGGGGCGCGCGGCCGAACGGACTCACCCCTGCTCAGCCCACAGGAACGGTCAGACCGTCCCCAGCAGCGTGGTCAGGACGTCGCGCAGTGCGGACTCGGTGTCCGGGACCGCCCCCGGCGACCGCCACGCCACGAACCCGTCGGGCCGGACGAGTACGGCACCCGAGGGCGTCGTGCCGTGGGCCGCCGCCCAGTCCCTGTCGCCCTCGGGCGTCAGCTCGGCATCGGGTCCCGTGCCGAAGCGGTACGAGGCAAGGGGTACGGACATCGTCTCGGCGAGGCGGAGGGCGGCCTCGTGCCAGTTGCCGGGTCCGCCGGCGTCCGCGTCCGCGCCGGTGTCGGCGTCGGTGTCGGCGTCGCTGAGCAGGACGAGCGAGCGTTCGTAGAGGTCCAGGGTGGAGATGCTTTCGCCCCGGTGCCGTACCGCCATGTGGGGTGCCCTGCTGCCGGGTTCGCCGGACAGGTCGAGGCGTTCCGGGACGACCGGGGTCTCGGGGTCGGTGCCGAGGACGGCACCCTGCGGATAGCGGTAGCCGAGGGCCACGTTGAGGATGCCGCGCTGCGGGCCGCCGCCACCGCCTACGCCGGGCGCCGGGGCGAAGCCGGGGTGGCTGTGTTCGACCGACCGGGCGGCGGCGCGGGCGCTGGTCGCCTCCGCCACCGGGCGGCGCTCGGCGTCGTACGTCTCCAGCAGGCTTTCGCCCGCCCAGCCGCCGAGCACCGCCGCCAGCTTCCAGGCGAGGTTGTGGGCGTCCTGGATCCCGGTGTTGGAGCCGAAGGCCCCCGTGGGGGACATCTCGTGGGCCGAGTCGCCGGCCAGGAAGACACGTCCCGACCGGTAGCTGAGGGCGACGCGCTGGGCGGCGTGCCAGGGGGCCTTGCCGGTGATCTCGACGTCGAGGTCGGCGACCCCGACCGCGCGGCGGATGTGCTCGACGCACCGCTCCTCGGTGAACTCCTCCAGGGTTTCGCCGTGTTCGGGGTGCCAGGGGGCGTGGAAGACCCAGTTCTCCCGGTTGTCCACGGGCAGCAGCGCCCCGTCGGCGTCCGGGTTCGTCAGGTAGCAGACGATGAAGCGGCGGTCGCCGACGACCTCGGCGAGGCCGCGGGAGCGGAAGGTGACGCTGACGTTGTGGAACAGGTCGCCGGGCCCGCTGTGGCCGATGCCGAGCTGTTCGCGGACGGGGCTGCGGGGGCCGTCGGCGGCGATGAGGTAGTCCGCGCGGATGGTGGTGTGCTCGCCGGTCTCCCGGCTCTTGACGATCGCGGTGACACCGGAGGCATCGCTGTCGAACGACATCATCTCGGTGGAGTACCGCAGATCGCCGCCGTATTGCGCGGCGTGCTCGATCAGCACCGGCTCCAGGTCGTTCTGGCTGCACAGGCACCATGAACTGGGGCTGAACCGGGCCAGGCCGCCGCCCGCGTCGATCTCCTTGAAGAGCCACTCGCCCGCGTCGCCGACCAGGGTGGGCGTCTGCAGGATGCCGTGGTTGCCGGCCAGCGTGGCGGCGGCCCGCCGGATGCCCGGCTCGACGCCGGCCGTCCGGAACAGCTCCATCGTGCGGACGTTGTTGCCCCGGCCGCGCGGGTGGATGGAGGTGCCGGAGTGCCGCTCCACGAGCATGTGCGGCACCCCCAGCCGGCCCAGGAACACCGAGGCCGACAGGCCGACGAGGGAACCCCCGACGACGAGGACCGGGACGCGGTGGGTCGTGGTGCCGGTGGGGTCGGTCCGGTCAGGGTTCTGCTTCATCGGTTTCATCGCTCAACTCCAGCGTGTCGTGTCCGCCGACTCGGCCGGATACGGCCGGGGGCTTCATCCATGCCCCGCGCCACGAGCCAGGGCCCAGGCTTCACCCGCTTAGGGGGCAGCTCCCCTACCGCTCATGTACTCGGGTGGAGCTGAGTACTTGCGCTCTGGTGGGCAAAGGGGCGTACCGAGAGGCTGGGGTCATGAGCCAACGCCTTCGTGCACACGTTCCCCACCTGCTGTCGGCCCTGGTGACGGCCGTGGCCGCCCTGACGATGTGGGCCGCCTGGCTGGGCTGGGACCAGCGGCGTGACCTGCATCCTGACGGTTCGTCGACCGGCCCGTACGAGGCGTGGCAGGTGATCGGCCTGGTGCTGACCCTGCTGATACCGGTGGTCTGGGCGGCGTCCCGGCGCCACATCACGGGCGCCGTCGTCGGCACCACGGCCGGCCTGACCGTCGCCTCCTTCCACGACTGGTCGGACGACGCCAGCGGCCTCTTCGTCATCGGCGTCACGATGGTCATGCTGGGGACCGCCGCCGTGACCACGGGCCTGTCCTTCCTGGTCGCGGCCATCGGGCGGCGGCCTCAGCCGGCGGCACCCGTCACGGCATAGGCCTCGGGGTCGAACCGCGCCAGCCGTCGGCGCATCCGGCCCGTCGACCAGGGCCAGCTGAAGCTGTTGACGCCGTTGTCGTCGAGGTAGTAGCTGGAGCAGCCGCCCGCGTTGTACACGGTGGACGGCAGCGCCTGCTGGACCTCGGCGTGGAAGGCGGCCTGCACCTCGGGACGTACGTCCATGCTGGTCCAGCCCGCCGAGCGGAAGTGGCGCACCGCACCCGCCACGTAGTCCAGTTGTGCTTCGAGGACCGTGTACGCGGAGGAGTGGCCGGTGCCGAGGTGCGGTCCGAGAAGGACGAACGCGTTGGGGAAGCCGCTGACGGTGGTGCCGAGGTAGGCGTCGGGGCTGCCCTTCCAGTGGTCGTCGAGGCCGGCACCGCCTGCGTCGAACACGCGCTGGGCGATGGGCATGTCGAGGATGTGGAAGCCGGTGCCCAGGATGATCGTGTCGACGTCCGCGCGGCTGCCGTCCTCGCCGATGACGCGGCTGCCCTCGACGGCCCTCACCGCCGTGGCGTGCACGGTGACGTTGGGCCGGGTCAGGGCGGGATAGTAGGTGTTGGAGAGCAGGAGCCGTTTGCAGCCCAGGGTGTAGTCGGGGGTCAGCGCCCGCCGCAGGGCCGGGTCCTTGACGGTGGCCCGGAGGTGCAGCGTGCCCACCTTCTGCACCGCCCGCAGGAGGGCCGGGTGGCGGAAGCCGACGCCGAGGGCCTCCAGCGCCGCGTACTCCGCGCCCCGCAGCGCCCGTTGGGCTCCGGGGAGACTCCGCAGCAGCCGGCGTTCGGCGCGCGGTACCGGGTGGTCGGGCTTGGGCAGCACCCACTGGGCGGTGCGCTGGAACAGGTGGAGCCGGCCGACGCGGGGCTGGACGGCGGGCACGAACTGCACGGCCGAGGCGCCGCTGCCGACGACGGCCACACGGGCGCCGGTGAGGTCGTGGTCGTGGCGCCAGCGCGAGGAGTGGAAGACCTCGCCGGGGAAGTCGGCGAGGCCGGGTATGTCGGGGAGCAGGGGTTCGTGCCAGGGCCCGGCCGCCGCTATCAGGAACCGGGCCGTGTAGTGGTCGCGGCTGGTCTCGACGTGCCAGCGGGCGTCGGCGGGGTTCCACTGCGCCCGGGTGACCTCGGTGCCGTAGCGGATGAGTGGGGTGATGCCGTACGCGGCCGCCGTGTCGCGGAGGTAGGAGTGGATCTCGGGCTGGCCGGCGAAGGCCCGCGTCCATTCCGGGTTGGGCGCGAAGGAGTACGAGTACAGGGCGGAGGGCACGTCGCAGGCGCAGCCCGGGTAGGTGTTGTCGCGCCAGGTGCCGCCCAGGTCGTCCGCCTTCTCGACGAGGACCAGGTCACGTACGCCCGCCTCGCGCAGCTTGACGGCCGCTCCGATGCCGGAGAGACCACTGCCGATGATCAGCGCCTCGACGTGGCGGGTCTCGCGGGTGACGGTTCCGGCGGGGCTTTCGGGGCTCTCGGGGTTCTCCGGCGTCTTGGGGCTGTCGGGGCTGTCGGGACTTTCGGGCTGGTGCATCTCAGGCTCCTGTCCGGGCGCCGGCGTCGGCGTCGGCGGTGGCGTCGGCGCGTACGGCCTCGCGGACGAGGGCGCGTGTCGTGCGCAGGGAGGTCTCCAGGACCGTCAGGCGGCGCCGGGGGTCCATGAAGTTGCCGCCCATCACCTCCAGGTCGGCGGCGGTGGGCTCGATCCGGACGACCCGGGTGCCAGCCGCGCGCAGCGCGGCGCACTCCGCGTCCAGCGTGCGGGTCATGACGCGGCGCAGCAGCGCCTCCGCGCGGCCGAGTCCCCGGCGCGGTCCGGGGGAGCGGGAGCTCATCGGCGCGATGACGTACACCTCGTCGAGTCCGCTCGGGATCAGGAGGTCGGCGGACGCGGTGGAGAGGATGCCGCCGTCGGCGTAGCGGCGGCCCCCGATGCGTACGGGCGGGAACCAGCCCGGCACCGCCCAGGACGCCCGCAGCGCGTCCCGCAGGGCGACCGGCCGGGTGTCGGAGTGCCCGAAGACGGTACGGCGGCCCGTGTCGAAGTCGGTGGCCACCAGCCAGGTCGCCGGATGCCGGACCCACTGTCCGGGAGGCGTCAGACAGTCCGCGAGGGTGGTCAGCCGGCGGGCGTCGCCGCGGCCCTGGGGCAGTAGGCCGGACAGCCCGGCCGGCGCGGGAGCGGTGCGGCCCAGCGCGTGGCGTGCCAGCCGGGGCGACCCGAGGAAGGCCGCGGGCCGGGGCGGAAGCGCCCGGGGCGGGGCGGCGAAGTGTCGGCGGAGTTCCGGACGGGCGTCCTGTCGGCCCAGCTGCGCGGCCAGCAGCTCCTCCACGCCGACACCGGCACCGAGCATCGCCGCCACCTCGGCCCCGGCGGAGGTGCCCACCAGGACCTCCGCGTCGCGCGGGTCCCAGCTCGTGGCCCGCTGGAGCGAGTGCAGGGCGCCGGTCGTCCAGGCCGCGCCGAGCGTTCCGCCGCAGCCCA